>JBJXFQ010000005.1:0-35160 GCA_046155605.1 Phycisphaerales bacterium
GCGGCGTGGTCGAGGCGTCGCAGTTGGCGTATTGCTCACCGGCGGCGAAGTAGTTGAGGTAGCAGACGAAGTCGTTGATGTTGAGGAAGGGGTCGGCGGTGCTGCCGTCGCAGTTGGCGTAGCACGCGGCGATGCCGATGCCGAAGAGACTGCCCGCGCTGGCTGACATGACTCGCGCTCCCGGTGGTGTGTTCTCGTTGAACCAGCCATAGCCCCAGCACACAACCGTGCCGTTGGGACGCACGGCGAGCGAGCCGTACTCGCCCCCGGACACCGCCACAAAGGCGCCGGCCGGCACGTTGGCCACACCATCGCCGTTGTAGCCCCAATGCACGATAGTGCCGTCGTAGCGGAGCGCGTAGGCGAACCAACTTCCCGACGCGGTCGCCGTCAGGAATGGCCCCGTTGGAACGGTTGAGACAACCCCGAACTGATCGGTGCCCCAGGCGACGAGCGAGTCGTCGGTGCGCTGCGCGAGGTACCACCACTTGCCCACCCAGATGTCCTTGAACGCGCCGCTGGGAGGTGGAATCTCGGAGTTGAACCCCCATGTGGCGATCGTGCCGTCGCTCCGAATTGCGGCGCTGGCACGATACCCCGCGGCGACGCGCGTGAACGAGCCGCTCGGCGCGTTGCATTGGCCGCTGTCGTTGAGGCCCCAGCAGAGCAGCGTGCCGTCGGAGCGGATAACGCAGTTGTGCCCAAACCCAGCGGCCAGCCCGAGATACTGATCGGGCGGAGGCACGCCCAGCGGCGCGCCGTAGCCCCAAGTCACAATGCTTCCATCAGGTCGCATCGCGAGGGAGTGGCCATTGCCCGCCACAACGCGCGAAAACAGCCCGGTGGGAAGGGGGTCGCCGGAGAACAAAATATCTCCCCACGCGACGATCGGGCCGGATTGAGCATTCGCACCGAGAGAGGCGACGACGATGGCGGCGGAAGCGAGCCCGGCTCGCGAGCGGGGGCGCGCGCGAGCCGGGCGAACGAACGATTTGAACCAATGAGCGTTCATGGCTTGAGGATCGCCACTCCGTGGAAGTTGGAGTTGCCCTTGCCGACGGACTCGAACTTGTCCGAGGTGATGGACGAGGGCAGTGTGTTCGGCGGATTGTTCAGCACCGTCGAGCACCCGGAGCCGCTGATATCGCCCCATTGCGTGATATACGCGTCCAGCGACAGCGAGAGGCCGCCCGCGTAGAGGCCGGTGACCTTGTTCGCGTTCGTCGCGCCGACGACGTAGTAGCCGTTGGTGGAGGAGGCGGTACCTTGGACGCCGCAGCCGCAGCCCCACACGACGACCGTGCGGTCGGCACGGATCCCGAATGTAAAGGTGTGGCCCGCGCCGATCGCGATGAACGTGGTGCTGGAAAGCGACGAGGGCACGGAGCCGGGATGCGTGTACTCGGAATAGGAACCCGAGCAGTTGTTCGCCGAGTAGCCGCTGCCGCCCCACGCTTTCATGGTGCCGGTGCCTTTGCGTGCCGCAGCGTGGTGCCCGCCTGCGGCGATCTCCACATACTCACCGACCGTGTTGTTCGGCACGTCAAGTTTGCCGTATTGATTGTGTCCCCAGGCGAAGATCGTGCCATCCGAGCGGAGCGCGAGATTGAAGTACTCGCCAGCGGCGATGGCGGTGTAGGTCAGCGCATTCTCGGATGCTTGCGCGTATTCGTCGATGGGAACCTCGCCTTGGCCATAGGTGTTGTCGCCCCAGGCCGCGAGCGTGCCATCGTTCTTGAGCGCGAGGCCGTGGTCGTAGCCGGCGGCGACGGCGATCCAGGTGCCGCTGGAGGGCCTGTTCGAGACCTGATTATACAAGTCTGCCCCGACGCCGTCGATCGCACCATTCTCCTTCAGGCCGAAGGAGAAGCCGTTCCCCGCAGCGAGCTGCGTATAGAGAACGTCGTCCGGCAGAGCGTAGCTTGCTGTTGTTGTGATGCCACTGCTGTTCCAGGTCACTGCGAACCCCGATTGCGCCAGAACCCGATCAGACGCCAGCCCCCCCCCTAGGCTCTGTCTGATGGATTATTCGTACGGCGAATGGTCGGGTGGCAGGTACTGTTTGCGGCCTGGAAACCGGGGGTCATCATGGCTGGAAACCTGCTGAACCGATCCGTCAGACAGAACCTAACACGCCAAGAAGAACCGCAAGAACTTTCATCGTGGACCTCCGCGGAGCATCGCTCCGCTTCTGTGGGCCGACGGGCTCCCGCATGGAGATTTCCCGCGTTTGGCGGCCATTTGACGAGCAACTGGCCGCTCGGCCCAGCCGCCGCGCCGAAGCACAAACAAGCTGCATATGCAATATACCACGGAGTGAACGGAAAGCAAGACATAAAAATAATTAAGTTAATTTATGATTCCCCGCCCCGCTCGTTCCCGCCACATCCGCCGCAGCATCCCCCAGAACCGCTCCGCGGCACCCACATGATCGAGCAGCGGCGACTCGCGCATCCGCTCCCGCAGCCCTCGCCGCATCGCCGAGAGCCTTTCGATATCTCCCGCCAGCGCGACGGCCGTCTCCACATACTCCTCCTCGCTCCCCGCCGACGTCTCGCCGACCGACGACAGGATCGACGCTCCGACCCGTCCCGCGTGGCGATCGCCGCACAGCGAGACCACCGGCACGCCCATCCAGAGCGCCTCGCACGTCGTCGTCGTCCCGTTGTAGGGGAACGTGTCGAGCGCCACATGCACCCGCCGATGGCACGCCAGATGCTCGGCGATCGTCGGCGTCCAGCCGTGCCAATCCACCACCGCCGCATCGATCCCCGCCGCCGAAAGGGAAGATTCGAGCCTCGCCCGGATCGCGGGCCGCGTCGCCGCGGCGTTTTTGAGCATGAGCCGCGAGCCCGGCATCCGCGCCAGCACCCGCGACCATGTGGCCAAGACCTCGGGTGATAGTTTCGCAGCCACGTTGAAGCAACCAAACACGATCGGCCCGCCCGCCTCGGGAAGCGCCGGCTCCGGCGTATCCGGCGGCGGTCGATAGGCGAGGAAGCACGGGTCCAGGCGGATCAACCGCTCAACGCTCTGCGATTCAGCGCCGGGCGGATCAGTGATCGAATCGACGATCCGCGCATCGACCGCGTCCAGCCCCGTCGTCGCCGGATACCCCAGGAAACCGATCTGGATCGGGGCCGGTCGCATCGAGACCCCCGCGAGCCGATGCCCGGTCGTGTGCCCCGAGAGTTCGATGAGGATGTCGATCGCGTCGCGGCGGATGTGTGCCGCCAGGTCCTCGTTCGCCGGCGTCGCCACGTCGCGCCAGCCGTCCGTGTGCGCGCGCAGGCGCTGCGTCGTCTCGTCGCTCGCCGCGCCGGTTGAATACGCGATGACCTCGAATCCGCCGTCCGTTTCATCCTTCCCGCCCGCCGAGCGCCGATGCTCGAGGATCGGCTCGAGAAAGAACGCCACCGAATGGGTGCGAAGGTCCGGCGAGAGAAGTCCGACGCGCAGACGGCGATCGGGATCGCTCGGCGCGGGCGGCGGGGGCAACTTCTCGTTGATCGCCGACGTGATCGCGGCCTGATACGCGCGGCCCGCAGCCAGGATGCGCGTGTCCGTCGCCGTGCGTGCGCCGGGGTCCGATCCCTCCGCCGACCCGCACACATAGTTGAGCGCGTGGCAGCGCATCGACGCGGGCGAGGGATGCCCGGGATGTGCGCGCGCCGCGCGTTCGAGCAGATCGACCGCATCATGCGCGCGCCCCTGGTTTACCAACGCAGCGCCGAGCGCCGCGGCCAGCGCGGGATGATCCGGCAAGGCCGCCAAGCCCGCGCGAAGCGCGTCCTCGGCCAGGTCGTGCGATCCTTGCGCGGCGAGCGAGTCGGCAAGACCCTCGTGCGCCTCGGCACAGGCCGGATCGTGCGTGATCGTCGCGCGATAGGCATTGACCGCCGCCCCATGTCGGTTGTTGTTATAAAGGATGGCGGCGAGGCCGAGCCGGGCGTCAGTAGCACGGGCAGGATCGAGTGCGCTGAGGCGTTCGAGGTGGAACTGGGCGGTGGGCAGGTCGCCCAGCGCTGCGGAGACGGCGGCGAGGCTCTGACAGACGTCGGGGTTGCTGGTGTGCGCGCGCAAGATGGTGAGGAGGACGTCTCGTGCCGCGCGGTGGTCACCGGCCTGCGAGAGTGCGATGGCGCGGTCGAGTTGCCGGCGCGCGGCGGAAGGGAGGCCGCGAGTCACCGGCGCGAGCCCGCAGCGGCGCACGCGTCGGTCCACATCTGGCGGAGCGCGGCACCGAAGCGTCGCGCGAACGCCGGGCCGTCGCAAGCCGGGGAGTTGAGAAAGCGATCGCGCAGCGAGGTTCGTAGGGCGGCGAGCCTCGGGGCGTCGGCGGCGAGATCGCGCGCGATGCGGGGATAATCCTCGGGCGTTGCCGCGGCCAACTCGCCCAGGCCGATGGCGCTCAGGATGCTGGTGCTGACGCGGGCGGCGCAGCAGTTGCCCGTGAGACAGACCACCGGCACGCCCATGAAAAGAGCCTCGCATGTGGTGGTGGTGCCGTGGTACGGAAAACTGTCGAGCATGACATCCATGCGCGAATAGGCGGCGAGCATCTCTTTCGCGCCCGCTCCGGGGCCTTCGAGAATGAGGCGATCGGCGGGCGCGCCGGCGGCGACGAGCCGGCGCGCGGTCAGTTCACGGGCCTCGGCCTGCGCCAGGCCGTGGTGTTTGACGAGCATCCGCGAGCCGGGTACGGCGTTCAATGCCGCGGCCCAGAGCGAGAGGGTCTGATCGTCGAGTTTGGCGAGGTTGTTAAACGAGCCGAATGCGAAGCCGCCGGCGTCGCCTTGCTGCGAGGGCGGCGGCGCGACGGGTGGCGCGTCAGGCAGCGGCTTGTAACAGAGGAAGAGCGGGTCGAGCCGGAGAAGGTTCTCGGAGGCGAGCGCGTCATACCAGGGCTCGCGCGGGTCGGTGGTGGAATCGACGATGCGATAGTCCATGGCGGCGACGCCGGTGGTGTTGGGATAGCCGAAGTAGGTGGCTTGCACGGTCGCGGGGCGGAGGTGGAAGGTCTCGAGCCGATGCCCGCCCGTGTGGCCGGAGAGGTCGAGAAGGATGTCGATGCGGTCGCTGCGGATGGTGCGCGCAAGTTGCTCGTCGGATTGGGGGACGACGTTGCGCCAGAGCGAGACGCCGGGTTTGATGCGGGCCGAGACGTGGTCCTCGCCGACGGTGTTCGAGTAGACGACGATCTCGAACTGGTCGCGATCGAGGTTGGCGATGATGGGCTCGGCGAAGAAGCCGACGGCGTGGGCGCGAAGGTCGGCGGAGACGATGCCCAGGCGCAGCCGCCGATCCGGGTCGCTGGGCGGCTTGGGAGGCGGCAGGGGCGCGGGGTGTTTGACGGCGAGCGCGCGGCCGTAGTGCGCGTGGGCCTCGAAGACGTCGCGCGGGTCGAGCGCGCCGGCGTAGTTCATCATGTGGGGCAGCCCGCTGGCGAGCACCAGGTCGTCCGGGAAGCGGCGAACGAGGTCTTGCATGATGCGCACGGCCTCGCGGGCGCGGCCGGAGTTCAGCAGCGCTACCGCCAGGTGCATCGACAGGTTCATCTGCCCCGGGTGCTCGGCGAGCGCGTCGCGGCAGAGGGCCTCGGCCTCGGCGTACCGGTGCCGCGTGTTCAGCGCGCTGGTGATCCCCACCTTCGCCGACAGGTGGCCCGGGTTGGCAGCGAGCGCCTGGTGAAAGGTCACAATCGCCGCGTCGTAGTCGCTGATCATCACCTGCGCGACCGCCAGGTTATTCAGCAGTCGTTCGTCGCCCGGCCGGAGTTCCGCGGCACGGCGGGCGAAATAGAGCGCCCTCGGACCGTCGCCCAGTTGCGTCATCGCGTAGCACATGAGGGAGTTAGCCTCGACGTTGCTCGGTGCCTGCTGCAGAGCGCGCTCGAGGGCGGCACGGGCCTGCGGGAGTTTGCCGGCGAGGAGGAGTTCCTGGGCCGCGCGAAGCCTGGCGTCAGTCATGGGGCCGATTCTATGGAGCGTGCATCTGGTACACTCGCCCGTGCATGGGTCATCCCGCGCCCAACACGACCGGCTCAGTGACGCTGACGAACGGCTTCCGCGTGGCGGTCTCGCCGCAGTACCTGCCGGACCAGTCCGCGCCCGACGCGGGAAAGTATGTCTTCGCGTATCGGATTCGGATCACGAACGAATCGGAGCGTGCGGCCAAGTTGCTGTGGAGGCGATGGCGGATCGTGGACGCGGAGGGCCGCGAGCGGAAGGTGGAGGGCGAGGGTGTGGTTGGGGCACAGCCGGAGATCGTGCCGGGCGAGACGTTCACCTATGCGAGTTACTGCCCGCTGGAGACGCCTTGGGGGACGATGGAGGGCGCGTACACGATGGTGGCGCTGAACGATCCGGACGAGCGGTTTGAGATCGAGGTTGGGCGGTTTTTCCTGATCGGGCCGGGAGATGAGCGAGCCGAGTGATCGGGCTTACGGGCATCCCGCCGCGAAGCGATTCAGGAAGCATGTGAAGTCGTTGACGTTGAGCGTGGGGGCGATCGTCGAGCCGTCGCAGTTGGCGTAGGTGTCCCCCGCGGCGAAGCGGTTGAGGAAGCATGTGAAGTCGTTGACGTTGAGGATCGGCGCGGCCGACGAGCCGTCGCAGTTGACGTAGCACGTCACGGTGAGCGTCGCGGGCTGGCTCGTGGCGTTGCCGCAGGCGTTGGTGACGACGAGGTCGTAACTGCCGGCGTCGGCGAGGTTGACGGGATTGATGGTGAGCGTGGGTGAATCAACGCCGGAGAACCGGCCGCCGTTGGCGAGGTTGGTGGTGTTGAAGCGCCACTGGTAGACGATCGGGGCCGTGCCCGAGGCGGACGCGGTCAGCATGACCGAGCCGCCGGCCTCGACGCTGGCGGAGTTGGGATTGCTGGCGATTCCGGCGGAGGTGCAGGCGGAGCCGAGGTCGCCGGTGACCACGACCGCGTAGCCCTGGAGGCCCTGGTTGACGGCGGTGCCGCGGACGCGGACGGTGTACGGGCCGGCGGCGGGGGCATTGAAGCGGACCATCTCGACGTTGTTTCTAACGTCGGCGGTGCCGCCGGGGGCGGATTGGCCGCTGGTGAAGACGTTGCCGAGGTAGGTGCCGCCGGGCCCGACGACTTCAAGGTCGAGGTTGTTGACGACAGGGTTGGCGGCGTTGACGGCGGCGGCGGGGGCGGTCCAGACGAGCGTGACGACGAGCGACTGGGAAGCGCCGACGACGTCGATGGGATAGGACGTGAGGCCGCCGGTGGCGAGGCCCTGGGCGTTGCGGACGTCAGCGGCGAAGAGGTCGCGCGCGTCGCCGGCGAAGTAGAGGGCGTTATCGAGCAAGACGCGGCCCCAGCCCTCGCCGTTGCTCGGATAGCCGGCGATGCCCGTCATGTCCACGGAGGAGTTGAGCACGACGGCGCGGATGAGCGCGCCCGTGGGCGTGATCGCATTGCCGGGCGTAGCAGAGCCCGAGGGGTAGAACCCGTCGGTGAAATATTGTCGAGCGAGGATGGCGGCGCCCGAGACGGCAGGGCAGGCCATCGAGGTGCCGGTAGAACTGTTCGTCCCGCAGGCAGAGCCGGAACTGGCGGAAACGGTGGAGCAGCCGGGCGCAAAGGTCTCGGGCTTGCGCCGGCCGTCGATGGTCGGGCCGACGCCGCCTGAGCAGAAGTTGCCCTGGTTCGGCTGGTCCTGCGAGGCGCCGACGGCGAGAACATTCAGGGAGTTTTCTGGAGTCTTGAGGGTGCTGGTGTTGGTGACGGCGAAGGCGACGACGTTGTCCTCGTTGGCGTAGGTGAACTGATCGATCTGGGCGCACCAGGTGGTGTAGGCGGCGGTGCCGTCGTCGCCCCAACTGTTGGTGTGGACGCGGGCGCCGTCGTTGTGGGCGTCGAGGAGGCGCGGCTGAAGCGTCGAGGGCGTCGAGAAGATCGGGCTGCTGTTGGAGAACGAGAGTTTGGCGGCGAACGCGATCCCGTCGTGCATGGTGTACACGCCATAGGGCGCGTTGTCCCCGACGAACGTGCCGGCGGTGTGGGTCCCGTGCGAGCCGGCGGTGGTGCTCCCTCGCATGGCGATGAGTTTGCGGTGCGTCGGGCCGATGGGGTTGGCGTCGGTGAAGTAGCAACTGGTGGTGCGCGGGGCGCTGTCGATGTGTCCGCCGACTTGGCCCTCGCCGTGAATCCCGCGATCCCACACGGGCGTGAGGCCCGAGACGTTGGACTGGACGATCCAGCGGTTGGTGTCGTTGCGATCGCGGCCCTCGGGCGCGTCCTCGATCCATTGCACGCTGGGCACGTCGGCGAGCGCGACGGCATTCGCCGAGGGGATGCGGGCGTCGATGAACCACTGCTTGCCGACCATGTTGGCGGCAAGGACGGCCCCGCCGAGGCGGTGGACCTCGGTGACCGCCACTTCCTTGCCTTCGTTCTCGAAGAGCACGATGGCCAACTGCGAGACGCCGACGCTGGCGAGCGTCTGGCGCGGGGCGGTGTTGAAGGGGCGGCGGCCGAACGCGGGATCGACCTTCCACGCGGCCTCGAAGTTACCGACCCAACGGACAAAGCCGAGGTTGGCGAGGGTGGCGGGATTCAGCCCCGAGCCGTCGGCGATATAGGCATGGTCGGGGAGATACTGCCCGAGGCTGACACCGAGGCGAGCGAACGAGTCGCGGCGGGCGGGTGTCAGCGGGCCGTCGAGTTGAATGACGATCCGCGAACCAACGGGGAGGACGGCCTCCCGCTGGGCAAGACTCTGGCGCGAGCGGGTCTCGATGGCACCGGCCTTGAGGTGCAGAGTCTGGGCATGGGCCGAACACGAGAGCCCAGCAGCGAGAACAAGGGCGGCGGGGAGAGCGAAACGGCGGGCTCGGCTCATGGAAACAACTCCTGCCTATTGGCGCGCGTGCGAGGCGCGGATGTACCGAACAAATGGAGGATTCGCGAATGCTACCGAAAGGTGCAACCTCTTCGCAGGGAATGCCAGCGCGGGTGCATGATGGCGCGGATTCTCGGACGAAGTTCGGCCCACTTGTGCCGCGGCCGCGTTCCGGTAATCTGTACGCATGCGAACGTTCATGCTCTGGTCGGCGTTGGTGGCTTTCGTGGCAACGGCAACACTCGCGGCGTGGCAGCCGCCGGCGACCTCGCCGCTCAGCCCGCCCAACAACGGGCCGAGGCGCGCGGAACCCGCGTGGCACGCGCTGATCGGCGCGACGGTGCATGTCAAGCCGGGCCAGACCCTCGAACACGCGACCGTGGTCGTGCGCGACGGCGTAATCGTGTCTGTTCAGGCGTCGCCCGGGCCGCGCGGCGATGGCAAAGTGGTGCCACCGCCCCCGCCTGCCGGCGCGCGAGCGTGGGATTGCACCGGCCTCCACATCTATCCCGGCTTCATCGACGCGTATGTCGAGGTCGATGCTCCACGGCCCGATGCCAACCAGCCCGGCTCGCACTGGAACCCCCGCGTAACGCCGCAACGCACGGCGCTGGACGGCCCTGGCGTGGATGATCGATCGGGCGAGGCGCTGCGGAAACTCGGTTTCGCGGCGGGCGCGATCGCGCCGCGCGGGGGCATCTTCCGCGGATCGGCGGCCGTCGTCTCGCTCGCCAAGCCATTGGAGCCGCGCTCGGCGGATCGGCCGCCGGTCTACAAGCCGATGGCGTACCAATCGATCGCGTTCGATCTGCAGGCGATCCAGCCCGGCACGCAGGTGGTGGACACGCCGGGGCAGGGCCGACGCCGCGACGAAACGCCTGACGTGCAGCGGTGGTCCGGGTACCCCGACAGCCAGATGGGCGCGATCGCGCTGATCCGGCAGACGTTCATCGACGCGGACTGGCAGGCGTCGGCCAAGTCGGCGGGCGAGCCGGCGAGTTGCCTTGCTGCGATCGCGCCGGGGGACGCGTTGTATGTCTTTGGAACCAATGATGAAATCGAGGCGATGCGGGCCGCGAAGATCGCGCGCGAGTTCAAGCGGCGGGCCGCGATCTTGGGGTGCGGGACTGAGTTTGCCAGGCTGGAGGCGATCAAGAAGGACGGGCTGCCGGTGATCGTTCCGCTGGCGTATCCGCGGACACCCGACGTCTCGACGATCGGCAAGGCCGAGAGCGTCGAACTCCGTGACCTCATGACCTGGGAGCAGGCCCCGACGAACCCGCGCCGGCTCGATGCGGCGGGCGTGAAGGTCTCGCTCACCACAGCCAGACTCCGGGATCGGGCG
The DNA here is from genome assembly GCA_046155605.1 of Phycisphaerales bacterium. Lineage (GTDB taxonomy): Bacteria > Planctomycetota > Phycisphaerae > Phycisphaerales > UBA1924 > JAEUIZ01. The sequence goes on from JBJXFQ010000005.1 coordinate 10,209, forward strand.
GATTTCTCCGCCAACCTGCGCGCGGCGCTGAGGCATGGGCTGCCCCCCGAGCGGGCGTTGGCCATGCTCACGACGCAACCGGCGGAGTTGCTGGGTGCCGTGGACAAACTCGGGACCGTCGAGGCGGGCAAGGTCGCGAACCTGATCGTGGCCGACGGGGACCTGTTCGTAGCGTGGCCCAAGCCCGATCCCGAAGCCGATGCGAAGCCAACGGAGGAGCGTGGCGAGGAGCCGGCGCGCGCGCGGGGCGGACGGGGAGGCGGGGCGGGCAGGGGAGGCGAGACCCATGGGGCCAAGGTCCGCGACCTGTGGATCGACGGCATCCGGCACGAAATCACGCCCGCGCCCGACAAGTCGGCGCACGGCACATGGGTCGTCGTTGATGTCGATGGCAAGGCCGTGGACAAGGCCGCGGAGGATGCGGTGCGATTCGTCGTCGCCGAGGGCAAAGTGACGTATCTGCGCTCCGGAAAGCGCGCGTCGGCAAAGAACGTCTCGATCCGCGGGCCGCGAGTGGCCTACACGATCGACGGGAAGGACCTGTTCGAGATCGATGCGGTGCTGATCGACGACGCGACAGTGATCGGGGACAAGATGACGGGGGTCACGCAGATGCCGGGCGGGCGCGTGCATCGGTGGTCGGCGGCGCGGGAATCGACGAGCACGGAAGTGCCAAAGGAGGAGCGAAAGCGCCCAGCGAACGACGCGGAGCCGAACAAGGCGGACGTGGAGCCGGCCAAGCCGGAAGCAGGCGCGGAGCCTCCCGCAAACCCGCCGCCGGCGAAGCCCGACGGCGCTCCGGCGCCGGGGCGCGAAGATGGCGATCGTCAGCCCCGAAAGTCCGCCGAAGACGAGGAGCGCGAGCGGATCGCGCAGGTCCACGAGAAACTGGGGTATCCGTTCGGCCCGTACATGCGCGAGGCGCTGCCCAAGCAGCCCGGCACGCTTGTCATCCGCAACGCGACGATCTGGACGTGCAACGCGAAGAACGAGGTGATCGAGAACGGGGTGCTGGTGGTGCAGGGCGGCAAGATCGTGGCGGTGGGCGGGGCGGGGCTCTCGCCGAGGGTGGCGGGCGAGTTAGTCGAGGTGGACGCCAAGGGCAAGCACATCGCGCCGGGGATCATCGACTGCCACAGCCACACGGGCATCTCCGGCGGCGTCAACGAGGCCGGCCAGGCGATCACCGCCGAGGTGCGGATCGAGGACGTGACCGATCCGGACGCGATCAGTTGGTATCGGCAACTGGCGTCCGGGGTGACCGCCGTGAACAACCTGCACGGCAGCGCCAACGCCATCGGCGGGCAGAACTGCGTGAACAAGATTCGCTGGGGCGTGGCGTCGGCGGACGAGATGCACTTCGAGGGCGCGATGCCGGGCATCAAGTTTGCCCTGGGCGAGAACCCGAAGCAGGCGAACTGGGGCGATCGCAGCACGGTCCGCTATCCGCAGACGCGGATGGGCGTCGAGGCGCTGATCCGCGACCGGTTCACGGCGGCGAGGGAGTATGTGGAAGCGACGAGGCGACCAACCGGCGCAGCGACGAAGGAGAAGACGCAGCCGATTGCTGGTTCGCGCGAAGTACGCGTTGAGGTTGCCGAGGTCAACACCGGCTCGTTCAGCTTTGCCGCGTCTGCTTCGTCGCTCCCTCCCCGCCGCGACCTAGAACTCGAAGCCCTCGCCGAGATCATTGCCGGTAAGCGGCTGGTACACGCCCACAGTTACCGGCAAGACGAGATTCTCATGTTGTGCCGTGTCGCCGGCGATTTCAAGTTCACAATCGGCACGTTCCAGCACATTCTCGAAGGATATAAGGTCGCCGACGAGTTGCGGACACACGCGCTGGGCGCAAGCGCGTTCTCGGATTGGTGGGCGTACAAGGTCGAGGTGCAGGACGCGATCCCCCAGGCCGGGCCGATCATGCACGAGCAGGGCGTGGCCGTCTCCTTCAACTCCGATTCGGACGAACTGGCCCGCCGCCTGAACGCCGAAGCAGCCAAGGCGATCAAATACGGCCTGCCGGGCTTCGATCCGTCAGAGGCGTTGAAGTTCGTGACGCTGAACCCGGCGAAGCAACTCGCGATCGCCGATCGCGTGGGCTCGCTCGAGCCGGGAAAGGACGGCGACTTTGCAATTTGGTCGTCGCCGCCGCTCTCGGCCTTCGCGCGGTGCGAGGCGACATATGTCGATGGGCGGCTGATGTTCTCGCTCGAAGAGGACGCCGCGATGCGCCGCGAGATCGCGAAGCAGCGGCATCGGCTGATCCAGAAGGCCCTCGCCGTCGGTCGGTCCGAGCCGAGTGGCGGTGGGCGGACTGACCCCGGCTTCGGCGGGCCGTGGCAACGGCCGACAGCATCGGATGAGAGCGGCGGGTCGTACGACACCTCGGGCAGGCCCGGCATGTTGCAGCGCTATTACATGCAGATGCTCAACCGCGGGCAAGATCCCGAGGCGGCCCAGTGCGGCGACTGCGGAATGGAGCATCGGTAGGAGGACTCGGAGACGGAGTACGCAGGGGTCGCGGAGATCACGCGGAGGACGCATGGAAGGTCACGAGATTGTGAAGTGGGCAAACGGTTCAGGGGCTTTGATATGACAGCAGGAGTGTCGACAGTGTGTTCTTCTCCTCATCATCCTCTTTGCGCCGCGCTGCGCAGACCTCTGCGGACTCTGCGTACGGGTCTGTCTCTCCTTCTGGCCTCCGCCGCCTCCGCCCAAGACCTCGGCATCAAGGCTCCGCCACAGGCCGCGCCGATCACCATTTACAACGCCGCGATCCACACCGTCAGCGGCCCGACCTTCGCCAAGGGCTTCATCACCTTCGACAAAGGCATCATCACCGAGATCGGCGAGGGCGATCCGAGTATCCCTGCGGCAAACACGGAAGCCAGCAAGGGCTTCATTGACGCGAAGGGCGCGCACGTCTATCCGGGACTCGTTGCCGCCAACACGCAACTGGGCTTGGCCGAGATCGCCGCCGTCCGCGCCAGCAACGACATCACTGAGGTCGGCGGCATCACGCCCGAGGCCCGCGCCGCCACCGCCGTCAACCCGGACTCAACGCTGCTCCCCGTGACGCGGAGCAACGGCGTGCTGCTGGCGGCGGTCTTTCCCGAGGGCGGGCGCGTGCCGGGCCGCGTCTCGGTGATGCGACTGGACGGCTGGACGTGGGAGGAGATGGCCGTCGCGCCCGACGCGGGGCTGGCGATCGAGTGGCCACAGGCGCGCCCGATCACCGCCCGGTGGATGGATCGGCCCGAATCCGAGCAACTCGACGAGATTCGGCGGTCGCAGGAGCAGGTCGAAGACCTCTTCCGCGCGGCCAAGGCCTATGTCGCGCTGAAGTCCGCCGACCCGGCGACGCCCACCGACCTGCGTTACGACGCGATGCGCGGCGTTCTCAGCGGCCAGCGTCCCGTCTTCATCTCCGCCGGCGACATCGACCAGATCTCCGCGGCCATCGCCTTCTGCGAGCGGCACGCGCTCAAGATGGTCCTCGTCGGCGGGCGCGACGCGCCGCTCTGCGCCGACCTGCTCAAGTCGCGCGATATCCCCGTCATCATCACCGGGACGCACGCCTTTCCGAAGCGCGCCGATTCGCCCTATGACGACGCGTTTACGCTCCCCTCGCGCCTCGCCGCTGGCGGCGTGCGATTCTGCATTGCCTCGGCCGATCGCACGGCACACGAGCGCAACCTTCCTTATAACGCCGCCACCGCCGTCGCCTATGGCCTCGAGTACGATGTGGCACTCAAGAGCGTGACGCTCTGGCCCGCGCAGATTCTCGGCATCGATAAGCCCGCCGCCGCGGGCGAGGGCCGCATCCCCGCTCACGCCGGCTACGGCTCGCTCGAGGCCGGGCGATCTGCGACGCTCATCCTGACCACCGGCGACCCGCTCGAAGTGACCACGACGATCACGGGTGCCTACATCGACGGCCGCAAGATCGACCTTGGCAACAAGCAGTCGGTCTTGGCCGAGAAGTACCGCGAGAAGTACCATCAGCAGGTTCCACCCCCCGCGCCCGCTCCGAAGCCGTAAGCAATCCGGTCGGTACCGCCGCGCCCGGAAATCTCGGGTTCCATTGCCAGTTTTGGCCGAACATACAGCCCGACAACGCCAATAATTGGACGTATGAAACTGCTCGCTTGCATCGCCGCGCTCGCGATGTTGCTTGGCCCGCTCGGCTCATGGGCGCGGTCGCAGTGCGAGTCAGGCGATCCCGCCGGAGCGACCTCGTGCTGCGTGACTTCGCTGACGCCGGCGTGCTGCGGAGAGTCCGACGCCGACTCGTGTGAGAGCGATGCTGATTCCGCGCCATCCCGCGACGGGTTGCCATGCGATCCGGGCAGCGGGTGCTGGTGGCTCTGTGCGGCGTTGTGCAACGCGGTCATCGATCCTCTGCCGCTTCCGAGCGATTCGGGCTTCAGCGTGGCGATCGCGCTGCTCCCGTCGGCGATGCGCGAGTCTTCGGTCGAGCCGGCGCTTCGTGTGCTGCCGATCTCGGGCGCGCCGCCCGATCCGATGCCTCTGCGGCTGGCGCGCCTCTGCCGGTGGTTGACCTGATCCGACGGCGATCACGCTGCTTGGGTTCGGTCGGCTGCGCGCGTGCGCGGCGACGCAAGTTCACATTCAACGATAGGAAAGTCTCATGAAGACGCTTTGCATGTTCGTGCTCTGCTGTGGCGGCGCGGTGTCGATGGCCAGCCTCGGTCCCTCCAGCGCCCCGGTTTCGTCCGCTCCGGCCTGCTGCTGCGGCAGCGGGTGCTGCTGCGGGGATTCCTGCGCCTGCGGGTCGTGCGGATGCTGCGGCAGCATGTCTGGGTGCGGGAGCGCGGTCTCGGCCACGCCATCCAACTCCAACTGCGGCAGCAGTGGGTGCTGTGGCGGTGGTTGTTGCTGCTGCTGCGGAACCGCTGGCTGCGGATGCTGCGGCTAAAAGCCCGCGGAAAGGCAGTCCAATCCACGCCGGGCTCGCCAACGCGGGTCCGGCGTATTTTCCCTCTTGCAAGAATCTCGGCGTGTGGTATGCTGCCGCACTCGGCCGCGCGATCGCGCGGCACCATTTCTTGAGGAGGCACCCATGCGTAGTTCGTCTGTTCTTGCCGTGCTCGCGTTCGCCGGTTCCGCCGCTGCCCAGACCCCGCTCTACGCGGTTACCTTTGGCGGGAGCCTGTACACCCTCAACACCACGACGGGCGCGGCCACGCTCGTCGGGGCCACGGGCTTCGACCGCCTCAACGCCGCGGCCATGCTCTCCAGCGGCGACATCATCGCCGCGCGGTTCCGCAACACGGCAGTCCCCACCGACACCAACAAACTCATCCGCATCAACCCCACCACCGGCGCGGGCACGCTCATCTGCGACTTCGGCACCGCCCGCGACATCCGCGGCCTGGCGGTCGCCAACGGCGACATCGTCTACGCCATCCAGGACAACGCCACCGCTGACTCCTTCCACCGCATCGATCTGGCCACGTGCAACGTCACCGACATCGGGCCGACGGGCCGGAATCTTCTGCAGGGCCTGTGCAGCACGCCCAGCGGCGACGTCTTCGCGCTCGACATCGGATCGGGACAGGTGTACAAGATCGACATCGCCACCGGTGCTGCGACGCTGGTTGGCGGCGCGGCCGCCGGCGATAACCAGGCCCTCGAGTTCGCCTCGGGCACGCTCGCCTATGCCGCTCGCGTCAATCTCGTAACCGTCGATCTCGTCACCGGCACCACCACCGTCATCGGGCCAACCGGCCAGACCGACATCCGCGGGCTCGCGGGTTTCCGTCCCAGCGGCGGCGGGCCGGCGTGCTACGCCAACTGCGACCTGAGCACCACGACCCCGATCCTCAACGTCAACGATTTCATCTGCTTCAACAACGCCTTTGCGGCGGGCCAGTCGTACGCCAACTGCGACGCCAGTACGAGCCCGCCCGTGCTCAACGTCAACGACTTCACCTGCTTCCTTAACGCCTTCGCCGCCGGCTGCTCATAAGCCCCGGACAACTTCAGAAACGATCAACTGAGGACCGCAGGCTCCGCGACTGGGCCGACGGCTCTTTATTTTTGTTCTCAGGGCTTGTATTCGTCCCACGTTGTGGTAGGCTGACGGTGTCAGCCGAGTGGCGAGGCAGAGCGCCACGTCATGCCGACTGTGAAGCACGCTCAGGGGTCATCGCATGATCAGCGTCATGGTCGTCGTCGCACTCTCTTTCTCGCACACGCCCGCCATTCCCACCATCGTGGCGGTGTCACCTCCGAGCACCGATAGTCCAAACTGTTACGCCAACTGTGATGACAGCACCATCGTCCCGTGGCTCAATGCCAACGATTTCATCTGCTTCCTGAACCGTTTTGCCGCAGGCGAAAGCCGCGCCAACTGCGACCAGAGCTCCAATCCGCCGGTACTAAACGTCAACGATTTCATCTGCTTCAACGAGTCGTTCGCCGCCGGGTGCAGCGTGCCGTAAGAACTGATGTCCAAGGCCAAGAATGGAATCCATCCATGCACTCCGTTTCGCTCCTCATCCCCGCATCACTGTTGATCGGCTCCGCAGCCTTCGCCCAGGCCTATTCCGAGTCCTTCGAAGGCGGGAGCAACCCCTCCGGCTGGTCCTTCGGCGCGCCCAACGAAGGCCCGACTACGCCCGGCGGCGTCATCGGCACCTGGCACTACCGGGCCACAGGCCTCGACACCACCATCCCCTTCCTCCGCTGTGCCGCCAACGCAACCGGACCCACCGGCAACTTCCGCGCCCGCCGTGTCGGCATGATCTCGACATGCCTCCGCGTGGATGCCACCGACTTTCCAGTCTCCGGGCTCCCTCCCGCCGTCATCCTGATCTCGCTTAACGGCACGCCCGCCGATCCCTCCGACGACTGGGGTGCGTATGCCCTGAGCGGTCGCGGCCTCGGCCCAACCGGCGAGTGGCGGCGGCACCTCATCTGGCTCGACCCCACCGTCGCCACGCCTTCGCCCGGGTGGCAGTTCATCCAGTTCGGCCCCAACGCGCCGGCGAACCCCTCGTGGTCCGCGCTGGTCACACAAGTCGATCGCCTCGAGTTCTCCTTCGGCGATCCCTCGCTCTTCTACATCTTCCAGATGTGGACCGTCAGCGCCGACGCGATCTGGCTCTCGCCGGGCTTGTGCTACCCCAACTGCGATGGGAGCACGGTGACGCCGTTCCTCAACGTCAATGACTTTGTCTGTTTCGTCAACCTCTTTGCAACCGGAGACCCCAGAGCGAACTGCGACGGCAGCACGGTTGTTCCCGCGCTCAACGTCAACGATTTCAACTGCTTCAACGGAACCTTTGCCTCAGGCTGCAGCGCGCCGTGACCCATCGAGAAACCTCCCAAAGGGAACACCCATGCCGATCATGACCATGTCCGCCGCCGTGTTGCTCCGTGCCCTTCCCGCGCCGGCCTTGCCCGCAATCTCCGCCGCCCCGCCCCCACCACCGGCGGCGCACGGCCCGGACTCGCCCGGGTGCTATGCCAACTGCGACAGCAGCACGCCCGTTCCCTTCCTGAACGTCAATGACTTCGTCTGCTTCAACGAGAAGTTCGCGGCAGGGGACACCCATGCCAACTGCGACCAATCCACGATCGCTCCAATCCTGAACGTCAACGACTTCGTCTGCTTCAACAACCTCTTCGCTGCCGGATGCAGCGCGCCATGAAAGGACACGTCCGCATGTCAACGTCTCGCACACTTCTTGCCGCTGTCGCGCTGGCCGGGTCCGCGCACGCCCAGTCCTTCACCGACTCGTTCGACAGCGGGGTCAACGTCGGCGGTTGGACCTTTGACGCTCCGGTCCAGGCCATCGTCTCGCCCGGCGGATGCCCGGCACAACCTCCAAGTCCCGCGTTTCTCCAAGGCTCAGCGCTGGTCACCGACATACCCCGCCTCCGCACCGGAGACGGCGTTGCCTCGCCCTTCGTCGGTAACTATGCCGCACGCCGCGTTTTCTCCGTTTGGGTCGCCTTCAAGGTCTTTCAAGTCGACAGCCCAACTCCCGTCCTACTCCCCTCGGCGCTCCTCATCAGCCGCAACGGAACGCCTGCGGATCCGTCCGACGACTGGGGTGCCTATTCCACCTGGACGATCACGACCGGCGTGATCGGCACATGGGGCGCGTATTCATATCACGTGCCCTCCGGCTCGACCGCCGCCCCGACCTACTGGACCTACACGCGCCTCGGACCCAACGCCCCCGCCGCGCTCGACTGGCCCGCCCTTATGGCCTCGGTCGACGCCCTCGCGTTCACAGTCGTCGATTTCGCTGGCACGCAACCGCAACGATCCTGGACCGTCGGTGCCGACGCGGTCTCCATCGTCTCGTTCACCGGCACCGGGGCGTGCTACGCGAACTGCGACGGCGGAACCACCGTCCCGTTCCTCAACGTCAACGATTTCATTTGCTTTCTCAATCGCTTTGCTGCCGGCGAGATGCTCGCCAACTGCGACCAGAGTTGGAACCCGCCAGTGCTGAACGTCAACGACTTCATCTGTTTCAATGAGAGTTTCGCCGCCGGATGCAGCGGCCCATGACCAAATCAAGTCGCGGCCGCCCGCAAGAAAGGACCTCCATCATGAATCGCTTCTTTATTTCTCACGCCATCAGCGTCCCAGCCCTCCTCGCCGCCCTCTGCGGCACGGCCCTTGCCCAAGGACCCGTCCCCTATACCGAGCCCTTCGAGAACAACATCAACCTCGGCGGCTGGACCATCGTCGGCGGGCCCGGCGGCAGCATCATCCCCACCGGCGGCTACCCCGGTGCCTACTTCGGCGGCACCAACTTCGACTACCCGAGCCTCGAAACCCGCGGCCGCTCCTCCTTCACCGGCGACTGGTCCACCCGCCCCAGCACCACCATCGACCTCGACCTCGTCACCTATTCCCAGCAGGGCACCATCTTCCCGCTCTCGATCATGCTGCTCTCCGATGCCGGCACGCCCAGCGACCCCTCCGACGACTGGGGCGCGTGGATGCTCGGCACGCAGGAAGTCCCCGCCGCCGGCACGGGCTGGATGTATTTCTCGATCCAGGTTCCCTCCGGCTCGACCATGGACCCGCCCGCGTGCTGGGAGTACATCGACCTGGGCCAGAACCCGCCCGCCAATCGCAACTGGACGCTCCTCATGCGCGATGTCACGCAGGTGCGGCTCATCTGGTCGTCCCCGGGCACCACCAGCAACTTCCCCGCCTGGAACATCGGCATCGACAACATTCGCATCAAGCCGACGGCGTTCGATTCGACCTGCTACGCCAACTGCTCTCAGGGCACGTTCGTGCCCTACCTCTCCGTCCACGACTTCATCTGCTTCAACAACGCCTTCGCATCTGGATGCGCCTCGCCCGCGCCGTGCTACGCCAACTGCGACGGCAGCACCGCCACGCCCTTCTTGAACGTCAACGATTTCATCTGCTTCCTGCAGAAGTTCGCCGAGGGATGCACCGCGCCGTAACCCGTCCATCTCCCCAAGCGAAAGGAGAATGATGATTCGCCCTCGTTCCACTCGTGTTCTATCCGCCGCCTCGCTGCTCGCCTCCCTCTGCGGCAGCGCACTCGCCCAGCCCATGTCGCTCCCCATCGCCACCACCGGCTCCGCCGCCGCACCCAGCATCATGTTCGATCTTCAGCCCGACCCTCTTTCCTCCGGGCTTACGCTGACCTCGATCTGCGCAACCCTCAACGTTCCCGCCGGAACTCCCGTCGTTCTGACGCTCTATGGCCGCACGGACTCGTACGTCGGACACGAATCCAGCCCGATCGGGTGGGCCGTGCTCCAATCGCGACAGGTCGCCGCCGCCGGCCCCGCTCAGCCCACATGCATCAGCCTGACCGCCTTTCCGGGCATCTTCCTGCCCGCCGGGAGCGCTCGACGCGGGTTCGCCCTCCTCGCCGACACGCCTCCCGGGTCCACGATCCTTGTCGAAGCGGCCCCGCCCGCGCAGACGACCTACTCCGACGGCACGCTCCACCTGCACGTCGGCCCGGCCACCGGCTCGCCCCCCTGGTCGGCCATCATCGTGCCCGCCGCCGCGATGGTCGGACGAATCAACTACGAGCCCTTCACGCTTTGCATGGTCTACGCCAACTGCGACAGCAGCACGATCCCGCCCGCGCTGAATGTCAACGACTTCATCTGCTTCAACGAGTACTTTGCGGCGGGATTCTCCGGTGCCAACTGCGACCAATCGACCACGATACCCATCCTCAACGTCCTCGATTTTGTCTGCTTCCTCAACGCCTTCGCGCGAGGTTGCACCGCGCCATAAGGAGCCGACCATGCGTCACGCCGTCACCGCTGTCCTCGCCCTCGCGCCAGCCGCCACGGCCCAGCCATACGAACTGCCGACGGCATCGACTCCGACCGGCTACTCCGGAGGCGTTGCTTTCGACATCGAGGCGGCGCACGCGAACGACCAGATCGTCGCCGATACCTTTTGCTTCCGCTTTGACGCGCCGCAGGGCACACCCATGACCGTGTTCATGTACTATCGCGTCGGAACGCACGCGGGACACACCACCAATCAGGGTGACTGGTTCTTCATCCGCCAATGGCAAGCCACCAGTCCCGGCCCGGATTCGACCCTCTGCCTCTTCCTCGCGCCTTCCTACCTTCGTATGTACCCGAACTCGGTACCGCTTGGCGTCCTGTTCTATGTGGCGGGAGGCCCGAAGATAGGGTACTCGACGATCCCGCCCGCAAGCCCGGCCTACAACGATGGCCGCCTGCGCATCTCCGGAGGCGTCGCCACGCCGTCCCCACCCTGGAGCGGCGTGAAGGTGGAACCGGCCATGTTCACGGGCTCGATCCGCTACAACGCGTACCCGCCCTGCTTCGTCTATGCCAACTGCGACTTTAGTTTCGTGCCCCCCGCCCTCAACGTCAACGATTTCGTCTGCTTCAACGAGATGTTCGCGGCGGGAAGTACGGGTGCCAACTGCGACCAATCAACGATCGCGCCCATCCTCAACGCCAACGACTTCATCTGCTTCCTCAACGCCTTTGCCCGCGGATGCACCACGCCGTAATCACACTCTCGGAGACGCCACACATGCCTCGCGCTCGCTCGCTCGCCTTCCTCGTCGCCCCCGTCGCCCTCGCTCCGGTGGCTCTCGCCCAGGAGTCGCTCACCACCACCTTCGCCGGTGGCGGCACCGCATCGGGGTTCATCTTCGACCTCTCCACCGCCCGCCCCGGCGGCTCGCGGCTCATCGCAGTTCACCTGACCCTCGACACACCCGCCTCCACGCCCGTCACCGCACGCCTCTGGTTCCACAACGGCACCTACGTCGGCACCTCCACCAACCCTGGGGCGTGGACGCAACTCTTCTTCCCGCTCCGGGGCAACAGCGCCGGGCCGGGCTCGCCCACGACGCTCGACCTCCCGCCCTATGGCCTCATCGTCCTGCCCGGCACGACCCTGGCCGTCTTCATCGCGCTCGACACGCCCGCCGGCACCATCGCAAACTACACCCCGATCCCGCCCGCTTCGGCGTTCTACACGTCCACGAACGTCCGCCTCGATGGCGGCATCGCCAAGGGCCCGATGGGCCTCGCCGGCCCCGATATCCCCGATGCCATGATCAACACGCGACTCGAGTTCATCGACGCGTGCGACGTTTACGCCAACTGTGATCGAAGTTGGATACCTTCCGCGCTCAACGTCAACGACTTCGTGTGTTTCAACGAGTTGTTCGCCGCCGGCTGCACCACCGCCAACTGCGACCAATCCACCTCGCCACCCATCCTCAATGTCCTCGACTTCATCTGTTTCCTCAACGCCTTTGCCCGCGGCTGCACCACGCCATAACCAACCCAAAGAGACACCGCCGCACCAGAAAGAAAGGAATCCTAGATGACAACGCCGCGCCCGACGTCCCATCGCCCCGCCGCCCTGCTTGCCGCGCTCGCCCTGGGCTCTGGCGTACTCGGCTTCGCCGCCGACACGCTCGCGCAAGGAGGCTCGCTCACCACCACCTTCGCCGGCGGCTTCAACTCAGGCGGTGCGTTCTTCAACCTCAGTACCAATCGCCCCGGAGGCGTCTGGCTCCGCACCGTTCAGGTCCAGGTCACCGCGCCCACCGGCATCAACCTCTGCGGCAGCCTCTTCTATCGCCCCGGCGGCTTTGCGGGCCACACCACCTCCGCCGCCGGCTGGGAGCGGTCCTATTGGTACCCGCCCTGCCAGACGATCAACAGCGCGGGCCTCCCGACGCAATGGAACATCCACGGCATCAACCTCCACATCCCCGACGGCGTCACCATGGGCATGCTCCTCCACGTCGATGGCCCCAATCCCGCTGGCCGACTCGCCTGGACCTCGATCCCGCCCGCCGCACCGTCCTACACCAACGGCGGACTCACGCTCACGGGCGGCGAGGCCGTCACCGGCGCGTTCTCCGCCCCGACCATCCCCGGCGCGATGATCAACATCACGATGACGTACTCCCACACCGGGCCGTCGTGCTACGCCAACTGCGTGGGCGACAGCAACTCGCCGTGGCTCAATGTGAACGACTTCGCCTGTTTCATCAACATGTACGCCAATGGCAGCGAGTACGCCAACTGCGACCAGAGCACGACACCGCCGATCCTCAACGTCAACGATTTCGTGTGCTTCCTCAACGCGTTCGTCGCCGGATGCTCGGCACCGTAAGCGCACAGCGCTCCACGCGATCGTGATGCAGGCGGCCAGCGCTCCCTACCCCCGGTACGCCTCGGCCACCTTCGCCACCGCCTCGCCCAGCACCCGGAAGTGTTCGTCCGAGAGGTCATGGTGCATCGGGAGCGCCAGCACGCTCTCGCACAGCCGCTCCGACACCGGGCACGACGCCCGCACGCCCTCGTCCGCAAACGCCGCAAACGCCGGCTGCCGCGTCAGCGGCCTTGGGTAGTGAACCGCCGTCGGCACGCCCTCGGCCTTGAGCGCCGCCGCGAACTCGTCCCGCGTACACGCAAACCGCGCCAGGTCGAGGCGCATCACATACAAGTGGTACACCGAGGTGCCCTTGGCTGTCGTCTTGGGCGCGATGAGGCCCGGAATCTTCGCGAGGATCGCGTCGTAGCGTGCCGCGTTGGCCTGCCGCTGCCTGGTTTGCGCCTCGAGCCGATCGAGGCGCGAGCACCCGATCGCCGCGGTGATGTCGTTCATCCGGTAGTTGTACCCCACGCGCTCGTGGATGTACTTCTCGGTCTCCCCGTGGCTGCGCAGCAGGCGGATGTCCCGTGCCAGCCCGTCGTCGTTGCACGTCAGCATCCCGCCCTCGCCGGTCGCGAGGTTTTTAGTGGCATAGAACGAGTACGTCACCGCGTCGCCATACGTCCCGATGCCCTTGCCGTCATAGGTCGCGAGGTGGCTCTGGGCCGCGTCATAGATCACGCGCAGCCCGTGCTTGCCCGCGAGCGTCTGTAGTGCTCCGATATCGACCACGCCGCCATAGAGGTGCGTCGCCGCGATCGCGGTGGTCTTGGGCGTGCGCTTGCGGGCCGCGTCCGCCGGGTCCATCTGATACGTCTCGGGAATGGCGTCGACAAACACCGGCCGCGCGCCCCGCGCCACCACCATCGACACCGTCGCGATGTACGACCACGCCGGCACGAGCACGTCGTCGCCGGCCTTGAAGAGCGGCTCATAGGCCAGTTGCAGCGCGCACGTCCCGTTCGCGCAGGTCATCGCGTGCTTGGCCCCGGAGATCGCCGCCATCCGCGACTCGAGTTCCTCGCACTTCTTCGCCGCCCGCAGCATCCCCGAGCGCAGCACCGCCGTCGCCGCCGCGATGTCCGCCTCCGAGAGCGCCGTGGACATGAACGGCACGGGCGTGGATGACACCGGTGTCCCGCCCTTGATTGCCAACTTCCCCAGCCCCACCACCGGCGACGCCACCTCCACCGGCCGACGCACACCGACTCCGCCAGTCACGCCTTGCGCCATATCGACCTCCATGTCCCGCCAAACGGCGAGTGGGAACGATAGGAGGCCTCATAGTTTGGCATGCATCCGGCACCGATAACGAACGCCGAATCGCCCTGTCGCGCCCTCTGGCCTCGTCCCTCGCTCGCTCGGTCGCCGCTCCTACGCCAGCAACCCCTCCGCCACCCTCCCCTTCCCATCCTTCGTCACATACACCGGCCTGCCCTCCGTCACATGGCTCGTGTCCGCCGGAATCCCCAGCGCGTGATAGATCGTCGCGTGCGCATCGATGAGCGAGACCGGGTTCTCGATCGCCAGCATCGGGTGCCGATCCGCCGTCTTGCCATACGCCACGCCGCGCCTGAACCCGCCGCCGAAGAACAGCATCGCGCTGCAACTGCTGAAGTGCCCGTGGAACCCGTACATATTCTCGTTCTCGATCACCAACTCCTCGCCCGTGTGCCGCTCGCCGAAGCCCTCCGGCTCGGTCCCCGCGGCGGGTGCCGACGCGATCGTGCGCCCAAACTCCGTCCCGATCACCACCAGCGTCCGCTCCAGCAGCCCGCGTTCCTCGAGGTCAAGGATCAGCCGCGCGATCGGCCCGTCGATCTGCCGCTTCATCTCCACCATTCGCGCCGCTCCCTGCTCGTGCATGTCGAAGCCCTTGAACGGGCCGTACTGATACTCGACCTGCACGAACCGCGCGCCAGCCTCGACCAGCCGCCGCGCGAGCAGCAGCCCGCGACCGAACCGGTTGCCGTGGTAATACCCGCGGTCCATCACGCCGTCCGCGCCGATCCCCGGCTCATAGGCCGCGAGCGTTTCGGGCTTCTCCTCGCCCAGGTCGAACGCCCGCTTGACGGGCGAGTCCATCATCTCGCGGGCGCTCTCGAGCATCTGCCGATAGTGCTCCGCCTTCGGCGATTCCATCAACCGCGGGTCCGACAACTCCTGCACCCTCCTCCACAGCGCCTGCCGACGATCCAGCCGATCCATCGTCATCCCCGGCGCGGGGTTCAGCGTCGCCAGGCCCGCGCCGGGATCGGGGATCATGAACGGCGCACTCTCGACCCCCAGGAACCCCGACCCGATGTACTCCGCGATGAACAGCCGCTCGTTGTCAGACGTGTCGATGTCACGCCCGACATAGATGTACTCCGGCACGCGCGGATCGCGCCGCCCCAGCACCCGCCCCACGATCGCCCCCATGCTCGGCGCCTTGAACCCCGCCGGATGCACGTACCCCGTCATCAGGTAGTGCTGCGCCCGTAGATGCACCGCGCCGAACTTCACCTCCGACGACAGCGACCGCAGCACGCACCCGCGATCCATCACCGAGGCCATCCGCTCCAGCCCCGCGCCGAGCCGAACCCCCTCCGCCGCCGTCGGGATCGATTCGCAGGTGCCGAGCAACTCGCTCCCCCTCATCCCCGCGCGATACGGCGTGAAGACCTTCGGATCCCAGGTGTCCGTCTGCGCCACGCCCCCCGGCAGATAGATGAAGATGCACGCGTCGGCCGTGGCCCCGCCGGTGCCGACACCAGCGCGTCGGGCCCCCTCGCCCTCCGCGCCGAGGCCGATCGCGCCCAGCGCCCTCGCTGCGGCCAGCCCCGCGAGCCCGCCCGCACCCACGCGCACCGCCTCCCGCCGCGTCATCGCTCTATCGCGCATACTGAAACTCCGCCGACGTGAAGAGCGCCCACAGCAAGTCCCGCAGCGGCATGTTCGCCCCCGGCTCGGCCCGCGTCACGATCCCCACGCTGTCAAACTCCGCCGTCCCGCCCGCCACGTCCAGGCTCACCCCCACGATCGCCTGCCCAGCCTCCAGCCCCACCGAAGCCACCGGCACTTCCAGCCGCCCCCATTCCCCAACCCGCGGCAAGTCTCCAATCCGCTTCCGGGATGCCGATCCCTCCTCCCCATACTCGATCCGGTTCTCACCCCAGTACGCGCGGTGCCCCCATCCGCCGTCGCGGCCCGTCCCGTTGTTCCACTGCACCATCACCTCCGACGCTGGGTTCGACGGATCCAGCCGCACGCGCGCGACCAGCACGTTGTCACGCCCTACGACCACGCCCGGCAATCCAAGCACATAATTCTGCGCCTGCCCGTCCTTCGCCGCACGCACCACGTTTGCCCTCCGCCCGCCGAGCCCCGACTGGACAAACTCCCACGGCCCGACCCGTCGGCCCTCCGGAGGCGCTCCATCGACCCACAAAGTCTCTCTCACCGGCCCCGCCTCGCGTGCCGCCCACTCCTCGCCCAGCGCATCGCGCACCAGCGCCCGCTCCGCCTCTGTCGATGGCCTCGACAGCACCGCCCGATACACGACGTCCGCCGCCGCCTCGGGTGTCTCGGCCCCCAGCGCCTCGCGCAGGAGGTTCCCACCGCCGACCAGCCCCGCGTACTCGCCCCCGTTGAGCAACTCGAGCCCCTGCAAAATCGCCGGTTCGTCCGAGCGAGCGGTCGAGACATCGTTCCGCGTTGCGGACTTCCCTAGCGCCCGAGAGAGAGCGGTGGACTCGCTCCGCCGATACGACCGCTGCGACGGGTCCAATCGCTGCGTCATCGCCACGCGGATGCTGTCGAGCGTCTGCTCCGCCGTTAGCCGCCGCAGGCTGGGCGAGAGGAACCACCGCGGGTCCGCCGGGCTGGCCACGTCGAAGTGGTCCTCCAGTTCCGCGTCATACCGCGCCTGATACGTCCGGCTCGTCAAGATCAGCCGGATCGTCCGCTTCAGGTCATACCCGCTCGTCGCCAGGTCACGCGCCAGCCAGTCCAGCAACTCTGGATGACTGGGCGGCCACTCCTCGCGGTAGTCGTCCGCCGGCTCGAAAAACCCAAGCCCCACATATCGCTTCCACAGCCGATTCACCGCCGAACGCGCGAACCGCGGATTCAGCGGATCGGTGATGAGTTGCGCGACCCGCGCCAGGCGATCGCGCTCCGATGCCGGTGCCTCGCGCGGCGCGCCCGACACCTCGAACGGGAACGCCGCCGCCACCATTCGCCCCGACTTTTGCTCGCACCGGATCGCCTCCAAGTCATGTCCTGCGAACAGCCCCGCGAACGCCAGAAACCGGTCCTGCGGCCACTCGCGATTCTCGAAATGGTTATGGCAACTCGCGCACTTCATCGCCGTCCCGAGGAAGACCTGCGCCACCCCCGCCGCCGTTTGCAGCGTGTCCGTGTGCGACTCGTTCAGAATGTAATGCACGCGCCGCGGCACGCCCAGAATCGTGTTCATCACCGCCGGCTTGTGCCGCGGCATCGTCGGATCGATCAACTCCGCCACGAACAGGTCGTACGGCCGATTCTCCGCGAATGCCCGCCGGATGAACTCCGCGTAGTTCCCGTGCGTGGGCATTCCCCCGTTGTCGCCCACGGGCGAACTCACGAGCGCGTCCTCCCAGAACGGCGTCCAGTGGTCCGCGTAGTCCGAATCGCGCGCGAGCACCTCGTCGATGAGCCGCTCACGCTTGTCCGCGCGCGAGTCGTCCAGAAACCGCGCCGCCTCCGACGCCGTCGGGATCGCCCCGATCACGTCCAGATAGACCCGGCGGACGAACGCCGCGTCGTCGCAAGGTTCGAGCGGTCGCTCGGGCAGTTCCCCGTTCCGCCGCGCCCGCGCCACGATGAACCGATCGATCGGGTTCGTCCCCGCCACGGGCTCATCCGGCACCGGCGGGGGCGGGGGCAGCAGCGCCGCCCGCGCGCGCCGACGCGAGGCCATCAACTCCTCGGCATTGGTCGAGAAGAGGTCCGGCTGCGCGCGCGCGCCGCACGCCATCGCCAGAACCGCTACCGCCAAACAGATCAGCCGTCGCATGGCGACAGTCTACCGCACGGCGGGCCGATCACAAGGGCTTACGCCGCTCGCGGGCCGGGGTCGCCGTCGACGTCACCAAGAAGCCGCCGCAAATTCAGGAATCGGCGTTCGACGTCGCGCATCGCGCGCTCGACATGCCAGGCCGCGTCGCGCGCGCCGTCGTCCACCTCCCCAATCGAGGGATCTGCATATCGGGCGTCATCGCTCGGGCTCACTCCCGGGAAGGGGTAACTTTCGGGCGTTCGGTGGTCGTCACGGACAAGGCGGAGCATGCGTGAGCCCTCCACAAGTGGCCCACAGCCATCGGCCTGCGCGCGCCCGCCAATCACCCCCGGATCGCCGCGCAGGGTCGAGAACCTCCGCCCACGATGTTCCAACCGCCAGACTCCACCCGCATCAACGACACCGGCGGCCAAAGACCGGCCGGCACGAACCCGCCGGAACGAACCGGCCCAAGCCAATCGGACTAGACCCGGATCCGCTGCCCCAGCCGGGCCTCTTTCCCCGCCAGCAAGCGCCGGATATTCGAGCGATGGCGATAAATCACCCAAAGCCCCATCACCGCCGTCGCCACGAAAAAGGGCGTCATCCCGGCCCGTGCCGGCCCGCCCAGCCCGCTGATCCGCGCCCAGACATAGACCCATACCGTCAGACTGAGCGCCGCCAGGCAGGATGCCGCGCTGACATATCGCCATAGGAGCGCCACCACGCCCCAGAGCGCCAGCGCTCCGATGGCGGGCATCGTCAGATAAGGAAAGACACCCAGCATCGCCCCGAGCCCGGTCGCCACGCCCTTGCCGCCTCGGAAACTGACCCACGGCGAGTACATATGCCCCAGCACCGCGAGGCAGACGACCGAGAGCCAGAGCCACCCGTTGGTCGGATGCAGCGGGCGAGCCATGATCGTCGCGGGCACCAGACCCTGTACAAACCCCGCCGCAAGCGCCGGCACCAGCCCCTTGAGCACGTCGAGGATCAGGCACAGGACGCCGTATCGAAGCCCGAAAACGCGGCCCACGTTCGTCGCGCCGATGTTGCCCGAGCCGTGCGTGCGGATATCCACGCCCTTGATCCGGCCCAGCAGATAGCCCGTGGGGATGGACCCGCATAAGGCCGCGAAGATCATCAAGAGCGCCCAGGTCGTCATATCCGCTCCGCCTAGCCCGCGAAGAAATCGCGAGTCACCGCCCGCACCTGCTCCCAGACCTCGGCCTCCGAGACGCTCGCGTCCACCCGACGATATCGGGCCGGATGCTCCTGGACCTGCTGACGATACCCCTCTCGGACGCGCTTGTGAAACTCCCGGCCCTTGGCTTCCATGCGGTCCAGGAGGGGGCTCAGCCGCTGAAGGGCCGTGCTTTCGTCCACGTCAAAGATCACCACGAGGTCCGGCTCGCACCCCTGGAGGGCGACGCGCGCGACGGCATCGATGGCGGTCCGGGGCAGGCCGCCCGCTGTTCCCTGATAGGCGAGCGTAGAGGGCAGGAAGCGATCGGCAGCGACGAGTTCTCGCCGGGCGAGGGCCGGGCGGATCCGCTGCTCGACGAGTTGGGCGCGACTAGCCATGTAGAGCATCATCTCGCAGGTGAGCGTCATGTCCTTCTGGGCGTGGTCGAGGAGGATGGCGCGGATGGCCTCGCCGACGATGGTGCCGCCGGGCTCGCGGACCTCGCAGACGGTGACGCCGACGGCCTGGGCGGCGCGGACGAAACGGCGGAACTGCGTGGACTTGCCGGAGCCATCAGGCCCCTCAAAGACCACGAACCGACCGGCCAGTGAACTCATCCAGGCGTCAGACACGGGCGGCAGTGTACCCGTGGTGTGAGCCAGATAGGTGAGCCTGGGTGTGCGTGAGCCGGATGAGTGCAAGCCGGTGTGTGAGCCGGGGCGTCACGCCCCGTTCGCTCGCGAAGAACCTCATGGCCCGCAGTCGCGCCTCATCGCCTACCTCGCCCCCCTGATCCGCACCGTTACCGCCGTCCCCATCTTCGGCACCTTTGCTGCGTCCGCGATCAGTTCCGGCTCCTCGACCGTCGCCTCGGGGCTGATCGTGCGGTGCCACGCGATGGTCTCGCTGCCGAAGGTGGTCAGCCCGATGAGCGTGCCCGCGCCATCGGCGTCGTAGACCTCGGCCGCGCCTCCTCCCGGCCCGCCGGGGCCGCGCTTGACCATCTGCGACCCAGCGAATCGCCAGCGCGGGCCGTCGTCCGACCCCGCGAGCGGCTTGCCGTCGCGCTCGCGCTTCACCCACGTTTCCGCGGGCTCCTCGATCTCGCGTCCGTCCTCGCCGCGACGCACGAATAGAACCGCGAGCCCATCGCCCTTGGGCGCTCGCGGCACGAGCCGTGTGCCGTCCCAATCCCAGCGCCCGGGCTCGCCGGGGATGAACCCCGCCGCGAGGAGGGCGGCATGGACGTGCGAGGGCTTGGCCCGCGTCATCACCAGCGCCTCGTGCTCCTTGGTGTCCGGCGTGCAGACGAGCACTTCGAGATAGACAATCGGCGTGACCGGGTCGTGGGCGTCGAGCGGGACGATGCCGTCAAACTCGACGACACGAGCGGCGAGGTCGGCCCGTACGCCGGGGAAGAGTTCGACGAGTTTGCGCTGGGGTGCCGGCTGTGGCATGGGCTGCGGTGCCGATTGCGGCGCGTTCGTCGGCGGAACCGACGGCGGCTCGGGAGGTTTCGGCGTCGGCGCGGGGGGCGCATCGGTGCGAGCCTGCGACGGCACCGGTTTCGTCTCGGGCCTCGTCGTCGGGTTGGGCGCACACGAACTCGCCATCAAGGCCAGCACGGCGATCGCAAGGCTCGGGCACTGGACGCTCATCCGCGCACCATAGCCGCGAAGCGCTCCCCGCGCGCTTCATAGTTCGTGAACTGGTCCCACGAGGCGCACGCCGGGCTGAGGAGCACGGCCTCGCCGGGGCACGCACGCACACTCGCCAGCGCGACGGCGATGTCGAGCGTGCCGCATTCGTCGACGTGAGCCGTCCCATCCGCCTGCCGCGCCGCCTCGGCGAGCGTCGGCCCGGTCGCGCCGATGGTGTAGAGCCCGGCGAGGCGAGCCGCCGCGGCAGCGACGGGGCCGAGATCGCTGCCCTTGTCGTAGCCCCCGGCGATGAGGTGGACGGCGTCAATGCCGGATTCGCGGAGCGCCGCGATCGCCAGCAGCGCGGCCTCGGGCGTGGTGCATTTGGAGTCGTTGTAATACCGCACGCCGCCGATGGTGGCGACGAGTTGAAGCCGGTGCGGCAGGCCGGGGAAGGTCGCCAGCGCCGCCGACGCCGAGAGCGCGAGGTCCGCGTCGGAGCGCGCGTCGCCGTCGGCCCGCAGCGCCAGCCCGATCGCCTGCAGCGCCATCCGCGCGTTGAGGCGGTTGTGCGCGCCGGGGACGGCCAGCGGCCCATCCGCGAGGCGAAAGCGATCGCCGCGCTCCTCTGCCGACACGCCGACGAGTTCGCCCGCGCCGGCGCCGGCGAGCGACGCCCGCAGCGCCGAATCCTCGCCACAAACGCAGGGCCCGCGGCGGAACCGCACGATGTTCAGTTTGCTTTCGCGATAGTGCTCGAACGCGCCGTGCCAGTCAATGTGGTTCGGCGTGATGTTCGTGACCACGGCAATGCCGGGCGACCAGCCGCCGACACGAGCCGCGGCGTGGCCCTCTTCGCCTCGCCCGGCGCGCCCCGGCCCAAGCCAATACAGCATCGCGCTGGAGAGTTCGAGGACGGTCCAAGCGCGCGGCGCGGGCGGATCGGCTTCGAGCAGGGAGCCACCGATATTGCCCCCGAGCACCGCTGGCACGCCCAGGGCCGCGAGGGTGTGCGCGATCATGGCGGAGGTGGTGCTTTTGCCGGCGGAACCCGTGATGCCGATGGTTCGCGCTGGGTCGGGCAGGCGCTCGAGGGCGAGGCGGATCTCCGTCGTGATGGCAACGCCCGCGGCCTCGGCGGCGCGCAGAAAGCGGTTCTCCCACGGCTTGGGCACCGCCGGGTTCGCCACCACAAGATCGGTCCGTGTGAAGTCACTGACGTTGTGCTCGCCAAGGCGGAGCGTGACTCGGCCCGTGCGCACGAGGTCGTCCAGCGCCGCCACGGGCTCGGCGAGCTGCTCCGCCGGTGCCATGTCGGTCACGAGTACCTCGGCCCCCGCCCGCGCGAGGTATCGCGTCACCCCGAGCCCGCCGCCGAAGCGGCCCAGGCCCATCACCGTGACGCGGCGGCCCTCGTGCATCGCTCGCTCTCGCTCATGCCAAGATCGCGCTTGATCGCCCCGACTAACTCGCCCAGAAGCCGGCGCGCGATCGGACCCGGTCGGCCATCGCCCACGGGCCTGCCGTCGAGCGTCACCACCGACGTGATCATCGTCGTCGTCCCGACGATCATCACTTCGTCCGCGTCGGCGAGTTCGTGCTCCGCCACGGCGCGCGACGCGATCTCCGGGCAGGCCTCCAGCAAGATCGCGCGCGTCACTCCCGCGAGGATCGGGACGCTCTCGAGCGAGGGCGTCACGACGTGCCCGGCCCGCGCGAGGAGCACGTTCGCCGCGGTTGCCTCGGCCACCATCCCGTCGCGGACCAGGATCGCATCGGCGGCTCCCTGCTCGCTCGCTTCGACCGCCGAGATGACATTGCCGAGCAACGAGATCGATTTGAGCCGCCCGCGCGACCAGCGCCCGTCGGGCCGCACCGAGGCGGTCACGGTCGCCGGCTCCGCGCCGACGAACCGCGCCAGCGGGGGCTGCGGTGTGCAATAGGCGAACACCGTCGGCTCGATCGGGCCGGCGGGGATCCGCGTGCGCACGGGCTGGCCCGGGCCGGGCGTGCCGCGCGTCACCTGCATGTAGATGAACGCGTCAGCGAGGCCGTTGGCTTCGAGCAGGCGCGAGCACAGGCCGCCGAGTTGCTCCGCGTCCGAGGCGATGCGCGATTCATCGAGCCCTTCGCGGAGGCGGTCAACATGACGCGACAGGCCGACAACGCGGCCGTCAAAGGCGCGCAGGCCCTCGTAGACGCCGTCGCCGAAGAGGAAGCCGCGGTCGAAGGGGCTGAGCCTGGCGTCGGCGGCCGGGACGAGATTGCCGTTGAGATGCACGATCACGGGGAAGGGTATCGACCACGCGGGGCCGCGGGGATCAGCGGCGGCGGCGTGGTTTCGTCCCTATCGTTGCGTCACAAGGAGTTCAAACATGCTCAAGCACGCACTGGTGACGACGTTGATCCTGATTCCCGCGCTTTCGGGGTGTGAAGAAGCCCCGGCACCGGCCCCGAAGACGACGGCCCCTGCCGCCACGCCCGCGCCGAAGGTCGCTGAGCCCGTGAAGGAGACCGCCGGGAAGGCAGCGACCGAGATCAAGGAGGGTGCCGGCAAGGCCGTCGAGGCGGTCAAGGAGGGCGCGGGCAAGGCCGTCGAGGAGGGCAAGAAGGCCGTCGCGGCGCTCTCGGCCGATATCTCCGCCGCCGCCGAGGGCTACATCTCGTCGCTCACGTCGGCCAGCGGCTCGATGTCGAAGATGACCGACACCCTCTCGACGACCACCGGCCTGCCGGGGCTCAAGGGCACGCTCGGCAAGATCGGCGACTATGCCAAGCAACTGAGCGGGCAGAACCCGGAGATCGTGACCAAGATCAAGGAGCAGTTCGGCGGCGCGCTGGGTCCGGCACTCAAGGGCTTCAAGGACCAGGTCGATCGGCTCACCAAAGACTCGAGCCTCGGCAAGATCGTTGGCGACTCGCTCAAGAGCGTGAAACTGTTTGAGTAGATATTGCAGTGGCACCGGCCTCCTGGCCTGTGCGGGTTCCAAACATTCAACCGCCGCGCGCGAAAGCATCCGGCGGCGCTTTTCTTATGACCGATCCCAAGCCAGCCAAACGCACCCTTCGCGCCCCGCCCGGCACGCGTGATTTCTATCCTGCCGACCTCCTCCGCCGACGTTATATCGAGAAGGCCTGGCGCGACACCGCGATCCGCCACGGGTTCGAGGAGATCGACGGGCCGACCTTCGAGACCGCCGAGCTTTATAAGGTCAAGAGCGGCGAGGGCATCCTGAACGAGATGTTTGGCGTCTTCAGCGGCAAGGCCGAGGACGACCTCAAGCAGCTCCGCGAGACGGGCGAGGCGCCGTACGCGCTGCGGCCGGAGTTCACGCCGACGCTCGCGCGGATGTACGCGGCCCGGGCGGCGCAACTCCCCAAGCCATGCAAGTGGTTCTGGCAGCAGAACTGCTTCCGGGCGGAGCGGCAGCAGCGCGGACGCCTGCGGGAGTTTGCGCAGTGGAACTGCGACATCGTCGGGACGGAGAACGAGCCCGAAGCGCAAGCGAGGGCGGATGCGGACATTATCAACTGTGTCATAGATTCGATAGCGATGCTCGGTATTTCTTCAGAACAGGCATTGTGCAAGTTGAGCGACCGGCGTATCTTTGCTGCAAGCATGAGCGATCTTGGTGTACCTCCAGATCTATTAGAGGCTGTTGCAAATCTTGTTGATAGACGCAGCAAACTCACTAATGAACAGTTTGCATGGGAAGCGGGTGCGGTTGGGATATCAAAAGAACTCGCAATCTCGATTGAACAAACGCTTTCTTTTGTGTCGTCGCACCACTGGCATCAAATTGAACGTGAAATGTTCCCTGACGACAGCGGCGAACGACCCGTCGCTTTTTTCAACCTTTTGCATTCGATCGAACAGGCAGGTCGAGGAGCCTGGTGCAAATTCGACGCCGGAGTCGTCCGCGGCCTCGCCTACTACACAGGCATGGTCTTTGAAGTCCTTGCCGAGGGCGAGCGCGCCATCGCCGGGGGTGGCCGCTACGACAACCTCATCGAACTCTTCGGCGGGCCGCCGACGCCCGCCGTGGGCTTTGGCATGGGTGATGTCGTGCTCTCTTTGCTTCTCACCGACAAGGGTTTGATGCCCGAGGGCAAGGATCTGCTCGACGCGCTCTCGCGGCCGGCCGCGAGTTTCCGGCCCGATGTTTTCGTCATCTCCAACGGCAAGGAAGAATCGGACGCGGCGGTTCGCCCGCTCGTGGCGCGGCTGCGGCGTGGCACCGAATCCGAAGGCTGGCTTACGCGGGAGGGCCGCAAGCCGTGGGACGCGGATCGGTATGTCGGCGAAGCACACCGCTCGGAGAGCGGTGCCACCCAAAGCCCGGCACCGACAATCGCGGCACCGCCTCTGCATGCGCGGCATTCTTATAAAG
>JBJXFQ010000043.1:0-24316 GCA_046155605.1 Phycisphaerales bacterium
TCGCTGATGACCACCGGCCTGCCGCTCTCGGGGACCAGCAGATACGACTCCCCGCCGAGGAAGCCGGTCAGGTAGCCCACGTCGAGCGGATTGGTCACCAGCAGGTGCCCGACCTCGGCGGCCTTCATCGCGGCACGAAGCCGGGCAAATCGCGGCGGATAGGGCGAGGTTGACGCGGGTCTCTTGGCCATGGCGAGCGGGCATGATACCGCGCACGCCGACTCTTCGCCTTCGGTGGCACCGCTCGCCGGACCGGTGGCGTCACGGCCCGCTGCACCCCGCCGCGTAGGTGCTGATGAAGCACACGAAGTCGTTGATGTTCAGCACGGGCGGGACGGTCGAGGCGTCGCAGTTCGCCTTCGGGTCCGCCGCCGCGAATCGGTTCAGGTAGCACATGAAGTCGTTGACCGTGAGCACCGGCCCGGCGGTCGAGCCGTCGCAGTTGGCATAGCACGACATGTCCCGCATCGCCAGGCAGTAGTTCGCGCCGCAGGCGATCCGCACGAACCGCCCCGGCGGGGGTGCCATCCACGTCGTCGAGGCGTTGCCCCACGTCACGATCGTCCCGTCCTCCCGGATCGCAGCGGCGACGCCAGAGCCCGCCGAAATCGCAACGAAACGACCCTGGGGCACGTTGGTGATCAGGCCGTAGGAGTTCACCCCCGTGGCCACGAGCGTTCCGTCATCACGCAAGCCAATGCTGATCGAGCCGCCGGCAGATACCTCGATGTAATTGCCAGCGGGCAGTACGGCCTGACCGGCGTAGTTCTGGCCCCATCCCTGCACCGTGCCGTCGGCTCGTCGGGCCTGCGCGTGCCCGTCGCCGACCGAAATCTCGACGAAGGAGCCCGTCGGCAAGGGCAAGCCCAGCGGTGGTCCAGGCGGCACACTTCCCCACTGAACAAGCGTGCCATCAAAACGCAATCCGGCAGCCCACATCTGCGCCGCGTCGATGTCGGTGAAGAGATCAGGTGGCACTTGTGACGGGCCGTTGCCCAAGGCCTGCACTGTGCCATCGTCTCGAAGTTCCACCCACCATTGACGGCCCGCGGCCGCTCGAACGCGAACGGGGGGCGGAGGGCCGAACCCACCGAAGGGATATCCCTCGCCCCAGTTGCGCGAAGCACCGGATGCCGTCACACCGACCGACATGTCGAAGCCGGCATCGAAGTCGATGTAGGTGTCTGCGGGCGGCGATGCTTGGCCGTGAAAGTTGTCTCCCCATCCGATGATCGGACCTGATTGTGCTTGCGCGCCCGATCGCACACTCGCGGTGCCAAGGGCAAATAGGGCGAGAAGTGTGCGCGGGATCATGGCTGGCACCTCGTCAAGTAGGTGTGCTCATTGATGAAACACGCCAAATCTGCCACGGGATCGAGCGTGCCATTGCCGTCGCAATCGCAGCCGAGATCTCCGAGCGTGAACCGATTCTGCCAACTCGTGATGTCCGTGGCGTCCACGATGCCGTCGCCATTGCAGTCAGCGTAGCACTGGCTGATCGCCATTCCGTGAAAGTAAGTCGCGGAGAAAGCGATGTACATGCCGCTCGGTGGCGACGACTGACCATCGCTGTTTCTGCCCCAGCCCGCGAGCCGCCCATCGACTTTGCGAATGGTTGTATGAAAGTAGCCACCCTTCGCCTCCGAAACGCTCGTCGGGAAGGGCGTTGGTGGCGGTTTATAACAGTTGATTCCGACACAGCCGCCCTCATTGATGCAGTTCCCGGGGCACTCGCTGAGCGGCAGACTGCTTGCTTGCCCGAAAACATTCGAGCCCCAAAGCGTCAGACTCCCCGTAATCAGATCAACTCCCATTGCATGGGAATGGCCGGCGTTGAAGTTGGCGAGAAAGTTATCGAGCACGGCACCTGGGACAAATCGCACATTTGAGCACAGGTACACAGGGTTTGGGCAATAGATCTCGCCGAACAGAGTTGCAAGTTGCGGCGAGCAGCCCGCTGGGGGCCATGCGCCGATCCAGTTGGGCGGCCTCCAGCCTGGCGTGGGATCCATTGAAGGCATCCACACAACCAGCCGATCCGGGATGTCGTCGCCATTGGCTCGCAGTGCCGCGACGAAGTGCCCGGACGCCTCAACGTCCTCGAACGGGCCGCCCGTCGGCATTCGAGGAACTGGGTTGAAGCAGTAGTCAAGCCCCCATGCGGCCAGTGTGCCGTCACACTTCACGGCAACGGTGAAGTTCTCGCCGCAGGCGACATCCGTGTAGCAGTTCGGGATGGTGGTCGGCGTCGCGATCTCGCCGTTGCTCGACCGCCCCCAGCCGATGACGGTTCCGTTCGCGCGTCGCGCGTAGGCGTGTTGATATCCCGCTACCACCTGAACAAAGTCGGTTCCAGCGGGCGTGTTCGCGATGATTCCATCCGCATCCTCGCCCCAAACCTCGATCGAGCCATCGAGGCGCAGCCCTACCGTGAACTTCCACCCCGTCGCCACCTGCTTGAAGTAACCCTCGGGCTTTGGCTTCCACGACCCCTCAAGCCCCCATCCCCTCACCGGCCCGAAGTTCCGGGTCGGCTGCCCGAATGCGCTCGTCGCCAGCAGCACCACGGCCAGCAGACCCCCTAGCCGTTCAAGACGCCAAGACGAGAGACGAGAGACGAGAGACGAGAGACGAGAGACGAGAGACGACTGGATCATGCTCGACCTCCGTTTGGGTTATCGGCACAGTTGACCACATCCCGCCCGCGTTGTCAAGACAAATCCACCACGCCTTTCACAACTTTATCCTCTCGATTTCATCCGACACCCCCACTCCTCTCCCCGAACGCATTCGCCCCTCTTCCCTCCCGCCCCCGCCCCGCCCCCAACCCGGCAGGCTCCCGTGTGCCGATAAAGGAAGCATGGCCAGTCGCCATCGCCGCGCTCCGAGTTCGTCCTCCTCGCGGCCGCTCCGTCTCGCCGCCGCGCTTGCCGTGGTCGCTTACTGTGTGCCCGTGGCCGCTCCCTTCGCGCCCGCGCGGGCGCAGCCCGATTCCGAGATCCGCCGCCCCGAGGCCTCGCGTCGCGCCGTGCGGCTCTTCGATTTCGAGCCCTCCCCGCGCGAGGTCTTTGATCTCCCCCGCTTCTGGGACATGGCCCAGGACCGCGAAGCCTCGCCGCGCCCCGGATTCCCGCGATGGAACCATGCCGCGCTCGACTTCGATTCGCCCGCGTTCCGCGGCACGGGCACGCTCCGACTCAGCACCACCGGCGGGAGCGCGTGCCTCCGTCTTGAAGCCGGCGTCATCCCCGTCTTCCCCAACACCGATTACCTCGTGACGGCGATGGTGCGCGCCGACGGCCTCGAACGCGCGCGCGCCGCGGTCATCGTGCGCTACCTCGACCGCGCGAACCAGCCGATCCCCGGCGCCGAGGCCCGCACCGACCTGCTCCGCGCCGGCCCGTGGCGACAGGTCTGGGCGACGCTCCCCGCGGGCGTGCCCGGGGCTGCCTTCATCCAGATCGATCTGGTGATCCTCCAGCCCGAGCGATTCCAACGGGCGACGCTCGGGCCGCATCAGGTCTGGACCGAGGATCGCAGCGCCGCCGCATGGTTCGACGACGTCTCGGTCATGCAGATGCCCAGCGTCAAACTCGCCACGCAGGAAAGCACGAACATCATCGAGGCACCGGCACGCCCTCACGTCGAGGTCTCGATCCGCGACCTGACGGGCGAGGCGCTGGTCGCCGATCTCGTCGCCATCGATGCCGAGGGCAAGGAGGTCGATCGTCAGCGCCGCGACGTTCCCGGAGGACGAACGGCCTGGACTTGGGAGCCCAATCTCCCCGCCTACGGCTGGTACGCCGTGCGCCTCGATCTCACCGCCGGCTCCTTCAAGGTCGGAGTCCTCGATACGCGGCTTGGCTGGGTCGCACCTGCGCCCAAAGGCATCGATGCTTCAGATCGCGCCCGCTTCACGCTCATCTCGCCGTCGATGCCGACGCTAGGCGCCGCGTGGCTCGCGCAGATGGCCCGCGCCGGCGGCTTCGGCACGGTCACACTCCCCGCGTGGACCCAGGACCTGACCGTCCAGGGCACGACCGCTCGCGCGCTGGCGATGCGACCCGACATCCGAACTCTCACCGACGCCGGGCTCACTGTCGCCCTCGCCCTCGACGAGTTTCCCGCCGAACTGACCTCCGTTGCGCGGCTCGCCACGTCGGATGCCGTCGCCGGCCTCCAGAGCCCCGCCGAGACCTGGACACCCTACCTCAATCCGTTGCTCGACCGATTCGGACAGACCGTGCGCCGGTGGTGGATCGGCAAGCCCGAAGCCGTGTTGCCCACCACCGGGCTCGATGCCGCCGCCGCCGCGCTCCGCGAGCAACTGGTCAAACTCGTCCCAGGGCCGCAGGTCGTCGCGCCCTGGCCCATCGACGCGGCCCCTCCCACGATGGGTGCCGGCGTCGGCGAAATCGCCGCCTTCGTCCCATGGACCACGCGCTCCGACTCGATCCGCTCGCTCCTCGATGCCTGGGCGGCGACGGGCAAGCCGCTGACCCTCGTGCTCGAGCCGCTTCCATCGTCTTCGTTCTCGCCGATGGACCGCGCGGTGGAGTTGGCGCGACGGGTGATCGAGGGCTGGGCCGGGCCGCTGGAGGCCAAGGACGCTCCGCCGGTCCGGGTAGCGCTGGTCTCGCCGTGGGAGATGTCCGCCGACCACGCCCCGACGCCAACGGTCGAGATGATCGCCAATCGCTTGCTCTCCGAGCGCCTCTGCGGCCGGCGCGTCGTGGGCGAACTCTCGACGCGCGAGGGGGTCCGCTGCTACGTCCTTGCCTCGCCCACCCACATCGTCGACGTCCCCGGTGCCATCGTGCTCTGGGCCACCGAGCCCGGCGGCCTGGCCGCGCCGCTCGATGTCTATCTCGGCGAGGGTAACGTCCGCGCCATCGACCTCTTCGGCAACGAGCGACCCATCCAACGCCTCGGCGGCGACGCCACGCACCCCACCACCCACCGCGTCCCCATTGCCGAAGCCCCGCTCTTCGTCGAGGGTGTCGATGTCGAACTGGCCCAACTCGTCGCCTCCTTCCGCACCGAGCCCGGCAGCATCTCCGCCTCCGCCGGCGAGCATCAACTTGACCTCGTCCTCCGCAACCCCTGGCCCACGCGAATCGACGGCCGCATCAGCGTGCTCGAGCCCGGCGGCCTCTCCTCCGACGACGGCACCCGCGACCGCTCCTGGCGAATCTCCCCGCGTGTGTCCAACTTCTCGATCGGCCCAGGACGCGAGGGCCGCATCCCGCTCGCCGTCGCCTTCGGCCCGCTCGAAGAGGCCGGCCGCAAGGAAGTCGTCGCTGATCTGACCGTTGAGGGCCGTGGGCTGGGCACCATCCGCCTCCGCACCTCGTTCGACATCAACCTCGCCGATGTGCGGATGGACCTGAGTTACCGCTGGCTCCCCGAGGGCGTCGGGACTGACCTCATGGTCGAGGCCCGCGTGACGAACATGGGCAAGGCCCCGGCGACGCTGCTGCTCTCGGCGGTCGCGCCGCCCGAGGCCGGCTTCCGCCGCGACCGGGCCTCGATCAGCGAGCTGGAGCCCGGGCAGACAGCCGTGCGGCGGTTCGCGTTCCCCGGCGCGCGCGAGCTGCTCCGCGGGCAGAAGATCACGGTGGGGGCTCAGGACAACCGCACCAAGGCACGGCTCAACAAGGCGATCGTGGTGGAATAGGGGCTAGGGACATCCCGCCGCGACGCGGCCCATGAACGCGACGAAGTCATTGACGTTGAAAATGTTGTCGGCCTGCGCGTTCGCGAACGGATCGAACGTCGCGTACGCGTTCACGAAGCAGATGAAATCATTGACGTTCACCTTCCCATCCGCGTCGCAGTCGGCAGGGCAGGTCGGGAGGCGGCAGCCGACGATCAGCCCGTAGTCGCGGATCGTGCCGGGCGGGACGGTGCGGTGCAGGCCGTATGTGAAGAGGCTCTCGCCACGTTCATCCCGGATGACGCCGTAACCGTTTGCGTCGATCCACAAATCGGAGCCTGGCACGGCGTGGAAGCCCTTCGAGTCGTAACGGACAATGTGCCTGGCGGTGATGCCGTTGAAGCCCGAGAACTTGCCGGTGATGTAGAGGCCCGGCCCCGTGCCGTCGTCAAAGACGTGGAGGCCGTTGAACTCCGGGATCGAGTCGGAGGGGCCGCCGAGGAAGGTCCAGGTGGAACCGTCCCAGACATGCAGCCCGCGATAGTTGGTGCCGTTGATGGCGGGCATGATGGTGGTGTAGAGCCTCGGGCCGTTCCCGGCGTCGTACACGGCCGAAACTGGTTGGCCGGACCAGCCGCCGATTCCACCAGGCCAGAGCCCGGACCACGACTGGCCGTCCCACTTGGCGAACGCGTTGGCGGGAACACCGTTGACGCTCTGAAAGTCGCCAAAGACATACAGGCTGGGTCCCGAGGTGTCGTGTACGAATGCCATGGCATGGAGGTTGACACCGTTGCCTTTCTTGCCGCGTTCGCCTTGGCCGATCAGGTCCCAGGTCTGACCGTTCCACCGCGAGATCTTGCTCCCCGGTCGCTTTCCGTAGATGCGCATCCCATCGCCGAAGTCGGCCGAGACCATCGGCGCGAAGTTGCCGCCCGGATCATATTGCCAGAACGCCAAGGGCATCTGGGTCCACACGCCATTGCGGTAACGGACGGGCGTTGTAGGAAGCCCCGGCCCAGGCGTCGTGAGGCAATAGAGCGCTGCCCCTTGGCCGTCGTCGAGCACGACTTGTCCCCGCAATTCCATCGAAGCAGCAGGCATCCCTTGGGTGGAAATCGGTTGCCACGCACGATCATTCCAGCGGAAGTATCGCACGGGATTTGGCAAAAACGCGTACACGGTCGGACCATTGCCGTCGTCGAAGACGATCGGTGGGTAGGGACTCGGCGCACCTGAACTCAGTGTAAGGGGAGGAATGCGCGCCCAGTATGGCTGACACGATTGGGCGGACACAGAGTGCGCGAGTGCCAACCCACAGAATGCGACCGCCACCAAACGGACGAACATGTGATCTCTCCATGCGTGCGACGCCACCCGCGCCACACACACAATCGACATAACTTTTACGGCTGAATGGGCTCCACGCGGAGGTCGTACCAATCCTTGGCGTAGGTCGCGTTGTATGTCGTGCCGGTCATATAGAGCACGTCGTCGTACTGCGAGGAAATCAAGGCCTGACCGGCGATCACGCCGATGCCCACATCCTCGTTGTCGTCGCCGCTGCGGAAGTAGGCATTCGTCCACAGATGCCTATCCGCTCCCAGCACGATCGCCTCCGTGCGGGCATCGAAGCACATGCCGAGCATGTCCTTGTTGACGACGCTGTTCACCAGCTTCTCCGTCGTCCCGGTGATGAACAGCCGTTCATCGATCTCGGCGCCGACCGCTGCAAAGGCGATCGCCGCTGGAGACTCGTTCCCCGAATAGCCGGAAAGTCGCGTATTTTGTTGTTTTGACCACTCAAGGTACGAACCGGACGAAACCAGGTAATACCCGGCCACCAGGACGTCAGTGGCCGCGCCGGAGGTCGTGGCCTTGGTGGTGCCAGCGACGCCGATACGGACAGCGCCGGGAACGGTCTCTTCCCCCTCCGCGGGGGAGACGCCATAGAAGACGATCGCAGTCGGCATATCGAGGCGTCCGCTCTGGTCGAGTTCTTCCGGCGCTGCCCACGTCTCCACGATGTTGTCCGTGCCGCTGTTGTCGTCGTAGGCATTGACGACATCCGTCACCCAGTTCTGAGATGAGCCGTTGACGCGATGGCCCGTGATGGCGACATGAGCGCCGTCCGTCGTCATCGCCTTGGCCGTATCGACATCACCGGAGTTCCGGACCACGCGATAGAGGCTGCCCCCGAGCACATCGCCGGAGGCCGGCCCGCCGCCGCCCGGAGCGTTCACCTGATATCCCCAGAGCGTCACGGCGTCCGCGCCGTCGTACGGGCTCGTGCCCCCCATGATCACGCCGACGCTGTGCGAGGTCGTGACCATCGCCACGCCGATCGGGACCACGGACCCCAAGACCTGCAGCGGCATGGCGTGAGCCCCGTTTGATCCGGCATACACATTGACGAACGCGCCGTTGCTGCCCGCCAGAGACGCGATGCCGACATGAGTGATCCCGGCTGGATTGCCGGAGATGTAGGCGGAAACACCGACAGGCACCACCTCGATGTCGATTTCCGCGTAATCTTCGATCTTCGACCAGACGAGACGCAGCGCCCCACCGGTCCCGCCGTTATCGACCATGATCGTGGTGGGACGGCGGTGCGTCGAGTAATCGACCGTCGTTCCGGTTAGGATTACGGCGACGTAGTTTCCCGACGAGAAGCTTGTCATCGCGGTTGCGACCGAATCGGTGGTCGCATTGATTGGATCGGGCCACGTAAGCGAGTCCACGACGGAGCCCGTGCTCACGTCATGCGCCACGACCTGGAAGAACTTGAGGGTGCTGCCGTTGTTGATCACGCGCGTCCCGCAGACGAGGGCCGTCTTCTCGCCCATCGCGACGCCGACTGGAATGTCGTTGGCCGATGACACTCCGCTGGTTGACGGGTAGACGTGGCTCCAGATCTGAGCGGAGGCGCTCGGAGCGATGCCGCAAACCATCGCGAGGAGAATGATGCATGTGCTCGCCCACGTCCGGACAAGTCGCGTCATGTGCGAATCCTTCATTCTGAATGCGCTTGGTGGCCGACAACCTGCTGCATGGCAGCAATGATTCATCTCACCTCACCCAATATACCATGACGATTCGGTTGGGTTGGAAATTTGCGCCAAGAACTCGCTGAAGCGCCTCGGGCGCCCCACGTTCGCAGGATGGTCGGTGCCAATACGCATCCGGACCGGCCATAGCCCTTCCTTCACCCCGCCCACCTCGGACCCGGCCTCTCTATTATCACACCCCATGCCCACCATCACCATCAACGGCGTTGCCTGCTCCTTCACCCCGGGGCAGATGATCATCCAGGTCGCCAACGCCCACAACGTCGAGATCCCGCAATACTGCTACCACGACGGGCTCTCCATCGTCGCCTCCTGCCGAATCTGCCTCGGCGAGTGCTGGGCACCGAACCCCAAGACCGCCACGCTCGAGCCCTACATGGGCGGCAAGCTCCTGCCCACCTGCCAGACCGCGGCGACGGACGGCATGGTCGTCTACACCGACTCGCCCAAGGCCGTGCAGAACCAGAAGGCGGTGATGGAATACCTGCTCATCAACCACCCGCTCGATTGCCCGGTCTGCGACCAGGCCGGCGAGTGCCTTTTGCAGGACTACTCCTACCAGTACGGCCGCGGCGTGTCGCGCTTCGAGGAGACGAAGGTCAAGCAGCCCAAGAAGGACGTCGGCCCGCACGTCCTGCTCTATAGCGATCGCTGCATCATGTGCTCGCGGTGCGTCCGCTTCACGCGCGAGGTCACCGGCACCTCGGAACTGCTCGTTCA
The DNA here is from genome assembly GCA_046155605.1 of Phycisphaerales bacterium. Taxonomy (GTDB): domain Bacteria; phylum Planctomycetota; class Phycisphaerae; order Phycisphaerales; family UBA1924; genus JAEUIZ01. The sequence goes on from JBJXFQ010000043.1 coordinate 9,445, forward strand.
AGGCCGCGGAAACAAGTCCGAGATCGACGTCTTCCCCGGCAAGGCCCTCGACAACGAACTCTCGGCCAACGTGATCGACCTCTGCCCGGTCGGGGCGCTGTTGGATAAGGACTTTCTCTTCGCGCAGCGCGTCTGGTTCCTCAAGAGCACCCCCAGCATCGATCCGCTGACGGCCAGCGGCGACAACATCTGGATCGAGCACAACGAGGGCAAGGTCTACCGCATCAAGCCGCGGACCAACCTCGCCGTCAACCGCTGGTGGATCACCGACGAGGTCCGCTACGGCTGGAAGTTCGTTCACAGCGAGGATCGAATCACGAAGCCCATGCGCCGGCAGTTCGGCGCGCTCGTCGAGTGCGACCCGAGGCTGGCGCTCGCCGCCGCCGTCGAGGGCTTAGGTGGCACGGTGCTTGGTGGCACCACTCTCCAGCGCGGTGCAAACGGCCCACGCACTGGTCGCGAGACCAGTGCCACCAAGAGCAATCGCCTCGCTCTCGTCGTCAGCCCCATGCTTTCGTGCGAGGATGCCTTCCTGCTCGCCCGTGCGGCTCTCGCCATCGACCCCGCCGCCACGCTCGCCGTCGGCCCGATCCCGCGCCGGGGCCAGGACAAACTCTTCCCGCCCACCGGGCCGGCCGACAAGCAGTTCAAGGTCTGGGCCGAGAAGGCTCCCAACGCCCGCGGCGTGCGGCGCGTCCTCGAAGCCGTCGCAAGCGGCAAGCCCGTCCTCGCCTACGAAGCCTTCCTTGCTTCGCTCAAGTCGGGCACCTTCTCCGCGCTCATCGTCACAGGCAACTACCCCGGCGGGGCCGGAGATGCCGCTGGCACGTGGCCCGATGACGCGCTTCTTGCCGCCGTCGCCCGCGCCCACCGCGAGCGGCCGTTCGTGGTCCTCATCGATACGCTTTCATCCCGACTCGCCGACGAGGCCGATGTCGTCCTCCCCGCCGCGACATGGGCCGAAAAGGCGGGCAGCTTCGAGAGCGGCCGCGGCATGGTCCAGGCCTTCGAGGCCGCGATCGCCCCGCCCGATTTCGCCGCCGCCGAGGGCCAGATCGCCCTCGAACTCATGCGAGCGGCAAGCGGTGTAAACGAGAATGCGGCGAATGAAGCGAACGAGTCGGTCGCCATCGCCCGCACCCGCGACACGCGGACCACGAGCGCCCTGCCGGGTATCCTCGGACAGCCCGGCAGCGGCGGCGAAAGCGACGGCAGCGAGGGCGGCCCCGTCAGCAATGACCTCGTCCAGGTGATGCAGACGACGTTCTACGCCGCGGCCGCCCGCCGCCAGATGGCCGAGCTTTCCCCGCTCCGCGACTTCGGCACGATCTCGCCGCCGAACCCGACGCCGCCGAACGCGCCGACGATGGAGATGGTGGAGTTGTAGAGTTCGCTTGCCGCCGGTCCGTCCCACGAGGAGGAGAACGGTCGCCAGTGCTTCGGGATCCGGCACGTCCTCGCCGCTGGCCAACTCGACGAGCACATCCGCCTGAACGCCTCGCGGCGCAGCAAGATCGTCAACTGTGCGGGCCTTCGAGAGCCTCCCGCCTGGGCGCTGAGGCCCCACGTCGCGGATCATCAGCCAGCCATTTCCCCTCGCCGGCGATGCCGTTATTGTCGGCGGGACTTCTCGCGCAACTTACTCGTCCTTCGACGAGCCCACCACCTCTCGACCTCTGAACCGACGCCATATCCCGCCGCAAGGTGCTTGCCAGCGTCGCGCACCAGATCGGCCGAACGCGACGGCTCGCGCGTCGCCTTTCGCACCAGCCGCGCGGCCTCGTCCCACTCGGGCCCGGGCCTGGGCAGCGGAACTTCCATCGCCTGCTTGGCGCTCAGTTTGATCGCCCCGGGCGACAGCGCCGCCCCGGCATAGCGCCCCGCCGCCCACGCTGACGCCACCGGCCCGACCAACACCGCCAGCACATGCCACAATCGCCCCGCGTCCCTCGCCACCACCGTCACCACCGGCGTCACCGGCAGCAACTCCCCCCGCTCATCCGCAATCGCCTCCATCGCCCGTGTCTGCGTCGCCAACAACACCTTTGGCACCAGTCGTCGCTCGGCCCATTTCGTCATTCGCCCATCCAGCCGCGCCACCTGCAGCCGCGGCCGCAGCCACGACTGCTTGAGAATGCGCACCGGCCGCTCGCCCCATAGCAATCGACAGGCGTCGATCAGCCCGCTCGTCACCAGCCGCGGCGCGCCGGCCTCGTCGCCAAGTCCGGCGTCCGCCTCGCGCTCGACGATCGCACCGCGCAGGCCGTAGTACTCATCGCGAAAGTCCGCCGTGGCCGTCGCGATGTCCCCGAGCACGCCGTGGTTCCCCATTTTCAGCGCCGGCACGTCAGACGCGAGCAGATGCGCCCAGGTCGGCGCGTCGGGATCAAACCGCACTGCGCTCCGCGTGGCGAACGCCGCACCCTCGAATCGGCGCACGAACGCGCCCGTGCGCGGTGTGCTCGCGGCCTTGGGCGCGCGCGCGCGGCGTGAACTGGTTTCCCGTGGCACATCGACGCGGATCACCGGCACGCAGACGCGAACTCCGGCGTCAAACATCGGCTCACGATCCGTCCACACCGAATCCACACGCGCGCGGGCCGCGATCGTGCGCCGGATCGTCTCCGCGTCGCGCGCGGCGAGCACCGACTGCGGCAGCACCAGCGCCACGCGCCCACCGTCCTGATGGATGGATCGCGGCAGCCCAGCGCGCGCGCGGTGCGCCGTACCGGGCCGAGCCATCTCGACGCCCAGCATCAGGAAGATCGCGGCGGAGTCGGTGTAGGGGCCGACGAGGCCGGGGAATCGGCGGGCGAGCCGCGCGCGCGCGCAGGAGTCCCGCGCGGTGCCAGCGCGGAGTTGGCCGAGGAACGGCGGGTTGCCGATGACGGCATCGAACCCGCCGCGGCGGGCGACGGCGGGGAAGAGCGTGCGCCAATCGGCGGCCATGGCGTCGGCGACGACGATCTGACGGCGAAGGCTGGCCATGGTGGCGCGTCCGCCGAGGGTGAGCCAGAGCGCGGTGCGTGCGAGTTCGACGGCGAGCGGATCGGTGTCCATGCCGTGGAGGCGGCGGGCGATATCGGCGGGGGAGACGCCTCGGGCGAGGAGGTGACGTGCCGCGGCGAGCAGAATGGCGCCGCAGCCGCAAGCGGGGTCGCAGATGTGCCGCGGGTCGGGGCCGAGGGCTTGGTCGGCGAGGTGATCGGCGAGGGGAGCGGGGGTGTAGTAGATGCCGGCGCGGCGGCGCGACGGGCGAGCGGGGACGGGCCTGCCGAGGTTGAGGAGGGCGGGCCGCCAGAGGCCGAGGAGTTCGGGGCGACTGGCGACGAGGGCACCGGCACCGGCGACGGGGGCGAGGGCGAGGTGGAAGGCGTCGTTGGAGAGGTGGGTGTGTTGGAGAGTGGGGATGGAGAGCCGGGGGCCGAGGATGCGTTCGAGGCTGGCGGCGATGGCGAGGAAGGAAGGCCAGGAAGAGAGGGACGAAGGGACGGAGGGACGAAGGGACGAAGGGGAAGAAAGAGAAGGCGAAGAAGAGGAAGGGGAAGGGGAAGGTAGAGAGTAGGGGTAGAAGAGGTGGCCATCGTTCTGGAGACCGGTGCCACGAAGTCGGAGGCCGCCCCGGAGGGGCGGGGTACCCGAGGCAGAGGAAGAAGAATCGACGGGGACCGTCGATGGATCCAAGACCCTCGATGGATCCAGGAGCACGGACTTCGACGCGAAGTCCGTGGCACGAAGAAAGAGCACCGACCGCCCAATGCGGCGGTCGGTGGCACGAGAAGCCCCGATCTCGTTCGCGGCGTCAATCTCGATCGCCGTATCGATCACAATTGCGGCAAGGACGGCATTGGCGGCCTGGTCAAGCGGCGACGGTTGGCGCGTCGCGGCGTGGCGCGGAGATTGCAACGCCTTGCGGAGTCGAGAGTTACGCCGATCGGCGGCAAGGGCTTCGAGCAAACGAGTGGCGGCGAGCGCGACGGCCTTTGGATCGGCGGCGGGGACGGCGGCGGGGCTGGGTGGCGATGGCGCGGTTCGTGCCGGCACGGATGGTCTCGGCGCGGGGGTTGCTCTTGGCGCGGAAGGTGGCGATAGTACACTCCATGCTCACCCATCAAACAATCGTGCGGCGCGCCGCGATGTATGCCGCCGTCTCTGCGTCCGTGCTGGTTGTGGCCGCGGGCTGCGCGAATCGAGGCCGGACGGTCGCGTCGGCTTCTGGCGCGGCACGGGGGATCGTGATCGACGGGGACTTTGGCGATTGGCCGAGCAGCCGGGCGAGCATGGCGGACGCGGACTATCTGTATTTCCGCGTGGGAGTTGAGAATCAGCAGATGCCGATCCAGGCGTCAACGGAGACGCTCTCGCTGTGGCTGGACGCGGACGGGAACGCGGAGACGGGCCAGCGGATGGAGAAGCCGGCGGACGCGGCGGGGATGGGCGTTGATCTGGTGGTCGAGTTCTCACCGCGGAGGGCCGACGGCACACTGGGTCGCGGGGTGTCTGGGTATTCGATCGACGCATCGGGGAACAAGTCGCCGGTGACTCAGGGCCAGATCGGGCTGGTGTGCTCGCCGACCGTGGGATCGGCGCAGTACGAGATGCGGATGGCGCGACGGACGGACGAGGCCTCGGCGGCGGAGAAGGTGCTGGCGGGCGAGGCGCGGACGGCGAAGGCGATGTTCGTGATCGCGGACGGCAGCGGCAAGGTCACGGGCTGGTCCGACCCGGAGTCGTTCGCCATGCCGGCGTCGGGCGATGGCCCGGCGCGGGCGAGCGCGATGCTGCCGGCGAAGCGGCCCGGGACGATCCGCGTGGTGTCGTACAACGTGCTCAAATCGGCGCTGATGACCAACGACGCGCCGTTCCGCCGGGTCTTCCAAGTGTTGCAGCCCGACGTGATTTTGCTCCAGGAATGGGACGCGGACGAGGCGACGGCACGGGCGTGGTTCAGCGCGATGGTGACGGGGAACGCCGATTGGCACGCGCGCTCGACGGGCAAGGACGTGGTGATCGTCGCGCCGTATCCGATCGAGCCGCTGGGGCTGGACGGGATCATGGCGGACGTGCCCGAAGGCTCGACGGCGGCACCGGTGCGATATATCGCGGGCGTGGTGAAGACGCCGCTGGGCGACGTGGCGGCCAGTTCGGTGCATCTCAAGTGCTGCGGGACGGCGGGATCGTCCGAGGACATCAAGCGGCTCGCGGAGGCACGGGCGATTCAGGCGGCGATGCGTGACGGGATGGGGAACGCCGGGCCGCGGTTGCGGGTGATTGGCGGTGATTTGAACCTGGTGGGCTCGTTGACGCCGCTGGACGCGATCCGGATCGGGCTGGACGCGGACGGGACGGAGTTGATGGTGGCACCGACGCGGGTGGTGGGGGACTCGGCGATCTATACCTGGTCGGACGCCAAGAGCGAGTTTCCGACGGGGCGGCTCGATTACATCCTGTTCAGCGACTCGACGGCGGACGTCGTGAACGCGTTCGTGTTCGATACGTCGCGGCTGGATGACGCGTCGCTGGCACGGCTGGGGCTGGATCGGGGTGATACGGGCGCGAGTGACCACTTGCCGGTGGTGGTGGATTTGAAGCCGAGGTGATGTCGAAGGCGAGGCGAGGCGAGCACGCACCGATAGGCTTGCTGCATGGCATTCTGGGGCTTGCTGCCGGTGCGAGACGAGGCGGACATCGTCGCGCAAACGCTGGCGCATGTGCTGACGTGGGCCGACGGCGTGTTTGTCGCGGACACGGGGAGCACGGACGGGACATGGGAGATCGTGCGGGAGATCGCGTCGCGGGAGCGGCGGGTGGTCTTGCTCGGGCGCGAGGAGGTGTATTACCACGTCGGGTATCGGGCGTTCATGTTCGAGCGGGCGCGGGCGAGGTTTGGGCATGGCGACTGGATCGCGCGGCTCGACGCGGACGAGTTCTATCAAGAGTCGCCGGTGGAGTTTGTGCGAAGGTGTGTGCGGCGGCCCGAGGGGCTGGTGCGGGCGCTGATGTATGAGTTTGTGCTGACGGAGCCGGAGGCGGCTGCTTGCGAGGCGGCGGGGTGCGAGGGGGGCGCGGAATCGCGCGGCGTGCCGATCGAGCGGCGGCGGAGGCAATATTATATTGATCCCGCGCCCGAGTATCGATTGTTCAGGTATCGGCGGTGGATGCGGTGGACGCCGGAGCGGGGCCTGCCGTGGCGGCCGGGGGTGACGGCGTACGAGCGGATCGCGGTGCGGCACTATCGGTGTCGCGATCCGGAGCAGATTCGGCGGCGGTGCCGGGTGCGGTCGGCGATGGTGCGGGAGACGCGGCGATCGGGGCCGCATTGGCGGGTGGAGGATTGGCGGAAGTGGGTGTGGCGGGCGGACGATCCGAGGCTGCGGATGTGGGTGGAGGGGGAGGACTTACCGCGATTTGCGAGCGCGCGGGCGGCGAGGTGGACGCGGGGGCACGTGGCGCGGCAGGTGTTCTATGGATTGGGGTTGGCGAATGTCGCGGACCTGTTTGGGAGGAGGATGCCGGGCGATGCGCGGCCGCGGAAGATTGAGGCCGAGGTGCAGCGGGCGCTGGAGGTGGCGGGAAGGGACGGGGGGACAATGGGACGAAGGGACGAGGTGGAAGAACGAAGCGGCGGCGGGGAAGGGACCGAAGAGAAGGGGAGGGAGAACCTGTAGTCACCGGTCTGGAGGCCGGTGCCACCCAAGAGCGGCACGCACCGGAGCGAGCGGCGGACCTGCACCGGCAAATGGAAGCGCACCGACCGCACAAAGCCGCGGTCGGTGGCACGGCGCACAGCGATGTACGGAGCAGCGCGATGATGTTTCTCGTGAGTCTTGCGGCGGTGGTGATGGTTGCGACTGGGCAGCCGGTGCTGCGCGCGCCGGCGGGATTTGCGGCGCGGTACGAGGTTGAGTCGCGGCTGACGAGCGGCGAGGGCGCAGAGGCCGGGGGCGATGCGGCGTGGACGCTCGAACAGCGGGCGCGCGTGTCGCTGAAAGAGGAAGGGCCCAATGCCGAGGGAGCGGCGACGATCACCTTTGCGTTCGAAACCCTTGCGGCGACGCTGCGCGAGGGTACCGTGGAGACGGACTTCGCATGGCGGGTCGGCGATGCCGCGCCGGCGGATGAGCCCGAGTCAGCCGCGGCAATGCGAAAGGCGGCGGGAGGTGGTTTCAGGCTCGAGCGATTCGGCGGTGCCCTGATTGAAGAGGTCGAAGGCGGCCCGGGCGCGAGGCGGATGCGGCGGGAGCCGGAGCGGGTGAAGTGGCTCGGGGTGTTTGCGGCGTCGGCGCTGCCGCGGACGCTGGGGCCGATCGTGGCGCTGGATGGGTCGGGGAAGGCGCGAGCGGTTGGGGACGAATGGCTGATCGAACATCGCCTGAGCAGCGCGGCGGTGTTGCGGCTGAGGCCGCGGGTTGTATCGATCGAGGGCGAGCGCGTGGTGGTCCGCGGGGCGGTGGAAATTGAGACCGAGTCGGCGGAGCCCGAGATCACGGTGATCGTGCGCGAGGGCGCGTTCAGCGCAGAATGGTCGGGCGAGCGGCTGGTGTCGAGCGAGTTGCAGTATGAGGCGGCGTGGACGGCGACGCTGGCGACGGAGCCGCCGATCGAGCAGAAGACGACGACCTCGACGCGGATCAGGCTGACGCTGGTGCCTTGAGCCTCAGGAGTCGATCGGGGCGGAGCCAGGCGATGCCCAGCGCGCCGCCGACGAGGTACACCACGGCCTCGGTGCCGGTGATGAAGAGGGCGACGGGGGCGTATTGGCGTGCGACGTCGGCGGTGGTGCCGGCGCTGGCGAGGAGGACGGCGGCGATGCCTGTGGCCGCACCCTCGCGAAGCCCTGCCGCACCGGAAGGGCTGACGACGGAGAGAAGGTAGAAGACGAGGGCGATGGGGACGGCCTGGTGCAGCGGGGGATTGAGGCCGAAGATGTGGGCGGCAACGACGAAGCGAGCGGTGTGGCAAGCGACGTCGGAGGCGCGGAGGAGCATGGCGCTGCCGACGCTCGCGGGAGAGGCGAGCATATCAAAGCCGGCGTGGAGATTGCCCCAGGCACCCGAGCGGAGGAGGCGTTCGGCGCGGCCGAGGCGAAGGGCGTGCAGGAGCCGAATGAGGCGGTCGAGCCCGACCCGTCCGCGAAAGCCGCGGGCGACGAGCACGACGATGATGGCGGCGGCGAGCGTGAGCACAAAGGTGAGCACGGCCCACGTCGCGTCCATCCGCTTGAGCGCCATGACTGTCGCGATCGGCGGGGTGAACGAGGCCGACATGATGACGGCGACCGCCGCGAACCATGCTCCGATCATCGGCAACGGCACATGGTCGCGGCGTCGATGGATTAGTACGCGGGCGACCGCGCCGAGTTTCAACGGAAGATAACCGAGGAAGGTTGACACGGCGTTGACCGCCTGCACGTCGAGTACGCGCAGCCTGCGGGCCGGACGGAGCGTGATCCAGAAGACCAGGCCGTTGATGATGAGCGTGCCGGCGGAGCAGCCCAGGACGGCGAGGATGAGCGACATCGGCGCATCGGCGAGGCGGCTCCACTGGTCCTTGTTCTCGGGGCGGAAGGCCATGGAGACGCACCAACCGAGCGAGGCGAGGCCGGCGGCGAGGCCGATGACCTGGATCACCATCCGGCGGGCGCGGTGGGACTTCTTTGGCTGCGCGGGGGTCGAAGTGGGCGTTGAGGTTGGCGGGGTCATCGCGCGGGTTCCTGCGGGATTATCGGCTGAGCGGATGGCTCGGGAGCGAGCGGGATGATCTCAAAGACGCCGATGGGACCCGCGGCGCGGACGGGGCGTGCGTGGGCTTGGAGGAAGGCGAGGATGGCCTCGGGGGTGAGGGCGGGATCAAGCCAGCCGCTGCGCGAGAGGCGGTCGAGTTCGGATTCGTCAATGACGACGATGCCGACGCCAAGCGCGGCGAGATCGGCGGCCCAGGCGCGCGGATCGCCCGGGTGTCGGCGGATAGCGCGGGCGAGCGGAGACTCGTCCCAGGTTGTGGCATAGATCGTGCGTCCGGTGTAGTAGAGGGGTGTGGCGCTGCCGACGAGCAGAACGCCGACGTTCGGAGGAGTGACGAGGTTGACGAACGTCTGTATGGGGCAATCGGCGAGGAAGCGGTTGCGGTCGTCGGGGCTCGCGGCGGCGAGCGCGGTGCGCGCGTGCTGGCCTGTGAGCGTGGAGGGGCCGGGGACCAGGAGGGCGTTGGGCGTGCCGGTGCGATCGCCCCCGGGCTGCCTCAGGAAGTTCCAGACGGATGTGACCGCGAGTACGGCGAGGAGCGCGGCGGGGATGGCAGGGCGCGCCGCGGTGGTGGCAGCGAGGCCAACGAGGACAGCGGCGGGTACGGCGAGCGGCAACAGGAAGCGGGACTGAATGTGGGTCAAAAAGAGCCAGGCGATGAGGCCCAGGGCCGTGCCAAAGCCCAGGAGCGAAGCGATTCGGCGGGTGCGGAGATCAATGGCTCGGCGAGAGAGCACGAACCAGGCAACGGCGGCGAGGGGGAAGAAAATGGACCATTGTGCGTGGAGGAGGCCGCGGTGGCGTGGGCCTGCGGGGTCGGCGGGGTCAGGAAGCACGAGCAGGCGCAGGCGGTCGAGGACCGAGCCGCGGAAGTGGTGGGCGCTGGCGTAGCGGGAGAGTTGCTCGGGGGACCAATGAGCGTTCCCGAACCACGCGGCGGCGAAGGGAAAGACGGGATTGCCCGCGTGGAGGGCGTTTCGGACGAGCCACGGGGCGATGGCGAGGCCGCCGGCGATCGCGGCGAGAGCGAGCGAGGCGGCGATCCGACGCGGGGCGGATCCGATGAGGAGCACGGCCACGCCGGGGGTCAGCAGGAACAGCGCTGTGGGCTTGCAGCCGCAAGCGACGCCGACGAGGAGTCCCGCGGCCAGGGCGCGGCGACGGAGGGCGAGGGTGGAATCCGACGCGGCGAGCAACGCGCCCGCGCCGAGCGAGAGCAAGGCGGTCTCGTTGTACGCGAGCGAGCCTGTGACAACGACCCAGGGCACAGCGAGGATCGCGATGCAGGCCCACAGGCCCGATTGCGGGCGGATGGAGTTGGCGAGTTGGGCGACAAGCCACGCGGCGAGGATGGCGAACCACGCGGAGAGAAACTGGCAAGCGAGGAGAACGGTGCCATCCCCGACCAGAAGCCCGCCGGGGCGACCATTCCCGGCGAGCGCGGCGAGGTGGACGTAGGCGGATTCGACGTAACTGGGGAGGTAGGAGTAGACGTTGTGCGCGAGGGGTTGGACGCGGCCCAGCGCGAGCCACTCGCGCGGCAGTTGCAGGTGGTAACTCAGGGCGTCGTAGCCGCCGGCCTCGGAGGCCCAGAGCCAGCCGGGGGTGTTGGCGGCGGCGGCGAGCATGACGGCGACGGGCGGCAGAGCGAGAAAGAGCCAGGGAGAGAGGCGCGGAAGTGCCTGTTGCCCGCGGCGAGAGAGGTGGAGCGCGAGCAGGACGAGCCCGAGGCCTACGGGAATGGAGGCGAGGATTTGGCCCAGCGTGCCCGACAGCAGGCCGAGGCAGCCCAGGGCGTGGCTGAGGGAGAGGAGGATGGCGACGCCGAGCGGGGCAGCGATGGCGGCGGGGTGGTGCGAGGGGGTGAGGAAGCGGATGAGGGGGAGGCCCAGGCCGATGCCGCCGAGCAAAAAGGCGGCGGCGAGCGAGCCGGAGCGGGCGAGAGCGAGGAGGGCGGCGATGGGGCCGGCGAGGAGGTCGGGCTGGCCTGTGCCGATGGCGGCGAGGGCGAGGAAGCAGAGGAGGGCGGCGGCGAGGCCGAGGATGGAGCGATTCACGGGGCGAGTGTAATGAGGTAGGGACGGGGGGGACGGAGGGACGGGGGGACGAAGTGGGAAGAGGGAAGTAGCAACGAAGCGACGGAGCGACGAAGGGGAGAAGAAGCGGAAGAGACGTAGGTGAGGTAGACACCGATCTGGAGATCGGTGCCACCGAAGGCGGAGACGTCGCGCGGGGCGTGTCGGCGGGAGTGGCGGGGGGCCGATATATTGTTGGGGCGATTGGTTCACCAGCCCCCCGGCCAAGGAATGGGCCGGATGAGCGACATGGAGGTCCGGATGCGTCTGGCGCGGCTGACACTGAGCGGGTTCAAATCGTTCGCCGACACCACCGAGTTCACCTTTGACGAGGCCATCACCGGCGTCGTCGGGCCCAACGGCTGCGGCAAGTCGAACATCGTTGACGCGATCAAGTGGGTTCTCGGCGAGCGGTCGAGCAAGAGCCTCCGCGGGAAGGAGATGATCGACGTCATCTTCGCCGGCTCGGCGGGGCGCAAGCCCGCGGGCATGGCGGCGGTCACGCTGGCGTTTGAGAATCCGGTGATTGGGGAAGGGAAGGAGGGACAAAGGGACGAGGGGACGCAGGGGGAAGCGACGGAGCGACGCAGCGACGGAGCGACGAAGCAAGAAGCGACCGAGAAAGCCGAACGAGCCGCGAGCGTGAGCGAGCGGTCCGACGAGCCCGGCGGAGGCACCGAGGAGCCCTCCGCTGATGAGCCCTCCGAGGTCCAGTTTGTCCGCGATTCCGCCCGCCGGCGTGCGTTGCCGATCGATGCCGACATGGTCGAGGTCGAACGCCGGCTCTATCGCGACGGGACGAGCCAGTACCTCATCAACAGCAAGCGGGCGCGGCTCAGGGACATCCGCGACCTTTTCCTTGACACCGGCGTCGGGGCCGACGCCTACTCGATCATCGAGCAGGGCAAGGTCGATGTGATGCTTCAGGCGAACCCCGTCGAACGCCGCGAAATCTTCGAAGAGGCGGCGGGCATCTCACGCTTCAAGGCGAGGAAGAAAGAAGCCCTGCGAAAGCTGGAACGCACCGAGCAGAATCTGGGTCTGTCACGGCAGCGCGTGGAGGACTTGGAAAAACGCCTTCGGAGTGTCAAGATTCAGGCGGGTAGGGCGCGGAACTTCCAGGAACACACTACGCAGCTCCGTGAACTGCAGTTGACCTACTCGCTGGCGGACTACCACCGGCTCAAGACGCAGTTGACGGAGGTGACCGAGCGGCTCGAGCAGTTGGAAGCGGACCGCGCCGCCGCCGCGCGGGAGATGGCCAAAGCCGAGCAGTCCCTGGCCGACGCGGAACTGGAACGCCAGCAGGTGCTCGCCCAGCAGAAGCAGGTGGAACAGGACCGCATGCAGCAGCAGGCCGCCCGCGAGCAGGCGCAGCAGCGTGCCCAGTTCACGGAGACCACCCTCAAGGACATCGAACGGCAGATAGAACGCGATGCGAAGCGGGTCGAAGAGCTGTCTCAGCGGGGCGAGCAACTTACCAAAGAGCACACCGAGCAGACGGCCGCATCGCAGTCGCTGACCCAGGCACAGGCCGACGTCACCGCGAAACTTGAGTCACTGCAGGAAGAGCACCGCAGGCTCCAGCACGAGCTCAATGAGAAGCGCAGCTCCATCGAGAACGAGAAGGCGGGGATCGTCAGCCTGATGCGTCGTACGTCGCAACTGCACAACGAGATCAACTCGATCGGTCAGTTCGAGAAGGGGCTGGTGAGCAACCGCGAGCGGCTGGACAAGCGTGCGGCGCAGGTTTCGCAGGAGCTGGAGCGGCTGTTGACCGGCCGTGACCAGGCGACCGAGAAGCACGCCGAGGCCGCCTCGCTGATTACTGCCGAGAGTGCCAAGCTGGATGAGCTCAAGCGTCAGGCGTCCGATCTGGATGGCCGTCAGCGGGAGTTGTCCCAGCGACTGGCGACGACGAAGGAAGAACGCTCGGGTCTCGCCTCCCGCCGCGCGTTGCTGCAGGAGATGCACGACAAGCAGGAGGGCATCGCCGATCCGGTGAAGGCTGTCCTGGCGCGGCGTAACACCGCGCACAACGGCGGGGGCACGTTCGGCTTTGTCCTGGGTCTGCTCGCCGACATGCTCGAAGTGGACGCCGACCAGGCCGCCGGAGCGCGGCTCGTGGAAGCCGCGTTGGGCGATCGCCAGCAGGCGCTGGTTGTCCGCAGTCTTGCCGATGTGTGTGACCCGGTCAGCGGCGGGGAGGCAGTCAAGTCGCTCGGTGGCCGAGTCATGTTCCTGCCGGTCGATCAGTGTGTGATCGCCGCGGATGGGGGAGACACCGCCGCCTTTGCATTGCCGCCGGACGTCTGCCCGGTGCTGGATTTCGTCAAGTATCGCGAGGAGATCGCCCCCGTGGCCCACCGCCTGCTGGGGCGCACGCTGGTCGTGCCTTCGCTCGAGAGCGCGATGATGCTGCGCGGGGTGATGCCCTCGGGTTACCGTTTCGTCACGCGTACGGGTGAAGTGGTCGAGGTGGATGGCCGTGTGATCGCAGGGCCCAGCGCGTTGGCCGAGGGCACGGGCCTGATCTCACGCCGCAGTGAATTGAGCAAACTCAACCGTCGCCTGGGTGAGTTGGACGGCATCATCGCCGAAGACCAGCAGGCGCTGGCTTCGCTCTCCGATCGCGCAACGCACCTTGAGAAGACCTCGCAGGAACTGCGGCAGGCGATCTACGAGGCCAACACCGTCCGTGTCGAGTTGGCCAGCAGGCTTGAAACGTTCAATAGCCAGATCGCTCAGCTTGAGCGTGAGCAGCCGGTGATCTCCGCGGAGACCGAGCAGATCCACCGACAACTCCGCGACGCCGACGCCAAACGCAGTGCCCACGTGGAGGACGCCCGCCGGCTGGAGCAGGATTCCGCTGCGAAACAGGCCCGCCTTACCGAACTGGAGAAGGCCGTTGGGGAATTGGCGGAAGGTGTCGAGACGGCGAGGGAGTCCCTGACCACCGCCCGCGTCGAGAGCGGCAAGATCACCGAGCAGCTCAGCGCCGCTCTGAGGCAGGTTCGACAGATCGAGATCGCCCGCGCGGACACCGAGCGGCAGCACCGTTCGCTCGACGAGCAGCTCTCCCATCACCGCCTGCGGATCGAGGAACTCAAGGAGACCGCGCACCAGGCGCGGCAGCTTATCGAACAGACGGATGTGCGTCTGCGTGAGCTGGGGGTTCGCATTGATCTCGTGTCGCACAAGCTCGCCAAGGCCGACGCCGCGATGGCGGAGACGCGTGCGCTGGCGACCGCACGACGGCAGGCTGTCGAGGCGGCTGACCGTGAACTGAACAGCACGCAGATTTCTAGGCGTGAGGTTGAGGTGAAGATCGAGGGCGTGCTCCAGCGTGGGCAGGAACAGTTGGCGCTGGATGTTGCCTACGCCTACCAGACCTACGAGCCGCGGGAGATCGACTGGCCTGCGATTGAGGCCCAGATCAAGGAGCTGCGCGGCAAGATCGACCGGCTCGGATCAGTCAACCTCGACGCGATCGGCGAGCAGGAGGAACTCGAAAAATCCTTCACCGACATGGCCGAGCAGATGCAGGACATCGAGCAGGCGAAGATCGCCCTTGAAGAACTCATCAGGCAGATCAACGACGACTCCCGCAAGCGGTTCGAGGAATCCTTCCACCGCATACGTGACGCCTTCGCGGGGCAGGACGGCATGTTCCGTCGGCTCTTTGGCGGGGGCAAGGCGGACGTCATCCTCCAGCCCGACGAAAACGGCAATATCGACGTGCTCGAATCGGGCATCGAGATCATGGCCAAGCCCCCCGGCAAGGAGCCTTGCTCCATCAGCCAGCTCTCGGGTGGCGAGAAGACCATGACCGCCGTCGCACTGCTCATGAGCATCTTCCAGACCCGCCCCAGCCCATTCTGCATCCTCGACGAAGTCGATGCCGCGCTCGACGAGGCCAACGTCGATCGGTATGTGTCGCTACTCAAAGAGTTCAAGGAGACGACCCAGTTCATCATGATCACCCACAGCAAGCGGTCGATGACCGCCACCGACATTCTGTACGGGGTGACGATGGAACAGTCGGGCGTCTCG
>JBJXFQ010000046.1:0-7176 GCA_046155605.1 Phycisphaerales bacterium
CGTTCCTCACGTCTTCGCGCCCGACGCCACACGGCCCAACGTGGGCCACGGCGTGGCCGCCCCGCGTCTTGCTCGCGTGCTCGCCCGTGTTGTCGCGCCTACCAGTCACCAACCACCCCCCCCCCCCGTTAGGTACCTACTTTCGGCCCAAAATCGCGCGGGTGTGGTGGTCCCACTTTGCCCGCGTTTCGCGCCCGATCGTGCGCCCAACTGAAATCGGTACCCCCCCCGGTCAATCTCTGCGTGTGCGTTCGTTCGTGCATTCACTTTCCCCCCCTGCCCCGCAGCATCCGCTGGGCCAGCAGCAGGTCCGCGCTGGGTGGCGGGCTGGGCGGCGCCGGCACCGGGGGCGGCGGCGGCGGATGATCGAACCGGCGATTGACCTCCATCGACTCGCGGGCCGCGGGCGTCAGCCCCAGCTCGCGCTCCAGCCTCGTCAGCGTCGCCGAGAGCTTCTGCGCGATCGCCACCTGCGGCCAGGCGAAGACGCACTTGATGGTGCCGCTCGCCGACTTCACCGGGTAGACCTCCCCGTGCTTGGCGATGAAGGCCTCGGCCTTCCGCCAGCGAACGAAGGTCGTGCAGTAGCGGGCCAGGACATTGGCGTCGGCACGCGTGAGCCGTCCCATGCGCCCGACGTGGGGCGCGGTCCGCTCCCAGACCTCCCTGGCCTCGGCATCGAGCCAGGGCGGGCAGAGGGGACAGCCCGGACCCTCGACGATGGGCTCGTTGCTCGTCTCATCCCTGTCATGCCCCACGCTCGGCCTTCTTTCCCGTGAACGTCTCCCATCTCGTGACGATGACATCGCAGAACGTCGGCGACTGCTCGATGGCGTAGCAGCGTCGGCCCAACTGCTCGGCGGCGATGATCTGCGTCCCCGATCCCGCGAAGGGCTCGTAGACGAGCTGGCCCGGGAGCGTGTGCCACTCGAGCGGACGGCGGAAGATTTCGATTGGCTTCTGCGTGGGATGCACGTTCAGGTTTTCGCTCTTCCTCGGGATCGCCCAGACCGTGACGGCATTCGGCGGCGGCTTCCGCTCAGGCAGCTTCCCCTTGATCCAGCCGACGATGCAGGGCTCGTGGGACTGCATGAACCAGCAGCGGCCGGGCACGCCGCTCTCTTTGGTCCAGACGATCGTCTGGTGCGGGAGGAGGCCGCAGTTGCGCCACGCCTGCTCGACGAGCGGGAAGCGATTGGAGGCGTGCCACTGGTAGAACGCGGGGTTGCCGGTCACGGCGTGGTCCAGCGCGCAGCGGAGATAGCTCTCGAAGAACTCGACGCTGGCGGCGGGGTCCTTGTACTCGTCCCACCGCTTGGACTCGAACTTCCCGGTGATGCCGCCGCAGCTGGTGCCGTCGTAATCCACGAGGTAGGGGGGATCGCTGGCGCAGAGCACGGCACGCTCGTCGCCCATGAGCTTCTGGACATCGCCGGGCTTGGTCGAGTCGCCACAGAGGAGTTTGTGGGCGCCGAGGACGATCAGCTCGCCGGGCTGCGTGACCGCCGTCTCGGGCGGTTCCGGCACGTCATCCGGATCGACCTCGCCCTCGGTCCCGCGCGGCGCCAGCAGTTCCTTCAGCTGATCGTCATCGAAGCCGAGCGTGCCCAGGTCAAAGTCCAGCGCCTTGAGATCGGCCAGTTCCTGGTGCAACAGTTCTTCGTCGAACTCTGCGATCGACGCCGTCTGGTTGTCGGCGATCCTGTACGCACGCGCCTCCTCGGGCGTGAGCTCCCGGGCAACATGCACCGGCACTTCTTTGAGGCCCAGTCGCCCGGCGGCCCGCCATCTCGTGTGCCCGACGACAATCACGCCGTCGGTATCGACGACAATCGGTTGCCTAAAGCCAAACTCCCTGATCGATCGCGCAACGGCGCCAACGGCGGCGTCGTTCTTCCGCGGGTTCGCCTCGTACGGCTTGATCGACTCGACCGACCTCAACTCGATATGCATGTCCCGGTCCCCTGCGGGCCGCGTCCCGCGACCGCGAGAGATTGTACGTCGTGCCATACGACGGGCTAGGTCGGCCAACGTAATGTCATGAGTCTTCCGTAGTCATCACCAGACATAACTTGTCTACTGCCGTCATCTCGACGGTGGCGCACTCAGTACGAGAAGTTCGCGTTGGGATCGGTCGAGCCGGGCGCGGTGCCGCCGGAGTTGCCGTTGATCGCCGCGCCATTGATGCCCAGGACCACGAGGCACTTGTTGTTGGCGGCGACGACCCAGTTGACGGTGCAACTGCTGACGGTGTTGCGGACGATCACGTTGCCGCCGGCATCGACCAGCAGCCCGCGGTCGGCGAAGGTCACGTTGTTGGATTCGACGCGGTTGGCCTGGCCCAGGACGCGGATCCCGCCCTGGTCGCCCGCGGCGGTGCCGTCGCCGTTGCACGTGCTGCCGCTGACGGTGCAGGCGAAGTTGACGACAATCCCGTCGGACTGGTTGTTGCGGGTCAGGCACCCGGTGACCTGGCAGCCGTTGTTGGTGTTGATACCGCGAGCGAGGTTGTTGTTGGCGGTGCAGTTGGTGATCGTGCAGCCGTTGAAGGCGCTGATGCCGTGTCCGGCGTTGGCGGACGCCGTGCAGTTAACGACCGTGCAGTTGTCGCCGACCAGGCTGATGCCGTTGATGGCGTTGCTGGATGCCGAGCAGTCCAAGACCGTGCAGTCGCTGGCGGTGATGATGCCGTTGCCGGTGTTGTCATACGCCGTGCAGTTCGAGACCGTGCAGCCGAAGGCGGGGGAGATGCCGTCGATGGTGTTGGAGTACGACGAGCAGTTCACGACCGTGCAGCCGCTGCCGGTGCTGATGCCGTTGAAGGTGTTGGAGTACGACGAGCAGTTCACGACCGTGCAGCCGCTGCCGGTGCTGATGCCGCTGCCAGAATTGTCGTACGCCGAGCAGTTCGTGATTGTGGCCCCGCTGCTGGTCCTGATGCCCCTGCTGGTGTTGCCGCTGGCGACCACGCTCTCCAAGCGGCAGTTGGTCGCGCTCAGAGTTCCCAGGTCAACACCATCGTTGCCCCAGTTGCGGACCGAGCCGTTCACGACGGCGACGTTGGTCAGGCCGCCCACGGAGGTGCTCACGCCGTCGAAGGCACCCATGCCCGGCACGCCCACGAGATCAAAGCCGCTGAGGTCGAGGGTGACGCCGCTGGCGGCGATCTCGATGCCGTGCTTGCCCACGACGCCGGTGATGTTGCCGGTGAGGTAATACGACCCGGGTTGCGTGATCCTGAAGAGGCTGTCAGCGTCGCCCGGCGTGTTGGCCGCGTTGATCGCGATCCGCGGCTCGACCTCCGAGAGCGTTTTGTAGGTGCTCGCTACCGCTCCCCCAGGCGGATTGAGCGGGCCGGCGACGGACACGAGCGCCGACCCGGCGACGAACGCGGTGCACGCGGAGAGGCCCGCTGACACTGATTTGCTTGGCATGGCTCGATCCTCCTTGTTCGTCCGGGGCTCGCGGCGGCCGCGCTGAGCGCGGGCTGGACCGCCGTGGGTTGTGCCCGTCGAATAAGAAAGCGTACCCCGATCCCCGCTGGCGCCGAGGTTCTGCGGGTTGTGCGGGTTCTGCGTGGAGGGGTCAGGGGCGAATCAGCCCGGGGAGACTGCGTCGCCGCTCCGCCCGAGCCGGGCGCACGGGTAGCGTCCCCGTCTCCAGGACCGAGGCGACTTGTGATCGTCGTGATGAGCGAGCTCGAATTCGCGCACTGGGTAGTCGTGGTATCAAATTATGGGCTCCCTGCGGCATTCACCAAAATGCAAAAGTCCGTCACGTCCGCGACGGTGTCCGCATTGAAATCCTTGGGATTGGGCGGCCACAGGGCCACGTCTTGGGTGTCCACGTCGCCATCGCCGTCGATGTCGAGCGGATTGATGATCGTAAACCGATAATCATAAATCTGGACGCCGACAGTGTTCGAGTCGTAGCGACCTTTGAGTCGCGTCATGCCGGTCTGTTGATCCGCGATGACAGGTCTCAGGCGATACTCATATCCGTTGCCGAAGTTCATGGCTGGCGGAGACGGTGCCACGGTTACCCGACGGAAGGGATATGCGCTTTCGACCGTTTGGACCTGGAAGAGATTCGTAACGTTCACGAAGTCGTTCTCATTCGTCGACCCCGCCTGGCGCCGATCAACGCGGATCGGCACAGCCGGGTCGTCTGTGTTGATGACAGGTCCATAGTGGTCGATCACAGCCGTGGCTGGCGAAGTGGAGAGGACGGCCATGTGCTGCGGCACACTCGCCTTGGGGTGAAACGTAAAGTGAGAGAGGCCCACCGCTCCGCCGCCGAAGCTGCTTGGCAACTGGTCATACGACGGCTTGGGCGAGAGCGTTGTTGAGCCAACCATCACGGTGCCGAGCCACGCCCCGTCGGTCACGCCGAGCGTGTTGATGATGATCTGGTTCGTGAGGTCCGTTGCTCCGTCGTATTGGATCGTCCCGGTGATCGGCGAGCCCCCTCCGAGCGAACCGAGGATCTTGATGGTCTCGGTCTGCGGACCGCCGCCGGCTTGGAAACGAAGCGTGCCGGTCAGGTTGCCGAGGATGTTGATGCCGGACTCGCCGCCACCGGTGGGCGGCTCGAGCGACTTGGCGATGAGCGTGCCGGCGAAGCCGCCGTCGGTGGTCTTGAGGAGGCCAAGCTTCCCCGGGCCTCCGCCCGCGACCAGGCCGATTGAGGTTTGGGCGCTGACACTCTTGGTGATGAGACGGTTCAGCCCATCCCTCGAACGGATCGCGGCGAGGCCGCCGGTCGTATTGGGCGCGTCCACGACGCCGGCCACGTTTACGTTGCCGATCCCGCCGTCATTGGCATGGATGGTGCCCCTGAGGTCTCGGCCCACCGTCACGCTGCCGACGTTCCGCGTGTTGCTGGAAATCGCCGCGGTGGCGTCGATGAAGCCGCGCATATCGTTGCCAACGATCACCGAAGTGATGTTCCCATCACCTGTCGCGACGCCGCCGTTGACACCGATGTCGTTGGAAGCTTGCACTGCATCGACTACTCCACGCAGAGCGAAAACACCCCCGTTGAGGTTGGTGCAGTTCACCGCTGCGAGCGTCGGAGATGTGTTGTCGCCAGCATACTGAGTAATCGGCTCGTTGATGTCGCCGCCCGCATCCACGCGGACGACCCAATCGGCAATAATACTTCCGACACTGTTGGACGGATGCTTGAGCAAACTACCTGAAAATGAGGCCTGCACAGTGAAATACCCAGCACCGATGCGCTCAGCACCATAGAAAGTGCCGCAACCAGGATCGTGTGCAATCCCAGGTGTAAGTTGGTTGCTTGCCAGGTCGTTGACATCGGCGACGATGAGAACAATGTTCCGGTTCACATCGAAGTTTTCAAAACTGATGAACCCCAGAGGATTTGTCGCGCCAAGGTTGAAGATTCTGTAGTACCATGTACCGGATGAGAGTCCAGCAAGACTGATCGTCACCGCGGGAATCGTATTGAAGTTCGGTTCGATCGTCGTCCACGATCCCGATGTGCCGAATCTGCGCTGGATCACGGTTTGCGCGTTAGCCGAAAGGGGGATGATGGCAAGCGCCCCGAACACAAACAAGTCGCGAGCATGACGGCGAATGTTCAGATGCATGACGATCTCTTTCTCCTCAGGCAGTAAACAGTGAGCATACCGATGACGGCCAAGCTCGAAGGCGATGGTATGGACGATGCTATGCGAAAGCTCGTGAATGCGCCACCTCCTGGATGAGCGCCTCCTGGAATCCAGAATAGGTCGAGATCGGCACCGGCTGAGATGACCCCAGCCAACCCGGCTGGCCGCCCTTTGAAATACCGTGAGTGATACGCTCCGGGTGGTCCTTTAACCTCTTCCGTCCACTCGCTCCCGCCGCCGGAGAGGTCGAGCAGCCCCCATGGCGACATCTGATCGGGGTATGACCCGAGCGGGATGTCGTACGCTCCGTTGATTCCGATGTCCAGCCCCGCCGACGTCTGCCCCTGTCCCGGCAGGCCGGTCACGAGCTCCTGGTTGCTCGAGTTCACATAATCCCAGTATCCCCCTTGCCCCGTGCCATAGCGGTTCGGGTCCCAGTACGCGGCTTTGAACCATTCGTCGAGCGTCGGGATCCAGTATTTCGCGCCGGGAAGGTGATCGTGCTGGTCGGAAAATGTGCCGGGGCCGCCCGGCCCGTTGCCCCATGTCGAGGTGTCATACGCGCCGGTGTCGAGGGCCGCGAGCGTCGGGGCCTTGTCGTTGTGGAGCCAGTTGACATAGCGTGCGGCCTGCCGCCAGGTGATGCCGATCACGGGCCAATCGCCGGATTGCGCCGAGATGGGAATCCACTGGAAGCCCGGGCCGGGATAGTTGGGGTCGGGGGTGAAGCCGCCATGCACGGCCCAGAACGAGTACGGATCGCCCGGCGCGCTGGAATAGGCGTTCAAGAACTCCATCCACTGCGAGCTCTTGATCTCAAACTTGGCGATTCGGTAGTCGTAGCTCACCGCGCCGCGACCTCCAAAGAGGCCATTTGGCGTTGGGGCGTGGCCCGGATTCCCCGCGTCGCGGACGGTGACGAAGTCGAAGTCGTAGCTCGGGGGTTGAGCGAGAGCGTGACCCGCGGTTGCAACGGTGCAAATAGCCCACAGATGCGTCGAGCGCAACATGATAAACATTTCCCCACCTTCCCCTCGTGAACGGAACTCACTAGCGGCACCGTATTTGGCATCATTTGCCCGGCTTCCTCCGATACTAGGCAATGGTGGTCTGTGCTGGTGTCGCCGCTCGTCGTTTGTCGCGGGCCGCGGACTCCTCCGGCAAAGTCTTTTGGTCGTCGGCAAGCATTGGGGCACGTTGTGCGTGGGTGGCAGTGACGAAATCTGGAGACTAACGACCGTTGACCCCACTCCGTTTGCAGCGATTCCCACATGGCATGGGGGGCGGAATCGGTGAATGCCTGTTTCCCGGCCAAAAACGGTACTATGACAAAGAGTTGGCACGTAAAAGGCACGGGGCACCTTGGTCGCGCGCGAAAGGGCCTTGATTTCTCGATCGAAACACGAAAGGCCAGCTAGGTTCAAATCCTAGATCCCCAGCTTCTTCGGCCTGTTGACCGGGGGTGACAGGCGTTGCCAAGTCTTGACGTTCTGGGGGTTTGCGCGAGGTTTCGCGGAGGGTCGTCCATGACTGGATGTGAC
>JBJXFQ010000047.1:0-13252 GCA_046155605.1 Phycisphaerales bacterium
CTGGCCGAGCGGCTTGGCGCGGCGGTCGTTGTGATCCACCACGCGACCAAGGGATCGCAGGCCAACAAAGCGGTCACCGACATGGGGGCCGGCGGGGGCGCCCAGAGCCGGGCCGCCGACGCCCACCTGATCCTCCGCCAGCACAAGGTTGAGGGCGCGGTGGTGGTCGAGGCCGTCGTCCGATCGTGGCCGCCGATGCCGCCGTTCGTGATCAAGTGGAACGACCCCGGCTGGGTCCTCGCCCCGGACCTCGACCCGGCCGACCTTCTCAGGCCCAGCGGAAAGCGAACCAAGGAGACTGCCCCCGAGGACGAGCAGGAGCCCAAGCCCAAGGAGTGGACCGTCGAAGAGTTCGTGGAGGGAGTGATGACCACAACCCCGCGGATCAAAGAGGACATCATCGCGGCGGGTCGGAGCTTGGGCCTGTCGAAGGCGGCGTCCGAGAGTCTTTTCAAACGGGGCATCAGCGCGGAGAGGATCCACCGCTGGATCGTGGGGGTGTCGCAGTCGCACCGCTACGCCTCTATTCCTCAACCGGCATCCGGGGAAGGGGAGGGGGCGAGCGACCCCCCACCCCCGGTGCCTCAAGCACCGGGGGGGTGTGGGGGGGGACGCGCGCACCCCCCTCCCCCCCCTCCCCCTTCCACGACCTCCGAACAAACACCCGATGGTCACGACGACTGGACGGAGGTGCGATGAGCCCCCTGGCCGCGCTGCTCACGGACCTCGTCGACCTCGGCGTTGAGGTGGCGATTCGCAAAGGGAGGGTTGCGTACCGGCCGAACGCACTGGTGACGGACGTCCTTGCGGCGCGAATCGGCGAGCACCGCGACGTCCTCTGCGAGCTGCTCAGGTCGTCCCCGGGCTACTCGCTCAACGAGTTGGCGATCATGGCGCGCGGAGGCGCTTCATACGCCGACATCGCAACGATCAATAAGGTCAAGACCGCGTTCGCTGCGATGGGCCTCAGGGTCACCGAGTTCACCCCCTCGACGCCGATGCCCACGACGCCCGAACCGGCAATGCCGGCAGCGTCACCGGCGCCGACGACCCCGCCTTCAGCACCCGCGCCGACGACGGCGGAGCAGTTGCCACCGGCCTGGCGTGAGATGTTCGAGGAGCGCGCCGGCATCATGGAGTTCGACGCGAATCTGCCGCAAGAAGAGGCGGAACGCCTTGCCTTGCGCGACATCCTCGCCTTGATGAACGGCGCACCTCGGCCAACCGGCGAGGTGGCCACGGAGAGTCGATGATGGGAAGCCTGTTCCAAAAACTCGAACGCGGCAGGCAGGTGTGGATGGTGCAGGCCCTCATCTCCGACGGCCGCAGGACAATCAGGCTGGGTGCCGTCAGCGACCGATCCGCGCAGAGGTTCAGGGACCGCATCGAGGCCCTCGTCGGCTACCGGCGACTGAACCAGCAGCCCGACGCCAACATGATGAAATGGCTCGCGGGGCTGGACCCGGGCATGCACCGGCAGCTCGCCAACGCGGGCCTCATCGAAGGCCGTGAGCACGAGGTCTCGACGCTGGAAGCGTTCGTCGCGCGGTACATCACGACCAAGGAGCGTGACCTCGCGCCGGCGAGCGTGAGATCGCTCCGGCTGACCCGCGACCGGCTCGTCGCACGATTCGGCTCGGCGACCCGCTTGGACCGCATCACCCGCGACGGCGCAGCGCAGTGGCGTGCCGCGATGCTGGCCGAGGGTTTGTCCGAGGCGTCGGTCAGAGTCCACACACGCAATGCCCGCGCGATCTTCCGCGCCGCCATCGACGACGAGCTCATCGCACGCAACCCATGCCGTGGCCTGCCGACCGGCTCCATCGCGGCCGATCGCGAGAAGTATGTCACGACCGCCGACGCCGAGGCCGTCCTCGCGGCGTTGCCCGATACGCAGTGGAAGCTCGTCTTCGCGCTCGCCCGCTTCGCGGGCCTTCGAACCCCGAGTGAGACGCACATTCTGTGCTGGGACAGTGTGGACCTAGCACGCGGGAGGATGAGGGTCTTCGCGCCCAAGACGAGCACGACCCGCATCGTGCCGATCGTCCCTCGGCTGCGCACGATCCTCGAGGCCGCGCTGCGCGAGCGCGAGCCCGAGATCGGGGAGGTCCTCACGCTCTCGACGTACAACCTGCACCGCACTGTTATCAAGGCCATCAACACCGCCGGGCTCATACGCTGGCCCGATCTCTTCCAGACGCTCCGCCGCAGCGCTGAGACTGACTTCGCGATGATAAACGTCCCCCAGCACGCGGTCTCGGCATGGATCGGGCACAGCGTCGCGGTCAGCGTGAAGCACTACCTGCAAGTCCCGAGCGAGCTGTACGAGAAGGCGGCGGGGATCACTGAGGAGAGCCGGCTGCGGGTTGTTGAAGGTGTGGCGTAGTCACCGTTCCAACGCTCCCCACGCACGACCGCGAACCCGTCACGGCATCGCCTTCCGTCATTGAGCGGCTGATCATTGCAGGCCGTCGCGCCATCGGGCCAACGCGAGTTCGGGCTGCTTTTCGACCACTTCGCCCAGCAGCGCGCTGCAAATGCGATGCAGCACCGCCACGCGTTCCCGAGGCGACAGTTGGCAACGCACCCCCTCTCCTGTGGGCGCGCCGTCACCGTCCGCCGCTATGGACGCCGAGCCGTTCCACTTCCTCTCGCCGTGGATCACGGCGTGCGTGCCCGTATACTGTCGTCGAGACGCGCCGCCTCGATGACCGGCGCGTGCATGCACGAGACCGGAGCCCGAGGGCCGGCGAACACAATCCAGCCGATCATTCCGGGAGAGCGCATTATGCCCGGTCCCGCCTCGCATCTCACGATCGTCGAACTGGAAGCCCAGCGCGCCGCCGCGATGGGAGGGCCGGTCTCGCGGATTGCCGCGGCGCTGAACGGCGAGCCCACCGCCGCCGGCGTCGGCTCGATCGGCCCGGACATGCTCTTCTGGGCTGACTGGGGCTCCTACACACCCTTTGTCAACGTCATCTTCGATGTCTACGAGAAGTACGACGAGATCGTGGACACGATCAACAGCATCTGGGGCCCGATCCAGCGCGCCATCGACAAGGTCGAAAACTCCCTCACCGGCGGGCTTGCCGGCGAGATTCAGCAGACCGTCGGCCTCGCCAAGTCGCTGATCCAATCCTGCCTCATCAAGCTCATCACCGAGTGGGTGGACTATCCCGGCCTGTTCCTCAAGCCCAAGCTGCAGGACAACTCCCCCAACTCGCCCGAGACCGAGTGGAACTGGCTCGATTTCACGCACCACCGCGGCACCGGCCGCATGAGTAAGGCGCTCATCCGGCTCGCCACCGAGCGAGGCTCCGTCCTTGGCTCGGCCTATGCCTTCGGCTGGCTCTCGCACGTCACGGCCGACGTGATCGGACACTCGTACGTCAACATGGCCGTGGGTGGCCCGTTCCGCGCCCACTGGCAGCGCCACTTCATCCAGGAAAAGTTCATGGACACCTGGGTGTGGGGCTTCTACCACACGCCGGGGATCACGATGCCCCCTGCGCCGACGATGGGAATCCCATTCCCGTACGCCTCGTTCACCAATGTAAACACGGCAAACCTGCACAAGCTCATCGATGTGGGGTCCGATCTGCCCGGACCCTTGTCACAGCTCATCGCCGATGCGCTCTCGGAGGCTTACGAGGCGGGCCCACACCCAAGCGTGGGCGGAACGGTGCCGTTCCTGCGCTCGGGCGAGGTCAACCGCGCCTACAAGATGCTCAAGCGCGGCCTCGAAATCATGACCGGCAAGGATCGCCACGTCGATCGCCCAACCCCGCCCAGCGTCTTTGGCGATGATGAGCCGCCCACGTTCCCCCTTCCCGGCGGCGGGAGCGGCGGCGGGGGTGGAGGAGGGGGCGGATCGGGCGGCTGGTCGTTCGATCTCGATGACCTCCTCAAGGCCATCCTCGACTACATCCTCGACATCTTCGAGTACCTCGGCGACCTCGGCCTGTGGCTTGTGTCCAAGGTGACCCACCCGCTCACCTACCCCGTTCGCCTCGCCCTCTACTACGTCAAGCTCGGCCTCTACAACGCGCTCCGCGCCACGCGCTGGGCCCTTGCCGTCACGGGCTACATGTTCCCAGAGCCTGACGAGCTCTTCCATCCATACGGTCAGCAGTTCATCAACCCGCCCGGCTCAGTTTCAGCGATGCCGCACCAGGAGGATCCGCCCGAGCGCGACAAATGCACGCGGTTCCCGCTCTCTGCTGGGGAACCTCGCCAGGCACCCGCCGGGCCGTGGCTGCGGTCGCCGCTCAACTTCCCGTTCTGGTTCATCGAGGGCGAGCCAAGCGATCCGAACGTGGAGCAGGCGCTGGTCGCAGCGGCCACGCCCGAGGAGACCATTCGCATCACCACCTCGCTCACCCGCGCATCGCTCGGCGAGAACTACCGCGGGAGCCTCGGCAACGCCGTCGATTTCTTCCTCCGCCGCGCCCGCGAGATCAACGCCTCGCCCGACGGCGTCTCCAAGCTCGTGCTGCCCGCGTGGAATCTCGACGCCGATCGCGGCTACGGGTTCAAGTGCTGGCGCGCCAACTCCAAGCTCCGCCCGCCGCCGTCAAGCGGCGTTTCCGTCAGCTATCTGTAACTGAAAGGCCACGGAAAGGCCGTCGAACGGGTTCATCGGTTGGGGAGACCACGCCATGGCCAAGCGAACCATACCTGCCGCAGCCCTCGGAATGCCCCCGCGCGATTTGCTCGGGGTTCGTCATCGTCTTACTGGCCTCGGGCGAGTACCCGCCCCCGCGGGCGAGGTTCCCGCAGACCCGCAGCGCCCCGGCGACCGGCGAGACGAACCGCCCAAGAGACGCAAAGACGAGCGGCCTCCGCGGTATCGGCCCGAACTGCTCTGCCGAACATTCGCGGGCGACCTCGGGGCGCGTCCGATCGTCGATCCCAACCTCGTCTTCTGGGAGAGCCCCGACATCTGGATCGAAGGCCCCTCGGGCGATCCGGACGTCGCCACGCCAGGCCAGAACAACACGGTCAAGGTCCACGTGTGGAACAACGGCCTCGCCGATTGCTGGGCCGCCACCATCGACCTCTTCTGGTGCGATCCCTCCGTCGGCGTGAGTCCCGCGGCGGCGCATCCGATCGGCAGCGTGACGGCACCCGTCTACGCCGGGCAAGACTACGTCGCGTCGTTCAACTGGACCCCGTCTATGGCCAACGGTGCCCACGAGTGCCTCGTCGCGCAGGTCTACGAACCGCTGATGGACCCTCTGGTCGCGCCCTTCATGCCCAAGCTCGACCGCCACGTCGCGCAGCGGAATATCAGCGTCATTGAGGCCGCGCCCGGCGCGATGGTCATGCTGCCCTTCACCGTTCCCAACCTCACGATCTCCGCCGCCCGATCATCCCTGCGAGTCGAGCGATTGACCGGTGCATCGCTGGCCACGCTCGGCTCGGTCCTGAATCTGCGCGCCACCGCCGCCCGCCCGGGAAACGCCGGCATCCGCGAGCTCGCCCGGGAAAACCTCGAGCAGCCCGCGTACACCCGCGCCGCGGCAACCGAGTTCCGCTCCGGCCAGACAATCCGATCCGGCGACCTCCGCGACCTGCGAACCGGCATGATGCTCGCCGCCAAGGCCGCTGCTGTTGCATCGGTGCCCCGTGCGTCGGGCCGAACCCGCCCCCTCAAACCCCAGTCGGACGGACTTCGACCATCGCACGACGTCGATCTTCGACCCGCGCAGATTGCGCGGGTCGCGTTCCAGGCCGAGGTGCCGGCACGCGCCCGCCGCGGGACCGTCCAGGCCTACCGGGTGGTGGAGCGGGTCGAGGGCGAGATTACTGGCGGGGTGACCGTCTTTGTGAAAGTGCGATAGCCCGCCCGTCCATAACCAAATCGTGTCTCGTCGCTCGCTTCGACTCGGCCACTCGTTTGGGCCGCGTCAACCGCGACGGCGCGTCCGGCACAGACGCGGATTCTCTACATGTTCGCGCCGAGCCAGCTATGTGGTTCCGGCATGCTTTCAACGATTTCGCCCCGCAGCGCGCTGCAAATGCACTGCAGCACCGCCACGCACTGGCTTGCACCGAGCCGCAATCGCGCGGGCTCGTCGAATCCGACCGCTTTGAATCATCTCGCGCAAGTCTGCCCGGTGCAAGGCCTTGCGGCCCAGTGCGATCTCCTGCGAAAGTGCCCCCCGAAGGACTCGAACCTTCGACCCGCTGATTAAGAGTCAGCTGGCAAAGTGCGGATTCTGGCCGAAATACCGCCATGTTTCTAATGCGCGCTGCACTCGATTGGCAACAGGCGCTACATTATGTTCGCATGATCTCGCATCGGATCGCACGGAGTAGCACCGAGCCGCAAGACGCGAGGCGTCGCCCTTCCCCCACTGCCGATGGATTTGCCTGCAATCAAGGCTCATTTGCGTGTCCAGCCCTTGGCTGTCCGCGTTCCGTGCCTGCCGACACCGATGCCTCGGCAACCCGCCGTGACGAGGACTGGATCACGATCATCTTGGATTGTGCCCAACTGGCAGAGGCGGACGAGTACCGCGCAGGGAGCTTGGCCACAACCCCTTGGGATTGTGGCCAAGAGCCAGACGCGGGCGAGTACCGTGCAGGGAGCTTGGCCACAAACCCTTGCGATTGTGGTCAAGTGGCCGTCACGGTGAGTGCCTTGGGACAGACCTAGACACAAAGCGAAAATCGAAGCTGCGTAGTTCATATCCGATGACCCCGACTTGTTCCCGAGTAAAGCCCTTCGGCGAGAACGTCGAGGGGCTTTTTCTTTGTGCAGCCGGGATTTGCGTCGGACAACGGTGGTTCAATCGCGCAACTCCAAACCGGAACTTTGTAGGCGATTTGGCTGGGTGTTGAGGGGATTTGAACTTCGCTTGGCCGACCGTCGCCGTCGTGATCTCCGACCACGGCCCCTTCTGGCCGCGCGTGTTGATCCAGCGGGCCATCTAGACGGCGGTTTTGCCGCCCTCGCCCGCGTTGAACTCGGCGCGGAAACTCGGTTTGGTGGTCATGGTCAGGAACGTGAGCGCGGCGGGTCGGTCGGCGCGGGCGTGTCCGCATCCACGAGTTTCACCCACACCGCGGCACACTCTGCCATTCAAACATCATGGCAAGCCAAGCACCGAGCGATGTGACCCGCTCGCTTATCGCACACGGGCCTGCGCCCCACACTCCGGTCAGGTGCCCCCATCCGGCAAGCCGCCCCGGGAGTAGCCGCACGCGTGGCAGTGCGTCGCGGTGCGGCGTCGTGCTCGTCGCCACGAGCGCCAGCCCAGCACGCTCACGCCCGCGCAGAGCACCAAGGCCATCCACAGCGGCACCGTGACGTGCCAGTCGACGGCGCGGGCGAAGTGTCCACCTGGCATCCACCGCAGGCCCTCGCTGTTGTGAGCGATCCACAGTGGCTCATGCAGCTGGACGCCAGGGACAAAGTCCGGGCGGCACGTGACCGTGAGTCGCGCGTGTTCTAAACGCCACGAGAGCCGCCAGGCTCCAGAGGCCGCGGCGTTCCCCGACCCCAGACTGGCATGAATCGTCGAGCCCGCGTAGTACGGCAGGCTCAAGACGATCAGGACGAGGAAGATCAGCGCGAGCACGGCGGACCCGTAGCGCACGATGTGCCCACGCAGGGTTCGGCTGACACGTCCACCCCTGCGCACCGCTCGGTCTGCGTCGTTGCGACTGGCCACCCCACATTCTACGCGAAGGCCCGGTCCGGCGATCCGTTGTACCCGAGCACCAGCGCTGCAATCTCCGCGAGTGACAGCGCGAGAGGGCTTCACCTTACCGCGGACCCAATCGCAACCCTCGTGCCTGCGGACGGCAACGTCGGCCAAACAAGCGCGAGCGAAAACAACTACGCCGCCACCGTCGCCGTCGTGATCTCCGACCACGGCCCCTTTTCGCCGCGCGTTCTGACCCAATGGATCACACAGACTTCCTTTCTGCCGTGACCCGCAGTGCTTGCTGTGCTGGCCATCGGGGCTGACCAACGATTGTGCATGGGCGCAATCATCTCGCTGCTGGTCATCATGGGCGTCTCGCTCGTCATCGTGCGGATCGGGTCGATCGCGCTGATGATGACGGGTCTCTCGTGGGACATAGCCAACTTTCAGGCCTACTCCGCCTTCTTCGGTGTGGGGTTCACGACCGCCGAGGCGGAGATGGCCGTGAGCACGCCGCAGAGGCGGCGCATCATCAAGCACCTCATCCTGACCGGAAACCTCGGTCTCACCGCCGGGCTCGGCTCGGTAATCGTGGCGTTCGTAAAGGCCGACGGACTGCGTGCCGAGTTCGGCGTGCTGCTGTGGATCGTGAGCGGGCTGGCGGCCGTCGCGCTGATCGCGATCACCCCGCCCACGCGCAGGGCGATCGACTGGCTCATCCGCCGGTCGCTCAGGCGATCCGGCGTGCTGCACGCGGCGGACTTCGGCCTGCTGCTCCGCCTGCACGCGGGGTTCACGGTCAGCGAGGTCTCGATCTCGCCGGGCTCGCATCTGGTCGGACGCACTCTGGCGGACACGAAGCTGGGCTCGCAGGGCGTGGTCGTCCTTGGCATCACCCGCCGCGAAGCGTCCGGCAACGAGCAGTACCTCGGCACGCCGCATGGCTCGGCCGTGGTTCTGGCCGGAGACGTGCTGACGATCTACGGACAGCCCGACCGGATCAGCGAGCTTGTGCGATGATTGAAGCGAGATTCACGTCATGAGCGATCGTCCATCGATTCTGCATCAGGCAAGAACGAGGTCGGCAGTGCCAGCCCCTAGAATCGCCTCTGACTCACCCACACACTGGAATCCTCACCCATGATCCACGAAGTCTCCGGCGACATTCTTCTGTCCTCTGCCGATGCCATTGCGCACGGCGTCGCTCCCAACGACCCGTTTCACAGCGGACTTGCCCTCGCGCTGCGTGAAAAGTGGCCGGCAATGTACAAGGACTTCCGGCACTACTGTCAGTCGAGCCATCCCAAGCCGGGCACGACCTGGGCTTGGGCTGGCGCCGGCGAAGCCGCGCATTCGACTGTGCGCCTCGTCGCGCTGCTCACGCAGCAGGGCGGCTATGAGCACGGGGCCAAGCCTGGGCCCGCGAGCGTGAGCAACATCAATCACACGTTGAAGGATCTTCACGCATGGACTGAACGCGAGAAGATCCAGAGTCTCGCCATCCCCAAGCTGTGCACCGGCGTGGGCGGCATGGCGTGGGACGCCGTCGCGCCACTGATCCGTCAGCACCTGGGCTCGCTCAAGATCCCCGTGTACCTGTACAGCACGTACCACAAGGGCGTGAAGGCGACGGAAGCCAAGTAGTCGCTCGGCCGTCTCTCATTGCGGTGGGTGGGGCTGACGGAGCCCATTTGTCGGCTGGGCCCGGGGTTTTGTGAACGCAAGAATGCCTCTATGCGCGTTGCCCTCTACTCCATCAAGCCTTACGAGAAGCCCTTCCTAGAAGCCGCCAATGCCAACTCACGGCATGAGCTGGGCTTTCTGCAGACCCGTCTCACCGCCGAGACCGCCGAGTTAGCGCGCGGCACCCAAGCGGTTTCGATCTTTGTGGGCGATGATGCTTCCGCGCCCGTTCTGCGCGCCCTTCACGCCGGGTGCCAGGGAGGCAAGCTGGCGCTGCTGCTCCGCTCCGCGGGCTTCAACCACGTCGATGTCGCCGAGGCCGAAAGCCTCGGGATCACCGTGCTCCGCGTGCCCGCCTACTCACCCTATTCGGTCGCCGAGCACGCCGTCGGCCTGATGCTCACGCTCAACCGCAAGTTCCACCGCGCCTTCAACCGTGTCCGCGAGCAGAACTTTGCGCTGGGCGGCCTGATGGGCTTTGACATGCACGGCAAGACCGTCGGTGTGATCGGCACTGGCACGATCGGCGCGGTGGTGTGCAACATCCTCTCCGGCTTCGGCTGCGTCGTGATCGCTAGCGACCCTTCGCCGAGCCCCGCATGCACCGCGATGGGCGTGCAGTACGTCCCGCTCGCCGAGCTCTACGAGCGCTCCGACATCATCACGCTGCACTGCCCGCTCACGCCCGCCACGCGCCACCTCATCGGCGCCGCCGCGCTGGCGGCCATGAAGCCCGGCGCCATGCTCATCAACACCAGCCGCGGTGCGGTGATCGACACGCGGGCGCTGATCGCCGCCTTGAAGAGTGGCCAGATCGGCTCGGTGGGTCTGGATGTCTATGAGGAAGAGGGCGACCTATTCTTCAAGGACCTCTCCACCGAGGTGATCCAAGACGACGTCTTCGCGCGCCTGATGACCTTCCCGAGCGTGCTCATCACGGCCCACCAGGGCTTCTTCACGCGAGAAGCCTGCACCGCCATCGCCCAGACCACGATCAACAACGCGACCGACTTCGAGCACGGGCAGGTGAATGACGCCAACCGCGTCGGCATCCGTCACATCGCGCCGACGACAGTCAATCCCGCCGGACACTGACGGCCGCCCGGCCCACCGTCACTCAATGCCCCAGCGCCTCACGCCGCCACCGTCGCCGCGCACACCTCCAACCACGGCCCCTTCTCCCCGTGTGTGCTCACCCACCGCAGGGCGTAGTACGCCGTCTTGCCCGCTTCAGCGCTGGGGAAGTCGGTTTGCAGGTTGCCGCGTGAACTCACGGAGAGGAACTTGTACGAATCGCGGCTATTCCAGCCCGAGGACGGGAGGGGCGGCGCGGGCTGGCCCGTGGGCGTGAGCGCGAGCCAGACTTCGGCCCCGATCGTGCCCGACAGCTCGTCATCACTCACGTTTCACGGCTTCACGGATGGGCAATACGCGGATTCCAGACTCCCAAGCCCGAATCCCCTCGACAAGAAGTTTAAACCCCGTCCTGTCACCCCGACTTCTTGCAAGATCAAGCCCTTTGACGAGGACGTCAAAGGGCGTTGTCATTGAGACGGCTTCGCTCACGAAGCGCAGTGCGAGCGACCAGCCCACACACCAAGAACACAAGCCCCAGGTGGCGCAATCATGGATGCACAAACGGCTTGTGGCCTCATCGTGCCACGCACCCGGGCCTGATCCGATAGGAAAACTTCCCCGCTTTGCCCATTCATGCGCCGCATCGGCGCATGGCGAGATGGCGTCGCCACGCCGAATACACGCCGAAGCCCGCGAGCGAGCGCCAATCGCCCCGCACACCGAAGTCCGGGGCGAACTCGGCCAGGAATCGCGCCTGGGCGAATGAGCGGTCGATCTCCTGCCCGCCGCTTTCGTGCGCCAGCCAGACGGCGAGGGTGTCGATCTGCTCCCGTGCGGTCGGCTCGTTTCCCGAGCCGGGGGCGCCGCCGGTGAATCGTCCGCCCAGAAACCGCCAATGCGGGCCCTCCAGGGTGTGCACGTCCAGGGCCTCCACGACGCGCAGGAGCCCGCGGCCGGTGTGCCCCTGGCTCCAGTCCTCAGCCGAGAAGGTTCCGTGCAACTGGTGGAGCGCCTCGACGCCGAAGTCGCCGCCAACCGGGGTGCTCGCCTTGTCTCGGCAAACGCCGCGCGCGAGCAGGAGGATCGACCGTGCAGAGAACTCGACGGAGAGATCCCGATCGTCGCGCCCGTTGCGCCATCGCGTCACCGTCAGGCGTCCCTCCGCAGGCCGGTGCGCGATCGCGCGGGCCAGCCACGGGTCGGCGTGGGCCGCTATGGCGCTGCCGGGCACGGCGATGGCCTGAACACCGGCGCCGGTGAGTTCCTCGACCATCCGAGCCCCCCGATCGGCCGGGGCCCGCGCCAAGATCGCCGGGGCGGGCCGGCGCGCCCATTCGCGCGCGCGGTGGGCATCCACGTCGAGGCACCCCCGCACAATGTCCTCCCGTAGCGCCAACCCCGCCCCCTTGGGCCACTGCACGATGCTCACGAACGATCGGTCTTGAATCACGGGCGGCTCCTGTTCCCGCCGTCGCGGCTAGGCTCTGTCTGATGGATCATTTGTACGGTGATTGGTCTGGTGAAAGGTACTGTTTGTGGCCGGGAAACCGGGGGTCATCATGGCTGGAAACGTGCTGAACCGATCCGTCAGACAGAACCTAGGCCCAGGGCGTCATCCAGTTCGCGGCAAGCCAAGAGCCCCGCGTCGCTGGTCACCCTGGAGCCCTGGAACTCAAGCTTCAGGCTGAGGTCAAAGCCGACCCGCAGGGCATCCTATTTGCCTTCACCCATTGGACCCTCCGGACTTCCGTGTCCCGCCGTGCAAAAAACGCCTGCATTCCTGCGGTCAAACATCACACCATGATACACGAAAGCGAGTTCCCATCTGGGAAATTCGGGGTCAATGCCCTCGATGGGCTTCACCCCGCCCCGCGCCTTGGCCAAGGCCAGCATGCCGATCTCGTGCTCGATCTCGTCCTGTCGCCGGTCCAGTTCGCGCTCCCGCGTGGCGGGGTCCTTGTCCCCAACCGGCAGGTCGCGCAGGTGGCCCAGCTCGGCCTCATTGCGAAACCTGTCAGCACGGAGGTCGCGCGGTCGGTCGGTGGCCATGTGCCGAGTTTAGTCGATCGGCCGGCGCGATGTCGGCTGAGGACCAGCACGGACTCGTAGTGACATAAGGTGACCATCGGCGACACCGAAAGCGTGTCGATATTACGTTCGCGCTACTCGCCTTTGAGGCGCTCAGCGTTACGAATCCTTGCGGTCGCAGGACGCGGCCCGCAGGGGATCGGGGCAATGCAAATCGAGTTGAGGTCGGTCGAGTCGATCAAGCCCTACGAGGGCAACCCGCGGAAGAACGACGCCGCCGTGGACGCCGTCGCGCGATCGATCGTCAAGTTCGGCTTTCGCCAGCCGATCGTCGTCGATGCCGACGGCGTGATCGTTGTCGGGCACACGAGGTGGCGGGCCGCCGGGCGGCTGGGCCTCAAGGAAGTGCCGGTGCATGTTGCGTCGGAGCTAACGCCCGAAGAGGCGAAGGCCTCCCCCGGCGTCTGTGTCGCCGAGCCAGCCGCCCAGCGCGGACCTGCTGCTGGCGCAGCGGATTCTGCGGGGCGTGGGAGGAAAGTGAATGCACGCAGGACCACACACGCGGAGATCGACCGGGGGGGGGGGGTACCGATTTCACTTTGGCGCGCGATCGGGCGCGAAACGCGGGCAAAGTGGGACCACCACACCCGCGCGATTTTGGGCCGAAAGTAGGTACCTAACGGGGGGGGGGGGGTGGTTGGTGACTGGTAGGCGCGACAACACGGGCGAGCACGCGAGCAAGACGCGGGGCGGCCACGCCGTGGCCCACGTTGGGCCGTGTGGCGTCGGGCGCGAAGACGTGAGGAACG
>JBJXFQ010000050.1:0-3165 GCA_046155605.1 Phycisphaerales bacterium
ACGCCAACTGGGGTTCCTCCACCGACGTTGTCTATCAGTTCTGTCGCCAGAGCCCGCACGCGAGCGTGCTCACGCCCAGCCACGGCAGGTATGTCGGCGCGAGCAGCCTTCCCTTCAGCGACTACAAACGCAAGCGCGGCGAGCGGGTCGGGCTGAACTGGCGCGTGCCGATCGTCACCGGCAAGCGGGCGGTACGTCATGTCCTGTTCGACACGAACTACTGGAAGTCCTTTGTGCATGCGCGGTTGGCGGTGCCGATGGGCGATCCCGGAGGCCTTTCCTTGTTCGGCCAGAAGCCCGAACCGCACCGCCTGCTGTCGGAGCACCTCACCAGCGAGTACCGCGTGCGAACAGAGGGCCGAGGCCGCACTGTGGACGAGTGGAAGCTGCGGGTCGAGGGGCTCGACAACCACTGGCTGGACGGTCTGGTTGGCTGCGCCGTCGGCGCATCCATGCAGGGGGCGGTGCTCTTCGGGACCGACCACAAGGTCGCGGTGCGTCCCCGGATCAAGCTCTCGGCGCTACGCGGGAGGACGTCGTGACGCCATCACCCCCATCACCTCCATCACCCAAACCGAAGCCCATTTCTACGCCGCGTCCGAAGGGCATCTGCTGCCCGACATGCGGATGCTGCCACTTCGACGTGCTCTACACGCGGGCTGCGCCCAATGGCGCGGTTCGCCGCCGCCGCATCTGTCGTCACTGCGGTCGTCGGATCACGACGATCGAGCGCCCGGTCGCATGACGGGGTTCTGCCGGTAGTCCATTTCAGCAAGTTCGATCCTTGTCGCGCGACATCCGTTCGGGAGTCGCAGAGGGGTACCTGCGTGCCCGAGACCCCTTCCAGCGATGACGAAGCCCTCCGCGAGGCTGCCAAACAGCCCGCCAAAGCCTCTGTCGACGGCCAGTCCGTCGAGCAGCACCCGCTGAGGGACCAGATCGAAGCCGATCGCTACCTCGCGTCCAAGGACGCCTCCAGGAAGCCCGGCCTCGGCATCAAGTTCGCCAAGATCGTCCCGCCCGGTTCTGTCTGACCCGCCCATGCTGAAAGCCATCGCCAACATCATGAGCCGGATCGGTCGCGGGACGCAGATCGCCTCTCCCTCCCCGGCGGCGTCGCGTGCTCCGCACGGAGGCGGATCGCGCGGCGGCCGTCGCGTCGTCGTCGCCAAGTTCGACTCGGCCAAGACCACGCCGGAGAACCGCAAGCACTGGGCGAACGCCGATGGGCTTTCGCCTAACGCCGCGATCAATCCCGAGGTGCGGCGAGTCCTCCGCAACCGCGCTCGCTACGAGGTCGCCAACAACTCCTACGCCAAAGGCATCGTCCTCACGCTCGCCAACGACACCATCGGCACCGGTCCCCGGCTGCAGATGCTGACCGACGATCCCGACGCGAATGCCCGCATCGAGGATGCGTTCGAGCAGTGGTCGCGGGCGGTGGACCTGCCCGGCAAGCTCCGCACCATGCGGCTGGCCCGGGCCGAGAGCGGCGAGGCGTTCGCGCTCCTGGTCAACAACCCCGCGATCGCGTCGTGGGGATCGCCCGTATCGCTGGACCTCAAGCTCATCGAGGCGGATCAGGTCTGCACGCCCTTGCTTCGCCGTGGACGCAACGACGAGATCGACGGCATCGCACTGGATCAGTGGGGCAACCCCTCCGCGTACCGCGTGCTCAAGCGGCACCCCGGTGACAGCGGCGTGTTCCGAACTCCGTTTGATGACCTCGCTGCGTATGACACCTTCCCTGCCGCTTCGGTCGTCCACTACTTCCGCGCCGATCGGCCCGGCCAACTCCGCGGCATCCCCGACATCACGCCGGCGCTCCCGCTCTTCGCGCAGCTCCGCCGGTACACGCTCGCGACCATCGCGGCCGCCGAGACGGCCGCCAACTTCGCCGCCGTCATCTACACCGACAGTCCGGCCAACGGTGAGGCCGATCCTCTCGAGCCTATGGACGAAGTCGAACTCGAGCAGCGTTTGGCCACCGTGCTTCCGGGCGGCTGGAAACTGGGGCAGGTCCATGCGGAGCAGCCGACGACCACGTTCGGTGAGTTCAAGCGCGAGATCCTCAATGAGATCGCCCGCTGCTTGAACATGCCGTTCAACGTCGCTGCGGGGAACTCCTCGGGTTACAACTACGCCAGCGGTCGCCTTGACCATCAGGTGTACTACAAGAGCATCCGCGTCGAGCAGCACCACCTGCAGCTTGCCGTGCTCGATCGCATCCTGAAGGCGTGGCTCAACGAGGCCGTGCTTGTCGAAGGCCTGCTCCCGCAGTCCATGCGGACCCTAGCCGCGACGCTCCCGGAACACGCATGGTTCTGGGATGGCGTCGAGCACGTCGATCCCGCCAAAGAGGCCAATGCGCAGGCCACTCGCCTGGCCAACCACACGACCACGCTCGCCGCGGAGTTCGCCCGGCAAGGCCGCGACTGGGAGCAGGAGCTCCGCCAGCGTGCCAAAGAGCTCACGCTCATGAACGAACTCGGCCTCGCGCCCGCGACCGCGCAGACTGCCGCGCCAGCCGCGAATGCGCCCGCCGACCCCCACGACCCCGCTGAAGTACTCGATGAGGAGACCGCCAGTGCCAGTCACCGCTGACCCCAAGACGACCATTCCGGCTCTCACGCTTACCGCGATTGCCGACATCACTGTCGTTGCCGCTGCGGATGGCCAAGCCGCACCCCTGCCCCGCTTCAAGATGGTCGCCTACACGGGCGGCGCGATGCGCGTCGCGGGCTGGCGGCACCCGGTGGTGATCGATCTCGCGGGCTTGGCGGTGCCGTCGCAGGCACGCCCCATCCGCTTCGGGCACGACCCGCTCTCGGGTGTTGGTCACACCGATGCGATCCGCGTCGAGGCCGGGCAGTTGGTCGCCACCGGAGTCATCTCCCGCGACACGCAGGCCGCCAAGGAAGTCGTCGCATCCTCGCGGAACGGCTTCCCCTGGCAGGCGTCCGTCGGCGCGAGCGTCGAGGAGTTCGAGTTCATCAAAGACAACCAGAAGGCGACGGTAAACGGCCAGGAACTCACCGGCCCGGTGAACGTCGTCCGCAAGGCCACGCTCGGCGAGATCAGTTTCGTGGATCTCGGCGCAGACGGCCGCACCAGCGCGAGCATCGCCGCGCATCAGAACAAGGAGCCCAGCGTCATGGCCGACGA
>JBJXFQ010000063.1:0-65931 GCA_046155605.1 Phycisphaerales bacterium
GCCCCCCCCCCCCCCCCCCCCCGACTCGTTGGCCCTGCTCCGAGGATTACTGGTTTGCCGCCCACGCGTTGAGGAACGCCACATAGTCGTTGACGTTCAGGCTGCCGCTGCGATCAAAGTCGGCGGCGGGGTCCATCGCGGCGAAGGCGTTGTTGAAGGCCACGAAATCGTTGATGTTGTAGAGGCAGTTGCCGTCGAAGTCGGCGCGGAAGGGGTGCCGCTCCTTGATCCACTGGGCCTGGTAAAGGAGGCCGGGGAGGATCTCCTCGCCGTTGGGGATGATCTCGGTGGCCGGGAGGACGAAGTCGCTGCCGCGGAGTTCGATGGTGAAGGCGGTGGCGCCGCGTATGGCATAGGTCCAGTCGATGGCGGTGCCGCTCGATGGGTAGAGCGTGGAGTACCAGATTCCCGGCGTGTAGGTGGTCGAATGGACGGCCTCGATCCGCTGGTCCATCGTGGTGCCGAGGGTCAGGTAGGCGGCCTGGTCGGGGCTGGGCGTGTTGGTGAAGCACCAGGGCCAGAGGATCAGTCGGCCGTAACTGTGCAGGTCGGTGTGACCGCGAAGGTTGGGCTTGGCGAGGGCGAAGTCTCGGAGGCGCTGGGACTCGGGCTCGGAGAAGGGGCCGGTGCCGCGGTAGGTCTCGCTGGTGGGCGTGGCGCTCGCGCCGACGCCGCCCCACTGGTAGGCCCAGTTGCGGTTGAGATCGACGCCGAAGGATCCGCCGGCGTTGGGGCGACGGTTCTTTCGCCAGTAGCGGTTGGTGGTCCAGGTGTATTCGTAGCCGTCGGGATTGGCGATGGGGACGACGATGATCTCGACGTTGTCGACGATGTCCTTGATCGCGGGATCGGTGTCGTACCGACGGATGAGGGCGTCGGCGGTGAACATGTTGACCATCGGCGAGATCCACTCGCGGGCGTGCTGGCAGGAGTTGAGGAGGAGGAGGGGCTTGCACCCGCGGCCCTGGCCGAGGGCGGGGCTGGTGATGCGGAGGCCGAAAATGGGGCGGCCTTCGAGGGAGTTGCCGAGGTTGATGCGCGAGGCGAGGTCGGGCCGGAGGGCGACGAGCGAATCGACGTAGGCGGAGATGGCGGCGAGATTCTTGAAGTCGGCGAACCACGGGCCGTCGGCGTGGTTGTTGGCGGGGTTGAGGCGCGCGTTCTCGGCGTCGAGGACGAGTTGGAGGTTCTCGACGAGGACGCGGAAGCGGAGGCCGGATTGCTGCAAGGCCGTGAGCGCCTCCATGGCGTCGGGCGAGATACGGGCCTCGTTGGTGCCGAGACGCCACTCGCATGAAGGGTCGGCACCGAGCGCGGAGAGAGCGAGAATGTCCTTGACGCCGCGGACCTGGACTTCGACGAGTTTGTGGTCGTCGTAGCGGACGGCGTTGGCGGTCGCCATGGGCTGAGCGGGAGCGGTGGAGGCGAGCGCGAGGATTGCGGCGATCCCGGTTGTCCCGACGATTCGTGCGTGATGCGGTGTCATTCGCGGCTCCTTCGGACGACCGGCGGCGAGCCGGTTGGTGCTGTGATGTTACTGGCCCGCGCCCCAGGCGTTAAGGAAGGCCATGAAATCGTTGACGTTGAGGCTGCCGCTTTGGTCGAAATCGGCGGCGGGATCTAGGGCGGCAAAGGCGTTGTTGAAGGCGATGAAATCGTTGATGTTATAGAGGCAGTTGCCGTCAAAGTCGGCGCGGAACGGGTAGCGGGCGATGGTCCACTCGGCCTGGTACTTGAGAGCGGCCCAGGCCTCTTCGCAGGCGGGGATGATCTGTTCCGGCGGGAGGATGAACGTGCCGCGGTCGCGGAGTTCGTAGGTGAAACTGAAGGCCTGTCGATCGGCGTACATCCAATCGACCGAGACGCCGGCGGCGGGATAGACGGTCCAATAGATCGGCCCGTGGAGGTACATGGCACCGGCGACGGCCTGGGCGCGGTCGCGCATGGTCGAGCCGACGGCAAAGAAGGTGGATTGGTCTGGGCTGGCGGCGGAACTTGAACCCCAGGGCCAGATGAGGAGTTGGCCGAAGGAGTGGAGGTCGAGGTGGCCTCGCAGGCCGGGCTTGGCAATGGCGAGGTCGCGGACCGCGCGGGTTTCAGGCTCGGAGAACGGAGACGGCCCCCAATAGACGCCGCTATTCGGGTTGGCGTTGCCGGCGCTGGAGTGGGGGAGCGCGAGCCCCCAGCCCTGAGCCCAGTTTCGGTTGAGGTCTACGCCAATAGTGCCGTCGCTGTTGACTCGGCGGTTCTTTCGCCAGAGGCGGTCGGTGGTCCAGGAGAAGGAATAGCCGTCGGGGTTGTTGACCGGAACGATGAGCCACTCGCCGTGATCGACGAGTTGAGTGATCGCGGGGTCGGTGCCGTAGTTTCGCACGAGTGTGTCGGCGACGTACATCGAGGCCATGACGGAGATCCACTCGCGGGCGTGCTGGCAGGAGTGGACGAGCATGGCGGGCTTGCATCCCCGGCCCTGGCCGAGGGCCGCGCTGGAGATTCGCAAGGCCCAGATGGGGCGTTGCTCGACGGAGAGGCCGATGATTTGGCGCGAGGCGAGTTCGGGGCGGAGGGCGATGAGGGTGTTGATGTAGGCGTCAACCGCGTCGAGGTTCTTGAAATCAGCGAACCAGGGGCCGTCGGCACCGCCACCCATGGCAGCGCCCCGTTCGAGCCGCGCTCGCTCGGCATCGATCTGCCGCTGAATATCGGCGGCGGAGATTTCTACATGCATGCCCCGCGCAGCGAGGGCGTCAGCGGCACCGGGCGGCAGGAGGACGGTGCTCTCGCCGCGGTGGAGTTCGCAGCCGACGTCCGCACCGGCCTGCTGGAGCAAGGCGGCGTGCGCGAGCGAATCGACGCGGACGCGGGCCGCCTGCCAACCGTCGTAGCGCTTCAGCGCTGGCCCGACAGTGGGAGGCTCGCCGGCAGCACAGGCGAACACGAAGGCCGACAAGAGGCCGAGGGTGGTCATGGGGGCATTATGCCACAGAGTGAGCGTTTCGTCGAGACAAATTTAGCGCTGTCAGGCCGATTCATCATCAGATTCTCGGTACCATGCGTCCCATGCGAGGCATCCACGCGGCGGTTGTGATCGCTCTCGGCCTTATTCTCGGCGTGCCGTTCATCATGCGCCCGCGCTCGGTCGAGGTTCGTCGCGATGCCGCGACGATCGTGATCGTGACGCCCCATGTCCAGCAGATCCGGTCCGAGTTCGGCGAGGCGTTCTCGCGCTGGCACGAGCGGGTCTACAAAGAGCCGATCGCCGTCGATTGGCGGACGCCAGGCGGGACGTCGGACATCCGCAAGCAACTCGAGGCGCAGTATGCGGCCTTGGCGAAGTCGGGGCGGTTCAAGACAAAGGCGGCACGGACGGTCTCGCCCGCCGAAAAGGAGCAACTGACCGAGATCGAACTGGAATCAGGAGCGGTCGCGTTTGACGCGATGCTGGGCGGGGGGTCGTACGACCATCGGAAACTGAAAGAGGGCGTGGTTGTTTCGATCGGCGATCGACGCGTGCGGGTGCGGATGTCGAGGCCCGCGACGCTGACGGCGCGGCAACTCGAGGCGATTTTCGGCGAGAACAAGATCGGGACGGAGCAACTCTACGACGAGGATCAGTTCTGGCTGGGGACCGCACTCTCGAGTTTCGGAATCGTGTACAACCGCCGGGTGCTGCGCGACCTTGGGCTACCCGAGCCGGCGTCGTTCGAGGACCTGGCCGATCCGCGCTATGCGGGGAGCGTGGCCCTCTCAGACCCGCGGCAGTCGAGTTCGGTGGAGACGTCGATCAACGCACTGCTCGACAACTATGGGTGGGAGCGCGGGTGGCGGATTCTGCGGGCCATGTGCGCGAACACGCGGTATTTCACCAACTCGTCGACCAAGCCGCCGCAGGATGTGGCGGCGGGCGAGGCCGCGGCTGGGCTGGCAATTGACTTCTACGGTCGTGGGCAGGCGGACGCGACGATGGCACCCGGCGAGACACCAGCCACGGCGCGGGTGGGGTATGTCGATCCGCCGGGGACGACCTTTGTTGACGCCGATCCGATTTCGCTGCTCGCTGGCGCGCCACATCCGGAGTTGGCGGATCGATTCGCGGAGTTTTGCCTGACGGACGAGGGGCAGGCGCTGTGGCAACTGGCGGCAAACGACACCCCGAAAGGCGAGACGAACCCGATTGCCGAAGACGGAAGGCCGCTTGGTCCGAGTCACCATCAGTTGCGACGGATGCCGATCCGGCGCGACCTCTACTCCCGGTTTCAGCGGTCTTTCGTTGACGACATCGATCCGTTTGCGCGTGCATCGAAGGAACGATCGAGGGGGTGGCGTGATTCGATCAAGATCATGATGGCCTCGTTTGCCATCGACATAGCGGACGAGCAACGTGCGGCGTGGGCGGCGATCGCTCGGGCGCGGGCGCGAACAGGATTTCCGGCCGAACGCATCGCCGAGATGGAGCGGGTGTTCTTTGATTGGCCCGAACATGACATCTGGCCGGAGAAAAGTCCCAGCGCCGGTCAGCGGCTGCGATTCACGGCGGAGAACTACAAGCCCATTCGTGAGGCGTGGCGTGATCCGGCGATCGCGGCTCGCAGCCGAATCGCGTACACGGCGTTCTTTCGGGATTGCTATCGGCGTGTCGTGGCGATCGAGGCTGGGAAGCCATGACCCACGATCAACGCCCGACGCGAGTCAAGATTCTGGCGACGATCGGCCCGGCGAGCGATTCGCCGACGATGGTGTCGCGGCTCATCGAGGCCGGCGTGGCGGCCTTTCGGCTGAACTTCTCCCATGGGGCGCTCGCCGATCACGCGCGCCGGCTTGCGGTCATTCGCGCGGAGGCGGATCGACTCCATCGCGTCGTTGCGATCGTGGGTGATCTCTGCGGGCCCAAGATTCGCCTCGGGCGTGTGGACCCGCCGATCGTCGTCGAGACCGGCCAGGACGTGGCGCTGGTCGGTGGCGAGTCGGCCGCGCCCGGCGTGCTCACCGTCACCTATCTGCGTCTTGCCGACGAGGTGCGTCCGGGGCATCGCGTGCTCTTTGCCGATGGCGCGGTGCGGATGCTCGCGGTGGAGCGGCGCGAGGTAGCCGCCCGGCCGGCGCTGATCTGCCGGGTGACACAGGGCGGGCCGCTCTCGAGCGGGAAGGGCGTGAATCTGCCGGATTCGGTGCTCTCTGTCCCGGCGATCACGGAGCGCGATTGGGAGTGTGTGGAGTGGGCGGTGCAGCACGGGCTGGACTATCTGGCCCTTTCATTTGTCAGGCGCGCGGATGAGGTCCGCGAACTCAAGCACCGTCTCTTCGGAATGTGCCCGGTTGATCGCACGCAGGCGGAATCGGACGGCCCCTCGACCGGCTCGCTGATCCAGGTGATCGCCAAGATTGAGAAGCCGGAGGCGGTGGCGGAACTGGAGCGCATCATCGAGGCGGCGGACGCCGTGATGGTTGCACGCGGTGATCTCGGCGTCGAGATGGACCTCGCTCAGGTGCCGGTGGTCCAGAAGCGCATCGTCGCGATGGCGGCGGATTGGGGGCGGCCGTGCATCGTGGCGACGCAGATGCTGGAGTCGATGATCGATAGCGCGTCGCCGACGCGCGCCGAGGTTTCGGACGTGGCCAACGCGGTCTTTGACGGCGCGGACGCGGTGATGCTCTCGGGCGAGACGGCGGTGGGGAAGTACCCGGCGTTGGCGGTGGACATCATGCGCCGGGTGATCGATGCGGCCGAGGCGAGGATCGCGTCGCTGCCGCACACGGAGTCGCCCCCGAAGCGTCTCGTGGAATCGAAGTACCCGACCGCGGCGCTCGCGCACGGAGCCTGGCACATCGCGCGTGACATCGGCGCACGCGCTGTGGTCTGCTGGTCGCAGGCCGGGGGAACGGCCAGATATCTCTCGCAGAACGACTTCCGGATCCCGATTCTCGCGCTGACGACGAATCCCCATGCGGCACGGCGGATGGCGCTCCTGCGCGGAGTGACCCCGGTCGTGGCGACTGCGCCACCCGGGGGTCGGCTTGGCGCGTTCACGGACCTGGCGGAAAGGATGGTTCTTCAGCGAGGGTGGGTCGAGCGCGGCGATCCGGTGCTGCTCTTGGCGGGCAAGCCGCTGGGAACCCCGAAGGCGACAAACTCGATCGCCACGCTGTTTGTTGGTGACCCGACGGGCGGCTATCGCGCGCACTCGTCCTGACGTGAGCGGCGGGTCAACGGCGCTTGTCGCGGCACTGGTCCAGGAAATCTACGGCACGGCGCAGGTGTGGGATCACGATCGATCCGCCGACGATCAGCGCGACGTCAAAGGCCTCCCACAGTTCTTGGTCGGAGATGCCGGCGGCGACGCACTGGTCGATGTGATACGCGACGCAGTCGTCGC
Organism: Phycisphaerales bacterium; assembly: GCA_046155605.1. GTDB lineage: Bacteria > Planctomycetota > Phycisphaerae > Phycisphaerales > UBA1924 > JAEUIZ01. The sequence goes on from JBJXFQ010000063.1 coordinate 6,375, forward strand.
AGCGGAGCACGAGGGAGGCCACGAGGCCGAGGAGTTCCTTGGTTCGAGCGGGGAGTGCGCCGTCGTCGTACGACTTGCCGTCGAGCGCGAAGAAGCGCTTGGTGACGAGGGTGCCGCCCGGTTTGTCGTCGCGGGTGGAATCGTCGCCGAGGATTCGGCGGTTGAGGCGGGTGCGGAACTCCTGGAACTGGTCGTATCGGGACATGCGGGAGTGTACGGGGCCGCGAGCGGGGCCCTTGGGGTGACATCAACCGTGCTTTGGGCGGTCTCACCTGCGCTCACGCCTGCAAACCCGAAGCGGTGCAGGTGTCGGACTCGCGACGCGCGACGGGCTGCATGAAGACGCCTCAGGCGGCCATGTCTTCTGGTGGCGCTTCGTCAACGACGATCACGGCGTCGGCCCGCTGCGAGGCGAAGTGGGCTCCCATTTGCTCGCGGATGCGCGAGGCACGCTCTTTGAGTATGTAGTAGCCGGCTTCGTTGCGGACGGTGATCGAGAGGCAATGGAGGATCGCCAGAAGCGTCGCGGCAGCAACCGCGGCGAGCAAAAGCCAGACCTCAACGGAGAAGGGGGACACGGAGAGGGGATCGGCACGCCGAGCGCGCGGCTTGAGTCGGCGCGACAGTCTGCCGACGTCCGCGAAACCCGAGGGCCGAGGTCCGGTAGGATTGGCGGCACATGGAAGAACCACGGGATAGCGCGGGATGGGTGCGGGAGTCATGGCGAGTTTGCGTCGCTGTGCTGGTGGCGGCATTGATGTTGATGTCGGGGGCGCGGGCGCAAGAGGCCGATGGTGACGGCGGCGGTGAGGGCGAGATCGGCATCACCCGCCGGTCGTTTGGCCTCGGTGGCGTCGTGCGAGCCGGAGAATGGGCCGGCCTCCGGCTGGCGCTTAACGACAAGTCTGGGAAGCAGCGTGAAGTGCTGGTCCGCATCGCGATGACGGACCCGGACGGGGACCAGGTGTGGCACGAGCGCACGCTGACGACGAATCCGGGCGTACAGCAGCCGCTTTGGATGTACCTGCGGCTGCCAAACAAGTTCGACGTGAACTCGGTGCTCACGGTGATGGCCTTCGAAGCCGTCGAGGGACGTGACGACGCGGGGCAGCCGGTGTTCGCGGCCGGGCGGAAGGTCTCTGAGCATCGGATCAAGCCTGGGCGAGTGCTCAGCCGGACAGAGGGGATGCTTGGAGTGATCGGCGGACGACCGATGGGCCTGACGCGCTATGCAGGCCCGACCGATCAGATTCGGACCTATCTGCCGACGGGTCACGAGCGGATGGAAGTGGTTGGGCAGATCACGGCGGAGGCGATGCCCGATCGGTGGCAGGGGCTGCTGACTTATGACGTGCTCGTGTGGAACGAGGGGTCGCCGGCGAGTCTGAGCGTGGATCAGGCCGATGCCGTGCGGGAGTGGGTCCGCCGTGGCGGGCACTTGGTGGTGGTGCTGCCGCGGGTCGGCGGGGCGTGGCTGGAGCCGACGAATCCGCTGGCGGATGTCGTGCCGCGAGTGGTGGTGAAACGGGAAGAGGGAGCGGACATCGGGCCGCTGGGCGCGCTCATCGTCAAAGACGACGCTGTGGAACTGCCCAAGAGCGAAACGCTGCAAGTGATGACAGCGGCGGAGGGCGCGGGGCCGACGGAAGCGATCGGGATTCTGCCCGCGGTCGTTGAGGCCCAGGGACAGACGAAGTGGCTGGTGTCCCGGCGGCTCGTGGGAATCGGGATGGTGACTTTGGTCGGGCTGGATGCCGCGAGCGCGTGGATGTCGCAGCGAGGCCTCCCCGACCCGGAACTGTTCTGGCATCGGGTGCTTGGTCGGCGCGGGGAACTCGAGGCCCGCGCGACGGGCGCTGGGCGGCCGCCGCGAGGCGCGATTCGCGGCGAATCCATCACATTCGATCGTGACGTGGGCGACCAGATCGCCAAGGGCGAGGCGGCGGGAGCAGGCGTCTTGCTGGGGCTGATTGTGTTCGTGGTCTATTGGCTCGCGGCTGGGCCGGTCGGCTATTGGCTCCTCAAAAGAAGGGGGATGCAGCGGCACTCGTGGCTGGGCTTTGTGCTCGCGGCGGCCGCATTCACGGGCGTCTCGTGGGGCGGGGCGACCGTGCTGCGCCCGGCGCGACTCGAGGCCACGCATCTCACGTTGCTCGACCACGTCTACGGTCAACCAGTCGAGCGTGCGAGGTCGTTCATGTCGGTGCTGCTGCCTCGATATGGGCGAGGGACCGTGCGCGTCGGCGCGGGCAGCGAAGGGGAACTCTCGCGAAACCTTCTCTCGCCCTGGGAGCCCGAGGGCGGAGCGGGGTCATCGTTCCCGGATTCACGCGGGTATCGGTCGGAGAGCAAATCGCCGGATCGGCTGACGGTGCCGATGCGGGCGACCGTGAAGCAGTTTCAGGCGGAGTGGAGCGGCGGGCCGAAGTGGGAGATGCCCCGGCCGCTGGCGATCCCCGGGCGAGACGGCGAGCCCGCCATTCGCGTGGCGGAGGTCAAAGGAGAGCGGAAGATCGAGGGAGCGCTCTCCCACAAACTGCCCGGCGCGCTCACGGACGTGGTGGTCATCGTGAATCTCGGTCAAAAGAACATCGCGCGGAGCCTGAACGGGCCGAATATCAGAACATTGCTTTCGCATGTAGGCGTGTTTGTGCTGTCGGCGGATTGGGGGCCAGGCGAGACGCTGGACCTCGGGCTGTCGCTCGATGTATCCAGAATCGGGACGCCAGGGGGCCAAGAGAAGGCCGACGACTATTTCGGCGACCTGCTGACGGCGGGCCGCGTCGGCCGATCGGATGGCACGGCCGGCGTTGACCTCGATGGATCGCGGGCATCGACGCGGCAGGTGGCGCTGGCCCTCTTCTCGCAACTGCTGCCTCCGGATTTGAGCGAGGGGGCGGGCAGCCTGCAGAACGATGAGCGAGTGGCGCAGCGGCGAGCGACGCATGGGTATGACCTGGGCGCATGGTTTACGCAGCCGTGCGTGATCGTGATCGGCCAGATGGAGAAAGGCCCGCTGCCGTTCGCTTTGCAGGCGACGATGGGAGGGGGATGGCGCGAAGTGCCGTCGGAGGGGCGAACGGTCGTGAGGTGGGTGTATCCGCTGGAAGCGAAGGTGCCGGTGTTGCCGGATCGGAAGGCGGATGGCGGGCCCGAGAGCAAGGGCGAGGAGCGATAGCGTGGCGATCATCGAGACCATCAACCTGACGAGGAAGTACGGCGACCTGACGGCGCTGGACAACCTAAATCTAACTATCGAAGAGGGCAGTTGCTACGGCTTCATCGGCCCCAACGGCGCGGGAAAGACCACCACGATCAAGATCCTGGCGACGCTGCTCAAGCCCAGCAGCGGTCAGGCGACGGTCTGCGGCTACAGCGTCGGAGCGTTTCAGAACCGCATGATCCGCCCGCTGATCGGCTATGTCCCCGATTTCATGGGCGCGTACGAGGACATGGTGGTGACCGAGTATCTGGAGTTCTTCGCCGCGGCCTACAACATCAACGGGCCGCAGCGGAAAAAAGTCGTTGCGGACGTTCTGGAACTCACGGACCTGTCGTACAAGGCAACGGCGGAGGTCAACAGCCTCTCGCGCGGAATGCAGCAGCGGCTCAGCGTGGCCCGAGTGCTCCTGCACGACCCCAAGGTGCTCCTGATGGACGAGCCGGCGAGCGGACTCGACCCGCGGGCGCGAATCGAGATCAGAGAACTGCTCAAAGAACTGCGGCGGATGGGCAAGACGATTCTAATATCGTCTCATATCCTCCCCGAACTCGCGGAACTCTGCAACGTGGTGGGGATCATCGAGCGAGGGAAACTGCTCTTCAGCGGCAGCGTCCGCGAGGCGCTGCAGCGGGCACGGATGGGGCATGTGATCCATGTGGGGGTGGCGGATCGGGTGCAGAAGGCCGCGGAACTGCTGTCAAAGGTGCCGGGCGTCAAAAAGGTCGCGGTGACCGACGCCGATGCGACGGTCCTGCAGGGGGCAGAGGCCGGCGCGAAGGGCGGAGGGGCAGCGGCCGCCAACGGCGCAACAGGCAAGACGCAGGTCATCCATGTCACCTTCGATGACGGCGGCGGGCACGCGTTCACCGACCTGCCGAACGTGCTGGTGAACAACGGATTCAGGATCACCAAGTTCAGCGAGGAGGCGGTGAACCTGGAAACGGCGTTCATGCGGCTGACCAAGGGACTGGTGCAGTAGCCGGTTGCCCCGCCCGGCCGCAATCACGAGCGGAAATACTCCGGCTCATTCCCCGGCTTCCATTTGATGTTGCACCCAATGCTCGGCATCTGCTTCGCCGCCACGGGCTTGCCGGCAAGCACGGCGTCGAGGGCCGCACGCAAGTCCGCGCCGGTCACGGGCACGGGCGTCGCCCCTCCCTTGGGCGGGCGGCTGTCGTCGAGTTGCCCGCGATACACCAGCCGCCGTCCGCCGTCGAAAACGTAGAAATCCGGCGTACACGCGGCGCGATAGGCCTTGGCGACATCTTGCGACTCGTCAAAGAGGTACGGGAACGTGTAGCCCGCGGCCTTGGCCTCCTCCGCCATCTTCGCGGGTGAGTCGTCGGGATACTTGGCGATGTCGTTGGCGCTGATCGCGACGATCCCCACGCCGCGCTCCGCGTAATCGCGCCCGAGCCGCGCGAGTTCGGCGCGGACATGCTTGACGAACGGGCAGTGGTTGCAGAGGAACATGACGACCAGCGCGCGGGACTTCGCAAAGTCGTCGAGCGACCAGACGCGCCCGGCCGGGTCGGGAAGGCGGAACGCGGGTGCGGGTGTGCCAAGTGCGAGCATCGTGGATGGAACGGCGGCCATGCGGGGCTCCTTTGGCAAGGAGCGTACGCGAAGATCGGAGTGGGAGCAGCACGCTTTGCTGCGAGGCAAGGCATCCTCGCCCGCACGGCCGCGGCTGATGGTGAGAGACGCCCCGACGAGCGGCGTGAAACCGCCGCGTCTGCCCTATCGCCAGGCGACTGGCAGTGCGGCCAAGACACGGCGGGTCGCCTCGGTGGCGTCCTGCACGATGAGTTCGGCCTCGTCGGCAAGCGGATTGTCGAGGTCGGCGACGTGCTGCAGGGCGGAGGCGACGGAGAGGCCCGTGTCAAAGGCCGTCCACGGCGAGGCACGGTAAGCAGGCTGCGCGATGAACACGCCGCCCATCCACGCGACTCGGCGCACGGGGATGTCCCTGGCTGCGATCGTGGTGATGGCGACCTCGCGCGGAGCAGGCGTCGGGAGGACAACCCGCAGCCCGCCGAGCCAAGCGACGAGCGCGACCGCGGCTGCCGCGGCGAGGGTCGTGAGCGAAAACTGCAGGGCGCGAGGTGTGCACACAGGCTGCAACAAGGGTCGCGATGTGATGGCCGACATCACATCTCCCGTGATCGAGCGAGCGGGCGCATGGAGGCCTGAGTCGGCCTCGTCGCGCAAACGTGCGGCGATAGATGCATGGCGACTGAACGGATCGGTCATGGAGCACCTCGAGCGACGGCGACGCGCATGGTGGCGATGCGTGCCGGTTCTTGGGTTTCGAGTTTGCGTGCGAGCACGCCGCGAGCACGGTGGAGCATCACGCGGATACCGCCCTCTGTCTTGCCCAGCACGCGGGCGATCTCGGCGGACTCCATCCCCTCGCCATACTTCAGCCAGAGCGCGGCGGCGGATTCGCCGGAAAGTTCGCGATCAACGAGCGACCAGATGGAGGAATCCACGGCGGGCAGCGCGACAGTCGGAGCAGGCTCCGCCACCGAGAGCGCGACCGCCGGGCGACGCGAGCGGGCGCGGCTGATCGAGATCCGCGAAGCAATGGTGAAAAGCCACGTTGAGAAGCGCCACTTCGGGTGGTAGGTGTCCAGCCGCTCCCACGCGCGGATGAAGGCCTCCTGGCACACGTCCTCGGCCTCGTGCGGGCAGCCCGTGCGGCGGATGATGAAGTTGTGGAGCCGCGAGTGCATGAGATCGACGATGGCCGCAAAGGCGTCTTTGGAGCCGCGCTGGGCGCGCACCGCAAGTGCCTCGGGAGTCTCACCCTCAAACGTTGCACGAGTCTGGCATGCCCTGCTGGTCAGGCTGGTTCTCCGCTGCGATCGCCATGTGCGACGGTGACGCGCGTCCGTGTGGCTATTGCCTTCGAGGCTCGTCGGCAGGTTTGGGTTCGGATGAGAAATCGACTTTGAGCGAGCGCCGGGAAGGGTCGTCCGCGAGGCGATCAAATGCGATGCGGGCCTGGCGTGCGAGCGGCGCGGCGGCCTCGAAGAGTTGCTCGACCGGCATCGTGAAATCGGCGGAGAGAAGCGTGCCCTTCGCCGAGAGCGTGATCGTCTCGAGCATGGCGACGGCGGCGCGATGCTCCGCGAGTTTCTCGCCGCTCAGCGCCATGCGAGCCATCGCGAGCATCCCCTGAGCCATCTGCACGGCACCGGCGGCGGTGGAATCGGAATCCATGATCGCGCCGAGGCGGCCGAAGACGCTGCCGTTGCGCTCGCCCAGGTCGATCGAGATCGAGCGCGCGGTCTTGAGCATGGTCGAGCCGGCCGCGAGCGAGCCGAAGGCTGAGCGAGTGTCGCCGATTGCGACAAAGAACACCGAACCCGCCGCGGGAGACTGCGCCATGCGTCCGGCTGCCGCGCCGTCCAGAGCGAGCGAGGGCGAGTCGAGGACGGCAAGCGCTCGCTCGAGGACGGGCCGGCTCTCCGTCACCACGACGAGGCGGCGATTGGTGCCGGTATTGACGATGCCGCAGAAGCGCCGCGAGGCATCTTCGTTGAATGAGAAGGCCTGCCGGGTTCCGACATCGAATCGTTCGACCCGCTTGTTGAGGCGATCGAGGCGATCGGCAAGCCCGTCCAACTTGGCCGTCGTCGAGAGCAACACGACCACCGGCTCATCGACCGACCCGTTGCCATAGATCGTGACTCCCAGGATGTCCCGTCTCGGGTCGATGCCCAGTTCGTCCTTCGCCGTGGCGACCACGGCCTCGTGCCCACGGACGGAGTCGAGCAGTCGGGCGAAAACAGTCGAAGCGCCGGCCTCGAAGTCCATATGCACGAGCCACTGGGCTTCCTTGGCGATCCAGGATCGTTCGAGCGGGCCGAATCCGCTGCCAAGCACGGGTGCCACGAGGGTCAAGATCGCAGCCAATGCTCGTCCGAAGTGTCTCATCGCGTTGCTCCTGCCGCTAGGACGATATCTTGTATCGCGAGCGGAGCAAGGGCGTTACGGGGCAATTGGCGAGTTATTGGACAGCGATGGGCTGGGTCATCGACGCGGCGTATCGGCGGCTCCGTCGTCCCAGCGGCCTTTGGCACTTCTCCCACAGGCGTCGGTGGAGACTTCGATGCCGTTGCCTTGGCGGAGGACGCTACTGCAGCGGCACGGTTTCCACCGTGGCATGGTCCGCACCCTCGCGTCGGAGCACGCTGCGCACGAGGACAATCTCGCGGACGATCCAGGCGTCGAGTCGAACGGGCCACTCGGCGGGCTGAGGGTTGGCCGCCGGATTGAAACGGCCAAGCGTGAGGTGCGGAAGAAAGTGGTCGCGCCCGCGGCCTGGCCGGGCAAGGCGGTGGGCCAATCGGCGGTGGATTTCGAGAAGTTCAGGTGGAGTATCGGTTTCAAGTGCGATCAGCCGAGGCCGGCCGCGCTGCGGGAGGGTGATGAGTCTTCGCGGGGTGAGAAGGAAGTCGTTGAGCCCCGCGGCCGATCGGCGGACCGACTCGACGACATCGGCGAGTTGCCGCGGGTCGGTCTCGCCGATGAAATGGGCGGTCAGGTGGACGTGCTCGACGGGAGTGGCGCGATGCCGCGGGTCGGGAGGCGGGTCGAGGTCCTTGATCGTGCGCACCATCGCACGCCGGGTTTCCAGCGGCGGATAGATCGCGACGAACAAGCGGAGCGGATCGTGCGCCATGGCTACGTCCTGAATCGCTGGAGCGAGAGGAACGACGCCGGGCGCGAGGTGCTGCCTTCGAGGGCGAGGTCCGCCAAAATTTCGCCAATCATCGGGGCAAACTTGAACCCATGCCCGCTGAATCCACATGCGATGGCCGCGCGCGGGCCGATGCGATCGATGATGAAATGCCCGTCGGGGCTGTTGGTGTAAGTGCAGACGGCGGTGCCAAGGAGCGGGCCGACCGCGTCGGGAAGGTGCTGGGTGAGGCAGTCAAGCAGGGGCCGGATGTCGGTACTTCGCGGGGTGCGATCGACAGCATCGGGGTCGGTGATCTCGCCGCGAAGGTGGCGTCCGACTTTAAGCCCGGGCGCGGTCGGGAGGATCGGGAACCCGTAGTACAGGGAGCGGTCATCGGCCTCGATCGCCCAGCAGGGGAAGGCACCGATCTCGAACGCGGCCGCGTCGCGCGGGCCGACCCAGGCGACGGGCTGGCGGGTGACCACCAGCGGCACGCCGAGGTCGCGGACTATTCGATCCGTCCACGCGCCGGATGCGAAGACGATCGACTTGGCTTCGATCTCGCGTTCATGGCCGGCCCAATCGCGGCGAGTACGCACGCGGACGGCAGTGCCGGTATCGGCCCAGGTCAGGACACGCTCGCGGGCGTGGATTTCGGCGCCTTGGCGAATGGCTTCGGCCGCCAGCATGGCAACGGCAAGTTCGGGCACGACCAGGCCGGCCTGCGGCTCCCACATCCCGGTAAACCCCGTCGGCACGCGAAACCAGGGGAAGCGATCGGCCAGCGCACCGACGCCCAACGACTCGAACGGGATCGCGTGCGTTCGAGCAACGGCCATGGAGCGCGGCAGGACTTCGCCCTCTTCGGAGCCCAGATACAGCACGCCGGTCACTTGGAAGAGACGTTGACGAGCGCGCCGCTCGAGTCCCTGCCAAAGGTCGAAGGCCTCGCGAAGGAGCGGCACATAGTCGGGGTGCTCGTAGTAGGCGGTGCGGAAGAGGCGAGAGTGGCCGTGATGGGCACCCAGGGCGTGCGGGATATCGAACTGTTCCAGGCCGAGGACCGCGGCACCGCGGCGCGCGAGGGCGTTGCAGGCCGCCGCGCCCATGGTGCCGACTCCGACGACGATGGCGTCGAGCATGAGGCGAGGCTAGGTGGCCAGCGCGCGTGAGGCGGGCGGTACCCTTCCGACACCCTACCATCGGGAGATGTCTGATCTCTGGGTCGAGTCGCGGGCGCGTGCGGACGGCGCGGTGGCACCGCTCGCCGTGCGGATGAGGCCACGGACGCTCGAGGAGTTCGCGGGGCAGGAGCACATCCTGGGTGAGGGGAAACTGCTGCTGCGGATGCTCAAGGCCGATGCCATCACCTCGCTGATCCTGCACGGGCCGCCAGGAACGGGCAAGACCACGCTCGCGGAACTGGTGGCGTCGCATTCGCGCAGGCACTTCGAGCGAGAGAACGCGGCCTCGGTGGGCGTCAAGCGCGTGCGAGAGATCATCGACGAGGCGGCCATGCGGCTGCAATCGCGCGGGCAGCGGACGATCCTGTTCCTCGACGAGATCCACAGGTTCACGAAGGCGCAGCAGGACGTCTTGCTCGGGGACGTCGAGCGGGGGATCTTGACGCTGATCGGCGCGACAACGGAAAACCCGATCTTTGCGTGCAACTCGGCGCTCGTGAGCCGGAGCACGCTGTTCCGGCTCGAGCCGCTGTGCGAGCGGGACATCGTGCGGGTCTTGCGGGCCGCGATCGGGGACAAGGAACGGGGCTATGGCGCCCTGGACGTGCGCGCGACGGACGAGGCGCTGAGGGTGTGGGCGACGAAGTGCGACGGAGACGCGCGACGGGCGCTCACGGCTCTGGAAGTCGCCGTATTATCGAGTGAAAGGGCTGCTCAACCACCAGACCACTCCGGCGACTCCTCCTCCTCCACGTTGCCCCCCGTTCCCCCAGTCCCTTCGTCCCCTCCCATCTTCATCGACCGCCAGACCGCCGAGGACAGTATCCAGCAGAAGGCGGCGGTGTACGACGCCGGGGGCGACGAGCACTTCGACACGATCAGCGCGATGATCAAGAGCATCCGCGGGAGCGACCCGGACGCGGCGCTCTACTGGATCGCGCGGATGCTCGAAGGGGGCGAGGACCCGCGGTACATCGCGCGACGGCTGGCGATCCTGGCGAGCGAGGATATCGGGAACGCCGACCCGCGGGCGATCATGGTGGCCTCGGCGGCATGGGAACTGGTCGAGCGGATCGGGATGCCCGAGGCGCGGATCACGCTGGCGCAGGCGGCGGCGTATCTGGCGGTGGCACCCAAGAGCAACGCGTCGTATGTGGCGATCGACGAAGCCCTGGCGGACGTGCGCGAGTCGCGGACCATGCCCGTGCCGATGTATCTGCGTGACAAGAACTCGTCGCCGGTGGCGAACGCGGAGGGCAAGGGCGTGCGCGTGGCACACTCCGGCGGCGAGGCATACGAGTACAGCCACGACGTGCCGGGCGCGATCACGGGGCAGGCGTACCTGGGGGTGGAGAAGCGGTACTACAGGCCGGGGGACGCGGGAGCGGAGCGGGCGATCGCGGAGCGGCTGGAGGCGATCCGGAAGTTGAAGCGGCAGGGGAAATCGTGATCGCCTGGAACCGTTGGTACGATGTAGTTGAAGGAGCCGTCGCAGAGGAAGCCGGGGATGTATTCATGAGCACGATTCACGGTCGAGCGCAAGTCGGGAGCGATGGGATCATCAAGATCTCGGTACCGGGCACATCCGCTGGCCGAAATGTCGAATACACCATCACGGTGGATGACGCAAAGGCAAACGGGGGGTCGGAGCGAGCGTGGCGCGATGCCAGCGAGTGGCGTGAGTTCATGCGTCGCGCCATGGGCACCATCGACGACCCCGCCTTTGAGCGTCCGCCACAGGCTCGCGGTGAGTCGCGCGATGCAATCGAGTGAAGTACCTTCTCGACACCAATACCTGCATCGCGGCCCTGAGGAACCGAGGGCCGATCGAGGTGCGCCGACGGCTGGAAGTGTGCGTGCCCGGTGATCTGGCGGTGTGTTCGATCGTGCGGCTCGAACTTCTCGTCGGTGCCCTGCGAAGTGCCGCGCCGGAGTCGAACACGCAGCGAGTGCAGCAGTTTCCCCGCGGGCTTGAATCCATCGCGATGGATGACAGGATCGCGGATGCGGCCGCTCCCGTTCGGGCGGTGTTGGAGGCGAATGGCACCCCGATCGGCCCGCACGACCTCTTGATCGCGGCAACCGCGCTGGTGCATGGACTCGTCTTGGTGACAAGCGATCTGGAGTTCGCGCGCGTTCCGGGTCTGACAGTCGAAGATTGGCGCGTCGTCTTGTGAGGCACTCAGGTTGATAATCCGAATGCCGGATAAGCCCACCCTTCGCGCGGCAATGAAGGCCCGCCTCGCGGCGATGACAACGGCGGAGCGAGCGGCGGCATCGAGCGAGATCTGCCGCGAGTTGGCCCATGCCCTGTCGTCGGCACGGGTAGTGCTGGCGTTTCATCCGATGGCATCGGAGCCGGACGTGCTGCCGTGGGCCGCGGAGTTGCTTTGCCGGGGCGTGGTGGTGGGGTTGCCGCGGGTCGATTGGACGACGGGTGAGATGCGAGGGCACGTCGTGAAGGACTTTGTGGAACTGGTCGCCGCGCGGGGCGGGCTGCGCGAGCCTCGGGCCGAAGCGCCGATGCTGCCGGCACCCGATCTCGTGCTCGTCCCGGGGCTGGCATTTTGCGCGGTCGGTCTGCGGCTTGGTCGCGGCGGCGGACACTATGACCGATTCCTCGCGTCACTGCCATCAACCACGCGCACTTGCGGCGTGGCGTTCGAATCGCAGGTGGTCGAGCAGATTCCGCGCGACCCGTGGGACGTGGCGATGAAGGCGCTCGTGACGGAGCGCGGGCTTCGAAGATTTGGAGTCTGATTTTTCCGGTTGCGGGCTCTTCCTCGCCGCATCGACTTGCCGATCCAATGATGCCCCAAGCCGGGACGGAGCCCGGAGCACGATCCACGGAGGACTTCCATGTCGCTGCCCTCGCAGTCCGCCCGTTCCGCATCACCCGGCCACGTCGCGATGTTTCGCAAATCTCGCCTCGGGTTGCGGCCGGTCGGCATCATTGCGGTGGTCGTCTTGCTTGTCGTCGGGGTTTGGCTGGCGGTACGCACGCCTCCGGGCCGGAGCCTCGATGCGGCCGGGGCGACGCCGTCTGCCGCGGCACCGGCAACGCTCGATGGCACGACAAAGAATGCGGGCGGGGAGACGGGGCCGATTTTGGCCACGAATCAGCCGAAGGCGGCGAATCAGCCGAAGGCCGCGAATCAGCCGAAGGCCGCGAGCGCCGTGCAGCCCGACACGCGGCAGGAATCGGGCTCGCGCGCGATAGAACCGACGCGGAGCGATCCGCCGCCGGTGACGCCGCCAGCGCCGAGAGTCGAGCCCTCGCCAGCGGTAGTCTCGCCGATGTCGGAGTCATTGCTGGCAGGCGATCCCGTAGCGGCCCGAGTGCAACTGAGCCGTGCGCTCGCCGAGCCGGGGATTTCTTCGCAGAACGCCGAAGCGATCCGCGCGGAGTTGACGAGCCTGAGCGAGGACTTGGTCTTTTCCCCGCGGGTGATTCCATCAGACCCGTTCTCGGCGGCGTACGTCGTTCAGGCGGGGGATTCGCTGGTACGGATCGCACAGAAAGAGAAGTTGGCGGTCGATTGGCGACTGATCCAGCGCGTGAATCGCATGTCCAGCCCCCATCGTCTGTCGGTGGGGCAGCGGCTGAAACTCGTCCGCGGGCCGTTCCACGCCGTCGTGTCGAAGTCGGCATACCGGCTCGATCTCTACCTCGGACCGCAGGACCGGCCTACGGAATGGGTCTATGTGCGGAGTTTCCGGGTCGGGCTGGGAGAGGGCAACTCGACGCCGCTCGGGACGTTTGTGGTCAAGGCGAACTCGAAACTCATCGACCCCCACTGGGTCAACCCGCGCACCGGCGAGCGATTCGACAGCAACGATCCCAAGAACCCCATCGGCGAGCACTGGCTCGGACTCGAAGGCCTCGGCGACGCCTCCACATTCGTCGGCTACGGCATCCACGGGACTATCGATCCGGGCAGCGTGGGTCGGCAGATGTCGATGGGATGCGTGCGGCTGACGGCCGAGGACATCGCGATGCTCTATGAACTGCTGGGCGAGCGGGTGAGCCTGGTGCGGGTTGTGCCGTAGCCGCGGGCCTCGTCAACGTAAGGTTGAACGCGATGCAACCGGCCTCATCCGTTCCGGTATCGACGTGCAAAGGAGCGTGCAATGAGGCGATTTGCGATCTTGCTCGGCGTTGTGGTCGTCACCTTGGTTGCAGCGTCGTGCGTTCGGTCCTCCGCGCAGCCGCTCGGGGCCAAAGAGCCCAAGCCGCAAGGGGACTTCGTCGGGGTCGAGGCACCGAGTTTCCCGAGGGATTGGGTCGGAAGTTGGACCGGGCGACTCTACATCACTTCAGGCAGAGACCAGACGGGTTCCCGTGCCGTCCGCCTTGAGATCAAGCCGCTCCCTCGCCCCGACGGCACGCTCCCGCCCTCGGTTGGCGGCAACACCGAAGCCCGTGACGGAGATCGCTACCTCTGGACCACCACGATCTCGGGGGTAAAGACGCCTGACACCCCGATCGAGTGTCGCAGCGAGACACTGATTGTGGTGAACGCGGACACGGGCCGGTTTGAGGTGCGCAATGACGCGGGGCAATCGATCCGTGTCGACGACCTCTCTGGCCCGATCTACAGCGAACGAACGGAGGGCGGCGTCCAGACCGTCACGCGCTCGGCCATGCGCTGGGCCGGCGGCAAACAACCGCGCCGGTTGCTCGAGATCGAGGAACTTGTGCTCGGCCAAGGCGGCCCATCGCTCCGGTTCACAAATCTCTCGACACGCTGATCTCAACCCGCCTCGGCTCGCGGATGCGCCTGCCGATACGCGTTCTGCACCCGCTGCGAGGTCAGGTGCGTGTAGACCTGCGTGGTGCTGAGGCTCTGATGGCCAAGCAGTTCCTGCACGCTCCGCAGGTCAGCCCCGTTGTCCAAGAGGTGCGTGGCGAAACTATGACGCAGCGTGTGCGGGCTGATCGTCGGATCAAGCCCGACCTGCTTGAGGTACTTATCCAGCTTCCGCCGCACCGAGCGAGACGAGAGCCGGCTGCCATGCTTGTTGACAAACAGCGGCCGCCGCGGGCGCGAGGGCTCCCACGCCGCGATGAAGCGTGCGTCGGCACGCGCCGTGTCGGTGTAGCGGCGGACGGCGGCCATCGCGTGCGAGCCGAGCGGGACGATCCGCTCCTTCCGGCCCTTGCCCTTGACCTTGAGGGCATCTGATGGGAAATCGACGTCGTCGATCTCGAGGCCGACCAGTTCGCTGACGCGGATGCCCGTCGAGTAGAGCGTTTCGAGCATGGCGCGGTCGCGGAGGCCGAGGATGTCGTTCTGGTCCGGAGCCGCCAGGAGTTTCTCGACCTGCTCGATGGTGATGGCCTTGGGAAGCCGCTTGCTCTGGCGCGGCGTGCGGATCATGGTCATCGGGTTCGAGTCGGCCAGGCCATGCTTGTCGGCCCACTTGTAGAACGAGCGAAGGGTGGCGATCTTGCGCGCCATCGTCGCGGCGGAATAGTGCTGATCGCCCAGATGGGCCAGGAATGCGCGGACCGAGTCGGCCGTGGCCTGACAGACGTGCCGCGTGATGGTCACCGGGCCGATCGAGCCCGCGATGGGCTTGCCGTCGCCGGCCTTCTTCGCGTCCTGCCGTTGGCGGAGGGCATCGGCCTCGCGCCCGTCGTCGATCTCGATGCCATGCTCAGTCGAGAGAAACTCGACATACTGGCGGAGGTCGGCGCCGTAGCACCGCGCGGTGTACGGACTGAAGTGCCTCTCATCGATCAAATAGGTCGTGAAGGCGGTGGTGATCGGAAGCGTGGACATCACGATCTCCTGACATCAAAGGGCGGGTGCCCATAACACAGATCGGCTCTCGGAGAGCGCGGGTTCAGGCCGAAACGGGCAATCTGCGACTCAAGCATCCTCATTCCTTACTCGGCCCTATCGCGAGGGAGCCTGGGGCGCGCGGGCAAGCCTCAGCCATTCGTGGTCGAGCAGGCGTCTGACGGCCTGCCAACTCCCAAAGTCACAGAAGAGATCCATGCTCGCGATATACCGCCTCCAACCCATCCCGCCCGCTTCCGGATCCTGACGACCTTTGCTATACGCCCTTACGTCCATCAGCACCTGATGGTTGCGGCCGTCGAAATACTCCGAGACGACAGATCCGGGGGCATCCGGCGAGGTCGAACGAGGAAAGTAGCGGTAGTCAGTCGGTTGGTAGGTGAGCTTTCGGGTATCCAGCGACTCCTGCCCGAGACGTTCCGCGGGGCCGGGGCGGGTGTAGAGGGCGAGGGCAAGGCCGAGTTTCGGCGGGTCGTAGGGGTCATAGGCCGTGATCGACCCCACGACGATCACGTCAGCGCCGATCTCGGCTGCAAGCCGCTTCGCGTCCGCCGGCGACCGAAGGTCGCTCAATCCCAGTGTGCGCATCCCGGCGAGGGTTCGGTTGAGCGGCAGCGCCGAGACGCCACGGATCTGAGCGGCAGCCGCGACGACCTTGTCGGTGATGACAAGCGAATCGGCCGCGGTGGTGCCGGATTCATTGCGGAGCGGCGCGATGGCCCAGAGCACAGGTCCGCGCGAGGTGTCATAGGGGGCGACGAGCGCGGCCGGGGGCACCAGCGGCGCGGGGCCGCGGTTGGCGCAGCCACCAATCGAGATAAGAGCCGAGACGATGAGAGCGAGCATGGTCTTTGCCGTTGTCATGGCGTCCTGCCGATGGTCGGGCGTGCATCCGGCGCGCCCCGTTGTTGCTAGTGGTCCTGAGGTTCGCCGGCACCCGCAACGGGTGCCGCAACGTCCTTCCGATGCTCCGCGTGCCGGGGCGAGGCGATCGAACTCATGTTGAGGCTGGCGAGCCTGAGCACCGGCCCAATGTCCATCGACCAGATGTTGTCCACGCCTCCACGGTCGGAGACAAAGAACAGGCGCGACTCGGATCCCCATGCGGGCATCAGATTGAGCGAGTTGCCGGCAGAGAGGTTCACACGCGTGTACCCGTTGATGTCCACGAGCCAGAGTTCGCCTGTGCCGGGACGGGCATCGGCGGCCTTCGACCAGGCCGTGGCGTTGGGGATCGCGGCGAACGCGATCCACTGGCCGTCCGGGCTCCACGATGGATTGATGCACGCCGCCTCTGGCTGTGCCGCGATCTCGGTGGGCGTACCCGCCTGGCCGTTGGAGTAGTCAACCGCCCAGACGCCGAAAGCGCGGTCACCGCGGTTGCGGCTCTTCTGATAGACAATGCGATCAGCCCCGCCCAGGCCCGTGCCGGACACTGGGCACCATTCGGGGAAGAGGCCGTAGCCGAGGAAGCGAGCGACACCCGCATTGCCCACGCTGGTCGTCCACATTTCCCACTGGCCGCTGACCTGACCCATGCGCGAGAACACGAGTTGCGTCCCGTCGGGCGACCAGGAGGGATGAATCTCGTCGGCGTTGTCTGTTGTAATCTGGATGGCACGGCCGCCGTTGATCGGGATCACGAAGATGTCCCAGTTACCCGAGCGATTGCTGGCAAACGCCACGCGCGTGCCGTCGGGGCTGAGTTTCGGCATCACGTCGTTGCCGGGATCAGTGGTGAGTTGGGTGACAACGCGGCCCTCGGTGCTCTTGAGGTAGATGTCAGACGCCGTGGAGTGCTGGGTGCTGGCGAAGACGATGAGACTGCCGTCGCGGGCGACATCGGGGTCGAAGTCTGCGCCCACGGGTGAGAAACTGATCTGGGCGAGGCTCGCGGTCCCGCCTCGATCGGCATCGATCTGGCCGGCAGTGGCGGCGGCCATGGCCTGCGCTTGGACGGTGTTGCCGTTGCCAGCGGCCTTGGTGTTCGTGCCGGGCGACGTGGATGGACCGGATTTCGCCGCGCTACCGCTGGCGGTGGGGGACTCGTTGGTCACTTCGATCGGGCGATTGGCGACGAGGCCAGCGCTCGAGATGGCGTAGGGGTTGAACGTCGTCTCCGCGGGCACGACCTTTGGTTCAGCCTTGCTGCGGCTCCACCTTGCGCCGGCCTTGCAGCCCGACATCGCCATTCCCGCTGCCGCACACACGATCACCAGAGACGCTCCCGACTTCGCGATGGTCATGGCGAGTTCCTCGAGTTGCCACCAAAGGTGTTCCGGCTGCTCCCGCCGGATTGACGCGACCCCGCGGCCGCATGCGAACACTCGGGCGCCATGCCCGAGTGATTTATCGGACTGCCGACGGCTCAACCTTGAGCGCGCGGCAAGCCCGCCAGAACGTGCATCGGATGCCTACGCACGCCCCATGAGTCCGGGAACCGGAAGGGTCGCAAGTTTCTGGTTGTCGGCCCGAAGGACAGGCGCAAATGAACATCACCAGCCCAGGGCGCTAGCGAATCAGTCGGCCGCGTGATCTGCTATTTGGCGAGTGGTTTGCCAGCAACCTACTGGAGGAAGACAGGCCTCGGAGTTGCCGGGTCGGACGGGACGACGTGGACCCGTCGACCGCGATAGACCACCGTGCCATGCCCCACCGAGAAGAGCGTGTCATCCTTCGCGCGGCGAACGAGGAAGCCGGCTTGAAACGGCGTCCCGCACTGGCGCACGATGATCGCGCCCGGCTGAGCCTTTTCGCCGCCGTACAACTTGATCCCGCGGAACTGCGGGTTCGAATCGCGCCCGTTCTTGGTCGAACCCTGACCCTTTTTGTGTGCCATGGCGAGCCTCGTTAGCCCGAGGCCTATCGGCCGTGCGGGGCCATTACTCTAGACCGCGCGCGAGATGGGGGCAAGACGAGTGGCTCCGTCGCCGATGCAAGCGAATCAACCGCGCCGCTGGCCAGGATCCTTTGGAGGCTCGGGCTCCAAGGCATAGGGCAGGTCGTCCGAACTTTCGATCGTCTTGCCGACGAATGCGGAGCCGACGGGCGGGATTTGCACTTGAGGCGGCGGGCCGTGCTGCTGGAGCACCCCCGCCGTGGCGCTGCGGGCGCCAATTTCTTCGTACATCGCCTGCTGCCGCTCTTGTGAGCGCTGGCCCGTGATGCTCGCCGTCGCGGAGTTCTGGATCGCCCAGGTCGCGAGGCTGGTGAGTTGGAAGAGGCTCCAGAGAAAGAGCACTTGCGCGAGGACGAGCAGGCCGAGCGCAAAGGAGGCGCTGACGAGGATGGACTGCGCGACGGAGCCGGAGAAGAGGCCGAGGATCAAGCCCAACACCATCAAGAACGCGCAGATGATGGTCGTGCTGAGGGAGATGCGAAAGCGGTCGGCCAGGGTGGAGTCGCCGGCCCAATCCGCGAGCGACGCGAGGATCAGCGTCAAGGGCGCAAGGCTGACGATCCCCGCAAGCGAGAGCCCTTGGGCGGCGTATTCCGCGTACCGCCCCGGCGCGCCGGGCAGCCGCGTCGCGACGACCCACGCAACGCCGACGAGCAGCCAGAGGAGTTGCCCGATGCGCGCCGACCAGCGCGGCCAGGCGGTATCGAGGATCGGGTCGCGGAGGGAACTCTCGCCCAACGCCCGTTGCCCGCTGGCGATGACGACGCCGAGCCACCAGATGATGGTGGCGGCGGTGAGCGCGATCGCGTATTCGAGCCGGAGCGTGCGAGCGCAGAGATAGAAGAGCCACGCCGAACCAATCGAGCCGACAGCCATCAGGGAGAGGCCCAACGCGAGGGCTTTCAAGTAGTACCGTGGAGCGTCGGCGAGGTTATCGGTGAACTGGCGTCTTGATCGGCCGCGGGCCAGGATGGGCGCCCCGCACTCCGGGCATTGGCCCGAGATCGGCAGCCCCTTGAGGTTGTAGCGGCATCTCCCGCACGGACGATCGTCCGTGATCAACTCGTACATGGCGGCACGCCGCGCCCGAAGTTCGCGAGGATCGATCGGCATGTGACAGCGGATTGTTCCCGGCCCGAGCGGTCAGGTTGCAACTATTCGGCGAGTGCCGGGTCGTGCTCGTCGGCGGAGGGCAGTTCCGGGCTGGCCAGCAGCATCCGCCGGTGGGCAAGTCCGGCCTCGTGGAACACATCGCCCACCGGAGTCCAGCCCAGGGAGAGAAAGAACCCGACGGCGGCGAGTTGGGCATGGCAGTAGAGTTCGCTCAGGCGCAACTCGCCAAACGCCCGGGACTCGACCGCGACCACGAGCCTCCGGCCGACGCCCTCGCCCTGCCGCTGGAGATCGACGGCCATCTGCATCAGGCGGCCCGCGCCAGAATCGGGGGCGTTGGAAAGGAGCGAAGCGCAGCCGATGACGCGTGGCCCGTTGGTCTGCTCGACGGTGGCGACATAGTGCTCGAGGCGTTCCTCGACGCCGGGAAACTCGGCGCGGAAGCGGGCCATGTCCAGGCCGATCGGGCGGAGCAGGACGTCCTCTCGGAGCGCGCACTGCTGGCGGTAGAGCGGGTCTTGCGTCGAGATTCGGCGGACTTTGAGCATGGGGCTGACTCGGGCCGAGAGCATAGCCGGATCGCCCCGGCGCGGCACGGCGGTCTAACATCGCGTCACACGCTCATGGAAGAGATCGCGACCAGTACGGAGGCTTCGTCCGCGCGCCCGCCGAACACGGAACGCGCCAGCGGCTTCATTCCCTGGCGCGGGGCGCTTCGCCATCGGCACTTCCGGATCGTCTGGATCGCCGCCTTCGGCTCGTCACTTGGCACGTGGATGGAGACCGTCGGCATCCAGTGGGTGCTGATGGAGGTCACGCTCGACAAGGCGTGGATCGACTCTGGCAAGCCGTCTGCACCGATCATGCAGGGCTATCTCGCGGTGGCGCAACTCACGCCGATGCTCCTGCTCGGCTTGGTCGGCGGAATCGCGGTGGACCGCTTCAACCGAAAGCGGCTCTTGATCCTGACGCAACTGCTCCTGATGGCGGTGGCCGCCTCGCTGACGGTCGGCTCGGCGCTGCACGCACTCACGCCGACGCTGCTGATGACGCTGGCCGCGATCAACGGGATCGTCTGGGCGTTCAATATCCCGTCGTGGCAGGTCCTGACGCCTCGGCTGGTGCCGCGCGAGGAACTGTCGAACGCGATCACCCTCAACGGGATGCAGTTCAACCTGGCGCGGGCGCTAGGCCCGGCCTTGGGCGGGCTGCTCATGGCACGGTTCGGTCCCACCGTCATGTTCGCAATTAACACATTGAGTTTCGTCGGCCTGATTGTCGCCGTGGCGCGGACGCCCGCGACCCCCGCCGCGGGCAGCGACGGCACGCATCCGGGTCGGCAGATCATCGAGGCGACACGGTATGCCCTCGGCAGGAAGGGCCCGCTGATGCTCGTGCTGGCGAGCGTCGTGCTGTGCCTTTTCGGAACGCCCTTCCTTCGGATGCTCCCGATCTTTGTTCACGATATCTATGGCAAGCAGGAGGCGATGTTCGGGTTGTTGCTCGGGTTCATGGGCGTGGGCGCGGTGGCCGCGGTCTTTCTGCTGCGCCTCGTGCCGACGTGGTATCCCAAGCACCACTTCATTCCGCTGGTGCTCACGCTCGCGGGCGTGACGATCACCGGGTTGTGCGCGGCCGATCACTGGATCGTCGCGGCGCTCTGGATCACGCTCATCGGCGTCTTCTGGATGTGGGGCTTCAACTCCACGATGGCCGCGCTGCAACTGCTGGTCCCGGATGCGGTCCGCGGGCGAGTGATGGCGGTCTGCAACACGCTCTCGTTCGGCGCGATGGCGCTCGGACCGGTGCTCGCGGGCGGGCTCGCCGAACTGGTGGCGGGAGACTCCCAGAACGGCTTTGGCGCGCAAGTGGCGACGGGGATTCTGTCGCTGGCCCTGGTGGCGGCCGGGCTGGTGATGCTGACGTGGCGCACACCGGAGGTGGACGGGTTGGCACCGGGCGATCCGGGATACGAACGCAAGCCGGGGCTCATTCGCGGGGTGACGGCGAAGGCGCATCGCCCGCCGCCCCTGCCGCAAGACCCGACAGAGCCCGCGCCGGTAGTGTGAGCGAATCTCGCAAGAAGGTGACGCTGGGGCGAACGAATACAAACAAAGAACCCCCGCGAACCGGGCTCGCGAGGGTCGGTTGAACTCTTGTTTCTCTGAGCACTTCCGCCTTCGATGCTACGCGCGCCGACGCCGACGACCGGCCAGGATGCCGCCGAGCAACATCGCGGTGACAGTCGCGGGCGAAGGCACCATCTCGATGACGCCGTAGTTGAAGGTATGGCCGTTAGCCCACTTGCCGCCCTCGAACTTCCCGGTGGCGGCTTTGTAGGTGAAGGTCTCGACGGTCAGGCCGCCGGCCATGCCCTGCTTGAGGTCGTGAGCGATCGTGATGGAGTAGTTGCCCATGCCCAGGTCCGCCATCCCGACGATGGCCGCCGTGTGGCCCTGCATTTCGAGTTCGACATCCTTGCCGGCCTTGACCGCGGTCAGCATGTCGGCAAGGCTGGTGGTTTGCATCGTCATGATGGGATAGCCGTTGGCGATCATGTAGTTGTTCTTGTCCTGCCACCAGGCGTTGCGCTGGCCGACGGGGCGCGTGGGATCGGGGAAAATCCAGCAGCCGTCGGCGGCCCAGTTGGTGGCGGTCTTCATCGTCGCGATATCGAGCGGGAGACTGCCCCACGCGGCACCGGGGTTCTGTGCCTTGAGGAACTGCAGGCTGTTGGAGACGGCGGTGGGCGCGCACTCGTTGAGGCCTTGTTCCTGATTCGGAAAGTCTTTGTGGCCACCCTTCATCAGCATTGGCGGCGCGGTAGTAACGCCGACGATCGCGCCGGTGAACGCTGGCAAGACGCCCAATAACGCTGCCGGCTTACCGCCTTGCGAGTAGATGTTGAACTCCTGCGCAAAGGCAAGCGAAGTCGGCGCGGCCGAGGGCATGACGCCAAGGCCGTTGGTAACCACCGCATTGAAACTACCTGGGGTCGAGCCCGTGAGGTCGATGCCGCGGCCGGTGCCGAGCGGGAAACTGAAGGTCTCCGTGTTCGTGAAGCCCACTCCCTCACGCGCGACCAGCGGCATGTTCTGGATGATCCATTGCCCGTTGTAGTTGACGTTCAGGTACTGATCCGATGACGACCCGGTGTACGTCAGGTCGAAACTGCCGTACTCCGTGAAGGAGTATGGCACGCCATCGATGACGAAACTGCTCTGCGTGAGGTTGCTGACCACCTGTGCCGAGACAGTTCCGCCTCCGCTCCAGCCCGCGCCCACGGCGACCAATGCCATCAACCATCCGCCTCGCGCACGACGCGCCCGTCCACGCTCTGCACTCATGTCTTGTCTCCTGACACGCCTGAGGATTGCCCCGACGCGCCAAGACGCGCCGAGGACTCGATACTCTCTCCTGATGCCAGATTACCTTGCAATCTCGGCGCGTGTCAATAGTTCCGGCGCGGCAAAAGCAGCATTTAGCACAATCGTTGCGCACCGCCGCGAGCGGATGAGATGCTCGGCATGGTCTTGCCTTGTTAGGCCTGCGTCTGGGCCATCTTCGCCCAAGTGTCCTTGAGCGTCACCGTGCGATTCACGACCATCGACCCCGGCCGCGAGTCTCGATCAACGCAGAAGTAGCCCATCCGCTCAAACTGGAACCGGTCGCCGACCGTCGCCTGCGCCAGCGACGGCTCGCCCATGGCGCGCACGACTTCCAACGAGACCGGATTCAGGTCGTCCATGTAGTTGCCGGTCCGCTTGCCCGGCTCCTCGGCGTTGAAGAGGCGGTCAAAGAGCCTCCCCTCGATCGGCAACGCGTGCGCCGCAGACACCCAGTGCATCGTCGCCTTGACCTTGCGTCCGTCGGGCGCATCCCCGCCGCGCGTCGCAGGGTCATAGGTGCAGAGCAACTCGACCACCTCGCCGGCGGCGTCTTTCTTCACGCCCTCGCACCGGATGAAGTACGCGTACCGCAGCCGCACCTCAACGCCCGGCGAGAGCCGAAAGAACTTCTTCGGCGGGCTTTCCATGAAGTCGTCGCGCTCGACGTAGAGCGAGCCCGAGAACGGCACCGTTCGCGTGCCCGCCGACGGATCCTCCGGGTTGTTCACCGCCTCGACCCAGTCCACCCTGTCCTCGGGCCAGTTGGTGATCGTCACCTTGAGCGGTCGAAGCACGGCCATCCGCCGCGGCGAAACGCGGTTCAGGTGGTCGCGGATCGCGTTCTCGATCTTCGCGATCTCGATGAACCCCTCGACCTTGGTCACGCCGATCTCTTCGCAGAGCGTGAGGATCGATTCGGGCGTGTAACCGCGCCGCCGAAGACCGCGGATCGTCGGCATACGCGGGTCGTCCCACCCGCTCACCACGCCGTCTTGCACCATCTTCAGCAGGTTCCGTTTGCTCAGCACCGTGTACGTCGGGCGAAACTTCGAGAACTCGATCTGCTGAGGGTGCTGGATGGGCGGACCCCATTTGCCTTTGGTGGCACCGTTCTTGGTGGCACCGGTCTCCTGACCGGTGTCTTTCTGGCTGCAATCCCGCCCCTCATTGATCGCATCGATGAACCAGTCGTACAGCGGCCTGTGGTTCTCGAACTCCAGCGTGCAAATCGAGTGCGTGATTTCCTCGATCGAGTCCTCGATCCCGTGAGCCCAGTCGTACATTGGATAGATACACCACGCGTCGCCTGTGTTGTGGTGCGACTCATGCACGATCCGGTACATCACGGGGTCGCGGAGATTGAAGTTGGGCGACGCCAGGTCGATCCGCGCGCGCAGCGTCATCGCGCCGTTGGGATGCTTGCCGGCCCGCATCTCGCGGAACAGGCGCAGGCTCTCGTCCTTGGGCCGATCCCGGAACGGGCTTGTCGCGGGCACGCTGGGGGACCCGCGGCGCTTCGCCACCTCTTCCGCCGGCAGTTCACAGACGTACGCGAGCCCCTTCTGGACGAGTTCCTCGGCGAAGACGTACATCCGCTCGAAGTAGTCGCTGGCCCAGAACAGACCGCCGCCGGCCGGGCCGTCCCAGTCCGCGCCGAGCCACTTCACGTCCTCTTTGATCGCGTCAACGTACTCCTGCTCCTCCTTGGAGGGGTTGGTGTCGTCGAAGCGGAGGTTGAACTTGCCGCCATGCCGCGCCGCCAACCCGAAGTTCAGGCAGATTGCCTTGGCGTGCCCGATGTGCAGATACCCGTTGGGCTCGGGCGGGAAGCGCGTGTGGACGCGGGGCTTGCCCAGCCGTGCCCGGCCCGCTTCGCCCTCGCCGGCGTCGCGCTGCTGCCACGCACCCCACTTCCCGCTGGCGCTGTCGGACTCGACGATCTGCTCGATGAAGTGCGGCGGACGGGCTGGCGCGGGCTCGTTCACGAACGACCTCCTTTGAGGGGCGATGGTATGGACCCGCACCCATGCGAGCCGGTATCGTGCGCCTATGTCCCACACCCTCGCCGCGCTCGCCATCCTCGTCGCCGTCGCACTCGGCCCCGCTCCCTTCGCTTCGGCCCAACCACCGAGGCCGCCGCAACTCGCGCGCGAGGGTGGCATCTCACGCTGGGACGAGGGACTCCCGCTCGGCAATGGGCTGCTGGGAGTGCTCGTCTGGGGCGAGGGCAACGTCGTTCGCCTCTCGCTCGATCGTGGCGACCTCTGGGACACGCGCATCCCCGAGACGCTCCAGCAGCCCGATTGGACCTACGCCACCATGATCCGTCTGAAGGAGTCGAAGGATCACGCGACGCACCAGCGGCTCTTCGATGTGCCGTACGACACCGTGCCGTATCCGACCAAACTGCCCGTGGGGCGTCTCGAACTCGTGTTTCCCGAGAGCGTCAATGTTGAGCGATTCGCGCTGGACGCCGCGCGTGCCGAGGCGACCGTGACGCTGGCGGGCGCGAGCGTTCGCGCTGTCGTTGATGCCACACGAACGCGCGTGCTGGTCTTCGTCGATGGAGCCGTGGCCGAGCCGCGCTTGGTGCCGCCCGCGGGCGTGCGGCAACTCGGCTACCCCGATGCCGAGCCGTCCTCCGAGGTCAGAATCGACGCCGGCAGCGATGGGCACGAGGTGTTCCACCGGTCCTTCCGATACGTTCAGCCCACGATCGGCGAGGCCGCTTTCGCGGTGTCGTGCCGCGAGGTGCGGGATGGGGCAGCAAGCCGTCTGGCCATCGCGATCGAGCCCGGCCCGAGCCGCGCCGTGGCCGTCGCCGCGGCGAACCGCGTCGCCGAGTCGGTCGGGGAGGGGCTCTACCCCGCGCTGATCGCCGATCATCTCGGATGGTGGGCCGAGCGCCCCGGCACGTCGAGCGTGTCGCTGCCCGACCAGCGCCACCAGCGCCACTACGACCTCTGCCGGTATCTCTACCTCGCCGGATCGCGGCCCGGCGCGCCGCCGATTCCGCTCCAGGGTGTCTGGACCGCCGACGAGGGCGGCCTGCCCCCGTGGAAGGGCGACTATCACAACGACCTCAACACGCAGATGACGTACCTCGCGTATCCCGCGGCGGGCATGTTCGAACCGGGCCGCGCCTGGCTCGACTTCAACTGGAATCTGCTGCCCGCCTACCGCGAGTTTGCGCGAGGGTTCTACGGCATCGGGGGCGCGGTCGTCCCGGGAGTCATGACGATCGACGGCCGGCCCATGGGCGGCTGGGGGCAATACAGCCTCTCGCCCACGCACGGAGCGTGGATCGCCCACAACTTCTACATGCACTGGAAGCACACCAGCGATGCGGCGTTCCTCCGCGATCGCTGCTACCCGTGGTGCGCCGAGATCGGCGAGGCGCTGCTCGCGCTTCTCACGCCCGACGCCAAGGGGCGGCTCAAACTCCCGCTCTCGTCGAGCCCGGAGATTTATGACAACTCGTACAAGGCGTGGATGCCGGCGAACTCGAACTACGACCTCGCCCTCCTGCGGTTTCTGCTCACAATCAACACGGAGATGGCCCGCGCGCTGGGCGATGCCGCGGCCGGCAATCGCTGGGCCGACGCGCTGACACGCCTCGACCCGCTTGACATCGACGCCGCGACGCACGCCCTGACGTTCGCCCGCGGCTTCCCGTACAACGAGAGCCATCGCCACTTCAGCCACGCCATGGCAATCTATCCGCTGGCAACGCTCACCATCGACGGCAGCGACTCCGACCGCCGGACCATCGTCGCGACAATCGACCAACTCCACGCCGTCGGCACGCGGGCCTGGTGCGGATACTCGTTTGCGTGGATGAGCGCGATGTGCGCGCGCGCCGGGCAGCCGGAAAGGGCCTTGGACTACCTCGACAAGTACCTTGCCTTCACGGGACCCAACGGATTCCACCTCAACGGCGACCAGACCAAGTCCGGCCTCTCGGACTTCACCTATCGCCCGTTCACGCTCGAGGGCAACTTCATCGCGATGCAGGCGGTGCACGAGATGCTGCTGCAATCGTGGGGGCGCGTCGGAGAGCCGGGGACCGAGATCGTGCGCATCTTCCCGGCCGTCAGCGAGCGCTGGCCCGATGCCTCATTCACCGATCTGCGCGCCGAGGGCGGGTGGCGCGTTTCGGCGGAGCGCCGCGGCGGGCGCACAACAAGGGTCACGGTGACACTCGACCCCGCGCCGGGCGCGCCTGCCGAGCCGCGGACACTGCGACTCCGCGACCCGTTCGAGGGCCGGGCGGCGATGTGGAGCCTGCCGGTGCGCCGCGAGGGTGATGAGATCGTCGTGCCGCTGGAGCCGCGAGCGTCGTTGGAAGGTGTCGCGAGCGGGGGTTGATCACATGACCGGCGGCTTGCGGTCAGTGGTCCTTGGGAGCCCGTTGCCGGGAGCCTCGTGAGTGAGACTCAACAGCCGAGGTTGAAGTGGAAGAGGAAGCAGAAGTAGTCGTTCACGTTGAGCGTTGGCGGCGTCGTCGACGCATCGCAGTTCGCGCCTGGTTCGCCGGCTGAGTAGCGATTGATGAAGCAGATAAAGTCAGCGATGTTGAGGCGGGGCTCGGCCGTGGAGCCATCGCAGTTGGCGTAGCAGGTCGAGGGGTTCAGACGAGCCAGGAATGCCTGGGTGCGGCCCTGGCCGTCGATGCCGACACCGACCACAGCGCGCCCGTCCTCGGAGGTGCCGCGAGCGTAGGTCAGATTCCACGAGATGAGT
The DNA here is from genome assembly GCA_046155605.1 of Phycisphaerales bacterium. Taxonomy (GTDB): domain Bacteria; phylum Planctomycetota; class Phycisphaerae; order Phycisphaerales; family UBA1924; genus JAEUIZ01. Next base: position 33,423 of record JBJXFQ010000063.1, read on the forward strand.
TCGCCTCGGACGCCTTGTTCGAGGAGGACGGCTTTGAGCGAACGGGGGCCGTGCGACTGATCCCAGACAAACGCGCCCATGGTGTTGTTGGATGAACCGCCTACGACGATGGACCCATCGGCGCTGATGCCTGAGGCCTCAGCCGAGCCAAGGATGCTCGTCGAGAGGTCGCGAATGCCGCTCGCCTGAGTCCAGATGAAGGGCCGGCGCGAGTTCTGGGGTGAGTAGCCGACAACAACCGAGCCGTCGGCGGAGACGGCGGACGCGTAGGTCTGGTAGTTCCCCGTGCCTGATGACGGCGGGATGAGGTGGCCGAGGTTTATGGGGCCGGTGGCTTGCGACCACAGGAACGCTGGGCCGGTGCCGAAGGCAAAGTCGTACATTCCCCCGACGAGAATCGCACCGTTGGCCGTCATCGCATTGACCACGCCCAGCCCCGTATTTGGGAGCGAGGGCACCTCGACCGTGGTCGTGGTATCGCCCGTCAACGGATTGGGAACCGAGCCGCCGGTGCCGCCGTAATAAGAGCCGCCGCCGAAGTGAAGACCGTCGGCGGAGACACAATGCGCGACGAATGACCAACTACCCAACCTCGGCAGCAGCGTTAAGGTGCCAGACGCCGTCGTGTACCGGAAGCCATCTCTGTTGGGCCGCGTGCCGACGACCACTTCGCCGTGGCGCGAGACCCCCGGTGCTCGGAGCCATGAGGAACCTGTATACGCCTCTGAGACGAACTGGACGCCCGTGGCCTGCCGCCACCACCAATAGGAGCGGAGCGTACCGAGGGTCGCGATGCCCACGACCGTGGAACCGTCTCCGGAAATCGCTGTGGCATCACTGGCGGTGTACGACGAGAGGAAACCCAGAGGCGTGAAACTCGGTGGGCCTCCGCACGCGATCGTGTCGCATCCGACGCTTTGCCCGCTGTACACGCCTTGCAACGAGGCGCACGTCGTCGGCGTGGTCTGAATGCAGTTCCCATGCGGAAGGCAGCACGCGCCCGGCGTGGGGCACGAGGTCGCGCACGCGGTGCTGTCGCCCTGATAGATGCCGCCCTGCGCCAGGCACGCGGAGGGGTTGGTCTGGACGCACCCCAGTGAGGCGGGGAGGCAGCACGCCCCCGGTGTCGGACAGTTGGCGGTCGCGCAGATCGTGCCGTCGCCTCGGTATGTGCCGCCCTGTGCAGTACAGGCGCCAAGGGAGAGTTCGGCGCACGCGAGGGTGGAACCGAGGCAGCACGCGCCACGGACGTAATCAAACATGAACTGAACCCGTAGCGCGTCGCCAGGACGTTCGGCAGCGCCGTAGCGGGTCGAGGCGTAACTCAGCGAGGACTGCGGACTGCCGGTCGCCTGAGACACGGCCTGATCGATCGAGAGCCCAGCGGTCGCGGCGCTGCTCACCTCGATCAAGAGGTTGCCGAGTGCGGGGTCGTAGGTGAACTGGACGGGAAAGTGCAACTCGCCAAAGTTGGTCGAAGACGGTCCGGTGGTCGCGACGACGTAGCCGAGATTGGAGTAGACGATCGTCATCGGCCCCACAGCGTTGGGCGCGCCCCCGATACCCGACGGGGCGGCCAAGCCGGAGCCCGTGCTCGGAGCGCCGGGCAGGCGGTTGGTGTACCCCATCCGGAGGGTGATTCCCGAGGCGTACGAGCCGGACGTGTTGACGGCGAAGCCGATGTCCGTGATCGTGACGGGGCGGCCGCCGCTCGGCCCGGAGAAGAGGGACGCGGCGTAGACGAGGTGCGTGGTCGCCGTGTTGACGGGCGCTGCGGCAGTCCCCACGCCAAAGGGAGGGTACAGGTAGATCGTGTGCGCCGAGGTCGGGAACACGCTGACATCCGCCCGAGCGACGGAGCCTGCGAGAAGCGTGATGGCCAGCGCTCGTGAACACGTCGGATTCATCGTGACCTCCCGTGAACGAGGCTCGGTACGAAGCGGCGTTGATCTGCCGAACTGTGAACAGTACGCGAGCGCCGACGTAGGATCGCGGCATGTTCAGCCTCATCGACATGCTCGGCCGCGCCGTCGCGCCCATCCGCATCATCGACGTCGGCGCGATGGCCATCGGCGACGAGCCACCGCCCTATGCGCGCATCGTGCGCGAGGGCGTGACGGAGGTGGTGGGGTTTGAGCCGGTGCAGGCGGAGTGCGACAAACTGAACGCGAAGGCGCGGGCCGGGCACCGGTACCTGCCGTATTTCATCGGCGACGGGCGCGACGGGGTGTTCCGCGAGTGCCGATTCACTCAGTCGTCATCGCTCTATGTGCCCAACGCGCGGCTCCGGCGGCGGTTTCCGGGGCTGGCGCAGTATGGCGAGGTGGTGCGCGAGACGCCGGTCTCGACGCGTCGGCTCGACGACGTCCCCGAGATCGGCGGCGCGGACTACCTGAAGTTGGACATCCAAGGGGCCGAACTCGATGCGCTACGCGGGGCGGAGCGGCTGCTGGGCGAAACGGTCGTTGTCGAGACCGAGATCGAGTTTGTCCCGCTGTATGAGGGACAGCCGCTGTTTGCGGAGGTGGATCAGGAAATGCGACGTCGCGGCTTTCTGCTGCACACCTTTACGAGCATGAGCGGCAGGCCGTTCCTCCCGCTGCACCCGCCGAACCGCCCGAGCGATCCGTTCCGGCAGTTAGTCTGGGGCGATGCGGTCTATGTGAAGGACTTTACCCGGCTGGGCGAGTTGTCGGCGGGGCAACTGCTCAAACTCGCGGCGATCGCGCACGACCTCTACGGCTCGCCGGACCTCGCGGGCCTCGCCCTGCAGCACCACGACGCGAAGACGGGTCAAGGGCTGTGGAAGGATTACATGAAGCGTTTGATCGGGAGCGTGCCCGAAACGCCGGGGCTGGAGTAGCAGGCTCGCTAGACTCTCGCTCTCGTGCCGAAGAAGTTACTGCCACTGCCGACGTTTCATTTCATGGCGTTCGCGCCGCTGGATGCGTGGGCGCGGCTGCTCTTCATGCCGCCGGCATGGATCCCGGTGCGCTATTGGCCTCGGCTGGCGTTTGGCGTCTTCGCGTCACTGATCGGGACGGGCCTCACGCTGGCCGAGCGCGTGACGCTCTGGCCGCTGACGCGGCGCGCGAGGCGAGTGCGACACGGGCCGGGGGTGGTCGTGGTGCTGGGGTACTTTCGCTCCGGCACAACGCACTTGCAGTACCTCCTGAGTTGCGACCCGCGGATGCGCACGCCCGGGTGGTGCGAGGCGCTGGCACCGCAGGGCTTCGTGCTGAGTTGGTCGTTCCTGCGGCTGTTCATGCTCCCGTTCCTCTCGTCCACGAGGCCGCAGGACGACGTGGCGATCGGGCCGTCGTGGCCGGCGGAGGACGACTTCGCGGCAAACAACTGGGCGATGGCGTCGAGCCTTGGGTCGCGGTTCGTTCTGCCACGGATGTACAAGCACTATTCCAGATTTCACTCGCTGGCCGGTCTGAGCGACCGCGAACTGGCGAGATGGACGCGAGTGCAGGCCGCATTCTGCCGCAAGATGTCCTGCGTGGCTGGCCGTCGGATGCTGCTCCTGAAGAGCCCGAGCCACACGGCGCGAGTCGCGAAACTGGTGGAGATATTCGGCGAGGGGACGCGGTTTGTGCATATCAGCCGCGAGCCGGGGGCGGTGGTGACCTCGAACATCGCGATGGCCGAGCGAATGACCGGCTTCGGCCTGCAAGACCCGCCGGCGCGGGAAGAGATCGAGCGGCGAGTGGTTGAGGAGTATGTCGAGACCCAACATCGGTTTGATGCAGAGTCGGCGGCGCTCGCGCCAGGAAATCTCGCGCGAGTACGATTTGAGGATCTGACCGCCGACCCGTTAGGCGAAATTCGGCGGGTCTATGCCGCGTTGGGAATCGCGTGGGACGCGCGGCACGAGGCACGCATGAAGCGATATCTCGCGACCGTCGAGGACTATCAGCCCGCGACAAGGCGCGGCGGCGAACGGCCGCGCTCCGAAACGCCCGAACTCGAGGCCATGGCGCACCGCTACGGGCACGATCGGCCCGCGCCGGCACGCGTCAGCCTCGAACTCCCGCGACTTTCGCGTGGGACTGGCGCGTTGGCCGGGGTGACAGGCGCGGCAGTGGCGATCGTGTGCCTCGCGCTCTGGCTGGCCTCCGCGTATGCCTTTCGTCAGCGCGATGACTGGCTGATCTGGCCGACGGGCGTTGCGATCGGGCTTGCCGCAATTCACACAGCGCACGGCGGCGGTCGTCGGCTGGGACTTTGGCTCGCGGCGCTGACGCTGCTGGTCTATCTGGTCGGCTCGCTCCCCGTGGCGTTTCTCATGGACTACGCGCATCGAGATTACTACCGCGATTTGAGCGGCGGACGCGCGTGGGGCCTGCTGCCTTGGCGGCCGGAGCGGGAGTGGGAGTGGTACCACATCAAGAAGGCGTCGCGCGACGGCGCGCTGGGCGGCAACAGCCTGTTCTGGGTCTTTATGGGCGTGATGAGCGCGTACCGTTACGGCTCTCGGCGGTGGCTGCACCCGCCGGGACGGGGATAGTCAAACGACGCACGCTTCCTTACCCCGGGTCGCATCGCTCACGCGCTTCGCGTCTCGTCCATCGCCCTACCATCCCCCGCCCACACGGAGGTTTGCGCGTGAAAACTGGCAAGGCTCTCTATCAAGGTGCGCTCCTCGGCATCCTTGGCATCGCCGTTCTTGGTTCCACCATCGCCCTCAGCCGGCCCGACTACACCTTCTTCGATCCCATCATCGACGTTGAGCGAATCATCGCGCAACGCTTCGTCTCCGAGCCCGACCGCGACGCCATGCGCCTCGCCGCAATCAACGGCATGGTTGATTCACTCAACGACCCCTACACCGTCTACATCCCGCCGACACTCACTCGCTCCTTCACCAAAGACCTCACCGGCGATTTCGTCGGCATCGGCGTCCAGGTCGGCTCACGCGACGGCGTCCTCACCGTCGTCACCCCGCTCGAAGACACCCCGGCCTTCCGCGCAGGCGTCCTCGCCAACGACCGGATCATCGAGATCAACGGCACCAGCACCGTCGGCCTCTCGCCCGATCAATGCGTCGAACTCCTCACCGGCGAGCCCGGCACCGAGGTCACGTTCGTCGTCGATCGCGACGGCCAGAAACTTCCGTTCACCGTTACCCGCGAGCGCATCGTCGCCAAAACCGTCAAGGGCTTCCACTGGGAAGCGCCAAAGTCCTCCGACACGCCCGCTACCGCGCCCGACAAGCCCGATGGCCAGCCGGCCGCCGACGCCTCCAAGCAATCTGGCTCGTGGCAGTCCTTCATCGACCCAACCCGCAAGATCGCCTACATCCGCCTTACTCAGTTCACGCCCACCAGCGCCGACGAGATCACCTCCACCCTCGAATCCCTCGGCGCGCGCGAGGGCAAGGTCGGCGGCCTCATTCTCGACCTTCGTTTCAACCCCGGCGGCGTCCTCGCCGACGCCATCGAGATCGCCGACCTCTTCCTCAAAGAGGGCGTTATCGTTTCCACCAAGGGCCGCGCGCACGAGGAAGATGTCGCCCGCGCCGTCGCCGACGGCACACTCCCCGATTTCCCCCTCGCCCTCCTTGTCAACGGCAACAGCGCCAGCGCCAGCGAAGTCCTCTCAGGCGCCCTCGCCGAGAACAAACGTGCCGTCGTCGTCGGCACCCGCACCTTCGGCAAGGGCCTCGTTCAATCCGTCCTCTCGCTCCCCTCGGGACAGGGCCAACTGAAGATCACCGAGCAGAAGTACTATCTGCCCTCCGGACGTAGCATCCAGCGCGACGACGCGTCCGCCGAATGGGGCGTCGATCCCACGCCCGGCTTTTTCTTGCCCATGAACGACGACGAAACCGCCGAGTTCCTCCGCGTCCGCCGACAGGAAGAGGTCATCGGCGGCGACCGCCACGCCGGCAACGAGGACCGCTGGTCCGATCCCGCGTGGATCGTCGATCGCCTCAAAGACAAGCAACTCGCCGCCGCGCTCAAGGCCGTGCAACTCAAGATCGACTCCGGCAGCACCGGCAATTGGACGCCGACGGGCGAGCCCCTGCCCTCGAGCCCGACGCTCGCCTCGGGCGAGTTGACGCGTGTCTCCAAACTCCGCGACCGCCTCGAACGTGAACTCGTTCGCCTGAGCCGACGCATCGAACAACTCGAATCCGCCGCCGGAACTCCCGCCGCCGAGGCACCCGACCTCTGGCCCGATGAAACCGACCTCTCCGGCGGCTCGCTCGACATCTTCGACAAGGCCGGCAAGCGCGTCGCCCGCCTCTCGATCACCGGACCGGACCTCGAACGCTGGCTTGCCGAGGCTGATATCAAACCGGAAACCAACGCGACAGAACCGGGCGCGCCGGCCTCGGCACCAAAGCCCTAGGCCTCATGTTGATCCTCGGCATCGAATCCTCCTGCGACGAGACCGCTGCCGCCATTGTCGAAGACGGCCGCCTCATCCGCTCCAGCGTTATTGCTTCGCAGCACGACCTCCACGCCGAGTTCCGCGGCGTCGTGCCCGAACTCGCCAGCCGCGCTCACGCTGAACGCATCCTTCCCATCATCCGTGCCGCACTCCGCGATGCCAACGTCTCGCTCGCCGATCTCGACGCCATCGCTGTCGGCAACCGCCCCGGACTCATCGGCTCACTCCTCGTCGGCGTCGCGGCCGCCAAAGCCCTTGCATGGGCTCTCGATTCGCCCCTTATCGCCGTCGATCACGTCCACGCCCACCTCTACTCGGGCCTCTTGCAACCGCCCGCCGCCGCAATCGCCTCTTCCACATTCCAACACAGCCTCGACGATTCATTGCCTCTATCACCTCCCCACCTGCTCAACTCCTCACCTGCTCACGTTCACTTCCCCTCCCTCGGCCTCGTCGTCAGTGGCGGCCACACCTCCCTCTACCGCCTCGACTCGCCCACCTCACTCCGTCGAATCGGCTCCACCATCGATGACGCGCTCGGCGAGGCCTTCGACAAGGCCGCGACCATTCTCGGCCTCCCCTACCCGGGCGGCCCAAACCTCGACCGCCTCGCGCAGACTCCCGGCGCCAACCCGCGCGCCCACGAGTTCCCCATCAGCCGCCTCGCGCCCGACTCCCTCGATTTCTCCTTCTCCGGCCTCAAGACATCGCTCCTTTATCGCGTCCGCGGCCTGCCCGAACCAGGCGGCGTCTTCACACGCGATCACGCCGCGCTCTCGTTGGCCGATCGCGCCGACCTCGCCGCCAGTTTCCAGCACGCCGCCGTCAAGGCCGTCATCATCAAGATCGAACGCGCGCTCGATCGCTGGCCTTCGCTCGCGCCCGCCGGCAACCCATCGCCCCGCGCCCTTCTCGTCGGCGGTGGCGTCTGCGCCAACTCCAGCCTCCGCAACGAACTCGCACGCCTCACCAACGCTCGCGGCCTGCGCCTCGTCCTCCCGCCCCTCTCTCTCTGCGTCGACAACGCCGCCATGATCGCCGGCCTCGCCTTTCACCTCCACGCAGCCGGCCAGATCGCGGACCTCGACCTTCAGGCATATCCCGCCACCGGCTGCTAGCGTTCTCGACGATTTGTCCCGCTCGCTTCATCGCCCTGCCTGTGGCGACCTGAGATTTCCATTGCACCCCTCGTTCCTCCCTGACGCCGAACTCCTCAAGCAGTGCCGACTCACTCGCGGCCGCTCCTCCGGGCCCGGCGGCCAGCATCGCAATAAGGTCGAGACCAAGGTTACTTACGCGCACCTGCCCACCGGCATCGAGGCCCACGCCGGCGAGCGTCGCAGCGCCGCCGACAACGCCCGCGTCGCGCTCTTCCGCCTGCGCCTCGCGCTAGCCGTCAGCGCGCGCACGCCCGTGCCCCTGGGCGACGCCCGCTCCGATCTGTGGCGCTCGCGTTGCACGCCGGATGGCAAGGTCTCGTGCAACACCAGCCACCACGACTTCCCCGCCCTCATCGCCGAGGCCCTCGACATGCTCCACGCCTGCGGTGCCGACACGTCCAAGGCCGCGCTGAGGCTCATGTGTACACCGTCGCAGTTCATCAAACTTCTCGCCAGGCACCCCCCGGCCCTCATCCTCGCCAACCGCTGGCGCGCCGAGCGCGGATTGCACACGCTGGCTCCTTGAGCGATCAACGACGCCGAGTCTGAGCGAATCCGCGAGCGAAGGCTCGGGCGCATCGACCCGAGGATTCGTTCGCACAGCCTCACTCATCCTCGGCGTCAAGGGCTTCTGGGCGTCACTGGCGTTTTCCCGGTGGCGAGGCCACAATACCCCGATGTCCGAGTCCGCACGGTCACCCCGCGATTACGACGCCGCGCCTCTTGAACTGGTGCCCGCCCTCCCGCGCCCCGCGCTGCCCGGGACCGTCGTCGTGCGCGCGGGCCAGGATGAGTGGCTCGACGCGATCGCCTCCGACCTTGTCATTCACGCCAAGAACTGCGTGCGCACGTTTGGCGACTTCCACCTCGCGCTCTCGGGCGGCAAGACGCCCGAGCCGCTCTATCGCCGGCTGATGTACGACCCGCTCTGCCGCGACTTCCCGTGGAAACGGACGCACCTGTGGGTGGTGGATGAGCGGCGGGTGCCGATGGACGATGAGCGCTGCAACTTCCGGATGATCCACGAGACGATCGTGGGGCACTCGGACATCCCGAAGGAGCAGGTGCATCCGGTGCGCGCGATGGAGGACCGGGCCGACGAGTCGTACGAGGCCGAACTGCGCGAATGGCTGGGCTGGCGCGAGAAGGGTCACGATCGGCTGGATTTCGTGCTGCTGGGCATGGGTTCCGACGGGCACACGGCGAGCCTGTTCCCGCGCTCGCCCGCGCTCGCGGTGACGGGTCGGCTGGTGGTGGTCAACGCCGGTCCGAGCGTCACGCCCCCGGATCGCGTGACGATGACATTGGAGTTCATCAACGCGGCGCGATTCGTGGCGGTGCTCGTCTCGGGCGCGGGCAAACGCGAGATGGTCGCCCGCGTCGTGGCGCGGCGGGATACGGTCGAGGACCTCCCGATCCTGGGCGTGAGCCCGGTCGGCGGGGAACTTCGCTGGTACCTCGATCAGGCGGCGTGTCCGATCTGAACTTGTCTACTCCATGGCAAACCTCTCCATCGCGCCCAACGACCGAGTGAAACTGATGGTCCGCTACGAGGACGCGGACGTGATCGTGGTGGACAAGCCGGCGGGCGTGCCGACGCAGCCGGGGCTCGGGCATTTGGATGACACGCTGCTCAACGGACTGTTTGCGTTGCACGGGCCGCGGCTCCAGAACCTCGGGCGAGGCCGGGACTTCGGGCTCCTGCATCGGCTTGATCGCTACACGAGCGGGCTGGTGGTGGTGGGGCTGCGGGCCAGCGCGTACGACGCGATGCGGCTGGCGTTTGAGCGGCGTGAGGTGAGGAAGTTCTATTGGGCGGTGGTGTCGCCGCCGCCGAGCCGGGCGAGCGGGATTATCCGGAGGCCGATTCTGGAAGAGACGGGCGAACGCAAGACGGCGACAGTCCATCCCAAGGGCAAGCCCGCGATCACGGCGTTCCGGGTGCTCGCCACGGCCAAGCCGGGCGTTGCGGCACTGGTGGAATGTCGTCCGGTGACGGGCCGCTTGCATCAGGTCCGAGTGCATATGGCCTCGATCCGCGCGCCGATCATGGGCGATGAGGAGTATGGCGAGAAGGCCCGCCATCGCCTCGCGCTCCACGCCCATCGCCTCGTGTTCCCACACCCGATCACGGGGGCGGTCATCGACGTGCGCGCGCCGTGGCCGGCGGACCTCGGCGGGCTGATCAAAAGGCTCGGAATTCCAAGGCCCAAGCACGACGAGCAGGCCGGCGCGGCCGACGGCGAGATCGCGGGAGACTCCGTCACGCCTTGAGCGCGCGCATGAGGTCGGCGGCGACGGAATCGGCAAGCAGGAATCCGGCGTCGGTCAGGCGGAGGCGGTCGCCGTCAATGAGCGCCAGTTCGCGCGTGATGTAACCATCGGCGATGCGATCAAGGCGGGCGAGCGAGTGCGGGCCGGCGACTTCAGGCGCGCGCGCGCGGACGGCCGTCCAGTCGAGCCCCTCGGCCAAGCGCAGCCCTGTCATAATTAGTTCCGCGAGCGCGCGGCGCGGGTCGGGGGGCTCGTGATCGACGACCTCGGGCAGGCCTTGGCCCTGGAGGTAATCGTCGAGGCGGGGGATGTTTTTCCAGCGGTGGCCGGCGATGTGTCCCGAGGCGCTCGGCCCGGCGGCGAGCCACTCGTGCTGACGCCAATAGGCGAGGTTGTGTCGGCACTCGTGGCCCGGCCGTGCGAAGTTGGAGACCTCGTAGCGCTCGAGCCCCGCGGCGCGGAGGGTGCCCAGCGCGATCTCGAACATCTCGATCTCGGTGTCCTCGTCGGCGGGCTGGAACTCGCCACGGCCGAGGCGAGCGGTGAGGGCTGTGCGCGGCTCATAGGTCAGGGTGTAGCAGGAGAGGTGGGAGGTGCCGAGCGCGAGGGCGGCGGCCAGGTCATCGCGGAACTCCTGGGCCGTCTGGCCTGGGATGGAGGAGATGATGTCGATCGAGAGGCGTGAGACGCCGGCGGCGCGCGCGCGCTGGATGGCCTTGGGCACGTCGGCGGGGTTGTGGCGGCGTTCGAGCAGCGTGAGGTGGCGTGGGTTGAAGGACTGAGCGCCCATGCTGAGGCGATTAACGCCGCCGGAGACGAGGGTCTCGAGGAGTTCGGGCGTGACGGATTCGGGGTTGCACTCGACGGTGAACTCGCCGCAGCGGACGATGGGGGAGAGATCAAAGAGGCGGTGAAGGTCGGCGAGGAGGTCGCGCCAGAGTGGAACGGCGAGGAGGCTGGGCGTGCCGCCGCCAACGAAGATGGTGTCGAGAGAAGGGGCGTCGGTAATCCGAGAGAGCGTTTCGAGTTCGGAACGCAGTCGGTGGGCGAAAGCGGCCTGTCGGTCCTGCGTGTCAACCAGCGAATAGAAGTCGCAGTAGTGGCACTTGTGGGAGCAGAACGGAACGTGAAGGTAGAGGGAGCGGATGGGGCGGCTAGGTACGGCGGAGCAGAGGGGGTGGGGGGCGCGTTGCCCGAGGATCGAAATGGCGGTATTGTGCGTCATCGGCGAGGGAGGTGCGGCCCTTGCGGCTCCATGTCGGCGCGGCCGGCGTGGAAGTGGACGCGCACCGCAGGGTAGCGCCCGTGGAACTGATGCTGGTGTATGTGACGCCTGATGGGAAGACGAAAGACGTGCCGATGAAGCGGCAGCGGCTGGTTTTCGGTCGGCAGGCGGGTTGCGATGTGCGTGTGCCGTCGGCGGGGGTCTCGCGGGAGCACTGCGAGATTCGTGTGGAGGACGGGAAGGCGATGATCCGCGATCTGGGCTCGTCGAACGGGACGTATGTGGATCAGCACCGGGTGCGGGAGGCGGAGTTGAGCGCCGGGGCGGTGGTCACGGTTGGGCCGGCGATTTTCCTGGTGCGGATCGACGGCAAGCCCGCGGCGTTTGACCCCAAGCGAGTGCTGGCGCAGGGGACGAAGCCGGTGGGGTCGGCGACGACGGTGCGGGCACCCAAGGGCGGGCTCGACGAGGACGAGAACGAGGGGACGAGCATCTCGGACCTCGACTTTGATTTCCTCGACGATGAAGAGGACGACAAGAAGAAGTTGTAGCGAAGCGGCGGGCGTGGCAGCCAACGCACCGACTCGGCGGTGAGGCGCGCGCTACGACTTGGCGGCGGCTGGCTTGGCGGGCTCGATGGGTGCGTCGGTGGGAATGCGGATGTTGGTGCCGCAGCCGCGACAGCGGACGGTCTTGCCGCGCGCTGAGACGGGAACCGCGAGGATTTTGCGACAGACGAGGTTCGGGCACATCACCCGCATGTTATCAGACTGGGCCATGGTTGACGCTCCGGGAAAGAGGTCGGTTCGATGTGGAGCGGGCATGAGGGGGGGCGGTGAAGGCGTGCGGACGCTATCGTGCAAGGAGCCAAGGAGACGGCATGAGCGGCACACATAGCGGGTATATCGGACCATTGGGTGAGGCGCGCGCGTCGGCGGTGGTGGGATTGCAGTGGGGCGATGAGGGCAAAGGGAAGGTCGTTGATCTGCTGGCCGCTGGGCACGACGCGGTGGTGAGATACAACGGGGGCGCGAATGCTGGGCACTCGGTGGTGGTGGGGGGGACGCGGTTCTCGCTGCACCTGGTGCCTTCGGGGATCCTGCACGCGGGCAAACCGGCGGTGATCGGGAACGGCGTGGTGGTCGATCCAGAGCGTCTGCTGGAGGAGATCGACGGGTTGACGGCGCGCGGCGTGGACGTGTCGGGGCTGGTGGTATCAGATCGGGCGCATGTCGTGACGCCGTATCACAAGGTTGAGGACCTGGTGCGGGAGGAGTTGCTGAGCAAGGGGACGACGGAGCAGATCGGCACGACGCGGCGTGGCATCGGGCCGGCGTACGCGGAGAAGGCGCAGCGGTCGTGCGCGATCCGGATGGGGGATTTGGTGGAGGGCGCGGGAGTTTTGCGCGAGCGAGTCGAGCGGGCGTGGGCGTTCAAGGCGGATGCGATCGGAGCGATGGCGGCGCGGGCGGGCGTGAAGGTGGAGGTTCCGGTGCCTGCGGTGGTGGCGGCACGGCTCGGGGAGCAAGGCGAGCGGCTGCGGGGGCGGATCACGGACACGACGTACCTGCTGCACGATCTGGTGGGGGCTGGGCGGCGAGTGCTGTTTGAGGGCGCGAACGCGACGCTGCTGGATGTCGATCACGGGACGTATCCGTTCGTGACGGCGTCGAGTTGCGCGGCGTTGGGGATCGGGCCAGGGACGGGCGTGCCGGAGCGGTGTCTGCGCGAGGTGATCGGCGTGATGAAGGCGTACTCGACGCGGGTCGGGCGTGGGCCGCTGCCGTCGGAGTTGCACGATGAACTGGGGAACCGGATTCGCGAGCGTGGTCGGGAGTATGGAACGACGACGGGGAGGCCGCGGCGGGTGGGGTGGCTCGATCTGGTGGCGGTGCGGTATTCGGCGATGGTGAATGGGGCGACGTCGTTGGCGTTGACGATGCTCGATGTGCTCGCAGGAATGGGGCCGATCAGGGTGTGCGTGGGGTATCGCGTGGATGGGAAGGTGACGGAGCGATTTGTGCCGGATGGGGCGCGGCTGGCGCGAGTTGAGCCGGTCTATGAGGAGATGGCTGGGTTTGAAGCGGAGGTCGGTGGGGCGAAGAAGATGGCGGAATTGCCCGAACCGGCGCGGCGATTCGTACGTCGGATTGAGGAGTTTGTGGGCGTGCCGGCGGGGCTGGTGAGCGTTGGGCCGGGGCGGGAGCAGACGATCCGGGTGTGAATGCAGAGGCGGGAGGCGTGGGCAGCTCTGGGAAGAAGAGAAGCAAGAGAGAAGAGAGAGCGGGAACGAGAAGAAGAAGAGGAAGAAGGACAGAAAGAAGCAGTAGAAGTGGTAGTCACCGGTCAGGAGACCGGTGCCACCAAGAATCGTGGAAGGCGAGTGATGAGTGTGGTTGGAGGAGAGGTTGAGTCGGTGCTGGCGGGCGTGCCGGCGGCGCGGATGCCGCGGCACATCGCGATCATCATGGACGGGAACGGCCGCTGGGCGCGGCAGCGAGGATTTCCTCGGATTTTCGGGCATCGCAACGGTGCGGCGACGGTGCGGCGGGTGGTGACGGAGTGCGGGAGGCTCGGCGTCAAGGTGGTGACGCTGTACTCGTTTTCATTGGAAAACTGGAAGCGGCCGCGGGACGAGGTCGAGGCGCTGATGGAACTCGCGGTGACGTACCTGGGCGGCGAGCGTGATGAGTTGGTCCGCGAGGGCGTGCGGCTGCGAGTGATCGGATCGCGCGAGGGCCTCCCGGCACGAGTGGTGGAGGCGATTGAGGCGGTCGAGCGAGCGACGGCGGGCTGCGAGAAGGCGACGCTGTGCCTGGCGATCAACTACAGCGGTCGCGCGGAGATCGTCGAGGCGGTACGGTCTCTGGCACGGGACGCGGCTGCGGGGCGCGTGCAGGCCGAGGCAATCGATGAGGCGATGGTGGCGTCGCGGCTGTGGACGGCGGGGCTCGGCGAACTGGCCGAACCGGATTTGCTGATTCGGACGGCGGGCGAATCGCGGGTGAGCAACTTTTTGCTGTGGCAGATCGGGTATTCGGAGATTCATGTGACGGACGTGCTCTGGCCGGATTTCGTGGAGGAGGATCTGCACCGGGCGATCCGGGATTTCGCCGGGCGCGAGCGACGGTTTGGGGCGGTGGGGGCGTAGCGGGCGGAGGTTGCGCGCCGGGGCTACATTGGGCTCGTGCTGAAGTACAGGCTGATGCTTGGGCCGGTGATGATGGCGTCGATCGTGCTGCTGTCGTGGCTCGACGGCGCGATCGAGGGGATGTCTATTCTGGCGTGGGCGCGGCCGCTGTTTTTCGGGCGAGAGACGCTGCCGCCCGGGGTGGCGATCTTCGTGTGGGCGGTGGTGTTGAGCATCTGGTCATCGCGCGAGTTGGCGACGATTCTGAAGGTGAACGGGATCGCGGCCTCGAAGCGAGTGACGACGACGGCGGCGATTCTGGGGCTGCTCGTGTCGTGCGTGGTGCCGCAGGGCGCGAGCGCGGTGCAGGCGGTGGCGGCGGTGGGGACGGCGGCGGTCGCGGTGCTGCTGCTGGCGCTGGTGTTCCATGCGCGGCACAAATCATTCGAGGGCGCGGTGGCGGCGGCGGGCGGGGCGCTGCTGGCGTTTGTCTACCTGGGCCTCATGTTCGGCTTCGTGCTGGCGATTCGGCGGGAACACTCGGTGTGGCTGCTGCTGTGGATCGTCGTGGTGACGAAGGCGTGCGATATCGGGGCGTATTTCACGGGTCGGGCGATCGGGAAGCACAAGTTGATCCTTTGGCTGAGCCCTGGAAAGACGTGGGAGGGGCTTTATGGCGGGATCGTGCTGGCGTGCGTGGTCGGGTATTTCGGATTGATGTTGCTGAGCGAGGCCGGGGTGCCCGGGTGCCCGGAGGCGTGGACCGGCATTGCCGCGGGGGTGATCTTCGCGGTGACGGGGCAACTTGGAGACCTGGTGGCGAGCCTCTTCAAGCGTGACGCGGGGCTGAAGGATTCGAGCAAGGCGTTGCCGGGGTTTGGCGGCTTGCTGGACGTGATGGATTCGCCGCTGCTGGTGATGCCGGTGGCGTACTGGTGGATGACGATGGTGAGTCGCTAGGCGAGCGGCGGTAGGGGTGCTATAGTCAGCGAGTGATAACAGACGCGGTCCTTTGCGGGGATACTCGATGAGCGTCACGGAGAGGCTTCTCCGAGTTTTCAGGGTGGATCAGCAACTGAGCGGGCTCCAGACGCGCCTGCGTGCGGCGGAGCGATTCTTGGACGAGCAGTCCAAGCAGCTCGACCAGATCAAATCAAAGCGTGACGCGATCACGTCGCAACTGAAGCAGTTGCAGGCGCAGGCGGCGGGGCACGAGGGCGAGATGTCGCGGCTTGACGTGCGGATCGAGGCGCTGCGCGAGCAGATGAACAACGCGAAGACGAACAAGGAATACAAGGCGTTCCTGACCGAGGTCAACACGTTCAAGGTGGATCGCGGTGCGGCGGAGACGTCGGCGCTCGAACTGATGACCAAGGCCGACGAGTTGAAGAAGCAGATCGAGGCGCTGGACGCGCAGATGGTGGATCGCTCGAAACTTCGGCAGGTGGCGGCGGACGATCGCCAGAAGCGCGACGAGGAGATCCGCGATCGGCTGAACCAGTTGAAAGGCGAGCGGGAGAAACTGGTCGCGGAGGTGCCGGCGGCCGCGATGGTGCTGTATATCGATCTCGTGCGGGTGCATGGGGACGATGGCGCGATGTGCCCGGTGGAAGAGTTGGACCGAAAGAACCACGAGTACACCTGCGGGGGGTGCCGGATGACGGTGCCGATGGAGACGGTCAACGCGCTGATGAAGGGTGCGGCGAGCCAGGGCGTAGTGACGCGGTGCGTGTCGTGCGGGTGCATTCTGTATATCGAGAAAGAGACGGCCGAACGGCTCAACCCCGCGAACAAGGGCGGGAAGAAGCAGAAGAGCCTCGAGGTCTAGGGTGGGTTGGGGAGCGGCTCGGCGCGCGGGGTCTCGTGCGTCGGCGAGTGGTGGCAGGAGATTGAGGCGATGGGTGGGCGTGCTCGGCTGGGTCGGGCCGGTGGTTGTGCTGTTGGCGGTGTCGCTGCCGCACCTGAATCAGGGCGACTTTCGCGGGGACACGGGGTGGTACTCGGCGGTCGGGCTGTCGTCGTGGCGGAGCGGATCGCTGTGGACGCTCGAAGGCATGCCGGGTCAGCCGTATTTCAACAAGCCGCCGCTGGGGCTGTGGGTCCACGGTCTGGCGCTGCATGTGCTTGGGCCGAGCGTGTGGGCGGCACGACTGCTGACGGTGCTGGCGGCAGCGCTCGCGGTGGTGATGACGAATGGGATCGGGCGTGCGATGCTGGGACGGCGGGCGGGGGTGATGTCGGCGTTCGTGCTGGCGCTTACGCTGGAGTTTTTCCGGCGGACGCGCGAGGTCTCACTGGATGTGTGGCAACTCGCGTTCCTGCTCGCGGCGCTGTGGCTTGTGGTGGCCGGGGCGCGACGCGGCGAGGATCGGCAAGAGGCGGGGCAAGCGGGCGAGCGAGCATGGTGGACTGTTGCGGCGGGCGTGCCGCTTGGCTTGGCGCTTTTGTGCAAGCCGCTCACGGCGCTGGCGATGCTGCCGATGGCGGGCGCGATGCTGTGGGCGCTAGGGAGCGGGAGGCGAGCGTGGTGGTTGTTGGGCGCGGCAGGTGTTGCGGTGCTGGTGGCCGGGCCGTGGCATCTGTCGATGTGGCTGCGGCATGGGGACGAGTTTGTGAGGCAGTATCTCGCGGCTGAGGTCATCGATCGGGCGGCGGGGCGGCTGGAGGGGTCGGCGAATCGCGAGTCGCCGTGGTGGTTCTACCTGCGACAGATTGGGACGGCGTATTGGCCGTGGCTGGCGTGCGTGGTGCTGGCGGGGCTCGCGTGGGATCGGTTTGATGATCGTCGGCGGCGCGGGATGGCGGCGGCGGGCATATGGGCAGCGGCGTGGCTGATGCTGGTCAGCGTGTTTCCGGATCGACGTGATCGCTACGCACTGCCGATCTATCCGGGGCTGGCGTGGGTGGCGGGGGTGTGGCTGGCGTCGCCGCGATGGGAGTGGTTGGCGGCGCTGCTGGCGCGGGCGCGTTGGCGAGGACCGATCGAAGCGGCGGTCGTGGGTGTGGTGTTCGCGGCGCTGCCGATTCGGATTCAGTCGCCGCCAGCGAAGGAATGGGAGCAGTTGCACTCGTGGACGGCGGGCGAGGGGCTGGCCGGCGAGCGGGTGTGGCTGGCGGGGCAGGCGAGCGCGCTGGCGGCACGGCTGTATCTGCGGCATGGGTGGTGGCCGCGAGCGACGATGGATCGGTGGGGCGCGCAGATCGGCGAGCCGGGTGCAGGGGCGGTGGTGGTGTATCACCGGCGCTGCGGGCTCGCGCCGGGGCCGGGTGAGACGGTCGCGTTTGAGGCGGGGGACGTGCGCGTGACGCGGCTGGATGCCGGCGAGTGGAGGCCGATGAAGGCGGCCGATCCGGGAGAGAAATAGGCCGGTAGAAGAGCGGTGACGAAGAAGAAGGCATCAAGGCAGGCGGCATCGGGGCAGGAGAGGGGCGTCGATCGCTCGTGAGATGGGTTCCAGGTTTGGCGCGACATCTGATCTTTGTCGCGGGCATTTTCGAAGCAACAAAGCCCGTGGCACGACCTACCGCAATCCTGCCACGAATCGCGCCAGGCGGCTAAGGCCTTCGGTGAGTTGGGCTTCGGAGCAGGCGAAGGAGATTCGGATGTGGCGTTCGCCGCAGCCGCCGAACTCCTGCCCTGGGACGACGGCGACGTGGGCCTCGTTGAGCAGGGCTTCGGCGAAGTCGACGCCGTTATTGATGGGTTTGCCGGCGGCGGAGGTTCGGCCGTAGCAGCCTGAGACATCGGGAAAGAGGTAGAAGGCGCCCGTGGGCTTGGTGCAAGAGAGGCCCGGGATGCCGGCGACGAGATCAAAGCAGATTCGGGCGCGGTTGGCGAAGTGCTTTCGGAACTCTTCGGTCTGGGCGGCACAATCGCGGAGCGCAACGCGGATGGCGGGATAGAGGAAGGAGGTGATGCAACTGGTCATCTGTCCCTGGAGGGCGTCGATGCCGCGGGCGAGGGTGAGGCCGAACTCGCCGGAGCAGGCGGCATAGCCGATGCGCCAGCCGGTCATGGCGAAGGCCTTGGAGAGTCCGTTGATGGTGACGGTGCGATCGGCGATCTCAGGGACGGAGCCGATGGAGAAGTGCGGGATGCCGCCGTAGATGATCTTTTCGTAGATTTCATCGACGACGACGACGAGGCCCGGCGCGGTGGACTTGGCGGCGTCGGCGACGACGCGGGCGAGGGCGCGAAGTTCGTCGGGCGAGTACATCGTGCCGCAGGGGTTGCTGGGGGTGTTGAGGATGAGAAGGCGTGAGCGCGGGGTGATGGCGGCGCGGAGTTGATCGGGCGTGAGGCGGAAGCCGTGTTCGGGCTTGGTGGCCAGCTCAATGACCTTTCCGCCGGCGAGCGCGGCGATGGGGCCGTAACTGACCCAGGCGGGGACGGGGAGGAGGACTTCGTTTGGGCCGTCGGCGTCGAGGAGGCACTGGCAAACGAGGTAGAGCGAGTGCTTGGCACCGGCGGAGATGGTGACGTGGTCTGGGGTGATGCCGGGGAGGTGGTTTTCGCGGGTGAGTTTGTCGGCGATGGCAGCACGGGTGTCGAGGTCGCCGACGGTGGGCATGTAGTGGGTCTGGCCGGATTCGAGGGCGTCAATGGCGGCGCGGCGGATGACCTGCGGCGTGTCGAAATCGGGCTCGCCAAGGCCGAAACTGATGACCTTGGCACCGGATTTGGCCAAGGCCTTGGCGCGGGCCATGATAGCGAGCGTGGCCGGGGGCTTGAGGCGTGAAACGCGTGCGGAGAGTGCGATCGGCGGGGGCATTGTGGAGAGGATAGCCGAATTCGTCGGCCTGGTGACGGCGGGCGGTCGCAGTTGGATACGGGTTGAAGCGGAGCCGTGGCTGTGGTAACTTGGGATGGACGCCGCGACGGGGGGAGGGCGGCGAGGCAGGAGGAATAGCAATGCTTGTACTTCGTGGTTGGGCGGCTGGCGGGATGCGGATGGGACCGATCGCGGCGTTGATCGCGCTGGTGGCGTCGCTCTTGCCGATGGGCTGCGCGATCCAACTGGTGTCGAACTATGACGAGGTGACGGACAAGGGCGTGACGGCGCTGCACCGCGACGTCGAGGCGTTCTTTCTGACGCTGAAGGAGGAGTTGGCGGAGCGGCCCGCGGACGCGCTGCACGCGAAGCACAAGGGCTTCTACAGCAAGGCGCGGCTGGACCTTGGCACGCTGCGGCTGCGGGCGGACTCGATCCCGAAGAACACGCAGACGGTGGAGCAACTCAAGTTGCTGGATGCGAGCCTGGCTGATCTGGAGCGGCTGCATTTGCTGCACGATCAGGCGGTGCGTGACAACACGACGACGAATCGGCTGTCGCCGGCGATCGTGGACATCACGCGGCAACTGTTCCACACGCATCTCTCGTCGATCCTGGCTTTGGAGATGGCAAAGAAGCGCGGTGGGTGACGGCGCGGGGCTGGCGGCCCGCGAGCGGCTGGGACGGTTTGGTTGCAAGACGATGAACGCGCGTCGTCCATTTGGGGACGGCGCGAGGCGAACACCACAGGAGACGGAACATGGCGCTCGACGTGAATGCGCTCGGAACGCAGATGCTCGGGGCGATGGCCAACGAGTTGAAGGCGAAGTGGAACGCGGCCAAGGGATTCGGCGAGTCGTCGGCAAAGTCGCTGGCGACGGCGCTGGTGGCGATCGAGGCCGGTCGGCTCAACGGGAGCATCAGCGAGGAGCAGGCCAAACTGCTGCTTGACATTCACAAGAACGCGGCGAGGTCGGTCCTGCTCGCGGCGGAAGGAATCGCGCTGCTGGCGGCAGAAGCGGCGGTCAACGCGGCGATGAAGGTCGTGCGCGATACGGTGAACACGGCGGTGGGCTTCACGCTGGTGTAGGCGGCGCGTTGCGCGGCGGAATGGGCGAACGGCCGCGGTCGGACCGTGCTGGGATGAGTCCTGTGCAGCCGAGTCGTGCGCGCACGGGCGGGCGAGGGTGTTGCCGCTGGCGGGGATCGTTGAGTGTCTGAGTTGCCGCGTGTGGAGGCGAGGGGTGCGTGTGTCGAGCCGCGGCAGGGCTCGAAAGCCGAGGTCGTGCTTGACCGATAGACGGTGCGGGCTAGGCTTACGCCCTGTCCGATCCCCGATAGCTCAATGTGAGAGCGAGCGGCTGTTAACCGCTAGGTTCTAGGTTCGAGTCCTAGTCGGGGAGCTTCAAGGGCCGCGTCTAAACGACGCGGCCCTGTTCGTTTACAGGGTCGGCCCCGTCCCGGTGGGTAGGCAGTGCCGCATTTCCTACGGGAATACGGGAGTTCCGGGCACCTGTCTCCGGGCCCTCTGCGCTCTCTAGTTTCGCGCTTGGCCGAAGGCCGCAGTCTGAAACGTCCCCCTGACGCCCCACTTCGTCGCCAGACTCTCTGCTCTCGGGCGAGAGTGGGCGGATTGGTTTACAGATGGGTTGTGCGTAGGCCGGATCATCCGCGGCGGTTCGCAGCCCGACCCTGGGCGTCAACGAACCGACTGTTCCCCGGCGAGAATGCGATCGAGCCAGGCGACGTCCCAGATCCTGTCAGCGATGCCGCGATACAGGGCCTGACGGGCGTCAAGGTCGGCCTTCTTGAACTGGCCGTGCGCCCGGAACGGGAGGTCTTGATCCTTCACGAAGCGGACGAACCCGGGATTGTGCTCGTAGGCGCGAGGATGGAGCGTCTTGGCCAAGGCGTTCTGTCCGAAGTAGTGCTCGAGCTTGTCGGCGTATGGCGTGTCGCCGTATGAGGCGTTGAATGACTTGGGCAGGAGAAGGAGGCCGCCGAAGCGGTTGCGGTAGTCCTCGAAGTCTGATTTGTGCGCGAACTCGTCCCGGAAGTCCTCGGGATGGTTGGGCCAGATGTGCTCAACCTCAAAGCCCTTGTTCCCACGCAGGGTGATGTACTCGGCATACCTGGACTGGTTGTCGGAACTCACGTCGATGTAGTCCGCCATGCGTGCCAGCAGGCGCTTGATCGGCTTGTGGCTCCATTGATTGAGGTAGAAGCCGTCGAAGCCTGCCAACTTCTCTGGCTGCTCGTCGAGACGCTTGCGCAGCGCCGCCGCGATCTCCTTCGGGCCACCGCCACGGATGTCTCGGACGACCGTATACACGTTGTACTGCAGCGAATTGTAGTCGCAGTTGCGGAAGTTGCACAGGCGGCGCGACAGGTAGATGTCTGCGTACTTGGCGACGAGCCGCATCTTCAGCCGGATCACGTCGTCGGAATCGCTCCGCGACAAGGCAGCCAGCAACAGCGTCGGTTGGTGGGTGAACTGGTGCGTGGCGTTGTGGAAGAGGTTCTCAAGCCCGGGCGTCAGTTGCAGCTCTGCTCGCCGGATCGCCATGTACCACTTCGAGTAGAACGCCATCTCCGCGGTGATGAAGTCTCGATACGCGGGTGAGTGCGGCTGGCTGTTCTTCGACAGGCCTACCCGATCCGCTTCCTCCCGCACCCAGCGATGGAACTCGGTACCGATCCGGTCCCACGCCTCTGGGCGTGAGTTCTTCTTGCGCTCACGGATGCTGTCGGCATACTGGCTTCGCAGCCATGCCTTGAAGAAGTCAGAGTCGTACTCCTGGTTGTCGGGCGCGAGTGCCCGCATGTCGGCGAGCATGCGCTTCCATTCGGCGCTGGCGGCGTCCCGGGCGCGGGAATCCGAGATGTTCGCCAGCAGATACCCCTTGAGCATGTCCGTCGGCGACAGTGACAGGCCCCGGTCGTTCATGGTCTCGAAGATCGTGTACGCCACATCGTCGGAGTATGCGGTGATCTCGACGAGGTGGACGTTCTTGGTGAGCCAGTCCACAAAGTACGGCAAGGCCGCGTCGTCAATCTCCTCGGGACAGAGCTCCTCGATCTCGTTGTACCGGGCCACGATGTTCCGCGACGACTCGGGCAGATCCTCGTCGTCGATGTCGGTCCCGTCGAACAGTGCCTGCATGATGGCCCGCCGCTCCGGCACATCGACGTTGAACGACTTCTCGCCATACTCCTCTGAGTAGATCATCTCCCCGACGCTGTTCTGCTGCTTCGCGGCCTGCTGCCGCTTCATCAAGAACAGCAGAAGCAGCGTGAGGGTCGTGAGGCGTTGCTGCCCATCAATGATGTAGTCGCGTCCATCTTTCTGGCTGACGATGATCGAGCCCAGGAAGTAGCGGTCATAGCCGGCGACGGCGCGTCGCTCGTGCCCGGGCTCGTAGCTCCGGAAGAAGACGTCCGTGAGGTCGCTGATCAGCTCCTCCAACTGCTTGGTCTGCCACTTGTACTCGCGCTGGTAGTAGTCGATGTAGAACTTCCGACCGAACAGGATCTCGCGGAGGGTCTTTCCCTTACCGTCGATGCTTTTGCGCTGGCTCGCGTCGTTACTCATGCAGTGTCCCTGACAAATGGCAGACAGCCGTCCCTTCCGACGATGGATCGGGGCGCTTCGTCTCTTCAGATGGATGGTAACGGCCGCCGGCGTCGGCGGAGGCCGAAGAACATCCGTACCATGACGGTCTGATATGCCCCCACCGTCCCTATGCCGAACGAAGCCGACACATGCCGGAAGTACGTCGTCCCCAAGCTCCAAGCGGCTGGATGGGACTCGGACCCGCACAGGCTGAACGAGCAGGTCACGTTCACTGATGGGCGGATCGTCGTCGCGGGGCGGCGCGGTCGTCGCCGCCCTGGGAAGCGTGCGGACTACCTGCTTCGGTATCGCACCGATGTTTCGATTGCGGTCGTCGAAGCGAAGGCGAGCTACGCCACTCCTGGGCAGGGGCTGCAGCAAGCCAGAGAATACGCGGAGATCCTCGGTCTCAAGTTCGCATATGCAACCAACGGGCATGGGATCGTGGAGTTTGACTTCATCACCGGCCTCGAGCGGGAAGTCGATACGTTCCCGACGCCGGACGAACTGTGGAAGCGACTCTCAACTGGGGAACACCTCACTCCCGATGCTGCCGAACACATCCTCGCGCCGGCCAATCGTGTCAGCGGACGTGTGCCGAGGTACTACCAAGAAATCGCCATCAACCGAGCGGTGCAGGGAGCCGTCCAAGGCCGCGAGCGAATGCTGTTGACGATGGCGACCGGCACCGGCAAGACGGTCGTCGCTTTTCAGATCTGCTGGAAGCTCTGGTCTTCGCGGTGGAACCGGACCGGCGATTACCGCCGCCCGCGAATGCTGTTCTTGGCGGACCGCAGCGTGCTCGTCGACGATCCGATGGGCAAGGACTTTGCCCCGTTCGGCGATGCACGCTGGAAGATCGAAAACGGCGAGGCGAGCCAAGGGCGCGAGATGTACTTCGCGTTGTACCAGGCTATCGCCGAAGATGAACGTCGGATCGGCCTGTACCGGTCGTACCCGCGCGACTTCTTCGACCTCATCGTCGTCGACGAGTGCCATCGTGGCAGCGCCGACCCGAACGGCAGTTGGCGAGAGATCCTCGAACACTTCAACGGTGCGTGTCAGATCGGCATGACGGCGACGCCTCGCCGCGACGACAACGCGGACACCTATGACTACTTCGGAGATCCTATTTATACCTACAGCCTCCGCCAGGGCATCGAGGACGGCTTCCTCGCACCCTACCGCGTCCACCGCGTTGTGACCACATGGGACGCGGCGGGCTGGCGTCCGTCCCAGGGCGAACTGGATCGCTTCGGACGCGAGGTCCCCGACGAGGAATACCACACGAACGACTTCGAGCGCCGCGTAGCGCTCCGCGCCCGCACGGAGGCCGTCGCCAAGCACTTGACCGAGTACCTCAAGAAGACCAATCGCTACGCCAAGACCATCGTGTTCTGCGTGGATCAGAACCATGCCGATGAGATGCGCCGTGCGCTGAACAACGCCAATGCGGACCTCGTGCAGCAGCACCCCGACTATGTGTGCCGTGTCACCTCAGATGAGGGAGACACCGGGCGCACGCACCTGAGCAAGTTCCAGGATGTCGAGCGACCAACGCCCGTGATCCTGACGACCTCCCAGATGCTCACGACGGGGGTTGATGCGCCAACCGTGCAGAACGTCGTGCTCGTGCGCGTGATCAACTCGATGACCGAGTTCAAACAGATCATCGGTCGCGGGACGCGCGTGCGCGACGATCACGACAAGCTGTTCTTCAGCATCATGGACTACACGGGCTCTGCGACGCGGCTGTTTGCGGACCCGGACTTCGACGGCGGCCCGGTGGTCGAGATCGAGCAGTCCATCAACCAGGAAGGCGAGCCCACCGATGAGGAGGTAGTCGTTACACCCGAGGAGCCCCCGCCGGACGACACGATCGTGGACGTGTTCCCACCCGACGTAGACATCGACGACGACGAGGATGACGGACCGAAGCGTGAGCGGTACTTTGTCGACGGCGGGCACGTCGAGATTGCTGCCCACCTCGTTTACGAGCTCGATCCCGACGGCAACCAGCTTCGGGTCGTCCAGTTCACCGACTACACCGCAGACAAGGTTCGAACCCTGTTCCGCTCCGCTGGTGAGCTGCGGGCCGAGTGGGCCGACCCCGACAAGCGTCGCGAGGTGATCGACAAACTCGAAGACCGTGGCATCCGCTTCGAGGACCTGGCGGAGTTCGCCAACCAGCCCGACGCGGACCCGCTGGACCTGCTGTGCTACCTCGCGTTCAACGCTCCGCTGCGCACTCGCCGCGAGCGCGCACGTCGACTGCGGTCGGAGAAGAAGGACTTTTTCGAGCAATACGCCCCCGAGGCGAGGGCGATCCTCGACGAACTGCTCGACAAGTACACCGATCATGGACTCGCTGAGTTCTCGCTGCCCGAAGTGCTCAAGCTCCCGCCGATCAACGCGCACGGAAACACACTTCAGATCGCCCGCCTGTTCGGAGGCGAAGATCGGCTCATGGACGCCGTCCGTGAGTTGCAGTCCCTTCTCTATGCCGCGTAGTCGCCCTACAACCCGCCCCTGTCCCTCGTCTCCACCCCCGCTCCCCTGACCTCACAGATGAACTGAACCCCGCGATGGCAAAGAAGACTCGAAAGCCCGAATCAGCAACTCACGCCAGCGCGAACGATTCGTCCGCGACGAAACGCGGCCGCAAGCCGAAGACCCCGAAGACGCCGCCGACGACAGCCGAGCGATTGGGCAGTGTCGTGAAGTCCTGCCGCAAGATCATGCGGAAAGACAAGGGCCTCAACGGTGACCTCGATCGGTTGCCGATGCTCACCTGGATCATGTTCCTGAAGTTCCTCGACGACATGGAGCAGATCGAGGAATCCGACGCCAAGATGAAGAAGGCCCGGTACCACTCGGCGATCGAATCGCCATATCGCTGGCGGGATTGGGCGGCGAAGGAGAACGGGATCACCGGCCCTGAGCTGCTGTCGTTCATCACACAGGAGAAGACCAGGCGGCCCGACGGCACGGAGGGACCCGGACTACTCAAGTACCTTGGCACGCTCCAGAACGGCAAGGGCAGCCGTCGGCAGGTCATCGGCACGGTGTTCGGTGGCGCGGACGGCACCGGTGGCGGCATCACCAGCCGGATGCAGTCTGGCTACCTCCTCCGTGACGTGATCAACGCTGTCAACTCGATCAACTTCCTCCAGCAGGATGAACTCTTCACGCTCGGCTTCCTCTACGAATCCATGTTGCGCGAGATGCGGGACGCCGCCGGCGACTCTGGCGAGTTCTACACACCGCGCCCGGTCGTTCGCTTCATGGTCGAGGCTGTGGACCCGCGGCTCGGCGAAGTTGTGCTCGACCCCGCGTGCGGCACCGGCGGCTTTCTTGTTGAGGCGTTCAGCCACCTCCAGAAGCAGGCCAAGAGCGTTCAGCAGCGTGAGACCCTCCAGTCCACGTCGATCCGTGGCGGCGAGCCGAAATCGCTGCCGTACCTGCTGTGCCAGATGAATCTGTTGCTGCACGGCGTCGAGCGCCCGCAGATTGATCCCGCCAACTCGCTCGATGTGAAGGTCACGGAGCTGGGCGACAAGGACCGCGTCGATGCCATCCTCACCAATCCGCCATTCGGCGGTGAGGAAGAACGCGGCATTCTCTCGAACTTCCCGGCGGACATGCAGACGACCGAAACGGCGATGCTGTTCCTGCAGCTCATCATGCGGAAGTTGCGGCGAGCGCCCAAGCCTGGGCGGGCGGCGGTCATCGTTCCCAACGGCACGCTCTTTGGCGACGGCGTGTGCGCGAAGATCAAGGAAGACCTGATCCTCAACTACAACCTGCACACGGTGGTTCGTCTGCCGCAGGGTGTCTTTGAGCCATACACGCCCATTCCCACCAACGTTCTTTTCTTCGAGGCGGGGGAGCCGACGCGGACCATTTGGTACTACGAGCTCGCGCTGCCCGAGGGCCGCAAGAAGTACACCAAGACCCAGCCCATGCAGTTCGAAGAGTTTGCGGCCTGTCTGAAGTGGTTCAAGCAGGCGCGGCGGACGGAATCGACTACGGCGGAGGGCGGCAAGGGCTGGGCGTGGAAGGTGGACATGGGGGCGAAGGTGGCGGAGGCGAAGAAGAAGGCCGCGCCGCACTGGAAGGAGGCCGACGTTGCCCGTGAACGCGCGAGCCTGTGCGAGAAACAGGCCCGCGAGGCGGCGGCCGACGCCGTGGCGCTGCGCAAGACCGGTGGGACGGCCTCCAAGATCGATGCGTTGTGGGATCGGGAGAAGGCCCTGAAGGACAAGGCCAAGGCCGAAATGGTGACGGCGAAGGCCGAGCAGGAGGCAGGCGACGCGATCTACTGGCCGGTCTTCAACCTGGACATCAAGAACCCGTTCAGCGCTGAGGCGCTGGAGCACTTGCCGCCGGAGACGCTGGCCGACAGCATCGCGCAGAAGTCCATGCGAATCTCGGCGATCATGGATGAGGTGAAGGGGATTCTCGGCGGTCGTGCCACGAACGCCTTCGCTCCCGCTTTCGCAGGCGCATTGGGCGAGGCCGCACCATGAGCGTCGGGGAATGGTCAACCCTACGGCTGGGCGACGTGCTTCGTCCGAACACGGATGTGATTGACGTCGATCCGTTCGGTCGCTATCAACAGGTGACGATCAAGTTGTGGGGAAAAGGTGTTGTGCCGCGCGGCGACATCAACGGGGTAGATATCAAAGGAACCGCACGCACGCGCGTTCGGTCTGGTCAGTTCATCGTCTCGAAGATTGATGCCCGCAACGGGGCGATGGGGGTCGTGCCGCCGGAACTCGACGGAGCACTCGCGAGCAACGATTTCCCTACGTTCGACGTGAACGCTGACAGGCTCCGGCCTTCGTTCTTGTCGTGGCTGAGTCGCACTGCGGCATTCGTCGACTTGTGCAAACGAGCGAGCGAAGGCACGACGAATCGGGTTCGGTTGAGTCAGGAGCGGATGCTTGGGCTTGGTATTTGTGTGCCGTTGCCCGATGAGCAGGACCGAATCGTGGCGACGCTGGATGCCGCCGCGACGCGAGTGGCGGAAGCGCAGTGGTTGTGCCGCGAGATCGACGAGGAGGCGGATGCGCTTTGCCGGTCAATCCTCTCAGATCCTCGGCACCCCACCGCGCCTACCCCGATGCGTGAGCTTGTGACCCTGCGCCCGCCTGATGTCGACGTCAAAGCCGCAGAGTCGTACCACTTCGCGGGAATCTACTGCTTCGGCAAGGGCATGTTCCGCGGGCAGACGCGGCTCGGCGCGGAGTTCTCATACGACACGCTCTCGCGCGTCCGCGCCGGCGAATTCACCTATCCGAAGTTGATGGCGTGGGAGGGTGCTCTGTGCGTTGTCCCGCCCGAGTGCGATGGCCTCTATGTCTCCACCGAGTACCCGGTGTTCGAGATCAACACAGACCGCGTGCTGCCTGATGTGCTCGACGTGTACTTCCGCTCGCCCGAAGTCTGGCCGAAGTTGTCCGGCACGAGCAAGGGCACCAATGTCCGCCGTCGCCGCTTGAATCCACAGCAGTTCCTGAGCTACATCATGCCGCTGCCCAAGCGGGAAGTTCAGGGGCGCGTCGCAGCGGTTCGCGCGAAGCTCGCGGGTATCAAGGCGCAACACGCAGGGCTCGTGACCGAACTCGAGGCCCTCATGCCCGCGATCCTCGACCGCGCCTTCAAGGGAGAGTTGGCGGGGATGGCGGCGGCCACTCAATCTGGACGTGTCTTCGCGGCTGCCGACCCTTCGGCGACGATCATCAAAGGGTCTACGGTCGCCGTCGAGGGTTCGGCAAGGGTTGTCGAGCCTTCCTTTGTTCCCGTCGAAGGGTCGAACACGAGCATCGAAGGGTCATCGGCAACGGTCGAAGGTTCTTCAACGGGTGGGCACGCGACGAGAACGGCAGACTCTGCGCGTTCCGTGGTGTCCATCACCGTGCAGACCTGGAACATCCCGGAGCTCGCCGCGATCCAGGCCGAGTTGGTCCGCCGCAACGGCGGCAGCGCCACGCTGGGCCGCAAGAAGATCTCCAAAGGGGCCTATCTCGCCGCCGCCTTGCTTGGCGCGAGACAGAATCCGCCGCCGCTTCGCAAAGCGGCCGGACCGTTCAACACCCAGGGGCAGAACGAGGTCGAGGCATATGCCACGCAGGCGGGCTGGTTCCGCGACTTCGCGCCGCCATCCGGGCAGCGATCGTCATCACGCTATCGCGCGGGCGACCGCATCGCAGAAGCCGCAGCGAAGGCGAAGGGGCTGGTCGCGGCCCGGGCCGCGGAGTTCGAACGGTTCATCGGCGTCTTCGTCAAATGGGACTCAGACACAGCGGAACTGCACGCGACGGCGCACGCCGCGTGGAACGGCCTGATCGCGGCGGGCAAGCCGGTGAGCGAGACTGCCATCATCGAGACGTTCTTTGAGTGGAGCGAGGAGAAGGCCAAGTTCAAAACGACGCAGATCCGCTCTGCACTGGCGACGCTGCGCTCCCTCGGCTTGGAACCGAACGGTGGCGGGCCCGTGGTGTCGGGGGTAGGCGAGTCGAACCTGTTCAGCGGTGCGAGTCGATGAATCATGCGCTTCTACCTCGTTCCATATCGCCACACGCTCCCGCCCAACGCCAAGTTCCCGTGCGTTCAGCTCACGCGTGACAGTTGGAACGACTTCGGGTACGTCACGCTCTTCACGATGACGTATCACGCCACCAAGAAGAAGCCGGTGGAAGTTGGTTCGGTCAAGATCCTCCGTCGCGGCGAGGCATCGCCCAAGCTGGACAGCCCGTTCAACGAGGTACCTCAGGACTGCTGCTCGCTCGGGCAGAGCCTGGATTACTACAAGACGTTGAGCACGATCCCGCAGGACCGGAGGACGGCGATTCTCCGCGGGCTGCGCGACGTCGTGCACGATCCCGCGCTCGTGCCGCTGTTCGAATCTGACAAGGGTTGGAAAACATCCGTGCTGCGCTTCAGCGAAGCGGAGCTGGCACTGAAGGAGGGACGCGCCGCCCTGGACGCCAACGAGGTTCAGGAGCAGCCCATCTCGTTCACGTTCCAGGCTGTGCTCAAAGGAGCCAGTGCGCCCTTCGTGACCACCTTTCGCTTCAGCGACACCCCGACCGTCCCGAGTCGGATCATGGCCCTCGTCGGGAAGAACGGCGCGGGCAAGACTTGGTTCCTGTCGCGGTTGGCGGCGGCGGTTAGCGGTGACGACCCCGAGGACAGCACGTTTGCCGAGCAGCGTCCCCCGTTCAGCCGCGCGATCGCCGTGTCTTACAGCGCGCTGGACCGGTTCCGTCGGCCAGGGAAGGGGCGGACCGACCGGACGTTCAGCTATCACTATTGCGGCATCTACGACGAAACCGGTCGGATTGCCCCGCGGGCGCAGATGTTCCGCAAGATGCGAACGGCCTTCGAGACGGTGAAGAAGTCGGGGCACGAAGACATCTGGAGCGAGGTGCTTGCAGACGTGCTCGATGACGGCGCCTTCATGCTCGTTTCCGAATACCTCAGGGGTGGGGACGAGCCAAAGCCCAAGGCTCCGGCGCTGAGTTCCGGCCAGCTTGTGCTCGCCTCAACCCTGACGGGTGTCATCGCGGTGATTGAGCCCGCATCCCTGCTGTTGTACGACGAGCCAGAGCTTCACCTTCATCCGAATGCGATCGCGGGGCTGATGAGAGCGATCGAACGCCTGCTCTCGCATTTCCGGTCGTATGCCGTGATTGCCACGCACTCACCGATGATCCTGCAGCAGGTGCCGGCACGCTACGTTCGCGTCTTCACGCGGCTGGATCGGATGACGACGATCGAGCCCCTCGGGATTGAGTCATTCGGCCAGAACCTGACCGTGCTGACCGAACAGATCTTCAAGGCCGGCGACACGCCGAGCCGCTTTCGTGATTGGTCTCAACGGGTCGCCCCGGGGCGAACGCTGGAAGAGATTCAGGCGGGCTTCGAGTACCCGCTCAGCTTCGAGGCGAAGATGTTCCTGCGCGCGGATCGGGGGGATGTCTGATGCCCCGACTAGTTCCGGTGGAGGTTGGCGAAGCGGGCCACCTCAATGCGATCATCGAGGGCAAGCGAGCTCCAGCGCGACCCCGGTTGCGGGTTCTTAAACCGGCCTTGGAAACTCGCTACCTCGAGTACTCGGGCAGAACCACAACTTTTGAGACGCTCGCGGCCAGCACGCTCGCGGGCACCGACGCTGATTATTGCGTGGGGTGCTACAACCTTGACTTACCGAAGGTAGCTGCCCTCAAACAGGCAGTCCTCAACGCGAGGCCGCCCAACCGCAGCTACCTATGCCAGTGGTGTCTCATCGAGCCCTGGGGCGAGATGGATCACTACGTCCCGAAGGAGTCGTTTCCCGAGTTTGCTGTGATGGCGAGAAACCTCGCTCCCTGCTGCTCCAAATGCAACAAGGCGAAGAGTGACTACTGGCCACCGGTCGGTGTCGTCCCCGAAGTGCTGAGCCTCTACTACTCGCCGCTGCTCGACCGGCCCCATCTCGCGGCGACGGTGACGCATGCCCCAGGTGGTTCGTCGGCGATTGAGTTTGCAATCCGGAGTGACGCCGGGCTGATGCCCGCAGAGATCGCCATGCTGGATGTCCATTATGCGCGTCTGCGGCTGATACCACGGCTGCAGGACGCCGGCATCAATGCGTTGTCGCGATTTCGTCACAGTCTTCGCGCACATGGAGTGACCAGGGCAAATGCGGTCCAGTATCTCCTCGACGACGCAGCGGGGTTGGCGACTGCCTTTGGTGCCAATCACCATGAAGCACTGACGGCGACAGCGCTGGCGGCGGTTCCTGCGGCCTTGGATGACTATCTGGCATGAGCGTCGCACTCCGCAGCGGGCTTTCGATGTTGGGCGCGACAAACCCGGCTGGTTAGCAGAGGGGTAGTGGCGAGGGCTTCGAGCCCTCGCGACATGCCACAGCCGCGAACCAAGAACATCCCGATGATCGAGAGCGGGCGTGCATCCTGCCTACCTGCTCGCGCGGTCGAGTTGCTGGCGCGAGCCACGGCCCGGCTGATCGATGCGAACGTCCCGGTTCTGGGGCCGAACATCGAGCATGCCGGTTCTTTCGCGGCGGGACTTGACGTTTCGGATCAGCCAGCCCTCAGTGTGCCTACGGGTGAACGCGACCGTTCCGAACCGGAGAACGCGCCGCGATGTGACCTGAAGGAGCCTGACCGCCGATGACGCCCCCCACGCACGCCCCCCCAACCGCGACGAGGACCATCCAGCAACAGATCGAGGAACTCCGACACATGCCCGTGTCGCGCCTGCGGGAGCGCTACGCCGACGCCTTCGGCGAGCCGACGACATCCGGCAACCGCCAGTGGCTGTTTCGCCGCGTGGCCTGGCGAATCCAATCCCTGGCGGAGGGGGACCTCTCCGAGCGGGCGCGGCGTCGGGCCGCCGAGCTGGCACGGGACGTCGACGTCCGGGTCCGGCCTCCCAGCGACGGGGAATCCGCCGAGGCCGTCCGCCCCGGCAACCGATTGGTGACGATCACCGGGCGAATCGCCTCGGCGGGCAACGATCGCCTGCCTGCGCCCGGCTCCGTCCTTCGCCGTGCCTTCAAGGGCGCTGACCACGAAGTCACGGTCCTCCCGAACGGCTTTGAGTACGACGGGAAGGTGTACCGATCGCTGTCGGCGGTGGCGACGGCGATCACCGGATCGCACTGGAACGGCTTCTTGTTCTTCGGGCTGAACAAGAAAGGGGATGCATGACCACCGCCACGTCACAACGCGCGCGCCGAGCCGCCGTGAACGGCAGCGCGGGTGAGCACGGGGCGTCCCTCCCGAGCCCGCGATCGATCCGCTGCGCCATCTACACCCGCAAGAGCACCGAGGAGGGGCTCAACCAAGAGTTCAACAGCCTCGACGCCCAACGCGAGAGCGCGATCGCGTACATCGCCAGCCAGAAGAACGAGGGGTGGCA
>JBJXFQ010000094.1:0-5958 GCA_046155605.1 Phycisphaerales bacterium
CGGCGGTGACGGCCACCGGCAGGCCGCGGGCATCGACGAGCACCATGACTTTCACGCCTTTCCCGGCCTTGGTGAGGCCGATGCCGTCGCCGCCGCCCTTGGCCTTGCTGAAGATCGCGTCGATGAAGCACTCGTAGAGGCGGAAGGCGTTGAGGAAGCAGGTGAAGTCGTTGACATTGAGCGAGGGCAGAGCAGCGCTCTGGTCGCAGTTCGCCGTCGTGTCGCCCGCGGCAAACTTGTTGAGGAAGCACACGAAGTCGTTCACGTTGAGGGCCGGGGCCGTGGTTGAGTTGTCGCAGTTCGCGGCGCACCACAGGAGTTCGGGCGTGAGGACGGTCAGCCACGCCTCCTGCCGTCCCATCGGGTTCTGTCCCCACCCGACGACGTGGAGGCCGTCGCCGGACACGCCCAGACCCTGCGACAACGTCCAGCCCGGCGGCACCGTGGGGCCGAGCAAAGACTGAAGCGACATGGCTCGGCGCTGCGCAGTCCAGACCATCGCGCCGGTCGCGTAGCCCACAACCACGTCGCCGCTTGCCGAGACAGCCGTCGGAAATCCCATCGGCTCATGACAGCTGATCCTGTTCGGATCATCCGGGATGGGCTGATTTCCAGTGCGAAACCGCTATGTTGTCCGTTCACGAATCTCCGGGGCTGCTTTCCGCCGGTTCTTGCGGCATGTGGTCGCCGATCTCACGGCCGTTCAGATCGCCCAGCTCACCGGCCTCAACCGCAACACCGTCAACCGACTGCTGGCCTGCCTGCGCGAGCGCATGGCCGAGGCCTGCGAGTCCGATTCGCCCTTCCGCGGGCATGTCGAGGTCGACGAATCGTACTTCGGACCACGCCGCGTCAGGGGCCGCCGTGGACGTGGCCTTCTGACTCTGGTTCGCGATCAGCGTGGGCCTCAGCGAAGGTCGCCCGGCCGCGCCCTATGTTGCGGCGTTCTGCATCCCCGTCGCACTGGTCGCCGCCCTCACCTGGCTATGGCTCCGAGCCGCCTCTGTGGTGCTGATCGGCGCGGGTCTCTTCGCCGCGTGGTACTACCCGCACCCAGCGCCGCGCCTCATGCTGGCGCTCCCGGCGATCGCTGCGGGCGTGGCGCTGCTGGCCCTGCCCCGGCGGTCCGGACGCAAGGTCGCCTAACACACGGCTCACCTCCCGCGACGCGCTGGCACCGTCGCTTTGTTCAGATGAAACAGGCCCTCCCCGCGCTCGCGGAGAGGGCCCCTGCTGTCGGACGCCCGCCTCGGCTTTCGGCCCATGCCGGCGCTTCCCGCCATGGCGTGCGGGTTTACTTCGCCGCCGCCGTGAACTCGCTCATCCAGCGGATGAGGTCGTTCGCATCCGCCTTCCCGTTGCCGTCGAGATCGGCGTCGGGCAACCCCGCCGCGATAGCATTCTGGAAGGCGACGGCGTCGCGCACGTCCACGGTGCCGTCGCCGTTGGCGTCGGCGGTCGAGAGCACCGGCCCGCCGGTGAAGAGCCCGCCCCCGCCTCCGCCGGGCAGGACGGTGTTGATCGCCTTGACCGCCACGACTTTGGCGGAGTTCTGGCTGTCGAAACAGAGGTACCAGTGGAAGCACGCGGCGGCGTCGCCGGGACCCCAGGCGGCGGTGTAGGCGAAGGGCGTGCTGACCGCGCCGTCGGAGAGCAACCCCAGGACAGAGGCGGCCGAGCCCAGGGCCGTGCTCGCGACCGGCACGCTCGAAACGGGCGGTGGCGGGGCGTAGAACTGCGCGGTGGTGCCGCTCCCGGCGTCGGAGAAGCGGACATCGTTGATCGCGCCCCCCGAGAGCAGGCCGGAGTCGTCGGCGTTGTCCCCATTGACCTTGAAGTCGGCGTAGCAGAGGAAGTCGATGCAGATGGGAACGAGGGACGTGGTGATGAACTCGAAAGTCTCGACCATATAGCCGGAGTTCACGCCGGTGTCGACGACCTGGTACGTCGCCTTGATCTGGAACGTGCCGTAGTCGAAGTACTCGTTCCCGATGGTGCCGAACCATGCCGCGGCTGGTCCGGTGCAGTGGGGCTGGTCGAGGGCGTACTCGCGGACCCCGCCCGCGGGCCGGTACCAGCACCAGTTCTTGTTGAGGTGGTCGGTGCCCGCGGTGCCGTTGACGAGCAGGTCCGAGTTCGCCACGCCCCCGCCCAGTGACGACGCGGGTGCCGCGCCCTGGCGGAAGACGGTGCGGTTGGCGATCGGACCCGCCATGAGCGTCCCGCCTGCAGTGCAGGGCTGGGCCAGCGCGGGGGCCGAGAGGCCCGCGGCCAGCAAGAGTGCGAACATCCGATTCGAGTTCTTCCGAGTGCCGAACATGGCTGCCTCCCAGTGTCGTGGCCCGTGTCGGGCCGCCCGAGACGCCCCGCCGCACACGCGGCAGATGCATCTCTCACCACCGATTGGCGCGCCGTTCCGCGGTTCTCACACTTGCCCGACGGCTTTCCGTTGCGCCGAGCCACATCCCAGCACATAAACCGCGTACCCGCACGGCCCGGGCGTCACGTCGCGCCCGGCATCGTCGGTCGTCGCCCGCACGATCAGCCCCGCGCGCTGCACAAGCCCAAGCCACTGCCGCTGTGTGTAGCAGCGCAGCCGATATGACGCGTCGCGATGCTCCACCCGTTCGCCGCGCGTCACCACCAGATGGCTATACGCCTGCTCCCACCGATCCCCGCTCCGCGTCGGCGGCACAAACTGCACCACCTGCTTCACCCGGCACGCCCCGCGCCCACCCTCCCACACGTCCTCGCTCGGAAACTCCATCCCCGGCGCGCTGAGCGACAACCCAACCGCATAGACCCCGCCCGGCACCAGCACCCGCCGCACCTCCGCCAGGTGCGCCAGCATCGCACGATCCGACGCAAGGTGCCGGATGGTGTTGATCGGGCAAAACACTAGATGCACCGACGCCGCTGCCACCCGCCCGGCGCGCGCAAACGCGCGCATATCCGCCACGAACAGGTTCTCCCGCGGCCCATCCACCTCCGCCAGGCGCGCCTTCGCGTGCTCGATCATGCTCGCGCTGAGGTCAAACCCGATCGCACACACGCCGAGCCGCTTTGCCGCACGCAGATATCGCCCCGTTCCGCACGCCGGC
The DNA here is from genome assembly GCA_046155605.1 of Phycisphaerales bacterium. Classification (GTDB taxonomy): domain Bacteria; phylum Planctomycetota; class Phycisphaerae; order Phycisphaerales; family UBA1924; genus JAEUIZ01. The sequence continues at coordinate 3,102 of JBJXFQ010000094.1, forward strand.
TCAAGCCAGACCGGCCGCGCGACCTCGCCCACGAATCGCCGCTGAATCCGCATCAGCCCGCGCACTTCCGCCGTCGTCCCCGGCCCGTGCAGGATGTCGTACACCACCGGGTCTTCGTAGAGCGTGTTGCGGGGCATGGCAATCGGCCTGAACGATCACGAAACAACGTGGCACGCGCGTCTCGCCTGCGTCGCCGCCCTACCCGCGTGCCGTCGTCGGCCTCCGCTGCTCCGTGATCAGCCGCTTCGCCTCCCCCGCCAGATAGAACGACCCCGTCACGCAGATCAGGTCGTCGCGCCCCACCGCTTTCGTCGCCAGCACCAGCGCGTCGGCCAGCGTCGGCGCGACCTGCGCCATCTTCGGGCTTATCTCGACATACCGCCGATACAACTCGCGCGGGTCCGCCGCGCGCGGGTTCCCGCTCGCTTTCGTGAAGATCACCTTGTCCGCCCCTTGCGCCAGCCGCGCCAGCATCCCCCGCGCGTCCTTGTCGTCGGCACATCCAAAAACCACCACCATCGAGTCGTACCGCACATGCGCCCCCAGCGCCCGCATCAGGCACTGCACCGAATCCGGCGTGTGCGCGCCGTCGATCACCACCCGCGGCGAGGTTGACACCGTCTCCAGACGACCCGCCGTCGATGTTTTCGCCAGCCCCTCGGCCACCAGCCGCTCCGGCACGTCAAAGCCCCGCTCTCGCAGCGAATCGACCACCGCCAGCGCCAGCCCACAGTTGTACGCCTGATGCTCGCCCTTGAGCGGCACCGCCAGATGCTCGTAACTCCCGCGCGATGACGTCACGCTCACCCGGCAGTGCGGACCCACCTTGTGATCCGCCTCGAACCGCGACGAATACTCCACATCCTGCCCCACCACCCGAAGCGGGGCCCCCACCCGATCCGCCACCTCGCGGAAAACCTCCATCACGCCCTTGGCCTGCGGGATCGTGTACGCCGGCACCCCCGCCTTGAAAATCCCCGCCTTCTCCGCCGCGATCTTCTCCACCGTGTCGCCCAGCAACTGCGTGTGCTCGAGTTGGATCGCCGTCACCGCGCACACCTCGGGCGTGATGATGTTCGTCGCGTCGAGGCGGCCTCCAAGCCCGACCTCCATCACCGCCGCATCCACCGCCTCTTCCGCAAAGTGCAAGAGCGCCAGCGCCGTCACGATCTCGAAATACGTCGGCTCGCCCAGTTCCTTCGTCAGGTTCTCTCCCGCCATCGCCACCCGCTGCATCTGCCGCGCGAACGGCGCATACCCGATCGGCTCACCGTTGATGCGCACTCGCTCCCGTACATCCACCAGGTGCGGGCTCGTGTAGAGTCCTGTCGCATACCCGCACCCCGTCAGGCACGCCGCCGTCATCTCCGCGACGCTCCCCTTCCCCTTGCTCCCGGCGATGTGAACACACTTGAGTTCGCGCTGCGGGTCGCCCAGCCCCGCCATCAGCGCCCGCATCCGGTCCAGTTTGAACGCATCCGTCGGCATCTTGCCCGGACGAGTCCGCTCGAAGTTCACCCGCTCCCCCAGATACCGCAGCGCCTGCGTGTAGTTGTCCACGTCCTTGGCTCGCAGCGGCACGGCCTCTTCGAGCGCCTCGACACGAACAGGCTTCCGCGAGCCTTGAGAAGTCGCGTGCGAAGCCGCCTGGGAAGACGTTGGTTTCGACATGACAAGCCATCCTATTCCGCCCGGCCCGACCCGCGCCGCCCCTATACTCAACCCCTCGCGCAGGAGCCGCCATGCCCTTCACCCTCCGTCCCGACCAAGGCCTCGGTGTTGACGCCGAAAAGACCGACTACCTCGCCTCCCACGTCGACACCGGAGACCGCTGGGTCCTCAACTTCGGCCCCCAGCACCCCGCCACCCACACCACCCTCCGCCTCGTCCTCGAACTCGACGGCGAGCGTATCGCCCGCGTCACCCCGCACATCGGCTACCTCCACTCCGGCTTCGAGAAACTCGGCGAGCACCTCGACTACAACCAGTACGTCACCATCGTCAGCCGAATGGACTACCTCTCCCCGATCGCCAACGACATCTGCTGGCACCACGCGGTCGAGAAACTCTTCGGCATCGACATCACCCCGCGCTGCAAGGTCCTCCGCACGATCATGGCCGAACTGGCCCGCATCCAGAACCACCTCCTCTGCGTCGGTGCCGCCGGGCTCGACCTCGGTGCCTTTACCTCCTTCCTCTTTGCCTTCAACCCGCGCGAGAAGATCTACGACATCTGCGACTTCATCTCCGGGCAGCGGTTCCACCCGGATTGGACCCGCGTCGGTGGCCTCATGCAGGATCTCCCCGACGAGGAGGTCTTCAAGCGCATGGTCAAGGACTTCATCCGCAACGACATGCCGGGTGCCATCGCCGACATGGAGAAACTCGTCAAGCGCAACCGCATCTTCATCGACCGAACCCGCGGCATCGGCATCCTCTCCAAGGAGCAGGCCATCGCATGGTCCGCCTCCGGGCCCATTGCCCGCGCCAGCGGCGTCGAGCGCGACCTCCGCAAGGACGAGCCCTACCTCTGCTACGCCAACAACTGGGACGGCCAGGGCGCCGAGGCCGTGCAGTTCCAGGTCCCCGTCGCCACCGAGGGCGATGTCTACGCCCGCTTCCTCGTCCGTGTCGAGGAGATCCACCAGTCCGCCCGCATCATCGAGCAACTCATCGACCGCATCCCGCAAGGCCCCATCGACGCCTTCGCCGACTCGAAAATGGTCAAGCCGCGCAAGGCCGACGTCTACGGCTCGATCGAGGGCCTCATCCAGCACTTCGAGCTCATCATGACCAACCGCGGCTGGACGCCCCCCGTCGCCGAGTGCTACGGCTGCGTCGAGACCGCCAACGGCGA
>JBJXFQ010000135.1:0-8313 GCA_046155605.1 Phycisphaerales bacterium
CGTGTTCGACGACTACCAGCATCTGCTCGACGCCGGGGCGGAGGCCTGGCAACGCCTCACCCCGGAACGCCTCCGCTCGGTCTGCGCCTGCCCCTACCTCACGCACGAGGAGTAGTCACGATTCGTATGATCGTTCCCGAACGCCTGATCCCCGTGCCCGCACGCCCTCCCCGTCGCCCAGTTGACGCGATAGACGGTGGCCGCGGCATCGCTCACTTCTTCGGCTTGCCCGGGCTCGCCACATGCTGATCGATCAGGATCGGATTCCCGTCCGGGTCCGTGAGCATGAAGTACGTCGGACCCGTCGCCGCCTCATCCGCCGCGGGAATGGCTGGATTCGGCGTCAGGCCGCGGGCCTTGGCCGCCTTCTGCAAGTCGCGCACATCGTCAAACTCCGCCAGCGTGGCCTTGCTGCTGTCCCACCCGGGGTTGAACGTCAGCATGTTCCGCTCGAACATGCCCTGAAAGAGCCCGACTTTGGCGTCCCCGTTCTGCAACACGACCCAGTTCTGCGACTGGTCGCCGCCGACCATCTTGAACCCAAGTTTCTCATAGAACGCGCGCGACGCCGAAATGTCCTTCACGGCAAGGCTGACGGAAAAGTTGCCGAGTCGCATCGCAGGGTCTCCTGATTGCTGTTTCGCCGCCGTCCCGGACGAGGGATTCGTGGCCCGCGTCGAGGCGCAGCCGACGAATGAACCCAGCAGAAGCACTCCAGTCACGAGAACCACGCTTCGCGCCATTGGTCGCTCCTCAATCGCGTCGTTCGTGCCGCGCCAATCAGGGTGACAGTACGCCCTCCGCACGACCACTGGCACGTTGCAGGCCCGTGCCGGCGTCATGCCTCAAGAGGCTCAGCGTCAGATGCGGCACGCGGACATCAAGACCACGCTCCGTCACTACACCGACCTGCGGCTGAGCGACCAAGCCCGAGCGGTCGCCAAGCTGCCGACAATCACTCAAGACCTCGCATCCCTCGCGCCAACAGGCACCGACAGCGCTGTCGCTAAGCCCAGAAATCACCCCCAGGAATGTCCCCAGCACTCGGTGCGCCAAACAGGGCCATACGCTACCAGCGGGTGCGAGCCGACGCGATACGACCGCGGGGAGCGCGATAATCAGAAAACAGTGGAATCTTCGAGAGAAAGCGCCTCTTTGCGAGGCCGTGCGACGAGAGTCTCGAAAGCGGGCGAGGAGGATCGAACTCCCGACATTCAGCTTGGGAAGCTGACGTTCTACCGCTGAACTACACCCGCGGGTGCGAGAGTGTACCCGCGCCGCCGCGAGGGCTCAACGGCGAAGGAACCAGCGGGATGCCTCAGTTTGAAATGATACGGCGGCACAGGCCTCAGGCCCGTGCTCCTGCTCATGCACAGGCGGGACGCCTGTGCTACCAAAGCCACGCCCTGTTCAAACTGAGCCACTACCGAACCAGCGGCGATCAGCTTCCGTCGATGAGCGAGAGGATCGAGGCGAGTGCTTCGTCGCGCGCGGCGGCGTCGTGGCGCACGGTTGTCATGTGCCCGATCTTTCGCCCCGGTCGCGGTTCCTTGCCATAGAGATGAACGTGAGCCCCGAGGCCCAGAAGCCGCGGCAGAGGCGGCGTCTGGCCGATGAGGTTGACCATGCCGGAGTGTCCCACGGCTTCGGTGCCTCCGAGCGGCAGGCCCGCGACGGCGCGCAGGTGGTTCTCGAACTGGCTGCACGCCGAGCCCTCGATCGTCCAATGGCCGGAGTTGTGTACGCGCGGCGCGATTTCGTTGGCGAGGAGTCGCCCGCCGACCTCGAAGAACTCGACCGTCAGCACGCCGCGATAGCCGACGGCATCCATGATCGCGCCGGCGTGGTGGCGGCCGAGGCGCTCGAGATCATCGGCCTGGCGGGAGTCGGCTCGTGGCGGCGCGGGCGCGCGAGAGGAGTGCAGGATGCCGGCACGATGGACGTTCTCGACGAGGGGGTAGAACGCCGTCGCATCGCCGCCGCGCGCGGCGATGACGGAAACCTCGCGGTCAAACCTGACGAACGCTTCGGCGATTGCCGGCACGCCCTGAAAGCTTGCCAGCGTCCGCTCGGCCTCGGCGATCGATCGAACGACCGCCTGGCCTTTGCCGTCGTAACCGAATCGCCTGGCTTTGAGGACCGCGGGGAGACCGACGGCCTCGAGCGCGGGTGCCAGATCGCTCGGCCCCGAGACCGCCGCGAACTTGGGCGTCGGGATGCCCAGCCGCGTGAAAAGTTGCTTCTCGGCGAGGCGATCCTGCGCGACCTCGAGCGCCGCGGGCGGCGGCCAGACGGGCACGCGACGCGCCAACCGACGCGCGGCCTCCACCGGCACGTTCTCGAACTCATAGGTGATGAGGTCGAGCCCGTCGGCGAAGCGGTCGAGGGCCGTGGCGTCATCGAAGCCGCCGACTGTCAGCGGGGCGACATGGCCCGCGACGGCATCGGGCGCGGAGTCATAGAACCACAAACGAAAGCCGAGCGGGTAACCCGCGAGCGCGAGCATTCGCCCGAGTTGCCCGCCGCCGAGCACGCCGATGTTCACGGCCTGCGTTCCTCGGTGGGCTTCTTCGCATCGGCGTCAGGTGCGCCACGCGGATCGGGCGACGCGAGCACGCGTTCGGTCTGCGCAGCGCGGAATCGGCGCACGGCCTCGCGGATTTCGTGGTGTTTGAGGCCCAGGATGCTCGCGGCGAGCAGCGCGGCATTGATCGCGCCGGGTTTGCCGATCGCCAGCGTTCCCACCGGCACGCCGCCGGGCATCTGCACGATCGAGAGCAGCGAATCGACGCCCTTGAGCACGGCGGATTCGACGGGCACGCCAAGCACCGGCAGGATCGTTTTCGATGCCGCCATGCCCGGCAGATGGGCCGCGCCGCCCGCACCGGCGATGATGACCTCGACCCCGCGCGATTCCGCGGTCCCCGCATAGTCCATCAAAAGGTCCGGCGTTCGATGGGCCGAGACGACGCGGACCTCGTGCGGCACGCGCAGCTCGTCGAGCATCTCCGCGGCATGGCGCAGCGTCTCCCAGTCTGATTGCGAACCCATGATGATGCCGACGAGGGGTGTCATCGTTTGCTCTTCAGCCACACGGTCGTCGCCTGCCGGCCCCAGAAACTAGACCTCCACCACCATTGCCACGGCATTGCCCCCGCCCAGGCACAGCGCCGCGACGCCGCGCTTCCCGCCTGTGCGGCGCAACTGGTGGATCAGTGTGGTGAGCACGCGGGCACCCGACGCGCCGATGGGGTGGCCCAGCGCGACACCGCCGCCGCAGATATTGAGCTTGTTCTCGGGGATGCCGAGCGCCTTGATGTTGCAGAGCACCTGGGCCGCGAAGGCCTCGTTGATCTCGAACAGGTCGATGTCCTTGACGCTTAGATTCGCCTTTTTCAGCACACCCGCGATGCCGTCGATCGGTGCAGCGAAGATGTCCTTGGGCGAGACGCCGGCGGTGTGATAGGCGACGATCCGCGCGATGGGCTTGATGCCCAACTCCTCCGCCTTCGTGCTCGACGCGACGACGACCGCCGCCGCGCCGTCCGAGATTTGGCTCGCGTTCGCCGCGGTGACGGTGCCGTCCTTGTCAAACACGGGCCGCAACTTCGCCACCGAGTCGATCGTCGAGTCCGCGCGGATGCCCTCGTCCGCCGCGACGCCCGGCGACTTCTTGTCGAGGCACTGCTCGCCGGTCAGCGCGACGATCTCGCCCTTGAACCAGCCCTGCTTGGTTGCCTCGGCGGCCCGCTGGTGGCTCTGCACGCTGAAGCGGTCCTGCTCGGCCCGGGTGATCTCGTACTTCCGCGCGATATGGTCCGCGGCGTTGCCCATCGCCCAGCACTCGAAAGCGCACCGCAGCCCGTCATACGCCATCACGTCTTCCATCGTCGCCGGGCCATACTTCACGCCCTCGCGCACGCGCGCGAAGTGCGGGGCCGCCGTCATGTTCTCAAAGCCGCCCGCGACGACGAGGCGATTGTCGCCCGCCTTGATCGACTGGGCCGCGGTCATCACGGCCTGCAAGCCCGACCCGCAGACCTTGTTCACCGTCTGGGCGCTGAGCGTGTCTGGCAGGCCGGCCTTGAGCCCCGCCTGCCGCGCCGGGTTCTGGCCCAGCCCCGCTTGCAACACGCAGCCCATGATGCACTCGTCGACGTGCGGCGCGAGTTTCGCGACGCCGCCCAGATCATCGAGCACGGCCTTGATCGCGTAGGAGCCGAGGATCGGCGACGGAACCTTGGCGAGGCCGCCGAAAAAGCGCCCGATCGGCGTGCGCTTGGCGGCGAGAATGACGGCGTGGTTCGACATCAAAGAACTCCCGTAAAGGACTACTGTATGCCCGGCGCACGCGGTTTCGGCCTCAAGCTGATGCCGCCGGCACGACCACACGACGGAGAATCCTCCATGCTCTTGTTTCTCTGGGACATGTATCAAAGCCAGCAAATCGCCCGGGTCGATGCTCAGGCGGCCACGGCCCGCTCAGCGGCGCGAGACGCCTCCGACCGAGCGCAGGATGTCGAGCGCCGAATCGACGCGCTGATGCTCACAAATATGGCGATGTGGTCGCTCCTCTCCGAAAGACTCGGCATCACTGACAAGGACCTCCTGGATCGCATGACGGAAATCGACCTCAGCGACGGCAAACTCGACGGCAAGGTCCGCGAACAGCCCGGCGTTTCGGCCTGCGCCTCGTGCGGCCGCACGCTCTCGAAGCGGCATGCTCGATGCTTCTATTGCACCGCGCCCAACCCCAGCGCCAAGCCCTTCGGAAAGGCGAGCGGATGAAGATGGCGTTGCGGGCGATCGCGGTATGCACTGTAATTTCGCGGGCGCTAGCGGCCGACATCACCACACGCGAGTTTGAGTTCAAGGACGACGATGGCCGCGTTTACTCGGCGCGCCTGAGTCTGCCCGACGCGCCCGCTCGGACCGGAGTCACCGTGCTGCTCATCGGCGGTGGGTCAGCCTTTGACCTGCACTGGACCTTGCCCGGCTCGTACTCCATCGACGACGTTGAAACACGATGCACGATCGACGGCAAGCCGACGCGGGACGCCGACCGGATCGCGGGTGAACTCGCCTCTGCCGGATTCGTGGTGATGCAATGGGGCTTGATCCACCGCGATGACGCGAAGGCGAAGGAGAACCCGGCGCTCGCCGAGGGCCTGCCATTTCCACGCTCACGCGAACTCACCCGGCTCGCCTTGCGCGAACTTCGCTGGCAGCCCGAGGTCGATGGCACGCGGATCGTTCTCATCGGCTATTCGCTCGGTGCCACGCGCGCTTGCCAGATCGCCGACGACGGCGTGATCGGGTTTGTCCTTCTGGCGGGCGCGTATCTGAGCCACACGAGCACCTCGCCACGAGCCATGGCCACGCAAGCGGCAACGAAACTAGGCCTTGGCGAGGCGGCTCATGAGTCGGTCGATCGCGAGCAGTATGAGAGGCTTCGTGCCGACCCGGCGATGGGTTCGCAACTGACGGCCGACTTTGAATCGGTCGATCGCGACGGCGATGGTCGGGCCCGCGCGTGGGAACTCGCGGCGGCAATGCAACTGCACGACGATGCCGCTGGCGTGCCCGGCTGGCGAAGCGACAAGATGCAGTTCTCAGGCAGCGAGTGGCCATCACAAGTACTTGTCAAGCGACGGCTCCCGACTCTTGCGATATCCGGCGGGCTCGATCCCATCAGCGTCCACGCGCCGCTGCTCGCCCGCGAAGCCAGGGGATCGGGCGACACGGATTGGCTCACGGTGCTTTGCCTTCGCGATCTGGGTCACATGCTCTCCGCCGAGCGCGACGGGCTTTGCGGCCCGATGAGCGACGCCGTCATCGATGCCGTGCGAATCTGGATGGTGAAGCACTTCGGATCGCGTCCGTGAGGATCCGTCGCGCGGTCGAGTGCGTCGTGCTCTTCGTTGTCGCGCCCAGCGTGCTCGCCGCCCTTATGCACCCACGCCTCGTCTTCCCCGCGATCTGGGCCATCGGCGCGCTCTCGCTCGCGCTCCTCCTCCTCGATCCGTCCTTTGATCGCAAACACCTCTGGAACTTCCGCGGCCTGCGCGATTCGCTCCTTCGCATCCTCGCCCGCTTCGCCGTTCTCGGGCCGGCGCTCGCCTTCGCGCTCCTGCTCTTTGAGCCGCATCGGCTCTTCACGCTCCCGCGCGAGCGGCCGGGCCTGTGGGCGATCATCATGGTCGGCTATCCCATCCTCAGCGTGCTGCCACAAGAAGTCGCCTTCCGCGCGATGTTCATCCACCGCTACCGCGAGGTCTTCCCGAGAGCGGCCTCGCTCATCCTCGCCAGCGCCATCGCCTTCGGCTATGCCCACGTCATCATGCGCAACGGCTGGGCCATCGGCTTTTCCGCCGTCGGCGGGGTCCTCTTCGCAGCAACCTACCTGCGCAGCCGCTCGCTCCTGGCCGCCTCCGCCGAGCACGCCCTCTACGGCTGCTGGATCTTCACCGTCGGCTGGGGGTGGTATTTCTTCGGGGGGTCGATGGCCGCAGCGCCGGCGATCACGCCCGTCCAGCCCTGAGTACCGCCCTGAAACCGCTCAGTTCGTCCGTCGTATCACCACCGCAGTCAGGTCGTCCGGCTGCGGCTCGCCCGCCGCAAACTTCTCGACCGCGTCCCGCATCGCGGTGATGAAATCCGCCTCGGCCTGGTCCGCGCGGACCATCGCCGCGCCCAGCCGCTCAAGCCCGAATCGTTCGCCGTCGGACCGGGGCCACTCGAAGAACCCGTCCGTGATCAGCACGATCGCGTCGCTCGGCTCGAGCGCCACCACTCCATCCGCCTCGGACGTATCCGCCAGCCACATCGGCCCGATGCCCAGCGGCGGGCCGTCCGCGCCCCGCTGCTCGACCGTCCCCGTCGCCGCTCGATAGATCAGGACCGGCCCCGTGCCCCGCCGAGATCAGGCGAACCCGCGACAGCCCCGGCTCGAGCAGCGCCAACACACGCGTCACAAAACGCCCCGGCGGCAGGCCGTGCGTGAGCAGCGCGTTGACTCGCGTGATCGCTTCGTCTACCACCGACTTTCCATGTACCGTCGCCCTCGCATACGCCCGGCAGAACGCCGCCCTCAGCGCCGGGCCAAGCCCATGCCCCGTCACATCCGCCAGCGAGACCGCTAGTTTGCCATCGGCGAGCACCTGCCAGTCGTAGTAGTCGCCGCCCGTCTCCGCCGCTGGCCTGTTCCACAGCGACACCTCAAAGCCCTCGATCTGCGGCCCGCTCTGAGGCAATTGGCCCTGCTACACCTCCGCCGCCACCGCAATCTCCCGCTCAGCACGGTCGCGCCCGCCCGCCTCACGGAGCATCGCGTCCACGTGCTGCCGAACCTCACGCGCTGCGAACGCTGCGGACGCGACATCAGCGATCTCACCAAGATCGTCGTTGGCCCATGCTGGAGCGACCTATGAAACTCTCCCATCGCGCTCGCAGACCCGTCGCCCGCTTCCCTGGACCTCCGCCTCGCGGCGAGCGGCCCTCTGGTGCCGCCGGAATCTGGTCGGCTGCGCGGTAGTGGCCGCGGTACCCCTTGCGATGGGGGGGTCGGCCGGCTACGCCTTGCACAAGGCTCGGGAGTCGCTCGTGCGTGAAGCGGCGGCGCTCGCCAAGGGAAAGCAGCAGGCTGAAGCGCAACTCGAAGTCGTGCCGGCGGAGAACCTCGCATCGCCCGCAAGACCGCTGCGGAACGTCTGCACGCCAGACGCTCATCAGTCCTTCAATGGTCGCAAGAAGCGAGCCCGCCTCCGCGAATCTCGTGTGAGATTTATTACAAGAATACCTAGGTTTTCATCTTCGTAATCGTCTACATGGTACGTTGGATCCAATCGCGCCAAGTCTTCAACCGACAGACATTCGTAGTACCACTCGCAGTGCTTTGTCGGCGTACTGAGTGACATCTGCCATAGTCGCCTTCCACGTTTGTGAACGATCGCTTCGGTGCAATCACTGATAGCAAAGCGGTGCGTGCCGGATTGCCACTGCAACTTGTCCGCCTCCCAATACAGAGATCCCACGCTGTCGCGTCCAGGAAAAAACACACCATTATCTGACAGTTCCCACTTTCCATGCAACTCGTTGATGATCATACCAGTGTCGGTGTCATATGTCCCACGCAGCACTCCAGCTTGACCCCATCGCGACAACTGAATCTTCGTCATACAGACTCCGTCTAGGCTGTGTCTGACGGATCGCCCGGGGCCAGGAGGCGGAGGTATCGGCGGATGATGGCCAGGTCGAGGAACGCCTGGAAGTTCACCGCGAGCTTGTCGTAGCGGGTGCCGACGCGGCGGTTCT
>JBJXFQ010000006.1:0-48474 GCA_046155605.1 Phycisphaerales bacterium
CGTGCGGATGAGAACCCTGATGGCCGCGTGAGTCTCGCGTCGAGCGCCGCGATCCCGATCACCGAAGAACGCGAGGCCAACGCCCAGTCCACATCGAAACGCAGTTCTTCAACAGCCTGCTAGCGCGCGGATAGCAACACGTCTGACGTGCGGCGACTTGTCCACAAGGAGTTGCTGCAAAAGATCGAGGTCTGCGGCGGTCGACTTCTCGCCATCCACCAGGTATCGGAGAGCATCTGCAACACGCACACGCAGATCCTCGTGTGGCGAATTAGAAAACTCTCGAACGAACTTTCTTGTGTCCCCCTCGTTTCCGATCCGTCGAAGAGCTTCGAGAGCAGGAGGTATAAGCAGAAAGCCATCGTCGGTTCCATCTGCAGCAAAGGCGCGGATGACGGCGGAACTGAGGTCGGGAGTGGCCTTGATGATGGCACCCACAAGCTCCCACTCATTTGGGTAGTTGCTTTCGACGGCGACGCGAATGGTCCTCCGCGTCTCCAAGAGAAAACGAGCGACCTCCTCCGGCTCCTTCCATGCTCGCACAGCAACCGGACAGCTCAGCGACTTCACGCGACTGACGTCGAGCTGACTGAACGGAACTGTCAAGGTCTCAACGGCTCTGAGAGGTCTGCGGCGGGATGTTGAGCGTGCGGCGGCAGACATAGGCGGAGTTGGCGAGGCTGACCTTCACGTCCACAGATTCAGGATCCCACTCCAGCTCTTCTTGGCATCGAATCGCCGCTTCTCACCGTGTTTCCACTCCGGCTAATTCCACGTGAGCATCTGCTGTTCATCCCCCCCCCACCGTCACAGTGACCCGTACGCCACCAAACTGGAGAGAACGCAGGTTCAGCTCACTACCCCGAGGGCGTCGGTTCGATCTGTAGGTCACGAACTGCGCGACATCTACTGGGCTACTGCTGGGGGGGAGTAGAAATCGCCGCTGATCGTACGTTTGTGTCAACCTTGACAAAACCTCGAACAGCGGCACGTCGCGCCGGTTTGGTCCTCCGCTACTTCCCCCCGCCGGAAAGATTCTCGCTGTTGGCAGCAACTTGTCAGACATTGACGTTGGGTGGGTAAAAAAAACGGCCCCTGGCGCGAGCGTGAGGGCCGATCGAATCAAGCAGCGGTGGAGCCTGCGAGGTCTGCGACTCGCTGACAACGGAGTGTTGAAATTGCGGCACTGCGCTCAAAAAGCGAACGACCCACATAGCGCGAGTTGTTCCAAACAGATACCTAAAATAAGTAGCGGTGGAGCGCGCGAGACCTGCGACTCCTCGAGATGGGAATGCGAGCGAAGTATGGAAACTGCGGCCGCTTCGCTCAAAAAGCGAACGACCCGCATAGCGCGGGTCGTTCCAAACAGATACCGAAAATAAGTAGCGGGGGTAGGATTTGAACCTACGACCTCCGGGTTATGAGCCCGACGAGCTACCAGGCTGCTCTACCCCGCAATCTGGACGCACCTTAGCGCGGGGCGCAATCTGAGTCAATGCGATCGCCGCCGGCCGCAGGCATTCCGCGTGTTTCTCACTCTCTCCTGCTGAAATTACCCTGGCTCACGTCGCGAGCCACGGTCGCGTGCCCGCACTGTCGCGTCGCTGTAACGACCTACGTCGTCGCGCCAACCCGGATCCCCACCGGCTGCGGCCTCACCAGATGCGTCGGCTGCAACGCAATCCCCAGAGGCACACGCTTGCCATCCGGACCCTTCGGCGGAATCCCGTCATTGTCGATGATCCGCTGGATCGCCATCACGCCCTCGATCAGCATCTCTGGCCGCGGCGGACACCCCGGGATATACACGTCCACCGGCACGAACTGATCGATCCCCTGCACCGTCGCATAGGTATCAAACACCCCGCCCGTCGACGCGCACGCACCCATCGAGATCACCCACCTCGGCTCGGCCATCTGCTGATAGATCCGCTGGAGCACCGGCAACATCTTGATCCCCACGCGCCCGGCGACGATGCACAGGTCCGCCTGCCGCGGGCTGAATCGCATCGCCTCGGCCCCGAACCGCGCGATGTCGAAGCGCGAGCAGGCCGTCGCCATCAGTTCGATCCCGCAGCACGCCGTGGCGAAGGGAATCGGCCAGATCGACGACCGCCGCGCCCAGTTGATCACCCGGCGGAGTTGCGTCGTCAGGATCGTGTCGGTCGTCAATGCGGCTTCGATACCCATGCGATGCTCCTCAGGCCAGACTGTAGGGAGCCGGCCGTCAGTCGTGCGTGCCCATTCCCCGCACCCCCTCGTCGTGCTCGTCCGCCGCTCCACGTCGGCTATCGTCTCGCGGGGCCCGTAGCTCAGCGGTTAGAGCTCTCCACTCATAATGGACGCGGTCGCTGGTTCGAATCCAGCCGGGCCCATTTCGCGCCGTATCACTCCCCTGGCCGCCCCGCCCCGATTCTGTTCCTCGCTACCCGCGCGCTCCACGCGGCGTCCCACGCCACAAAAACCACATCAACAGCCCGATCCCCACAAGCAGCCACAGGTCCGCCAGGTTCGACACATACGGCCACACCTCGCGTCCGCCCAGAACACCCGACGGAAACGCCAGCCCCGGCAGCGGATGCAGAAAGTCCCGCACGCATCCATACACCAGCCGGTCGTACAGGTTTCCCAGCCCCCCAGAAACCAGCAGCGCGATCGCCACATGCGCCAGCCGATCTCGCGGCCTCGTCCATGCCGCAAACATCCATCCCGCCAACAGCAGTGCGCCAAACGTGAACGCGATGAAGAACCATCGCTTCCCCGCACCCATCCCAAACACCGCGCCGGGATTCAGCACCAGCGTCAGGTCCAAAACGCTCGGCACGATCGTCACCTTCGGCGGCGGCTGCGGGATCAGGCTCCCAAGCCCCAACCTCAGCCGCGTCGCCTCCAAAACCTCTGCGCGGCTCACCCGCACCGGTGCCGCGGCCAGCCACTCAAACGCCGCCCACTTGCTCGCCAGGTCCGTCGCCAGCCCGACCACCAGCGTCCCCACAAGCGCGCCCCACGCACGCCCGGACCGAATCGTCCCCGATTCAAACGCCGTCCGCAGGCCGCCCGACGTGCCGCTCACGGCCCTGTCACTCACAACCCCGTCATTCACGGCCTTATCACTCACGGCGCGTTCGACCGCCGCTCCAGCGCCCGCGCCGCCTCGATCGAATACCGCGCCCAGGGCAACTCCTCGAGCCGCTCCGCACGAATCGGCTTCCCCGTCAACTCGCACACGCCGTACGTCCCGTCCTCGATCCGCCGCAGCGCGTCGTCGATCTCCTTGATCAGCCGACGATCCGCCGCCGCCAGGTCCAGCGACAGCGACTGCCCCGCCACATCCGAGCCCTGCTCCGCCATGTGCTGCGGCAGGTGCGAGAGCGACCCGCTCTGCCCCATCAGCGCCTCGGACTCCATCGTCGAGACGTCGCCCACCAGTTCCGCCCGCTTCCGAAGCAAAATCGCACGGAACTTGCCCAGTTCCCGCTTGTCAAACGGGCTCTTCTTCGGCTTGTTCTGCGAACTCATGTCCAGCGTCTTCGACTTCGCGTTCGGACCCGAATCGATCAGCGGCTTGGGCGGCCGACCACCGGGCCGGATCAGCGGCTGACCCAGCGTCGGCATCACGATCCCCTTGGGCTTCTCCGACGGCCGCCGCTGCGGCTTGGAGTTCACAATCGTGATCCCCTTCCGCGCCGTTTTCGCGTCCGCCGGCGGCTCCACCTTCGCCGCTGTCCCCTTCGGTTTCCCCGTCGCGGGCGCGACCTTTGCTGACACCGGCTTCGTTGCCGCCACTGGTTTCAAACTCGCCGCCGCGGGCTTTGTCGTTGCCGCTGGCTTTGTTGCCGCTTGCTTCGTCGTCTTCACGACGGCCTTCGAATCCACCTTGGCCTTCGCAACCGGCTTCGATACCACCTTGGCGGGGGCCTTCGAACTCGGCTTCAACGCGGGCTTTCCGCCTGGCTTCGCCACTTTCGCGGCGCTCTTGCCTTTCCGCTCTTCGGATCGACGTTTGGCTGGAGCGGCAGACTTGGGCAAGGCTCAACCTCGTTCGCAACAGGTTCGGTATCGCTCGCCTACCATGGCCGCATCCCAGGCTGGGAATAGGGTCCGAACGTTAGGCGACCCCACCGATTGGGTCAAAGGCGAACTTTCCAACTCCTGCTTTTACGATGCCTGCGTCGCTACCGGCTCGTTCTCCGCAAACGAGCCCATCTTCCGGAACCGCGCGTACCGCCCACGCACCAGTTCATCCACCGGCACACCCTTGAGCGATTGCAACTGCGTCACGATCCACGCCTTCAGGCTCGCCGCCGCGCCGGCCGTGTCTCGGTGCGCCCCGCCCAGCGGCTCGCGGATCACCTCGTCCACGATCCCCAGTTCCAGATTGTCCTTCGCCGTCAGTTTCAGCGCCCGGGCCGCGGCGTTGTTCGTCTGCTCGTTCGCCTGCTTCCACAAGATCGCCGCGCATCCCTCCGGGCTGATCACCGAGTACCACGCGAACTCCAGCATCGCCACCCGATCTGCCACCGCGATCCCCAGCGCCCCGCCCGAGCCCCCCTCCCCGATCACCACGCTCACGATCGGCGTCTTCAGCCGGCTCATCTCCCGAAGGTTCACCGCGATCGCCTCCGCCTGACCCCGCTGCTCCGCCCCAAGCCCCGGATACGCCCCCGGCGTGTCCACCAGCGTCACGATCGGCAGCCCGAACTTCTCCGCCAACTGCATCTTCGCCAGCGCCTTGCGATAGCCCTCCGGATGCGCACACCCGAAGTGGCACGCGATCTTCTCCTGCGTGCTCCGACCCTTCTGATGCCCCACGATCAGACACTTGATCGAGTCGATCCGCCCGAATCCCGTCACGATCGCCGGGTCGTCCCCAAACCGCCGATCCCCGTGCAACTCCGCGAAATCCCGGCAGATCGCCTGGATGTAGTCCCGCGTCTGCGGCCGATTCGGATGCCGCGCCACCCGCACCACATCCCCCGCCGAGAGCCCGCCATAGATCCGCTCGAGCAGCGTCTCCCGCTTGGCGCGCAGCGCCGCCAGATCGACCGCCCCCAGACTAACCGCCGGCCCATCGCCGATCGCCGACCCGTCATCGAGCGCCACCGCCCCCTCCGGCGGCCTCGGCACACGCGCCGCCACCTCCGCCGCCTCGATCTGCTGATCAATCTCCCGCACCGGCTTCTCAAAGTCCAACTGATAGAACGTGGACATCCTCCAGTTTATGCACGCCGCGGGCACGTCCTCCTCATCGAAAAATTGTTCTTGACACCTCGGCTTGGGTGCCATCAGTCAACCGCCTCGGTTGACTGATGGGTGCCGCAGACCTCTCGACGCAATTGCGCATGCTCCCTGTTCGCACTCACCTCTTCACCACCACACACTCGAACACCTCGTCCAGTCGCTTCCCAAGCGACATCGCAATCAAAAACGCCGCCTCCAACGTCGGCGAATATTTCCCGCCCTCGATCGCGTTGATCGTCTGTCGGCTCACGCCCACCCGATCCGCCAGCTCCTGCTGCGTCATCTCGGCCCGCTCGAAACGCAACGCTCGAATTCGATTGTGGACCACCACCCGCGCCCGCGCCACCTCAAATCCCCCGCCGGTAGTACACCGGCCGCAGCACGAACCCCAGCACCTCCGAGAGCGCGAGCGAAAGCAGCAGCAGGTTCGCGATCCAGACCGCCTCGATCTCGAAGACCATCCCCGTCACCGCCGCCAGCACGCCCGTCGCCAGCACCCACGACGAGTTGTGCTCCGCCCGCCACGCGATGACGCGATCGCGCTCGTCCTGCCCCTCCGGCTTGCTCGCGAGCGCCATGACGATGTGCCCCGCCACGAGCAAGATCACCATCAGCACCGTCGCCACGATAAAGAGCGCCGCATACGCCGGCATCGCCCGCACCCCCGCCGCCAGCATCCGCCCCGCGATCACGAAATAGACCCCCAGCCCGACGACCATCCCCACGAGCTGCACCCACACGCTTCGCTCCTCGAATGACGCGCCCATCGGCTCCTCCTTTGGCTTCTCAAGAATGACCAGTTTCGTTGACACAGTGTCAAGCATACCAGACATTGCTATGATGTCAAGTATGCTTGACATTTTTCTTGTCCGGACGCTCTTCAAGCTTTGTGCTGTAGGCCGCCCGCTTCGGGCGCATGACCGTTGCGAGTGGTGGCTTTGCACCACTTGTTCCCGCCGCAAATCACTCTTTGTCCCCTCTCCTCCTCGCCCCCCGGGCGAACGACGCTTCCCGCCGCCGTATCCTCCTCCATGTCCCACGCCCCCCTCGCCGTCATCGGCGGCGGCGCGATGGCCCAGGCCATCATCCGCGGCAGCCTCGACGCCGGCACGCTCCACGCCGCCGACCTCCTCGTCCTCGAACCCCAGGCCGACCGCCGCGCCGTCTTCGAGGCCTGGAACGTGCGCACAACCGCCGCCCCCGCCGACCTCGGTGCCTTCCTCGCGCGCGCCCCGGACCCCGGTGCCATCCTCCTCGCCGTCAAGCCGCAGTCGCTCGCCGATGTGCGCGCGCAGTGTGCCCAAATCTGGGACGGCCGCCGCCGCGTCGTCATCTCCATCCTCGCCGGCGGCGAGTCCGCGCTTGTGCGCGACGCGCTCGGCCCCTGGGCCGCCGTTGTGCGCGCCATGCCCAACACCGCCGCCCGCGTCGGCCGATCGACCACCGGCATCGCGCTGGGCGCCGGCGCGCGCGCGGGCGACGAGGCCCTCGCCGTGCGCATGTTCGCGTCCATCGGCATCGTCATCCCCATCGCCGAGCACCTCATGGATGCCTTCACCGCCGTCGCCGGTTCCGGCCCGGCCTACCTCTATCTGCTCGCGGAGGCGATGCAGCGCGCGGCGACCGAGTGCGGGATGTCCGCCGGGCAGGCCGACACCGCCGTGCGCGGCACGCTCGCGGGCGCGGCGACGCTGCTGGCGCGCACGACCGAGGCTCCGGCCACACTTCGCGCGGCCGTCACCAGCAAAGGCGGGACCACGGAAGCGGCGCTGGACGTGCTCGCGTCGGCGGGCGTTTCGGACGCATTTGTGCGCGCGATCGTGGCCGCCCGCGATCGGGGCGCGGCGTTGGCGCGCGGGCTCACATGACAAACCTCATGCAACAGGCTTGATCGCCAGGATCGAGCAGGGCGCTTCGCGGACGACTCGCTCGGCGGTGCTGCCCATCACGAGGTCGCGGAGGTTGGTCTTGCCGCGGGTGCCGAGGGCGACAAGGTCGGCCTTCTGCGCTCGGACGAAATCGATAATCCCGCGCCCGTGCGATGAGGCTTCGACGAGGTGGAAATGGGGCTTGGTCCAGGCGATGTCGGGCCGGGCGGGCGCACAGAACCGCTCGAGCAGATGCAGCAGCCCGTCGCGGTACTGCTTTTGGAAGTCCGGCCCGGTTCCCTCGGTGCTTGCGCGATAGTGGAACCGCGTCCACGGCGGCTGGAAGACATGGACGACGTGCAGCGCCGCGTTGTCCTGGATCGCCACCCGCACCGCGTTGTCCAACGCGTCGCGCGACGTGGGCGAGAAATCGATGCACGCCACCACGCTTTTGAACGGCCCGGGCTGGTCCTCGCGGACGAGCAGCACCCTCGCCGGCGCGCGGCGGACGCACTGCGAGGCGAGGGTTCCCGTGCCGTGGTGCGACGAGCCCGCGCCATGCGTCCCGAGGATGAGGAGGTCGGCCTTGTTGGCGCGGATGCGGTCCTCGAACTCGACGAGTTGGTTGTTGACGGCAACCTCGAAGCGGACGGCCTCCTTGCCGGGGGCGTCCTTGGCGAATCCCCCCCATTCTTTCTTGGCTTCCTCGACGAGCCCCGAGTGGATCTCCTGCACATAGGTGGAGAGCCCGGTCTGGAGTTCGATGACCACGAGGGTCTCGATGACATGCAGGGCGAGGAGTTTGGCGCGATTCCAGGCCGCGATGCGGATCGCCTGGCGGAGTGCCGTCGCCGCGTTGGGCGTGAAATCAATGCCGACGATGATCGAACTGAGACGGTCCATGGGCATATCCCCCGTGGCGGCGTCAGGCCGCGGGAGATGGTAGTCCGCGTCGGATCAAATGCACGAGATGATCAGGCGGATCGTTGCTCGCGGCCGGGCATGGCGCGGAGGTAGTCGTCGTTGGACGTGACGGATCGCGCCATGTTGACGAGCACATGCCGAGCGTGCGGGGAGAGTTCGCCGAACTCGACGCCGATGGCGTGCCTCCAGAAGCCGGTGCGTCGGATCCAGACGATTCGGCCCGGGACCGAGAACTTCTCGCCGAGTGCCTCGATCTCGATGGGGCCGACTTCCCCGATGCGTGACGAGGGACGGCGCCCGGACTCGACGCGCATGCCGGAGGCGGAGATATCGACGACGAGCCCGAGATCGCAGGTGGCGCAGGCCACGTGGAGGCGGCCGTGCCTTCGGGCCTTGTCGCGCGCCGGCGAGAGAGGCACGATCTTGGGATTCGTCTCGTCCATGGGATTTGCCTCGTCCATCGGGTGAGGGCATCGGCGCGCGGACCGGCGTGCGTGAGGCGAAATGGGCGTTATCGGCCATGGAGGATCGCCGTTGCCACACGCGGCCACCAAGGGCCTCCCAGTCCAACGGGCTAGACTCCTCAATCATGGAGCGAGTGGCCCGATTCGCAGTTCCTTTCGTAGTGCTGGCGGTGGTCGCGGGGTGTGGCCCGACACCGCCGGTCCAGACTCGGATTGAGGCGTTGCCGGAACGGCGTCCGGCGTCGTTCGCACTCGATGTGCTGGTCCAGAGCCCGTTGCCCGATGGCGGAGGCCTGCCGCGGGCGCTGCGCCCGGCTCGATACATCCTCGAGCCTGCCGGGACACTGCGTGTGGCCCTCGGGGCCGGCGCGACGCGCGAGGTCTATCCGCCGCGAACGAGGCAACTCAGCCCCGTGCAGATCGACGCGTTGTGGCGCTCGATCCGTGATTCGGCAATTCTTCATCCGGCGAATCCCGCGCGCGTGGACGACGCCGATGCGCTGGCCGGGAGCACGATGCGCACGACGGCGACGCTGGAAATCTTCGGTGGCGAGCGCCCGGTGGCCGTTCGGGTGGCGATGGATCGGGGCGGCCCGACCTCGATCGCTGTCGAGAGCCTGATCGACGAGTTGGCGGCGCTGGCCTGGCAGACGGACCCATGGGCATCGGAGCGGTCGGCGCGCCTTGCGCCCAAGCCGTGAAAGCGAGGTAGGCGAATTCGGAACGATGACAGGATGCACGCCGCCACTTCGCAGTTTCGAGACGCCTGGGATGGACGCGGCCGAGTCCGCGACCCTCACGCGAACGAGGGCGAGCGGCTCTACTCTCTCTTCGCACATCTGACGTTGATCGCGTTTCACTTAGGGGTGCCGGTCGCGCCGGCGCTCATCATGTGGGCGATCAAGCGTGACGGCACGCCGTTTGTTGAGGACCATGCCCGCGAGGCGCTGAACTTCCAGATCTCGCTGGTGGTCTATTCGATCGCACTGGTGCCGATCGGCCTGGTGACGTGCGGCGTGGGATGGGCCTTGTACCTGCCGCTTTACGCGCTGGGGATCGTGGGGATGGTGCTGGGTGCGATGGCGGCCCATCGCGGAGAGTATTTCCGCTATCCGATGTGCCTGCGCTGGGTGCGCGAGCCCGCCCCGAGAGGCTAGACTGAACGCGCAGTGGCTCTGCTCGAAGCGATCAATCTCCGGAAGGTGTACGCGGGTCGCGCGGTCGTCGATGGCGTGTCGTTCCACGTCGATCGGTCGGAGATCGTGGGGCTGCTCGGGCGCAACGGGGCCGGCAAGACGACGTCGTTCCGCATGACGATCGGGATGATCGACGCGGACGACGGGCAGGTGATGTTTGACGGTGAGGACGTGACGGGGCTGCCGATGTATCTGCGCGCCCGCCGTGGGATGGGGTATCTGAGCCAGGAGCCGAGCGTTTTCGTGCGGATGACAGTCGAGCAGAATTTGCTGGCGATTCTGGAGACCAGGCCGGGCACGCGGGCCGAGCGCCGGCGTCGGGCGACGGAACTGCTCGAGCAGTTCGGACTGACGCACAAGGCGCACCACGCGGCGCGGACGTGCTCGGGGGGCGAGCGGCGAAAACTCGAGATCGCGCGCGCGCTGGTGACCGAGCCGACGCTGATCCTCCTCGACGAGCCCTTCAGCGGGGTCGATCCCATCGCGGTTGAGGATTTGCAGCGGGAAATTCGGCGATTGGCGGATCGGGGGATCGCGTGCCTGATCACCGATCACAACGTGCAGCAGACGATGCGGGTGTGCGATCGGGCCTGCATCATTGATGACGGGACGGTCTTTGCCGAGGGCGCGCCGCGCGACCTGATCAACAATGAGATGGTGCGGCGGGTGTACCTGGGGTCGCTGTTCCGGGGCGATGAGTTTGATCCGGTGCCGGTGCAGCGAGCGCCAGCGTCCACCAGGCCGACACCAACTGCGGGAGCCTCGTCATGAGGGCTGGAAAGCGGACGAGTCTGTGCGCGCGCGTCGCCGCGGGAGCGGCGGGAGTTGGCGTGCTCGGCGGGTGCCTGGAGCGGACGGTGACGATCAAGTCAGACCCGCCGGGGGCGGTGGCGTGGGTGAATGATGTGGAGATCGGGCGCACGCCGGCGACCGCGGGGTTCGAGTTCTATGGGGTGTATGAGGTTCGGCTGGCGGCGGAAGGGTATGAGCCGATAACGGTCGGGAAGCGCGCGCGGGCACCGATCTATGAGTATCCGCCCGTGGACCTGGCTGCAACGGTGATTCCTGCGCGGATCCAAACGGAGTTGGTGTGGCAGTTTGAGATGCAGCGATCGCCGAAAGATCCGGGGGCGTTGGTTGAGCGCGCGCGCGGGCTGCGGACGAGCCTGGGCGTTCCTAAGCCATAGCGTTTGCGTGAAATGCTACTGCTGGGGTGCCTATTATCGACCCCTGCTTTTAGAGCGGGGCAGCGGAATGGTACGGAACCTATTAGGAGTCTGTCATGAATCGCAGAGGTGGTCTTAGGACCGTTGGAGTGGTTGTCACGGCGGCCTGGGCAATGTGGGGATGCGCGCAGACTGAGAAGCCAGTGGCAAAGGCGGAGCCCGCGAAGCCGGTGGCGGCGCAGCCGGCTCAGCCCGCGCCGGCACCGGAGCCGCGGCAGGCTCGTGGTGCGGCGTATCGCCCGGCGCTGACGGCCGGGCAGATCAGTTCGGCCTGGGCTTTCCCGACGGGCGATGAGAGCACGAGCGCGGTGCTGGTGCATCAGGTGATGCCGCGTGAGGCGCGCGCGGGCTCGCCCTACGGCTATGAGATTCACGTCACGAACCTGACCAAGGGCAGCCTTGACAACGTGGTGATCAGCGGTGGCGACGCGAACAACATGGCGATCGTGAACTCGACGCCGGCGGCGCGTTCCGGCCCTGGCGGGACGGCGCAGTGGGTGATCCCGACGCTGGCGGCGGGCCGGACGGAGGTTATCAAGGTCCAGGCGCGTGCGGACAAGGTCGGGGTTTCGAGCCAGTGCCTGAGTTGCGCGTATTCGAGCGCGATCTGCCTGGCGACGAACATCGTGCAGCCCGCGCTGGCGCTGTCGAAGACGATCACGCCCGAAGCGATGCTGTGTGATCCGATCCAGATGCGGCTCGAGGTGAAGAACACGGGCAGCGGCGCGGCGGAGAACATCGTCATCAAGGACGCGCTGCCGGCGGGTCTGACGACGACGGACGGCAAGACCAACGTCGAAATCCCGGTGGGGACGCTGGCGACGGGCGAGGCCAAGAGTTTCAACGTGGCGTTGAAGGCCGCGAAGACCGGTCGGTTTGAGAACATGGCGCAGGCGACGGCGGCGGGCGGCCTGACGGCGGACTCGGCGAAGGTCGCGGTGGTGGTTCGTCAGCCGGTGCTGACGATCGACGCGAAGTGCAGCGATCGCGTGTTTGTCAACCGGGACATGACGAGCACGTTCACGATCAAGAACACGGGCGACGGGGCGTGCGCGAACACGACGGTGAGCGTCCCGCTGCCGGATGGCGCGACGTTCGTGCGGGCGTCGGCGGGCGGCGCGGCCGCGGGGAACGCGGTGAACTGGAACCTCGGCACGGTTGCTCCGGGTGAGACGAAGACGATCGAGTTGGTAACCAAGGCGACGACGATCCGCTCGTTCGCGTTCAACGCGACGGTCAAGTGCGTGTGCGCGGAGGCGAAGACGGCGGGCTGCACGACCAGCGCGGCGGGCATCCCGGCGATCCTCGTCGAGACGACGGACGATCCGGACCCGATCGAGGTCGGGACCGAGACGACCTACACCATCATTGTGACCAACCAGGGCACCGCGGCGGACTCGAACGTCAAGGTCATCTGCGCGATTCCAGACGGGCTGCAGTTTGTGTCGGCGGGCGGGGCGACGGCGGGCTCGGCGGCGGGCCAGACGATCACCTTCGCGCCGGTGCCGACGCTGGCACCCAAGGCGAAGGTGACGTGGACGGTCAAGGTGCGGGCCGTGCGTGACGCGGGCGACGTTCGCTTCATCACGGACGTGAGCAGCGACCAGTTCAAGAACCCGATCCGCGAGATCGAGTCGACGAACCTGTACAAGTAAGTTCGCCGCGGGCCGACGGCCCGGGCAATGAGTGAATCAACGGGGGCGGGCTCGAAGGAGTTCGCCCCCGGTTTCGTTTTCGTCCACGCTCGGCAATCGAGGCGGGTGACCGATGTCGCCAGACGCGGATCCAACGCCCGGTCAGCCCTTCGGGAGCAATCGGCGCGGGTCGAGTGCGAGTGCCGCCTTGCCCATCGGCATCTCGAATCGCTGACGGGTCGTGGCGTACCACGCGCCACCCATGCGTCCAAAGGCGGCGAGTTTGTCGGCGTCGAGGTGCAAGCGCTCATTGATGGCGTCGTCGCGGACGTGAACATGGACGACGCGTCCGATGACGATGTTGCCCCCGGCCCGGACGCCCGGGTTGAGCCGCACGACCTGTGTGGTTCGGCATTCGAAGCAGGCGGGGCTTTCGAGGACGCGTGGCGGTCGGACGACGCGCGAGGGCGTGGGCGTGAGGCCGACGAGATCGAACTCGGATTCGCCATGGGGGAGCGGCTCGGCTGCGGCGGCGACGCGAGTGGCGATGGGCTCGGAGGCGACGTTGACGACGAACTCGCCGGTGCCGCCCTCGGCGACCGGCTTGGCGTTGACGAGGGAGTCCTTCTCGCCGCCATCGGTGCGGTTGGCGGGGCAGAAGAGGAGCGACATGGGATCGGAGCCGACGCCGGCGAAGAAGGAGAAGGGCGCGAGGTTGTGCTTGCCGTCGATGGAGATGGTGGAGACGAGCGCGATGGGTCGCGGGACGATGCACCCGATGAGGAGTTTGTAGCGGTCGGCGGGGTCGAGCGAGAGCGGATCGAACTCCATGTGGCAGTGTAGCGGGCGCTGGTTCCGGGAAGGTCGCCCCTATGCTCGGGCATGACGAATCGCGAGTTGGAGCCGGGCATTCGCACGGACCTGGCGGATCGGATGACGTATGCGGGGTATCTGGACCTGGAACGATTGCTCTCGGCGCAGCATCCGCTGTCGAGCCCGCCGCACCATGACGAGATGCTGTTCATCATCCAGCACCAGACGTCGGAGTTGTGGTTCAAGTTGGTGATCCACGAGTTGCGGGCGGCGCTAGGGCACATCGCGCGGGACGAGATCGAGCCGTGCTTCAAGATCATCGCGCGGGTGAAGAACATCCAGGCGCAGTTGTACAACCAGTGGGCGGTGCTGGCGACGCTGACGCCGACGGAGTATGCGGAGTTTCGCGGTGTGCTGGGGCCGGCGAGCGGGTTCCAGTCGGCGCAGTATCGCGTGGTGGAGTTCATGCTCGGCGCGAAGGACGAGCGGATGCTGGCGTTCCATGCGCACCGGGCGTCGGATCACGACGAGTTGAAGCGCGCGCTGGCGACGCCGAGCCTGTATGACGAGTTCATGCGCTATCTGGCTCGACGGGGCCTGCCGATTCCCGAGGCGGTGCTGTCGCGCGACGTGACCAAGCCATGGGTGGCGAGCGCGGAAGTGGTGTCGGCGATCAAGCAGGTGTACGACCGACCGGCGGAGTGGTGGGACGCGTACGAGATGTGCGAGAAACTGGTGGATTTGGACGAGCAGTTCTCGCTGTGGCGTTTCCGGCACATGAAGACGGTGGAGCGGATCATCGGATTCAAGCCCGGGACAGGGGGCTCGTCGGGGGTGCCGTTTCTGAGGAAACTGATCGAGCACGAGTTTTTCCCGGAGTTGTGGCAGGTGCGGACGCTGATCGGGGCGTGATCGATTCGAGTGCTCGCCCGTTTGACGGCATCTGCTTTGCCCCTACTTCGTCGCCGCGCCTAAAGTAGGTGGTCGGGCGCATAGCTCAGTTGGCTAGAGCACAGTCCTCACACGACTGGGGTCACAGGTTCAAGTCCTGTTGCGCCCACTTACGCCTCGGGGGGTCGGGGCCATCGGCCTGTGCGCGCCCGCTTGCCGCCCTCCCGCATCAGGAGTGCAGCCATGCCCAGCGATGCTCGGCCTGTTCCCGCGTTACCCGCCGCTCATCCTTCGATCCGTCTTGAGCCCGCACCGCCGGCAGAGGCAGGCGGCACGCCGCGGACCAAGGCATTGCTGTCGCTGGGGACGACGTGGAAGTCGCCGATCGATATCACCGGGGATCTGATCGGGGCGCTGGCGCATGTGCTGTGGCGCTCGCGCGGCGGGCATGATGTCGAGAACTGGGTTGATGCGGAGCGGCTGCTGCATAGTTTGATGCCCGGTACCGCGACGATGCCGAAGGCGGCGGCCACGCAGGGCACGGCTGCGATCGAGCCGAAGGCCGGCGCGCCGACGATCGCGGTCGTGCCGCAGTCGGGGCAGGCCGTGGCTGCGTCGGTGGCCAAGCCCGCGACGGCAAGCAAGGCTGGGAAGGCGAAGCGCTGAGGTCGACGCGAGCGGTCGAGCGACTGATCGCCGGGCCGGTTGGTCGTAGCACAACGCGGCGTCGGCAGCCCACACCGCGGCGCGCCGGTGCCGATAGACTGCCTGTGCGTGGATCAACTCGCCACAACATCCGCGGAGGCCGCCCGATATTTGGACGAGGGCAATCATGCCGTGGCGGAGTTGGTGGCTCGGGCGGTGCTCGCGGTGACGCCCGGCGACGCGCCGGCACGAGAGATCGTGGCTCGCTGCGCGGCGCACTTTGATTCGGCGCGGCTGGAACGGGCCGCCGATGGGCGCACGCGCTATCTGCTCATCAAGGCGTGGGGCAACGGGTTTTGGTCCGATGCCGATCAGGTGGTGGGGGGGCTGTTGCTGGCGGAGATGACGCGGCGGGTGCCGGTGGTGCATTGGGGCGAGAACAGCCGCTTCCGCGACGGGCCCGGTGACGCCTTTGGGCTCTACTTTGAGCCCTTGAGCGGCGAGTCGCTCGATGATCTTCGGGGCAAGGGGTTGACGTTCTGGCCACCGAAGTGGAACGAAGGCAATCTGCATCTGGACGAGATCAACAAACTCGGCGGGGAGTGGTCGCGGCTGCCGGGGATGGCGTATTTCTCGCGGGATGAGGACGTGGCGGTGCTCGATTATCACTCGGGCGTGCCGGTGCTGTTGCCGCATGTGCCGGCGTGGCACCCGCTGCACGGCGCGGCATTGGATCGGGCGTTCCGCGTGCTGCTGGCGAGGTTGAGGCCGCGGCCGGAGATCGTCCGCGAGGCGGACACATTCGCGGCGGCGAACTTTGGCGCTGGGTGGACGGCGACGCCGTTGATCGCGGTGCATGCGCGCGGGAGCGACAAGTTTGTGGAGGATCCGCAACTGGACGCGAAAATCGCGGTGCTGCCCAAGATCATCGATGCGATGGCGCAGTATCGCCCCGGCGCGAGGGTCTTTCTGCTCACGGATTCGTCGCCGATCGCGGAGGATTTCGCGCGCCGCTACGGCCCGCGGCTGGTGACGACCGCGGCCCTGCGGACGGACGCGAAACGCGGGCTGCACTACCAGGATTTGCCGCGGCGGCGGCTGGCGACGGAGGTGATCGTGGACGCGTTGCTGGCGGCGCGCTGCAACGCGTTTGTGGGGCTGGGGTCGTCGAACGTGGCGTGCGCGATCATCCATCTGAAGCAGTGGCTGCCGCAGGACCTCGCGATCATCGGCCCACTGCTGACGCACATGCCGAATCCGTACTTATATATGAACCATGACCAGTTGGGGCGGTATATTCCCGCCGACCAACTCGCACGGCTGCGCGAATACTCGAAAACCGGTCGGCTGGACGACCTGGAAACCAAGTCATGAAGTTGTCGTTCTACGGCGCGGCGGGCGAGGTGACGGGTTCGACGTATCTGCTGGAGACGGATCGAGCGAGGATTCTCGTGGACTTCGGCCTGCACCAGGGTGAGCGGGAGGCGCACGAGCACAACGAGTTTCCCGAGGCGATCGAGCCCGCACGCCTGGATTCGGTGGTGTTGACGCACGCGCACCTGGACCACTGCGGGCGCTTGCCGATGCTCGTGAAGCGGGGCTATCGCGGGCCGATCCATGCGACGCCGGCGACGACGCGGCTGACGGACATTATCTTACAGGACTCGGCGGCGCTGCAGGCGCAGGATGCGGAGCGAGCGGCGCGCCATGCCGCGCCGGGCGCGCGAGTACACGGGCCGCTGTATGGCCCAGAGGATGTGCGGGCGACGATGCGGCTCTTTCGGGCGCTCGACTATGGGCGCGACACGTCGGTGGCGCCGGGCATCTCGGCGCGGCTGTTTGATGCCGGGCACATCCTGGGCTCGGCGAGCGCGGTGCTGACGGTGGAGGACGGCGGGCGGACGACGGTGATCGCGTTCTCGGGCGACATCGGGCCGCGGGGCATCCCGATCATCCGTGATCCCGAGCCGCCTCCGACGGCGGACGTGCTGATTCTCGAATCGACGTATGGCGACCGCGATCACCGGCCGCGGGAATCGACGCTGGAGGAGTTGCACGCGATCCTCGACGGGTGCGCGTCGCAGACGGGAAAGGTCTTGATCCCGGCGTTTGCGATCGGACGGACGCAGGACCTTATCTATGAGATCGGGCGGATGTGCCGAACGGGCGCGTGCCGGCGCGTGCCGATCTATGTTGATTCACCGATGGGGATCGAGGCGACGCAGGCGTATCGCGCGAGCGTGGCGCTCTTTGACGCCGAGGCCCGCGAGATGATGGAGGACGGGCACCATCCGCTGCGCTATCCGATGCTGCGGTTCACGCGCACGGCGGATGAATCCCGGCGGCTCAACGACACGCCCGGCCCGCTCGCGATTATCGCGGGCTCGGGAATGTGTACGGGCGGGCGGATCCTGCATCATTTGAAACATAATCTATCGATCGAGTCGACGCAGGTTCTGATCGTCGGGTATCAGGGCGAGGGCACGCTGGGGCGACGGCTTGTGGACGGGCAGCGCGAGGTGCGGATTCATGGGCAGGTGGTGCCGGTGCGGGCGCGGGTTCACACGCTGGGGGGCTTCTCGGCGCACGCGGGGCAGTCGCAGTTGATGGAGTGGGCCAGGGCGCTGAGCCCCGCGCCGAAGCGGATCATCCTGACGCATGGCGAGCCCAAGGCCCGCGACGCGCTGCGGGAGCGGATCGGACGCGAGATCGGCATCGACAGCGAGCGGCCGCTGCTGGGGGAGACGATCGAGGTGTGAGCCCGCCGACCTAAACTGTGTCAATCTTCATTCGCACTGGTCCTTTGGAAAGCCTCATGCCCGCACCGATCATCTGGCTCGCGTCGTATCCCCGCTCCGGCAACACCTGGATGCGGACGCTGCTGTTTTCGTACTTTCATGGCAGGCCGGAGTCGTCGAAGGACATCGCGAAGCACTTTCCCGACCTGCACGTCGAGGGGCAGTATGATCCGGCGGCGGCGGGAAGGCAGATCGTCAAGACGCACCTCCCGTTTGGCCCGAATCATGCGCACATCGAGCGGACGGCGGGAGCGATCGTGATGCTGCGGCACCCAAAGGACGTGCTGCTCTCTTCGCTCGACTTTCACCATGTGTTGGGGACGAAAACGAACATGGGGGGGCTGGAGCCGGATCGGTTCGCGGACGTCTTCATCGAGCAGGGGGGCGACCCGATCTGGATTCAGAACGGCTTCGGCAGTTGGGCGCAGTTTTATGATTCGTGGAGCGAGGAGACGGGGACGCCGCGGCTGGTGCTGAAGTATGAGGAGATGCGTGCGGACGCGGTGCCGGGGCTGCGGCGCGCGGTGCAGTTTCTCGGTGAGGCGGCGGATGAGTCGCGGCTGGCGCAAGCGGCGAAGATGGCGTCGTTCGACAACATGCGCGCGATGGAGATCCGCGAGAAGGCCAAGGCACCGGCGAAGAACGTGTTTTTCGGTGGAAACCAGGGGAATCTGCGCAAGGGCGAACTGTTCATGCGCAAGGGCCGCGTCGGCGCGAGCCTGGATGACATCCGCCCCGGGCTTGACGCGGCATTCGAACGGGCGTTCGGCGCGGCGCTCGGGCGGCATGGATATTAGATTAGATCGAAGGGAAAAAAATGGCGGCAGAGGCGCGAGGCCCGAGCCGCCCTTGGGGTTGATTTGGTACAGGTGAGGACGGAGGGTCGACGTCGGGTCAGCCGATGCGGACCTTGCGCGGCGTGGCCTTCTGCGACTTGGGGATGCGCAGGGTCAGGACGCCGTCCTTGAGGTCGGCCTGCGTCTGGTCCTCGATCACGTCGGCGGGGAGTTGCACGCGGCGGCTGACGCTGCCGAAGCGTCGTTCGCGGCGGACGTAGGTCTCGCCCTTCTGCTCGGTCTCCTCGGCGCGTTCGGCCTTGATAGAGAGCACGCCGTCGTGGATCTCGGCATCAATGTTCTCCTTGCTGAAGCCGGGGAGGGAGGCCCGGACGATCACGGATTTGTCGTCCTCGGAGAGATCGAGGGCGAGCGTGCCGTGCGGTGTCTCCGCGCTGGGGCGCGAGATGGCGGCGAAGAAGGGCTCGTTGAAGAACTCGTTGAAGAGGCGATCGACGGTCGGGGCGGAGTTCGGGGTGCAGCAGCGGATCAGACCATTCATGAGAGGCTCCTTTGTGTATGCCGGGGCGTGGCCCGGTGGGTTTCGGTGATGAGAAGAGAGAAGGCAAGTCGCGTGCCAACGGCCGCGGGGCGTGTAAACGTGGTTTGGACCTTGGAAAGGCCGCCAGAATGAACAGCGGCGGTGGCGGCGGTGCCAGATCGGCAGCGAGCGCGGGATGTGCGTCGGGATCACGGCTTTGGCCTAGCCGTCGTTCGCTTGGCGGTCGGATGCGAACGATCGCGGACGCGGATCGCGCGTAGCACGTCCCTACGATTGCGGCATGGCAGACCAACTCGTTGATCTTCGTTCCGATACGGTGACCCGTCCGACGGCGGCGATGCGGCGTGTGATGGCCGAGGCCGAGGTCGGGGATGATGTCCTGGGCGATGATCCGACGGTGAACCGGCTTGAGGCGCGGGTGGCGGAAATCATGGGTAAGGAAGCCGCGTGTTATGTGCCGTCGGGGACGATGGCGAATCAGACGGCGATCCGGGCGCAGACGGAGCCTGGGGACGAGGTGATCGCGCACGCCGACAGCCACATCATCAACTATGAGACGGGGGCACCGGCGGCGCTGTCGGGGGTGATGGTGCGGACGGCGAGCGGGCCGTGCGGGCTTTTCGACGGGGACCAGATCGAATCGCTGTATCGTCCGCTGTCGGACCACTTCCCTCGCTCGGTGCTGGTGGTGGTGGAGAACACGCAGAACCGGGGCGGCGGGGCGGTGTGGCCGATCGCGCAGGTCGAGCGCGTGGCGCGGGCGTCGCGGGCGCTGGGGATGAGGCTGCATCTGGACGGGGCGCGGTTGTGGAACGCGTGTGCGGCCACGGGGCTCTCGACCAGGGATTACGCGCAGCACTTCGACACGGTCTCATGCTGCTTCTCGAAGGGCCTGGGCGCGCCGGCGGGGTCGTGCGTCTCGGGGAGCGCGGCGACGATCGCGCGGGTGCATCGCTTCCGCAAGATGTTCGGCGGGGCGATGCGGCAGGCGGGAATCCTCGCGGCCGCGTGCCTTCATGCGCTCGACCATCATCGCGAGCGGCTGCGAGACGACCACGCCAACGCGGCCCGTCTGGCGGCGGGAGTCGCGGCGATCGCGGGCGTGACGATTCCGATGCCGGTCGAGACCAACATCGTGTTCTTTGATCTCGATCGCGGGCTGGGGACGGCGGGGGCGGCGTGCGAGAAGTTGAGGGCGCGGGGCGTGCTGGTGCTGGCCACCGGGCCGCAGCGGGTGCGGGCGGTTTGCCATCTGGACGTGTCGTCGGCGATGATCGAGCGAGCGATCGGGGTCATCGGCGAAGCGCTGGCGGGGCAGCGCGTGCCCGTGATGACGGGCTGAGCAACACCCCGAGGCGGCGGCCGAGCGAAAGGCCGCGCTGTCGGACGCGAGTTTTTTGTCGAGTTCGGGTTGCTTTTCGCGCGGGATGGCGCATCTTTGGGTAGGGGCGGGTGCGCCCCAAGCCGGGACGATCCAAGAGGGAGCGATCATGCGTCGAGTGAGCGTTGCGGCGGTGGCGATGTCAGCGTTGGGTTGCTTGGGCACGTCGAGCGCTTCGGCGCATCTGTTCTTCGAAGAGATCGCCGCATCCGGCTCGCTCTCGACGGGCTATTCGTCGGTCTTTCTCGGTAATGAAGTCTGGTACACGTTCCCGATGGCGACGGTCGGGGACCAGCAACTCGTGCGCACGGGCGAGACCTCGCAGACCCTTCGGGCGTATCACCATTTCCCTGGGCTCGACCTCGACTGGGCACGGATCACCGTCCTGGGCGATGTGGCCGGCTCGGGCACGATCCGCGTCTCAGGCACGATGGAGAACGCGGACACGTCGGCCGTGGTGGCGACGTTCGATTTCACGCTCGGCGCGGGCACGGTCTTCCCCTTCGAGATCACCTTTCCGCTCGTTCCGATCACGCACCACGTCCGGCTCAACGGACTGGTGACGCTCAATGCCCCCGAGACGCCCGGCACGGACATCGCGCGACTCGACCAGATGAAGTACTACTTCAACAACACGCCGGCACCGGGGGCCCTGGGCCTCGTGGCGGCGGCGGGGCTCTGGGCTGGCCGGCGACGCCGGGCGCGATAGGCCGGGTGAGTACTTGCAACCCTCCGCGGCCGCAGGCCCGATGCGGGGCACGCGACCAGCCGATAATGCGTGCAACCGCGCGGCCGGCGGTCGGTAGAAGCCCGGCCGTGGATCGCGGCGAAGGAGACGCCCATGCGGATCGCTTGGTTGGCGGCGGT
This sequence comes from Phycisphaerales bacterium, assembly GCA_046155605.1. Lineage (GTDB taxonomy): Bacteria > Planctomycetota > Phycisphaerae > Phycisphaerales > UBA1924 > JAEUIZ01. The sequence continues at coordinate 21,287 of JBJXFQ010000006.1, forward strand.
GGTGTTGGCGTGCGCCCCGATGGCATTGGCACAGAAGGCTGGGAGCGAGGCCGGGGGGCAGTCGCCCGCGCAGGCGACGGCCGGCGCGATCGATCTTCGGCCGAGGTTTGAGGCCGGCAAGGAGTTCCGCTTCACGCTGGAGCAGGCGAGCACGACGAAGCGCGGGGCGGCCCCGGCGAACAAGGGCCGCACGCCCAAGACCGGCAAGCCCGGCAAGACTGGCATGCCCGATGCCGACGCGACAAGCAGCACGATCACGATGGGCCTGGTGATGAAGGTGGTGAAGGGCGGCGGCGATGGCGACTCGACGGTCGAGTTTGTGATCGACGCGTTGAAGATCTCGGTCAAAGGCGGCGAGATGGAGACCGAGTTCGATTCGACGAAACCGGCGGGCGACGATGATCTGATCGCGACGATGCTCAAGTCGCTGGTGGGGTCGAGTTTCACGGCGACCATCGACCGCACGGGCAACATCAAGAGCGTCTCGGGCGGCGAGGCGCTGGCCGCGCTCGGCCAACTCGGCGGCGGCGGCCTGAGCGGCCTCGGGGGCGGGGCGGCGGGCGGCGGTGGGGGCGGGTTCCTCGGGCCGATCGTGAACACCGGCGCGGGCAGCGGCTTTGCGCGGATCGGGCAGAGTTGGGAGAACTCCGACGCGATCGGCGGCGGGATGCTCGGGCCGTTCAAGATGGTGACGAAGCACACGCTGGCCTCGATGCGCGGCAAGGAGGCGGTGGTCGATTTCAAGGGCAAGTTGGATGCAGCGAGCGAGGCACCGGGCAGCGGCGGCAGCGGCGGGGGGGCACAGGTGCGCGACACGTCATATTCGGGGCAATATCACTGGGACACGGGCGAGGGGATGCTGAAGAAGATGGATTCGACGATGCGGGTGACGATGGAGACGCAGGGCGAGGAGCAGCGCGAACTGACGACGAGCGAGGTCAAGACGACGATCACGCGCGGCACTGCCGGCAAGTCGGCCACTCGCCCGGCCAATCGGGGGAACACGCCCGCCGGGACGACTCCATCGAGGCAGCGCCGACCATAGCAATCACGCTCAATAGAGGATCCAATCGAAGCACATGAGCGGATCGAAGCGGATCAGCGGTACGAACGCCGCCCACGCGACAAGCCCGACCACGAGTACGATCGCGCTGCGACGCCACTGCTGCCGCACGGCAAGGTACGCGCACATAACGATCGCAAAAATGGGAGTGACCTGACACGCGACGAGCGTCAGGATCGATGCGTCGCGCATCGTGACGGCCACGACGCTGACGCTGCCGGGATAGTCGAAGTTTGGCCTGGGCCAGTGACCGAGAGAGGCGCGTGCGACAAGAGAGGTGGCGAGGAACATAGTGTGCGTGATGAGGGGCCAGGCAGCGGCGACAAGCCCCACCGCGAACGGCCATCGTGACGCCACGGTGCGTGGACGGAGCGCGAACGTTCGCGGATCGGTCGGATCGAACACTCGCCCGCATTCGGGGCAACGCGGCTCGGCAAGCGAGCGGAGGTCATAGGTGCAGTCGCGGCAGAACATGGCATCAGCGTAACGCTTCGTGCGATAGTCATCCAAAGAGAACACGGACTTCGCTGAGGCCCGAGGCACAACGCTCCGATCGCTCGCGCGATCGGCTCAAGAAGCGGACTGTCGGGACGCCCATACCAAAGCCAAGAGTCGCCCCGGAGGTGCGACCTACCCAAGAGGCGTTACGCCAAGTCCGGGAACAACTTCCGCACCGCGCCGACGAGGTCCTTGACGTGGCTGACGGATTCCGCCATCAACTTCTGTTCGGCGTCGTTCATCTTGAACGTCACGATCCGCTCGACGCCCTTGGCGCCAAGCAGCGCCGGCACGCCCACGAAGTAGCCCTTGCCTTTCTGGCCCGGGGCGACGCCGAACTCGTCCTCGCAATACGCGGCGGAGGGGACGATCCGCTTCTTGTCCTTGACGATCGCCTCGACCATCTGGATCGAGCCGCTGGCGGGGGCGTAATAGGCGCTGGTGCCCATGAGTTTGACGATCTCGCCGCCGCCGGCCTTGGCGCGCTCGACGCAGGCTTTGATCTTGTCCTCGGGCATGAGGTCGGTGAGCGGGATGCCGTGGACGCTGGTGAGGCGGGGGAGGGGAACCATGTCGTCGCCGTGGCCGCCGAGGAGGAGGGCGGAGATGTCCTCGACGCTGATGCCGAGTTCCATCGAGATGAACTCGCGGAAGCGGGCGACGTCGAGCGCCCCGGCCTGTCCCATGATCCGCTGGGTTGGGAAGCCGGTGACCCTCCAGGCGGTATAGACCATGGCGTCGAGGGGGTTGGAGACGACGATGACAATGGCCTCGGGGGCGTGACGCTTGATCTGCTCGCAGACGCTTCGGACGATGCCGACGTTGATCTGGACGAGGTCGTCGCGGCTCTGGCCGGGCTTGCGCGGGACGCCGGCGGTCAGGACGATCACATCAGAGCCCGCGATGTCCTTGTAGTCGGCGGTGCCGATGATCTTGGAGTCGAAGCGTTCGATGGGCCCGCAGCAGGCGAGGTCGAGGGCCTTGCCTTGGGCGACGCCGAGGCGGTCGGGGATGTCGAGGAGGACGATATCGCCGAGTTCCTTGGCGGCGGCCCAGTGGGCGCAGGTGGCCCCGACGTTACCGGCTCCGATGATCGAGATTTTGTGGCGACGCATGGTGGTGGCTCCTGGCCTCAGTGAGTGCGGCTTGATGTTTGTGTTTTGATCGGCACACAGCGGGGGCGTGCGGGCGAAACAATAGGATGGAGTTTTGATGGAGTCGTGGAGAGTTGCTTCGACGCGAAGCACAGGATTGTTCTAGGACGCTTTGGCCGAAAATTACGCACCAACGGTGTTCAGGTTCGTATTTTATAAGACCTTTCACCTGTGTCGATCGCATTTTGCTAGGCACTTGGTTCGAGAATTTCGTGGCGGGCGGAAAGTTTTTTTGTCTGATCGTTGGCATTTCCTCAGGCTTGTGGCACCTTTGTGTGTCGTCCCTGAACGAGCCGTTCGTTCCGGGGCTGCACAAGCGTGTCCAGGGAAATCGGTTCCCCAAAAAAAGTTTGAGGAGAAGGCGTTATGAAGACTCGTGCGATTCTGGCTCTGACGGCTGTTGCTGGCCTGGCTTCCGTGGCGAATGCTCAGGAGACGATCACCTATGCCGTGACGTTCAGCGAGGTTCTCGCTGGTTCGGCCAACCCCGGCAACGGCAACGGCGTGATCGATCCGGGTGAGGGCGTCCGCTTCGCCATCCGTGCGACGATCGCCCCCGGCATCGGTTCGACCGCCACGTACACCCCGCCCCCGCCCCCCGGCACCGGCACCATCGCCGGCCTCGGTTCGATCTTCCTCGACCTGATCGGCACCAACTTCAACGGTGGCACCTGGTCGACCATCACTCGCAACGCCGCGACGAACCCCGGTGGCATCGCTGGTGGCGGCAACTGGACACTGGGCGCGCCAGGCACGGGTCAGGCTAATGGCGACATCACCGCCGTCCAGGCCGGTCAGTTCGTTCTCCCGGGCAGCACGGCCAACAGCCTGAACCCGATCGGGAACATCTGGCGCGGAACGTGGACTCCCTCCAACTACACCGGCCGCACCGTGTCGCTCGCTGCGGTCGCTGCCGCGGCTGCTGGTATGAACCACAGTTCGATCCTGATCCAGTACGGCGTTGACGCGAACGGCGACCCGCAGTACGTCGGCAAGTTCATCGGTGGCTCTTTCGGTGGTTCCGGCAACATCCAGATCGCTCCCGCCCCGTCGAGCCTCGCGCTCCTCGGCCTCGGTGCCCTGGCTGCTGGCCGCCGCCGTCGGGCTCGCTAATCCTCACACGCTGAGGAACTCGGTTTAACCTGCGATCCCCGCCCGCTCAACGGGCGGGGATTGTCATTTTTCAGCGAGGCGGCGAGGCAGTGAGGCGGCGAGGCAGTGATTCAGCGTCAAATGGGTGCGAACAGACGCACCTTCAACTGGGGAGGCGCAAGTTGCGGCCTGCTGTGCCAGAACTGGGGGCAAAAACGTGGGCCCGGGCTTGGTAAAAGACCCCAATCGGAGGCTGAATATGGGCATCGGAAGGGTTGCGATTGGTGTCTGGAAGGGGTGGAGCAAAAAAAAAGTGATTGGAAACTGGTTTTTTTGAAAACTACCCCTTGCGGAGACTGGAGAACGTGGTATCCTGTGCCCGGCTGGGAGTGAGGCGTTTCGCTCCAAGTCGATTCTGCGTGTCAAGGGAACCGGTTCCCGTTTCTGTGAGGAGAAGGCGTTATGAAGACTCGTGCAGTTCTTGGTCTCGTGGCGGCGGCTGGTCTTGCGACCGTGGCCAATGCTCAGGAAAACATCACCTACACCATCACGTTCAGCGAGTGCCTCGCGAACACGGCCGGCACGCCCGGCAATGGTAACGGCTTCATCGATCCGGGTGAGGGCGTTCGGGTTGCGGTCCGTGCGACCGTCAACCCCGGCATCGGCGCCCCGACGACCTATAGCCCGCCCCCGCCTCCCGGCACGGGCACCATCGCGGCCCTCGGTTCGGTCTTCTTCGACCTGATCGGCAGCAGCCTCAACGGCGGCACCTGGTCGAACATCGGCCGTAACGCGGCTAGCAACCCCGGCGGTATCGTCGGCGGCGGCAACTGGACCCTCGGCGGTGGCGGTACGGGCCAGGTCAGCGGCGACCTGTTCGCTGCTCAGGCTGGTCAGTTCGTTCTCCCCGGCTCGACGGCCAACAGCCTGAACCCGATCGGGAACATCTGGCGTGGCACGTGGAACCCCAGCAACTACACCAGCCGCGCCGCTTCGATCGCGATCGTCGGCGCTGCGGCTGCCGCTGGCAACCACAGTTCCGTCCTCGTCCAGTACGGCCTCGATGCGAACGGCGACCCCCAGTACGTCGCTAAGTTCGTCCAGGGCGTCTTCGCCGCCACCGGCGCGATCAACATCCAGCCCGCTCCGTCGAGCCTCGCGCTCCTCGGCCTCGGCGCCCTGGTTGGTGGCCGTCGCCGTCGTCAGCGCTAAGTTCTGCTGCTAATCGCTGAACCTTTCAGCGACTGAACCTCAACCCACCGTTCGGGAAGCCGGACGGTGGGTTTTTTATTGCGCAAAGGTCGCACGCCGATCGTTTGATTCGAAACGAGCAACCCTGGCCGGATTCGCTTGTGGGTGCTCGCTGCGGCAAGCCGATTGCGTTCAGTGTTCATATTGGGTATTCTTGTTGGTATCTTGTTACTGTCCGAAAGGACGGTCGTCGCCATCCCATGAGGAGAACCACGCATGAACATGCTTGTGAGTCAGGGTTTGAAAGCGATTCTGGTGTGCATCACGGCTATCGCCGCGATCGTGCAGGCCGGATGTTCGAGCGGAAGTCTGCAACTGGAACCCGGAACCACTGCCTATGCAGGCTCAAGCGTTGACCAGCATGAGCTCTGGATCGAACGGCAGCTGTCTGGCTCGGCATCCAATGCCGTGGACATCGAGTCCGCAAGGGGCAAGGGATCGACACGGTTCGAGAAGATCAAGGTCTATGTGGATCCGCCGGTGATCGAGGACTTGTCGAGGTCCAAGGTGGTCTACACGTCCGAGGAGCTGCGCAGCCTGTTGGAGAGGGGGACAAGCGACTCAATCACGCAGTTCAGCCGGTTCGAGCGGGTGGTGAGCCGAGAGAGGGCGCAACTGATCGTGGCGGCCCGACTGGTGAGCGTGAACGCGTGGGCGGACACCTTCATGAAAAAAGACGAGGCCAACAGTCTTTTGGGCAGGCCGGGAGAGCGAGTGGCGTCGGAGGTCTCGGAAAGGGTCAGCCGTGAGGCGATCGATTGCAACGTCACGGTCTCGTTCAGCCGGCCTGATGGGACGGTCTTCACGTCGGCGACGGCATTGGGCCGGCTTGTCGGGACTAAAGGCGTTGCCATCACATCCGCGGACTACATATCGGCGGGCGGTCGTGGCGGCAAGGGCAAGTCGTACCTCGAAGCCACGAATGCGAAACTCAATGATGAGGAGGTAAAGCGGTCCTTGCAGGCCGCGGTTGATGGGGCCTTGGCCGTAGCGATCCTGCGTGAGCTTGATCGTGATCTCTGGGAGAAAGCGGACGCGAGCTACTATCGCCGCGTGCGGTCAGGCGTCAACTCGGCGGAGAGCCGGGCGGAAGGCAAGGGCGAATAAGGTGATCGGCCATGGAAGCGGAACGAAGCTTGGGCCAACACTTCAGGCGTACCTGAGAACCGCGTGAAAGGTGTCGAGGCGCGCGAGCCGATCGCGTCCGCGAAGGCTTTGCAGCTCGATGAGGACCGTGATGCCTACAAGGCTGGCCTTGGCATGCTTCAACAATTCGACGCAGGCGGTGAGCGTGCCGCCGGTGGCGAGGAGATCGTCCACGAGCAGGACGCGCTGGCCGGGGCGGATGGCGTCGCGGTGGATTTCGAGGCGATCGCGGCCGTATTCGAGTGCGTAATCGACGGCATGGACCGGGAGCGGGAGTTTGCCAGGCTTACGGACGGGGACGAAGCCGCAGGAGAGTGCCTGGGCGATGGCTGTTCCGAAGATGAAGCCGCGGGACTCGGCACCGACGACGAGTTCGACGCCCATGCCGCGGAAGGGATTGGCCATGAGTTCGACGGCGAGGGCGAGGCCGCGCGGGTCGGCAAGGAGCGGGGTGAAGTCCTTGAAGACGATGCCGGGCTTGGGGAAGTCAGGGACATCGCGGATGAGCGGGAGAAGTTGAAGCATGGGCTGAGATCCTGAACGAGGCGGTGGAACCGGGCGCTGACGACAAAGGTGAGGCTGAATCTGCCGGGTAGGGGCGGCGTGCCCTGGAGCACCGACTTTGAAGCGGAGTCGGTGGCACGGAGAGAAGAATCGACGGGGACCGTCGATGTACCCAAGAGCCGCCCCGGAGGGGCGGGGTACCCAATAGGGCACTAGAATACTCGCAATGACCAACCCCACGCCGTCAAGGAAGTCGGGATCGGGGCTGGAGACCGTGGAGCCGATCGGGAAGCGTGTGCTCATTCGCAAGGATGAGGACAAGAAGCAGACCAAGAGCGGGATCCACCTGCCGGACAAGATCGAGATTCCCACGCTGACGGGGCGGGTGGTGGCGGTCTCGGCGCAGGTGGAAAAGGACGAGAACTACCCGATCGAGCGATACGACCGAGTGCTCTTCAACCCGAAGCAGGCGATCCCGGTGGACTTCGAGGGGGACAATCGGCTGTTCGTCGTGCCGGTGGAGGACGTGGTGGCGGTGTTCCGGCGTGATGGCGAGGCGTCGTAGGTGGCGATGCCGATGGAAAGCCTGCCCGATCCGATGCCGATCCGCTACTGGGAGGCGGGGTCGCCGGCGTTCTCGGCGCGGGTACGGCCGCCGGGCTCCAAGAGCGTGACGAATCGGGCGATCCTGCTGGCGGCGCTCTCGCGCGGGCGATCGGTGCTGGTGCGGCCGCTGCTGCACGCGGACGATGCGGAGCGGATGATCGCGGGCGTGCGCGCGCTCGGGGCGGCGGTGCGCGAGACGGCCGAGGGCGACCTGGAGATCGAGGGCGTGGGCGGGCGCTGGCCTGGCGGGAGTGGCGGCGTGCGGCTCGATCTGGGCAACTCGGGGACGGCGACGCGGTTTCTGGCAGCGGCGGCGCTGCTGGCGCCGGGGCCAGTGACGATCGACGGCAACGAACGGATGCGGCAGAGGCCGATCGGAGAGTTGGCGGGCGCGCTGGAGTCGCTTGGAGCGGTGGTGGAGTATGGGGGCGAGGCAGGGATGCCGCCGTTGACGATTACGCCACCGGCGCGGCTGGCGGAGTCGGCGACGGTGGAGTTGCCGACGACGGTGTCGAGCCAGTTTGTGTCGGCGTTGCTGCTGGTGGGGCCGTTTCTGCCGGGGGGGCTGACGCTCTCGCTGCGGGGGCCGATCACGAGCCGGTCGTATGTGATGATGACGGTGGGGTTGCTGGATCAGTTGGGCGCGATCGTGAAAACGACGGAGTCGCTGTCGTTGATCCGCGTGGGGGGCGTCGGCGGCGGACTGGCTGCGTTCCGTCTGCTGGTCGAGCCGGATGCGAGCGGGGCGACGTATTTCTGGGCGGCGGCGGCGCTGCGGGCGGGGGCGGTGTGTCGGGTCGATGGTCTGGACGCGCGGTCGATGCAGGGGGACGCGAACTTTCCGGACTTGTTGTCGCGCATGGGGGCGGCGGTGCTGCGCGAGGAGGGTGAGTCGCCGAGCATCGGGGTGCGCGGGCCGGTCTCGCTGACGCCGATCATGGCGGATTTGTCGCTGATGCCGGACGCGGCGATGACGCTGGCGGCGGTGGCGAGTTTCGCGAAGGGGATGTCGGTGTTGCGCGGGCTGCGGACGCTCCGCGTGAAGGAGACGGACCGGATCGCGGCGCTGGAGAAGGAACTGGCGAAGGTTGGCGTGAAGGTGGAGGGGCAGGTGCTGGGGGATTCGGATTCGATCACGATCACGCCGCCCAAGGGGGGGATCGATTGCTCGTCGGGGGTGCCGCGGGTGGAGTTTGAGACGTACGACGACCATCGGATGGCGATGTCATTGGCGCTGATCGGGCTGCGGAGGCCGAACGTGTGGGTGAAGAACCCGGGATGCGTGGGGAAGACGTATCCGGAGTTCTGGAGGGATTTGGGGATGTTGGGGTAGGGATCCGAGATGGCGAAGCGAAGGATGGAGCCATGACACGCGCGACGGAAGAGTTGTTGGCGGCGGTGGAGCCGCTGGTGCGGCGATTATGCGAACGCGACCCGGAGATGGCGCGGTTTGTCGGCGCGTGCGGGCAGTGGTTGTCGGCACTGGCGACGGGGGGCTCGTCGTCGGAGGCTGGCGCGTGTGGGAATGGTGCGGGAGCAAAGGGAACTGGGGCGAACGGTGCCGTCGGAGGCGCGCCGGCCGGCGCGGGTGCCGGAGGCGGGGCGTCGGCAACGGGCGCGGCGGGTTCGGGCGCGAGCGCTGGTGCGTCATCGGGGGATGATGGGGTAGCGGGTGCGGCGGCAGGAGGTGCGGCTGCAGGAGGGATTGCTGGGAGCGAGGCTGGAATGGCTGCTGGGGGGTGGGGCGGCGGCATCCGGTGCGGCCGTCGGTGCTGCGGGTGGGGGAATGAGCGGCGCGGGGAGCGTGGTGCCGCGGCCGGTGGCGTCGGTGGCGTTGCGATTGGGCGACGCGCAGATCACGGTGCCGGTGTCAGGGACACGCGAGGAGATTGCGGCGGCGCAGCGGGCCACGCCGCCGGTGTCGGCCCCGCCGCGGGAGCGGAGCGCGTGGGAGCCTGTGGACCTCGGTGTAGTGGCGCAGCGGTGCAGCCTGAAGGCGCGGGCGTGCGAGGCGGCGGCGAAGCGCGCGCTGGCGACGACGCCGGACGAGCGCCGGCGGGCGCAGGAGCGTGTGGACGAGCTGATCCCCGCGGCCAAGGCGCTGCCTGACTGCTTCCTCTGGATGTTCAGCACGGACTATCGGGTAACACCGGCGGACCTGGGCGTGATGCGGCCATGCTTTGAGAACCTGGCGCTGGCGTGCGGGGTGGTGACGCGGACGCCGAAGAAGGACGTCGCGGAATATAAGGAGGCGGTGACGCTCCTGGCCGAGGCGCAGTCGGCGCTGCGGAAGGCGCTGCAGGACGGCTGGATCACGACGCCCGATCGCGACCAGAACGACGTGTTTTTCTGGCTGCGGAACGCGACGCAGACCGAGCGGATCTTTGTCGAGCGGCACATGAAACTGGACGACCCGGCGGACCCCAAGCAGTGGGAGGGCCTGCGCGGGCGGCTGCAGGAGCTGGACCGCAAGTCGCGGGCGGGCGACAACCGATCACGTGAGGCGAAGAAGGCGCTGACGAAGTTACGATTCCACGCGGCGAAGATCGCTAACGCGCCGACAGAAGACCACGAGCACGACTGGAAGGTGGTTCAGGAATCGGCGGCGAAACTGGGGGAGTATGGGATCGTGCCGGGGGATGATCGGCTTTCGGATGCGTTGGAGGATGTGCTGCGTGTGCCGGAGGCGAAGTGGGGCGTGCCGGAGGAAGGTCGCGGGGTGTTACGAGCGGTGCGGGAGCTGACCGAAGCGGAGAGCGAGGGAGAGGCCGGGGGAAGCAAGGCGCAGGCCGCGCGGACGGAGTCGGCGGCTGTCAAGCGCGTGCGGGAGTGGCTGCGAGGTCGTCGCGCGGTGCTGATCGGAGGGGAGCGGTATCCACACGCGGCGGCGCGAATCCAGCGGGATTTCGGGCTCGCGGAGTTGCACTGGCTGGAGTTGACCGAGCATGGCCGGACCGCGCCGATCCACCCGCCGATCGCTGACCCCGAGACGGCGGTGGTGTGGGCGGTGATCCGGCTGACAGGCCACCTGTTCATGGACGAGGCGGCAGAGGCGTGCCGGACGTATGGCAGGCCGCTGGTGAGGCTGCCGGGTGGCTACAACCCGTCGCAGATCGCGGAGCAGACGATCGCGCAGGCGAGCGGAGCGTTTGGGGCGTAGGGGGGCGAGTTCGTCGTCGATCACAGCATCTTGAGCATGTGGATTTCGTCGATCTGCTCGCCGCTCCAGGCGAGGGCGCGAGGTTCGAGGCCCCAGGCGACGAAGCCGGCTCGTACATAGGCGCGGCGAGCGGCGGCGGAACGGACGCTGACGCTGAGGCCGACGCTATCGACGCCGCGCCAGGAGCGGGCGAGATCGAAGGCGGCGTCGAGCATGGCGAGGCAGAGGCCCTTGCCGCGAGCGGTGGGCGTGACATAGACGCCCCAGATGTCGGCGCGGTGGGCCATTTTGTCGTGCGGAGTGCGCATAAGGCCTACGGAGCCGACGAGACGTGAGGAGGGTGGCCCCAGTGCGGCTGGGTTGAACACGGGCGCGTCGGGACGTGCGTCAAAGGCACCGATGATGGCGTAGTTTGGCGCGGCGAGGCTGTGGCGCAGGCCGTCTGCGTCGAGGCCGCGATCGTTCGATTCGCTCGCCGCATAGGCCCAGGGAGAATCGCGGAGCATCTCGCGGCGGAGGACGGTGTAGGCGTCGGCATCGGCGGGGATGAGGGGGCGAATATTCATAAGAAAGGCTCGACCAAAGAGCCGCCGCGGCGGGACGGGATGCCCTAGCGAAGCGGAAGAATCGACGGGGACCATCGATGTTACAAGATCTGTCCTGGAGAGGCAGGGTAGCCAAGCAGCCATGCGAAGATGTAAGGTTATCGCCGGGCCATATGTTCGAGGACGTCGACTTTGCTGACGATCCCGATGATCTTGCCCGCATCGACAACGACACCGACCTGGTCGGTCTCGAAGATTCGGAAGAGCTCCTCGATGCGAGCCTTGGGATAGATAAGCCCCCCGATCGGGTGGGATACGGCCTTCGCGGGGGAGTTGGCGGCGACGTTGCCCGCCTGCATGCCGCGGAGCACGTCGACCTCGTGGACCATGCCGACCGGGTGGCCCGCGGCGTCGAGGATCGGAACCTGCGAGATGCCCTTGGACTTGAACGTATCGATGATCGCGGCGATGGGGGTTGCTTCGGTGGCGGTGTGGATGGGCCGCGAGGGCATCTTGGCGAGGATCTCCTCGACGAGGCCGAGGTCGCGATCTGAGCCGAGGAAGCCGTAATCGCGCATCCAGGAATCCTGGAGGAACTTCGTAATATAACGTGTTCCGGAGTCGCAGAGGACGGTGATGACGGTCTTGCCCGGGCCGAGCCTCTGAGCAATCTTGACGGCAACATGAACATTGGAACCGGACGATCCGCCGCAGAAGAGGCCTTCTTCGCGGACGAGCCGGCGGGCCATGGTGAAGGACTCCTTGTCGTTGACCTGGTGGAACTCATCGACGACGGAGTAGTCCATGGCATCGCAGAGGATGTCCTCGCCGACGCCCTCGACCTTATAGACGTGGGGGGTAGGCATGGTTTTGGTGTAGAAGTAGTGGTAGTGGACGGAGCCGATGGGGTCGACGCCGATGACGCGGACGTGCGGGGCCTTTTTCTTGAGGAATCGGCCGACGCCGGAGAGCGTGCCGCCGGTGCCCGCGCCGAGGACGACGGCATCGAACTTGCCGTCGGTGTCGTTCCAGATCTCTGGGCCGGTGGAGAGTTCGTGGGCGTCGATGTTGTCGGGGTTGTGGTACTGGTTGACGTAGAACGAGTTGGGGGTCTCGCGGGCGATGCGCTTGGCGGTCTCGACGTAGTGCTGGGGCGAATCGCCGGGGACGTCGGTGGGGGTGATGACGACCTCGGCCCCGAAGGCCTTGAGCATGTTGACCTTCTCGATGGACATCTTGTCGGGCATGGTGAAGATGCAGCGGTAGCCCTTGACGCAGGCCCACATGGCGACGCCCTGGCCCGTGTTGCCGCTGGTGTTCTCGATGATGGTGCCGCCGGGCTTGATGTGCCCGCGCTTCTCGGCCTGGTTGAGGATGTGGACGGCCATCCGGTCTTTGATGGAGCCGGTGGGGTTCATGTACTCGCACTTGACGAGGACGGTGGCGCTGCCGGGCGGGACGACCTTATTGAGGCGGACCAGGGGCGTGCGACCAACGGCGGCGAGGATGTCCGGGAAGACGGTCATGGCGTGGCTCCTGGGCGGCAAAGACGTGAGCAGACAGGGTAGTCGGCGCGCGGGCTCGGTACACTCGGCGGCATGGCGGAACAGCATGAGGGCGCGACCTTCACGATCGATCGCGCGACGATGCACGCGCTTCGGAATGAACTGACGGCCATCGTCGGGCTGGCGGAGGCGATCCGGCATGCGCGCGATGCGGGCGAGGTGTCGCGAGCCGACGCGCTGCGGATTCGGGAGTCGGGGCTGAAAGCGGCGGCGATCTTGAAGGGGCTGCCGAAGGCAGGGAGTTGACGTATCGAGACGAACGAGAGAATGGGCCTTCAGAGCAAGGTCGGTGGCACGGTGAGATGGGCTCGCGGACTATCCTGCGTGAATGCGCATTCTTCTGACAAACGACGACGGGATTCACGCGCCGGGCTTGGCGGCGCTGTACGAGGCGATCGCCGATCCCAGCGGGAAGCACGGCGGCCCGCTGCTCGACCTGACGGCGGGCGCGGTGACACGTTCGCCCCGGAGCGTGGTGTTTCCGGTCGCACCGCTGACGGTGCAATCGGCGACGAGCCACGGGGTGACGTTTCACGAGCCGCTGATGACGCGGGTCGAGCGGGTTCCCGCGCCGGCGGGGGTCGAGGGCATCGCGGTGGATGGTCGCCCGGCGGACTGCGTGAAACTGGCGATCTCGCAACTCTGGCCGGAGAAGTTCGGGGCGGGCTCACGGCCAGATCTGCTGGTCTCGGGCATGAACTCGGGGGCCAACGTCGGGATCAACGTGATCTATTCCGGGACGGTGGCGGCGGCGCTGGAGGCGGCGTTTCTGGGCGTACCGGCGATCGCGGTCAGCCTGCACATCGGTGGGAGGCGGCCGCGGTATGAGATCGCGGCGGGGCACGCGCGGAAGGCGCTCGAGGCGGTGATCGCGGGCGGGTTGCCCAGGCCGCACGAGTGCCTGTCGATCAACGTGCCGGTGACGGAGGCGGAAGGCCCGATGCCGCCGATCCGGGTGTGCCCGATGAACACGCACGGGCTGAACGATCAGTATGAGCGGCGGACGAGCCCGTCGGGGCAGGCGTACTACTGGGCCTCGGGGCACGGGCTGGATTTCCACGTCACGGAAGGCGGATCGGACGTGGAGTTGATCTTTCAGCGGTGCATCACGGTGACGCCCCTGAGATATGACCTGACGGATCATGGGTCGCTTGGGTCGTGGCGGTCGCGGCTTGGGTAGCGGGTTTGGGGGCCATGCGCACGGGCGGGGCACGCTTGCGACCAAGCATGAACCGACCACCAAGAATGAGGCGTGCCCGAGTTGCCGGACATTGACGTGTACGTCGAGGCGTTGTCGCGGCGGGTCGTCGGCAAGTCGATCAGGCGCGTGATGGTGCGGAGCGTATCGCTGTTGCGGACCGCGGAGCCGCCGATCGAGGAGGTCGAGGGACTACGGGTCGAGCGCGTCTCGCGGCTGGGGAAGCGGATCGTGGTTGGGCTCGAGTGCGAGTTGTTTCTCGTGCTGCACCTGATGATCGCGGGGCGGCTGCGCTGGCACGACACGCCGAAGTCGCCGAAACTCGGGAAAATCGACCACGCGGCGATCGGGTTTGATTCCGGTGTGCTGGTCATCACCGAGGCGTCGTCGACGAAACGAGCGACGCTGCATGTCGTGCGCGGGCGCGAGGGTCTTGCGGCGCACGATGCGGGCGGGCTCGAGCCGCTGGAAACGGAGCCGCAGGCGATCGCGGCGCGGCTGCGGGCGACGAACCGGACGCTCAAGCGTGCGCTGACGGACCCGCGTGCGCTGGCGGGGATCGGGAACGCGTATTCGGATGAGATCCTGCATGCCGCGGGGCTCTCGCCCATCGCGCACACTCAGAAACTCAGTGACGATGCGATGGCACGGCTCATCGAAGCGACGGCCACGACGCTGCGCGAGTGGAAGCGGCGATTGCGAGAGGAGTTTGGCCTTGAGGGCGAAGGCCCAGGACGGTTTCCGGGTCCGGGCCAGATCACCGCGTTTCGACCCGACTTTGCTGTGCATGGGCGCTACGGCAAGCCGTGTCCGACATGCGGCACGCGGGTCGCACGGATCGTGCGCTCCGAGAACGAGATCAACTACTGTCCGCGCTGCCAAACAGACGGGCGTGTGCTGGCGGATCGCTCGCTGTCGCGGCTGCTCAAGGGTGACTGGCCAGATCGGCCGGAGGATTGGGAGTAGGCACCGTGCAGGCATCGATGGCGGCGCAGAGTTCATCGAGCGTGAAGGGCTTGAGGAGGAACGGGCAATCGCTGGGGATTTCGCCCGAGCGATAGCCGCTCATGAGCACGAAGTGTTGGGCGGGATGCAATTGGCGACCCCTTCTGACGACCTCGGCACCGGAGCCGCCGGGCATGGCGAGATCGACGAGGGCGAGGTCGAAGGGACCCTGCCGTGAGAGGATGTCGAGGGCTTCGGCAGCGCTGGCGGCACCGATTGTCGTCCAGCCGCCGCGCTCGAGCATGCGCTGGGCGACGTTGAGCACGAGGGGTTGGTCATCAACCACCAGCGCTCGGCCACGCGAACCTTGCGGCGGGTGAACAAGTGAGGTACTTACAGGAATGGTCGACGGTTCGGACGAGACGGGGAGAAGCAAGGTGAAGGTGGTTCCTTGGCCCGGCGTGGAATCAACGAGGAGCGCGCCGCGATGCTCGATGGCGGTACGCTCGGCGACAGACAGCCCAAGCCCGCGCCCGCCAGGCTTGGTGGAGAAGAAGGGCTCAAAGATGTGGGAGACAATCTCAGGATCCATGCCCGGCCCGGAATCGGCGACACAGACGAAGGCATGGCGACCGGGCGAGGCGGCGGTGGTGCCGCTGCGGGCGAGTTCCTCAGCCGCGACCTGGCGGATGCCCACGCGAACCGATACGCGAGCGTCGCGACCTTCGATGGCGTCGGCGGCATTGACGAGCACGTTCATGACGGTTTGGCGGATCAGCGTGAGGTCGCCTCGGATCGGGGCCGGTGCGAGTTCGACATCGACGCGTCCGGCGAGCCGCGGGGCGAGAACGGCGACGAGTTCTTGAACCATCTGGGCGAGATCGAAGGAGACGGGCCGAATGACGGACTTGCCCGCATAAGCGAGGAGTTGGTGCGTGAGATCGGCGGCGTGCCGGCAGGCGGTGTTGATCGCGTCGAGTGGACGCCGCACGCGGTCGTTGTCGGCGTGGGCGACGGCCAGTTCAGCGTTCCCGGCGATGCCTGCGAGCAGGTTGTTGAAATCATGCGCGATGCCACCGGCCATGACGCCCAGGCTCTCGACGCGACGGGCGTGCTGGAGCGAGCGCTCGAGGTCGGCGGCGTGGCGGCGCGCCTCCTCGCGCTCGGTGATGTCACGAATGACGGCGGTGGTCGAGCCGTCGGTCGCGGCGACGAGGCGAGCCTCGAATCGGCGGCTTCCTGAAGCCAGGTCGATGTCGTACTCGAAGGTCTCGGCCTTTGCCGAGAGGCTGGCACGCGCCGCCGCTTCAAGCAGGCCGGCGGCGACCGGCGCCGGAAGAACCTCGTTCACGCAGCGGCCGATGAAGGCCCGAAGGTCGGCGTAGAGGACGTCGGGGTCGGTGCCATGCACGTCGACGACATGGCCGCGGGCATCGAGGCCCAGAACGATATCGGGGATGGCGCGCAGGATCGCGGCGAGCCGCGCCTCGCTGTGCTCGAGAGCCTCGGCGGCTCGACGCAAGTCGGTGACGTCACGATTGATAGTGAGGATACAACGTCGGCCTCCGACCACGACGAGGCTGCCGCGTACGTCGATGTCGATGGTGGTGCCGTCGGCGCGTCGCTGGCTCGTCTGGAAGGCGACGGGTCGGCCCGCGCCAAGCATTTGTTCGATGTACATCCTGCCCCGCGAGGGGTTGGTGGAGATGCGCTCGAGCGAGCGCCCGACGAACTGATCACGGGCGTAGCCATAGATCGCGAGCGCGCGCTCGTTGGCGTCGATGATGATCTCGCCCTCGGGCTTGAAGAGAATGATGGCATCCTCACACTGATCAAAGATGGCGCGGTACTTGGCCTCGCTCTCCTTGACGCGCTCCTGGACCATGCGAAGTTCGGTGATATCAAGGGTGACGGCGTGCCAGACGACACCCTCAGGCCGGCGCTCGGGCCGCGCGGTGGTGTGGAGGCTGCGCCACAGGCCATCGCGGTCGCGGAGCCGGAACTGGCAGTCAAAGCGTGCCGGCCCGGCGCGCGAGGCGACGACCGCGGCGTCGTACTGCGCGACATCATCAGGGTGGATGTGGGGACGGATCGATGCGGTGTATTCGGCTTGAAGGTCGAGAAATGGGAAGTTCGCACGCCAGCCGTGCTCCTGCGGGTTGGCGAAGCGGAGTTCGCGCGAACCATCGGGTCGGACGAGATAGGAATAGACCAGCGCCGGCGAGGCGTCTGTGATGCCGCGGTATCGGGCTTCGCTGGCGGCGAGCGCCGTGCCGCGGCGGTTAGCGCGGCGGCTGGCGGCCCACCACCCCGAACCCGCGGCAAGGATGGCGGCACCTCCCGCGGCGAGCGCGCCCCAGATCAGCGCCGACGGCACGCGATGGCCGACGCCTCGCGGCTGGTACGGCTCCAGCCACTGCTCGTAGAGCGCGTCGTAGCGGCCATTGGCGCGGAGTTGCTCGAATGCGGCGCTCAGATCAGCGGCCAGCGTGAGATCGCCCTTCCGCACCCCGATGGCATACGCCCTGCCGAACGACGGCTCGTCGAGGCAAGTCTCACGCAGCCCGCGGATCTGGAATCGCTCGATGTCGGCACGGCCCGCGACTTGCGTCGTCAGCGCGAAATCAACGATTCCGTCGCGAACCCCCTCGAGCGATTCGTGGACCGTTTGAAAGACCATGATGCTGATGTTCTGGCCCAGGCACCACTCGTGGGCTACCCCATTGGAAGCCACGCCGACGCGCGAGCCGCGCAGTTCGGAGGCGGTGGAGGCCGCCGGAGTCCCTTCGCGGTGGTACACGGCACCGCGCGTGAAAAAGATGGGCGACGAATACTCGGCGAGCGTGAGTCGCGGCTCCTGGACGCTGAGCGGCGCGAGCGCATCGATGGAGCCGTCGACCAGTGCTTGAAAGTTGTCCACGCCGCTCAGGTCGCGGTACTCGATCTCGACCCCCATGAGGCTTGCCGCCTCATTGACGAGCCGGACCGCAAATCCGTCGATGTCGCGCTCGGTCGTGTAAACCAGCAGGCCGCGGGTTGCGATCGGACTGGGAAGTCCGACGATGATCCGCTCGCGGCGATTGGGTGGCGACGGGACCGGTTTCTCGATGACGAGCGAACCGCGATCAGGAGGGATTTGCGTGGAGGGTGCTGGCTGGGCACCGCACAATGGGTCGAGCGCGAGAAGCCATGTCAGAGCGAGCAGGACGATGCGAGGAATGAGACACCTCCACCAGATACATACCGATAACATGCAAGCGGGCGTCGCACAGATCCCATAACGCTATGCGTATGACCTGACCTAATGCGAATCTCTCGACTTTCCAGATTTCCGTTAGAAAAAGTGTTGCGGCAGTGGGCGCTTTGCACTACCTTGACAGCCGTTCGAAATCTCGGCGCGTGTTCCCATTTGTTTGTTGGGGCTGCCGAGCATGAGGTTTGTTGGATCACAGGAGGAGTCATGAAGAGTACTTTTGGAATCGTGATGGTGGCGGCGTGCGCGGGGACGGCGTTCGGCGATATCGTCGACCTGAATGCCGGCGGTCCCGGCGGCCGGGTCAATAGCCATGCGTGGGGCGGCGGCGACGCGTTGCTCTGGAACAACGGCCCGGTCAGCGACGGGACGAACGGCTCGGGCTTCCCGATCAGCACCCTGTTCCCGACCCACGGGACGTTCGGCTTCGGCGCGCAGATCGGCGCGAACAACGGCGTCGCCGAAGACTTCACGGTTGGCGGCCCGGGCTGGAACGTCAACAAACTGACGTTCTTCATGTACCAGACGGGCGCGACCGCGTTCACCTTCACGGGCCTGGACTACCAGATCGTCACGAACAATGCGGACCCGATCGCTTGGACCTCCGCGGTCCCAAGCAACGGTGGCCTGGTCGCCTATCGCGCCCAGAGCACGACGCCCGATGTGACGAACCGCCCGATCTTCGCCCTCGAAGTGCCGGTGGCCCTGTCGCTCTCGCCGGGCAACTACTTCATGCGCTGGCGCGCTTCAGGCTCGCTGGCCAGCGGCCCCTGGCAGCCCCCGGTTGCTCCCTATGCGATCGGCAACGCGACGCAGTCGCTGGCCGGCGGCGCGTTCGGCCCGGCCATCGATGCGCTCAGCACACAGCAGGCCGAGTTCCCGTTCCAGATCGACGGAACGGTGATCCCGGCTCCGGCGTCGCTGGCTCTCCTGAGCATGGGTGGGCTTGTGGCGATCCGTCGCCGGCGCGCCTGATCGCTCGACGCCAATCCTGAACGTGCTTCCAACGACGGCTCGGGCCGTCGTTGTTTTTTTCAGTCCTCTGCGCCGATTCGCCCTTCGGCATCGCGACGAGCCCGCCGCTTCACCCCGGGAGTGACGATCCCTACGCTGTCCCTCTGCCGCGCGTGGCCGCGGCGTCGAGAGAGGCTTCTTTCCGGGAGTTCCCATGCCTGCCGCGATCACGATGAAGTCTGGGCGCTTGAGTGTCCCCGATCAGCCGATCCTTCCGTTTATCGAGGGTGACGGGACCGGCCCGGACATCTGGAAGGCCTCGGTTCGCGTTTTCGATGCCGCGGTCGAGAAGGCGTACAAGGGCACTCGCAAGATCACGTGGCAAGAGGTACTCGCGGGCGAGAAGGCCTTCAACCAAACAGGCAACTGGCTGCCCGACGCCACGCTCGACGCGTTCCGTCAGTATCTCGTCGGGATCAAAGGCCCGCTGACGACGCCTGTGGGTGGTGGGATCCGCTCGCTCAACGTCGCGCTGCGGCAGTTGCTCGACCTCTACGTCTGCCTGCGGCCGGTGCGGTGGTTCAAGGGCGTGCCCAGCCCGGTGAAGAGGCCGCAGGATTGCGACATGGTGATCTTCCGCGAGAACACGGAGGACATCTATGCGGGGATCGAGTATCAGGCCGGGAGTCCCGAGGCGGCCAAGGTGCTCGCGTTCTGGGAGAAGGAGTTTCCCAAGGAGTTCAAGAAGATCCGCTTCGGCACCAAGGCGGCGGGCGACGACTGGCAGAAGATGCTCGAAGGCATCGGCGCGCCCAAGCGCGACCATCCGCTGATGGTCGGCATCGGGATCAAGCCCGTGTCGTACCTGGGCACGGAGCGGCTCGTGCATTCGGCGATCGCGTACGCCCTCAAGGAGAAGCGCCGCAATGTGACGCTCGTCCACAAAGGCAACATCATGAAGTTCACGGAGGGCGCCTTTAAGGACTGGGGCTATCAGATCGCCACCTCGTTCTTCCGCGGGCAGGTCGTGACCGAGCGCGAGTCGTGGATCCTCGGCAACAAGGACTCGAATGCGGCCATCACCGCCGAAGCCAATGCGAGGATGATCGATCCCGGCTACGACATGATGACGCCAAATCAGCAGAAGGCGATCGTGGACGAGGTGAACGCGGTGCTGCGGCTTTCGCCCACGCACGGCGACGGCAAGTGGAAGAAGATGCTCATGGTCCGTGATTCCATCGCCGACATCACGCTCCAGCAGGTGCTCACGCGGCCCAAGGATTTCGACGTCATCGCCTGCATGAACTTGAACGGCGACTACCTCTCCGATGCCCTCGCGGCCCAGATCGGCGGCATCGGCATCGCGCCGGGCGCGAACATCAACTATGTGACGGGCCACGCGATCTTCGAGGCCACGCACGGCACGGCCCCGAAATACGCCAATCTCGATCAGGTGAACCCCGGGTCGGTGATCCTGAGCGGCGAAATGATGCTGCGGTATATGGGCTGGGGCGAGGCCGCGGATTTGATTATCAAGGGCATGGACGGGGCGATCAGCGCGAAGACGGTGACGTATGACTTCGAGCGGCTGATGAAGGCCGAGGGCGATGCGCAGGTGAAGAAGGTGAAGTGCTCGGAGTTTGGGACGGAGATCATCCGGCATATGGGGTGAGAAGTGGTCAGCCCCGCACCTGAGCCGTTCCGGCTGTCCGAGCACGCGCGGCATGTCATCGCCGAGCGGGCCATCCGCCTGGAATGGGTGGCCGCAACGCTTGAATCGCCGTCCCGATCCGAAGCGGACCGGGACGATGCTGCGCTGCTCCACGCGCTGCGCCGCATCGACGACTTCGGAGGTCGCGTCCTTCGCGTGGTGTACAATCCCTCGTTGAGACCGCCGCTGATCGTCACAGCGTACTTTGACCGCTCGATGAAGGACAAGATGTGAAACTTCATTACGACCCCGCTGTCGATGCCCTGTACCTGCGATTCGCGGACGCGCCGGTCGTCGATTCGGAAGAGGTGCGTCCGGGCATCGTGCTCGACAGCGATGCCAACGGACGCGTTATCGCCATCGAGATCCTCAACCTCCGCAAACACTTTCCCGACGCGGACGTGCGCCGGTTGCAACTGGAACTCGCGTCGTGAACGAACCGTGAGTCAGGTCATCGAGGCATGGACGGGGCGATCTCGGCGAAGACGGTGACGTACGACTTCGAGCGGCTGATGAAGGCGGATGAAGGCTGATGAAGGCCGAGGGCGATGCGCGGGTGAAGAAGGTTAAGCGCTCGGAGTTTGGGACGGACATCAACCGGCACATGGGGTGAGATTGCCTCTCGAAGCGGCAGCATGAGTACCGGCTGTTCCACATTCTTTCCGTTGCGTCGGCGGTGGGCTGCGATGTCGTGGTGCTGTGCAGCGCTCGTGCCGCTGTTGCTTTCGGCGAGCGTGCTGAGCCATTGGTGGCACATCGAGCGGAACGGGCGTCCCTACTACCTGAGCCTCGAGGTCAGCGACTCTCGATTCCTTGTCATGTGGTCCATGAGGGAGAGCGACGGTTCGCGCGCTGGGTTCGGCAATGTCGGGTGGAACTTCGTGCCGCAGCGACAGATCGCGCCGCCGGCTTGGCGACCGCGCGTCGATGTTCGCGGGTCTGGGGGAAGTAGCCTCGCGTACGTCAGCATCCCCCTGTGGTCGGTCTGCGCTGCGCTCGCAGCGGCCGCGTGGTGGGCCAGGCGTCGCGCCAGGATGGCAGTCAGCGGGCTTGAGTGTTCTCGTTGCGGGTATTCCCGCGTCGGGATCGAGACTTCGAAGCCCTGCCCGGAATGCGGTGCGCCACCGTTGCGGCGGTGAAGCGTCTCCTGAGTGTCTGCCGACTGTTGGCTTCGTCCGAGCGCGGCGAGCCGCACGATCGGGCTGGCGCGTGAATCGCGCTCGGCATCAGTCATCCGTCCAAGGCGACGGCTGACTGGTGGCATCCAACATCCACGATCAGCGTCCGTGGGTGCCACCAGTCGACCGCCGCGGTCGACTGGTGTGAGATGACACCAACGCGTCATATGGAGCAGGTACACTGCATTGATGCCTCAGTCGCATTGCAAGCAGCTGCTCCGAGTCGAGCGGCCCAACGATGTTCGCTTCCTCACCTTCTCTTGCAATCATCGCCTTTCCCTCTTCTCCAATGCCAAAGTCTGCGACACCTTCGCGGACCATCTCGACGCTGCGAGGCTGAAGCACAACTTTCACCTCTACGCATGGGTCATCATGCCCGAGCACGTCCATCTTCTCCTGTGGCCATGCCTCCCCGCGCATCCCGTCGCCGCCGTGCTCCACGATCTCAAACGCGCGTTCGCTGCCGAGGTCATCCGGCGCTGGCGAGGCCTCAACGCCCCGATCCTGACTCGTCTTGAAACCAAGCGGGGCCACATTCGCTTCTGGCAAACCGGCGGCGGCTATGACCGCAACATCTTCACCACCGAAGAGTTCAATGAGAAGCTCCGCTACATCCACCTCAACCCCGTCACCCGCGGCCTCGTTGTTCGGCCCGAAGATTGGAAGTGGTCTTCCGCACGCTGGTATGCAGGCGACCGCACCAGCCCCGTTAGCCTCGATCCACTACCGCCGCGGAAGCCCAGCGCCCTGCCAACGCCCCCGCCGCCTCAGTCAGCCGTCCAAAGCCGCGGCTGACTGAGGGCACCCAGCGGCAACCTCGTTTCTCACAACATCATAATGATCGACGTCGGCTTCGGCTCTATGCCGTCGGGGCGGACTTAGTGCGGATCGCGGTCGCGGGCGGCGCGGTAACGGGCGGCCATTGCATCGAGTGACGCGGAGATGACGCGGACGTTGCCGACGACCGACATGACGTTGACGTCGCCGTGCCAGCGCGGGACGAGGTGGACGTGGAGATGCTGGGGCACGCCCGCGCCCGCCGCGCGGCCTTGGTTGATCCCGATGTTGATGCCTTGAGGCTCCAACGCCCGCTGCATGAGGTCGGCGGCGATTTCGGTGAGCCGCCAGAGCGCGGCACGCTGGGCCGCGTCATAGTCGAGCAGGGTCGGGCGCGGCTCGCCGAGCGCCACGAGGAGGTGCCCGCCCGCGTAGGGGAACTTATTGAGGAGGATGATGCCGTCGACCGTGCGGACGATGACGTGGTTGACGGTGTCATCGGCGGGGGTGAGCCAGTAGTCGCGGAGGAACGAGCCGGAGGAGGCGGTGGGTGGGCCGGCGTGTTTCTCGCGGTCGTCGAGGTCTTCGATATAGGAGAGCCGCCAGGGGGCGTGAAGGGCGTGGTGGTCCATGGCGCAGTTTATCGGGCGGAGAAGGGCGGAAGAAGTGAGCAGAGCAACGACAGGATGGACGAAGAAGAAGGCATCGAGGCAGTCGGCACGCGGCGTCGAGGCGGGCATGGGCCGCGACGCGAGGGCATATGGCGGAGGTGCGTCATGGCGGAGTCGAATGGGACGAAGGCGACGGTCAAGGACGGGTTGCACAGGACCGCGCTGAAGATCGGCGCGATCATGACTCGGCACGTCGTGACCGTCTCGATGGATGACACGCTGGAGCGCGTCCAGGAACTCTTCAAGAGTTTCAAGTTCCATCACCTGATCGTGGTTGAGCATCGGCGGGTCGTGGGCGTGGTCTCGGACCGCGATCTCCTCAAGAGCGTCTCGCCGTTCATCGGGACGATCACCGAGCAGAGCCGCGACAGGTTCACGCTGCACAAGCGGGTGCATCAGGTGATGACGCGCCGGCTGGTGTCGGTGACGCCCGAGACGACGCTGGCGGACGCGTCGCAACTGATGCTCGACGGGCGTGTGAACTGCCTGCCGGTGCTGGATGCGGCGGACGAGTGCGTGGGCGTGGTGACGATGCGCGACCTGCTCTCGTGGGCGCTGGTGGAATGCGCCGGCGGGCCGGACGCATGCACGATCACGCGGGCGGCGTGACCGCGCGAATCAGGCGGCGTCGGCGAGCGACATCGGAGTTGCGACGGTGACGCTGTCGGTGCGCCTGGCGCGGCGAGCGGCAAATGCAAGACCCAGCCCCGCAGCGATCGGCACCCACATCGGGACGCCGACGATCCACCACTTGTATCCGGTGGTGTATGAGAACCACGGTTTGAAGTGGCCCGGGTCGCGCATGACGAGCCATCCCTTGGTGTAGGGCGGCGCGAGGCCGAAGGTGACGCGGCCGGCGTAGATGCCCCCGAACGGGCCGCGCGGGCTGTGGTACTCGACGAGCCAGACGAGGCTGACGGCAAAGCCCACGAGCGAGACGGCGGCGATGGCGAGGCCAGTACGGCGGAGGAAGCGGCGCATCAGGCTGATGTCGGCACGCGGTGAGCCGCAATTGAGCGATAACCAGCGAGGGATGCCATCACTTCCTACACTTGCCCCTCACGCAAGGAGATGCCGATGTTCGAGTCGATCCGAGTGGGCGGGGCGGGGGTGCCAGGGGCGCTGGTGCTGGGCCATTTCAAGGGCGAGGGCCTCGACAAGCGGTCGCGCGAGGCGGACGCGAGCGGGCTGGCGGCATCGGCGACGGATCGCGGCGAGGCCACGGGCGAGGCCGGCAAGATCGCCGAGGTCTTCCCGAGCGGCAAGGGCAGGCCGGGGCGAGTGATCGTGGTGGGGCTCGGCGACAAGGCGAAGTTCAAGGCCGGCGACCTGAGGAATATCGCGGCGGCGGTGGGGCGGCGATTGGCCGCGGCAAAGGTCGCCAGCGTGCAGATCGAGTTCGGCGGGCCGCTGGCGACAACGAAGACTGACTCGGCAACGGCGGGCGGCGCGTTCGGCGAGGGGCTTGGGCTGCTCGGGTGGGTCTGCGACACGTTCAAGGGCAAGGCAACGACCGCGCCGACACGCGTGAAACTGATGGTGCGCGGCGGCGACCGCGCCTTTGCCGAGGGGCTGGAGCGCGGGCTCGCGCTGGCGGAATCGGCGAACCTCGCGCGGACGCTCAGCGAGACGCCTCCCAACGTCGCAACGCCGGATTGGATGGCGGCCGAGGCGACGAAGATGGCCCGGAAGGCGGGGCTGGGGGTCAAAGTGTTCCGCGGCAAGGAACTCGAGCGCGAGCGATTCGTCGGGCTCATCAACGTCGGCAAGGCGAGCGAGAACATGCCCTGCATGATCCGGCTCGAATACAAGCCCGAGCGTGCCAAGCGCAAGGGCAAGCCCGTGGTGCTCATCGGGAAGACGATGACGTATGACTCCGGCGGCCTGTCACTGAAGATCAACAACGGCATGGTGGGGATGAAGCGCGACAAGGACGGCGGGTGCGCGGTGATCGCGGCGATGCACGCGATCGCGACGACCATCCGCCCGCGCGTGCCGGTCGTCGCGCTCCTGGCGTCTGCCGAAAACTCGATCAGCGACGAGGCGTATCGGCCCGACGACGTGCTGCGCTATCGCAACGGCGTGACGGTCGAGATCACCAACACCGACGCCGAGGGCCGGCTCGTGCTGGCGGATGCCTTTTGCTATGCCTGCGAGATCGAGGACCCTGCCTACATCGTCGAACTCTCGACCCTCACGGGCGGTGTGGTGACGGCCCTCGGCTCGACGTTTGCCGGGCTCTTCTGCGAGGATGACGCGCTCCGCGGAAAGATCGACAAGGCGTCGGCGGCGAGCGGGGAGCGGGTGTGGCGCTTGCCGATGCACTCCGAATACCGCGACATGATGAAGAGCCCGGTCGCGGACATCCTCAACAGCAACCCCAACCGCAAGGCCCATCCGATCCAGGGCGCGGCGTTCCTGTCATACTTTGTGACCGATGGCGTGCCATGGGCGCACATCGATATCGCGGGCGTCCACGCGGTGGAGGCCGACAGCGGCCCGTTCGTGAAGGGCCCGACGGGATGGGGCGCGCGGCTGTTGGCGAATCTGCTGGATGGCGAATGAATGGTCCGATCCGGTGCCGTGGGCTACGATCGCCCTCGCGCCAGGGAACGGGCAGAGAGAGCGGCACGGCAGCCGAGCCGATGGTCCTTTGTCGACGCGGAGCGGGGATCGAAACCACAGACTTTTCGCTGACAGCGAACCTGAACCGAGGATTCTGAAATGACGACCGTCTCGAAGGGCAAGAGCGTGCCGACCAAACCGAAGAACAGCCGTCCCGCGGGAGCGCGGGACCCGGTCTTTGACGAACTGGGGTTTCCGACGGACCCGGACAACCTCTACACGCAGACGGTGCAGGTGATGCTTCAGGCGGCGGACCTGCTCGAGATGCCGCACTGGACGAAGTGCATCCTCGCGCAGCCGCAGAGCGAGATCATGGTTCACTTCCCCGTGCGCATGGACGACGGGGGCTACAAGCTCTTCAAGGGGTATCGGGTCCAGCACAACAACGCGATGGGGCCGTATAAGGGCGGGCTGCGATTCCACCCCGACGTGCATCTTGATGACGTGAAGAGCCTCGCGCTCCTGATGACGATGAAGTGCTCGCTCGTCCGCATCCCCTATGGCGGCGGCAAGGGCGGCGTGAAGTGCGATCCGCGGAAGCTCAGCAAGAGCGAGCTTGAGCGCGTGAGCCGGCGCTTCACGGCGGCGATCTTCCGCTATATCGGGCCGGATTATGACATCCCCGCGCCCGACGTGAACACCAACGCGCAGATCATGGCGTGGATGGCGGACACCTATTCGAGCCTCGACGGGCAGGGCAAGAACATGTCGGATTCCGTCCGCGTCTTCACGGGCAAGCCCGTGGAGATCGGCGGCTCGGTCGGGCGCGAGAAGGCGACGGGCCAGGGCGTGGTCGATACGCTGCTTGAGCTGCTGCCGACGCTGGGAATCCAGGCCAAGGGCATGCGGTTCAGCGTCATCGGCTACGGCAACGTGGGCTCGTGGACGGCCCGCATCCTCGCCAAGCACGGCTCGAAGCTCGTCGCGGTGATGGACCACACCGGCGCGATCCGCAACGACGAGGGCATCGACACCGAGGCGCTGGCCATCCATGTTTCGGCCAATGGCGGCGTGGCGGGCTTCGGCGGCGGCGGGGCGGGCGGGAGCAAATCCGGCGGCAAGAGCGCCAAGGGCGCGCAGGCCATCTCCGTCGAGGAGTTCTACAAGACCAAGGTTGACGTGCTGGTGCCCGCCGCCCTCGAGCAGATGATCAAGGAACGGGAGGCCAAGTGGATCGACGCGAAGGTCGTGGCCGAAGGGGCCAACGCCCCGACGACCCCCGCCGGCGACCGCGTGCTGACCGATCGCGGGATCGAGGTCATCCCGGCGATCCTCGCCAACGCGGGCGGCGT
>JBJXFQ010000014.1:0-35155 GCA_046155605.1 Phycisphaerales bacterium
CACGCAGCGCTACGCGCCGCTGGCGGTCCAGACGCTCGCCAGCGTCGCCGCCGACAAGAGCGCCCCGCACTCCTCGCGCGTCTCGGCCTCGACCGCGATCCTCAAGTTCAGCCGCGACTCCATCGAGATCGACGACCTCGCCGCGCGCGTCGAGACGCTCGAACAAGCGGCCAAAGCAACGCAGCACCCGGGCTTCGGGGCGTGACCGCGCGCATGGCATCACGCGTGCAGCGCCTCGAACGCGGGAGGGCTCCGCCGTGCTGCTGCGGCCATCCCCACGTCTGGTTCGCGGGCAAGGACGGCGCGCGGGCGCCCGAGCCCTGCGTGCGCTGCGGCAGGCCGCTGCTCAGCTTCGTGCGCGAGGAGAAGCCCGCCGGGAGAACACCGTGAGGCTCCCGGCCCGCGTCGAGCGGCTGGAGCGCACCCATGAGCAGCGGGGCTGCGCCGCGTGCGCCACCGAGCGCGTCGTCGTCGTGCCCGACATCGCCGCCGCGGACGACCCGAAACTCCGGCGCTGCGAGCGCTGCGGACGCGACATCAGCGACCTCACCAAGATCGTCGCCGGCTCGTGCTGGAGCGAGGCATGAGCCTTGCCCGCCGCGTTCGCCGATTGGAACGTGCTGACAACGCCAGCGGCGGCAGCTGCATCTGCACGCCCGCCACATGCGATGTACTTCGCCCCAACCCGCCTTACTCGGACCGGTACCCCGATCGCCCGAACGTGACCTGCCCCCGCTGCGGCCGACCGGCCATCCGCATCGTCCTGAAGTACGACAAGGCGCCGAGCCCGCGACAGCGCGACGAAACAGCCTCATCCTGGCAGCGCTCTTTCAGCGGAACGTAGCTGGGATGCGACTAAGGGCACCCCGCCGCAAAGGCGTTGAGGAAACAGATGAAGTCTGCGACGTTGAGGATCGGAGGCGTGACCGAGCCATCACAGTTGGCGTAAGTATCACCCGCGGCAAACCTGTTCAAGAAACAGATGAAATCGGCGACGTTCAGAAGCGGTGGTGCGGAGGAGCCGTCGCAGTTGGCGTAGCACAACGATGCGACCGATCGGGTCCAAAGAAACGCTTCCAACTTTCCAGTCGCGAGGTTCACCGCGGCACCTACCACACTAATCGTGACCCCGTCAGCCCAGACCGAGTACGCTGCCGAGGGCCCCCACGACCCGGGTAGCGCTAGCGACAGGTTCTCCCATGACGCGGCGGTTCCCCTCCAGAGGCTCGCTCGCTGCGTTCCATTGACGAGGGAAGTTCCCACTTGCACGCCTTCAAACACACCCAGCGCCACCGAATAGGTAGCTCCATTGGGATGCAGATTAACCCAGGACGCGCTCGACCCCGTCCAAAGACTTGCTCGTTGGCTTTGACTGCCGATGACATAGCCCACCTGCTGTCCCGAGTGAACGCGGTAAGCCCGGGATTCCATCATTCCCGGCGGCTGCAGGTCAACCCAGGACGCCGCGGTTCCAGTCCAGAGACTCGCGTGGAAGCGTTTACCGATGAGCGCTTCCCCCACCTGCTGGGTCCCGGAAGTGCTGAACGCACTGGAGTTGAGCGCGGCGGATGGATGCAGATCAACCCACGACTCTGGACTGCCGCTCCACAGACTCGCGTGGCCTCCGGAAAGCAGTATCACAACACCGACTTGCTGCGTTCCAAACACCCCGTGACCAAATGAAGCAACAGCACCGGCAGGGTCCAAGTCGAGCCGGGATGCGACGCTGCCGCTCCACAGGCTCGCTCTCCTCATTCCACCAGAAACGGCAATCCAGCCAATCTGCTTTCCATCAAACACATCCCGAACCTCCGACTCTGTGGAGCCAGGGGGGTTCAGGTCTACCCACGACGATGCGTTCCCGGTCCACAGGCTGGCGTGCGGCTTTCCGGCGATGCGAGCGATGCCCACTTGCTGTCCACCGTAAGCGCCGTGTGCTATCGATTCCGTGGCTCCGGAAGGATGAAGATTCGTGACCGTCCATTGTGCCTTCGCAAGAGACCAACACACTCCGGATGCCACCACGATTGCCGATACGCGAAACATACCCATCACGACTCTCCGGGGGCAGGTGACACTCCGTTCTATCGCCCGCAAACAGAATACGCAGCACGTCCGTACGCGTCGATTGGGCGGATACCCGTACCGCGAGCATTCATACAAGGTGGTTCATTGGTCGCTCGTGTGCTGCAGTCCCACCGACCGCCGGTCACTCACTCACAAATGGGAACGGTATGCCTACCACGGTAACGTCATTCCATGCGCGCCAAGGGTCTCCGAATAGACCCGAAGAACGCTGTCCAACTCCCCCAGCAGTCTAAGCAACTCAGCACGGCACTCCTGTGGGTTCTCGGCGGCGATCGCGTGCCGGAGCCCGTCGGCCATACTGTGGAACGCGTCGCCTTGCAGCGCCATTGCGGGAAAATGGCGACCAGGAAGCTGCACAACCGCGACGCTTCCCTCTTGATGAATAATCGCAGCACTCGTCACAACCTTCTCCTATTCGTCGGGCAAAAATCGCATGAATGGCCGCGTCGAGTCAAGCACGGCTCGGAACACTTCGATGTTTCTGCCTAGAGCATCACGTAATCGCCATTTGATCGACTGGATGACACGAGCTGGAGTTCCAGCAGGCACCAGAAGATCCCAGTCGGACAGAATGTCCGCCGTCTTACTTGCACGGCTCCCCACCAGAGTGATCTCCGTGCGGTACTTATTTGCCGCGCTCTGAAGGGCAGCGGCCTTGCCGGGGCTGATGTTCCCCGACTTTGCGCCGCCGCCTATCTGGCATGGGTTGTGTACCCAAACCGCGCTAGCCCCAACGAAGTAGGTATGATACGGAGAAACCTCAATGTTGTAGACAGTCCGAACGCCAGATGGCTCCGCCCGACGTGCCACGATCGCGGTACCCGTCATCGTCCGCACCGTTTCGCCAGCTAGCAGCGAACCGGATGCTACCCAGCGGCAGCGATCTTCAGAATATATGGGGTGTTGCGGCGTGAGGCCGATTGGGTCTGGTTCGCTGCCCACGTAGAGATTTAGGATCCGTGCTCGGTCCGTCTTGAAGAGACCTGTTATCATTGGTTGACCGGGGCAAGCATCGACTGGGGACAACACAACGTCAATCACCTCCGCTTCACCGCTAATTCCTAATTCGTCCAGCTCGATCCACACGCGCGAACCTGCGTCAATGCCGGTCGATGTGACAACGTGAGTAGGTCGAAGAAGGCGCATCATCGTGATACTGCCATCCACATGTATGTACTGCATCGTAATGACTGAATGTGGAACGGACTCCGCAGATAAGCCAACAGCCAGAGTCTGGCCAGAGGTATGGTCCGGAAGACTTACGACGACATCACCCAGCTTGAGGCTCTCGATGGGTACGACGCCAGCTCGGGTTGCGACCGGCGTTCCTTCGACGAAGCACATGTGTGCAAGAAACGGGCTTCCGACCATGCTGAACAGAATGCCAACATCTCTGTCCCAGAACACATCCATCATTTCGAAGGCGCCACGCTCGTAGGCACGGATCTTTCGCAGGACTTGCTTGTCGCGAAAGAAGGAATCGAGCTTTGCTAGAGCGACGAGGCCACTGAAACGATGCTCAAGTCCGATCTCATCTGCGACGTCAAACGGATCCCAAGAGAGCCCTAACGGGTCTGTGCGCGTCGTGGGGTTGCTCCCCTGGTAGTTGTAGTAACTCATTCCGTCAGAGTATGTGGACGCCAGTTCGGTGTAGAGCGCTGGCTGAGTGGCAGCTCGCCCGTGGTGCAGGTCCGGCTCCGCGACCGAGGGTTGGCCAGATGCATTCGGATCACGCTGTAGAAAGTTGCCCAAGTGCGCGGCGTAGGTGCGGTTTCGGTTGTGGTAGACGCCGATGGCTGGTCCACCGGCGAGCCCGCCATAGGCTGAGCCTGAGCCGCCTGAGGTGCCAGAGGAGTTTGGCGCTGCACCCGGGCGTCCTGCCGCGAGCGTCGGCTGTAGACAGTTCGCGTCAAGGCGATCGAGGAAGAGGCCTTGATGCCCAATCTTGCTGGCGCCAAAGGTCGCCGTGCCCTGCGTGACTTCGAGGAGCACGCCGTAGGGATCAAATGTGTATCGCTCGATCAGCGTTCCGGGCGTGTATGAGCCGCCCGAAGCGCCGTTGCCTGCGACAAGCGCCACGGGCGTGTAGCCCGCGTCCTGCACGACATATGCGATGCGGCCAACCGCGTCGATCTGGCAGATATACGAATCGACGTAGCCGGGAGCCGCCGGGCCGCCAACGCCACTTCCGCCGCCTCCCGGCGAGTAGACGTACTCGCGGTCGAGCCATGTCGTTGGCGACGCGTCATCTTCTTCAGCGACGCCGAAAGGTGAGTAGTTCGGGATCGGATCCGTCAGCACCTCCTGCACACGCCGAATGCCGTCGTAGTAATAGTGCTCGGCGCGGTACGTGCTGCTGACGCCGGGGAACGGCGAGAGCTTGCGGATCAACCGTCCGAGCGCGTCATAGGTAAAGAACGCGATCTCCGCGCCCGCTGTGCCCGAGTCTACGTCGCCCGCCGCATCGAAGACCAGCGATCCCCGCCGATGCACTGCCACCAGCCGGTTGAACCCGTCGTACTGATAGAAGTACCCGGCGTCAGCCACGAGGTTCCCCGAGAGATCGTGGACGAAGAGCGTGTTCACCGTGCCCCCGCCCTCGTTGAGTCCGAGAGAGAGGAGTTGATTCATCGCATTCGTGGAGTGCGTGAATTTGTGCGTGGCCGCCGCGCCGCTCGTTCCCAATGGACCTTCAACTTTCAGTCCGGGCTCCGCTGGCGAGACGCCCGACGGCGTGCCGAGCCAGTTCCCCAGCGAGTCATGGGTCCAGCTGCTACGGCGGGGCGTCTGCACCGCATTGGTCGTCGTCAATATTGGCGTTGGATAGTTCTGTGGATCTTGTAACTCACCCACATCCGCGCTCACGAGCCGTTCGAGATTGTCATAGGCGTAGTGCCACGAGCGGTGGTTCTCGTTCGCGCTCGCCATGCCGTGCTTGATCCAGGACCAAATGCGGTTACCCGAGGCGTCGTAGCCGTGCCGGGCTTCGTGTATCGTTGAGCCGGTAGTCGATGCTTGGCGGCTGTGTATATCAATTGGCCTGCCACGGCCATCGAGGCCTGCATAGCCGGTCGTGTTGTTCGTGCCTGCGGGATCGGCGAAGGACTGCACAACGGCGGTCGTACTAGAGCCGACGCCCAACTTGGTGATGACTGCACGCGACATGCCGGTGTACTCATACTGCGCGGCGTCGCCGCCGACGCGCGTCGAGTTCACCGTGGTAATGCGCCCGAGTTGATCATCGGCGCTGCCGGGCGTGCCATAGGTGAATGAGACGGCGTTCATTGGCGCGGGCGAATGGGTGGGATAGGCCATCGATAGCAGCCGCTCGCGGTTGCCGGCGTCGTGCGGCTCGTAGGTGCGCGAATAGGCGACTTTGGGAGAGTTGGTGCTAACCGGCGCGCCGTGCTGTTGCTTCTCCCATTGCAGGTTGCCGCAGTTGTCGTAGTCGAACTTGTTGTGCGAGATGATGGAGAAGGTGTTCTGATCTATCGGAAAACTGGCCGTCGCGGAGCGCAGGTCACCTGAGGCAGGGTCGTAGGTGTACTCGAGCTTGCGTGCCATGTCCTCGGGGACGAGATTGAGCGGGTACTGCGCGTTCGTGTAATCGATGTCAGTCTGGATACGGTTGCCCTGTTCGTCGTAGGTGTGTTTGAAAGTGATGCCGCGTTCATCGGTGCGCGAGCGGAGCAGCCCGTCGGGATAGTAAGTGAACGCGAGATTGGCGGCCGTGCTGGCGGCGCCAGATGTCGAGCCGGAGCTAAGACTCGGGAAGTGCACGCTCACCGGCAGGCTGGCCGACTTGCTGATCTCTTGACCTGTTGAAGCGTCGTAGACCGGAGCCATATATTTGACCTGGGTGACTTGCGACCCTGCCCCATTCTCCCACACGGGATCTATGTCGCCATTGAGCACCGCGCCCATCTTTGTCAGGCGTCCAAGCTCGTACTTGTATGCCGTGATCCGTCGGTCGATGTAGCTTGAGGCCGTGGCGTTCTCCGTCATCGCGACCAAGACACCCAGCCCATTGTACTTGTAGGCAGTGATGGCCTGGTTTGGGCCAACTGACCAGTCCTTTTGTCCTTTCAAGTCGTAATGCTGGCCAGTAATTTCAACGCCGGTCGGCGGGGTCTGATTGCCCGTGTTGACAGAGTCCCAATCGAAACCGGAGAACTCACCCGTCGTCGCGTTAAACCGAACGGGCGAGTAGGTTGCTGGCGGATGCGAGGGGGCCGCGCCATATGTAAAGGTCGACTGGCCCGTGCCCGTCGCGGCCGACGCGACGAGCCTGTTCTTGGCGTCGAACCAGTTGAAGACGTATGTGGCGATCGCGTTAGAGCTATCAAGCGTCGCACCGGTGCTCGCATTGTGCCTGCGTTCCCATGACGTGACCTGGAGCGGATTGGCGTCGGCGTCACGCGTCGTGTCGGTCCGCGTCTGCTGAACGAGTGTCGCTGGTGATCCTGAGAGGGTACAGAGGGCCCTAGAAATCTCCGCCCCCTGCGAGTCGTAGGTGACGATCGTGATACCGGTGTTGGGCGATCTCGTCCAGACGGCACGGTTGCCCTGGTCGTAGTAGGTCTCGGTGAGGAGGTACGACGTGCCGTTGGAGACGGCGGTATTGTACTCTCGGATGTGCTCCACCTGCCCGCGGGCGTTGTAGATAGTCTCGGTGAGCCGGATCGCGCCCGCCTGGATTATATCCGAGGCCGTGGGAAGCGCGTCGCTCGCGTGGAGTGCAGTCGGGTTCTTGTTCCATGAAGCCAGGCCCGACACGTCAGCGAAAATCGCCACGAAGCGCGGCCGATCGTTGTGGTCAAGCCAGGTCAAGGAGTGTCGGAGCGCGGTCGGCCAGTTTTGGGCCTCGTTGTTCTTGGAGATTGGCGTCGCACCCGATGCGTACTGCGTCGTCCAAACGTCGCGCCCGCGCCAGTCGTACCGATGCACCTCCGACCAGCCGATGTCATCCTCGTTGCTGGACGTCGTGTTCGTCGGGTATTGGTTTGTCGGCTTCTGACGGTATTTCCGAACCTCAATGATGCGCGCTGCGTCGCCGTAGTCGGGCGCCGAGCCGTCGCCGGGATTGAAGTCCTTGGCCCCCTCCCCATAGAAGCGGCGCTCCACGAGGATCATGTTGTCGTCGTTTGTGCCGCTCGGTGCAGCGGTCCGCCAATACTGGTGTAAATCCTTTGTTCCTGTGTATGTCTTGAGACGACGTCCGATGGGATCGTTGACGTATCGCGTCAGCCCACCGTCGGGCCGTCGTTCGCGCATGATCTCGCCGAGGTTGTCGGTGATCGCGGACATCGAGAGGTTCTCGCCGTCCGAACCGTCGATCGACATTTTGATCAGGCGACCGCCGGCGTCGAAGGTGGGCGTGAGCTCAACCAGCGTCGTATACGCTTCGTCGCCGTCGGGCTGGGCAGAGAGAGGATCCCACTGGACGAGCATCTCTTTGGAGAAGCTATTCTCGGCATCGTTCGGGGCCCACTGCGTGATGCTCACCTCGCCGGGAGAAAGAAACCTCCATCCTTCGTTCGGCAGCAAGTCCTTGTACACCCGGTGCTGCAGATACTGCACCATGTTGCCGGTGTTCTGCCCGCTCGTCCACTCGGTGTAGGTATGCACGTCCACGCGACCATTGGGATAGGTCCTCTTGGTCAGCTTGCTTCCGGTGTACTCGAACGATGTGGTGCGTCCTAACGGAGGCGATGGCGCGTGCCGCGCCGGCGAGTTCACCGCGTCCACGACAGCCGAGTCGGCGGAGTCGACAATCTGGACCACAAGGCGACCGTCCGTGTCGTAGCTCATGCGATCGACGTAGACGAGATCGGAAGACCCGTTGTAGACGGCGGGGCTTTCCAGCATTCCATAGGCACGCCAAGCCGTGTTGCCCTTACTGTCGTACGCCTCTTCGTTGAAGGGGAGCATCACCGGCCCCGCTGGACCGATTGCTGTCCCAGGAAGCAGGCTTCGCTTACGCAGCAACTTCCTCGTCGCCGGCGGGGCACCGGAAGCCGCTGGGGCGAGCTCGTACTCGTTGATCGCCACGCTATAACTGGCCGTTGAGCTTGTGGGAGGCGTCGAAAACAGCGAGGTCGTTGGTGTTAGAAACTCGATCTCGTGGGTGAGCAGGTCGGGGCGATCGGTAACGCCATGAATGTACTGCTTCTGCCAGAACACCGGATTGGACGCCGAGGGAATGCCTTCGGAAACGCCGATCGCGGAAGCCGACTTGCCGAAGACGGGTGGATTGGCGTTCGGCTGGTCCTCGTAGAGATACTTATGCACGAGCCCGCGTGTGTCGCCGTGGCCGTCATGATCGGCGGCACGCCAACTCGCGGTGCGGCGTTCAACGATGCGGCTCTCATTGTCCAGGATGTATCGCTCACCCAGGCCGATCGAGTTGCTCCAACCGTCGCGGAACGCCCAGACCGCTTCGTCCATCACATATCCCGCGGCGTTCATGACGACAACGCGCCGCATGACCGGCAATCGCGGGTCGCGTCGATAGCCAAGCATGTCGGCGATTGTGGGATAGTAGTTGTCGGAGTTCGGGGTCTGCTCCTCGATGGGCTCCCATTTCAGTCCCTTTGGATCGTCGTAGCCGTCCACTACCGTCACCCAAAGCGGCTCGCTCGGTGGCACGATGTCGGTAGCCTCGACAACGTTGCCGTCCGAATCCCCACTGCGGTTATACAAATACGGATGATGGATGAGCCCGCGGTAGGGGCCGCCATTCATGCCACCCCCTTCGACTTGGTGGAATAGCGTAGTCGTGCCGTTCGCTGATCGAGCGTGACCAAAAGGATATCGAGTCGCTCCGGACGGAATCGTCGGAAAGACCATGAATCGATAGATCTTCTGATATGCCCCGTCGTCCGGGCTGCCTCGCTTGGTGCTGAGGACAAACGTCCCGGTTGGCAGCATGTGCAGACGGCTTCGGTCTTCGATGGTCAAGATGTAGTTATTGATCATCTCTTCGATGAAGTCCGAAGTTCCGAGGCTTCCATACGAGCCAAAGTTGGGCGTCTGCCCCCAGCGGCTCATGCCGAGAGTCGCGAGAGAGTCGAGCGTTGCCTGCCGGTGTGCCGGCAGGGTGGGATTCGCCTGCGCCGCGGCATTCGTGACGGGCAGTTCCTGCGTGCTTCCCGACATCAGCAGAGCCATCGGCCAGTTAGGCAGCAGATCCGACGTAGGCGCCGTGGCCTGTATTCCCCGACGCACGGCTTCGAGCTGGTCATTGCCCCAGGTATACCGAAGCGACATTGTGTCGAAGTGCGGCGCGGACTGGGCCCCCGAAGGGGTGTTGACATAGCGATAGAGCGTGTTGTACTCTTGCGCCGTCGATGAGCTCGTGCCCACGGTAGCCACCGGTCGATGGATCGAGGTAGCCTTGATGAGCCGGGGAGACTCACGCCGACTCGCGTGGTTCTCACCGAAGAGGTCGATTGGGTCATATTCTGCCGACTCATGGAAGATCCGCGTGTTGTCAGTGTAAAGGTAACGAACCTGATAGACCCAGGTGTCGGCCAACGCGGACGGAAGTCCCACGGACGGCACGCTGAACGCGTCCACCGAATCCAGCGAGTGGAGCACGTCCCGCGCGACCTCGACAGTCCTCCCGGCGGATGTCGTCGGCAGACCGGACTGCGCATCGTCAACGATGCCCTGAAAGACCGAGTGGGGAATCGAGAAACACGCGTCGGACGGGACGTTCAGCGCCTGATCGCCTCGATAGGCGTAGATCGATTGGATCGCCTGCTGACGGTGGTGGCCATATGTTTGCCACGGATTCGTGCCATACCCGTACGGATTTTCGTCCTGAAACTCGCGGTAGACATACACCAGGGTCCACTGCGCCGTCGTCTGACCCGCAGCATAGAGCTTGATCGAGCGGATCTGTCCCTTCTCGTTACAGTTCTGGCAGCAGAAGTTGCACGGGGGCTCGGTCGTGCTCCCGCAATCCCGCTGGCGCTGCGCGCAGTGGTCGATGACAACCCGATTCCCGTATCGATCCTCGATCTGCGTTGTGAGCCCGTAGTAAGGAACTCCCCAACCGTGCGGGTTCACAGGTTGACTGAGGTTCGGGCCTCGAAACGTGTCATGCATGCTTACGGGCTGGGGCGGCGTGCCTGCGATGAAGGTGTACCCGACGTCCTCATATCGCGGTAGAATCGTATACTTCACGCTTTGGTTGTGCAGCCACACATACCACGCAGTGGGCGGGGTCGTCCATCGCAGATTGGCGGTATCCCATACCCCGCCGTCATAGGACAAAACGGCATCAAAACGCGGCGGCGCCACGTATTTGGGTTGCGTACTCACCGTGGCGTCGATCATCTCGAACGGAATGGCGTGGTGTGCGTCAGGGATGAAGTAACACCGGCGGCGCTGGAAATTCTCTTCTTGGGCCGTCGAATAGTCGAATCGATCGTCGCACCCCCAGTACGCCGAGTCGATCAGCAGGATTGGGTTCTCGCCGATCATCCAGCCCTGGCCATTCCAGTCCCAGTAGAGATGGGACCCGCGCTCCCGCGGCATCCCGCTGTTGCCGCCATTGTTGAGCGTGTCATCAACGCACGAGTGCTCGTGCTTCCCGAGGTCAGTT
Organism: Phycisphaerales bacterium; assembly: GCA_046155605.1. Taxonomy (GTDB): domain Bacteria; phylum Planctomycetota; class Phycisphaerae; order Phycisphaerales; family UBA1924; genus JAEUIZ01. The sequence continues at coordinate 10,700 of JBJXFQ010000014.1, forward strand.
GGCTCTGAATAGGTCCGAAGGTGGCGAAACGTCGCACTACCAAACGGCAGTTCGAGATCGATTGCTTGAAGTAGCGGAGATCCACTGATGAGATCAACATATCCGCCGGCAGTTTGACGCTCCAGAAACGCCGATGGGCTCAAGTAGTAGTGGCTCGCCTCCGCCGCGACTAAAGGAGACGAACTTTCTGCCAGGCCGAGCTTTAGGGGTGGATAGTCGCCCATCGTTGGCCCGACCCACAGGTCCAGGTTGAGTGGAAACCCCTGGAAAGTCGCGAACCCAGGGGGTGGCGCGGTCAAAGTGTTGTTGCAGAAGAGCTGTTCGGCGGCGGTGACACTGCCCCAGCACATCGAGGGCGAGGAGTTGGGATACGGCGTCAGGGGTGGTAGCGGGAATGCCCCGGCAGGGAAACCTGGCCAGATCGCGCTATCACACGAAGACGAGTATCCGGGCACGGGCGGAAACCCGTTCGCCTGCGGCCACCCGCACGGCTGGGCCCGAGCGACCGTTCCCAACGCGAGCACGATGAGGAAAGCTGAAGCAACGAAAGCAATCCAAAGCTTTCTCGCCGCGAACTGCGCAGCGTGTTGGTTCTTCGCACAAGCCTGCCAGGTCGAACAATGCCTTGAGTTCAGCGTTCGCATCACGAATCCTCCGGACGCGGCGATTGCCGCCAGACCTCAGCGGTTCAATGAGCAGCCATCCCGCGCTTGGACGCATTTCATACCGCGCCGTACCGGCGAACGCAAGCCCATGTCATTGCCTCACCGTTTCTTCACAATGAGCGGTACCATTGTGGCCAAAAGCTGGCCAGTGCGGGCCGCCGGTGGCCGCTTGAGCATGCTGGAGGCTCGATCAATGGCTCGCTGAGCTAGCAACTACCCAGCTTTTACGGTACACTGCAACTATGCATCCATGGGTGATGGTGTCGGCGATTGCTTGCGCGAGTGCCGGCACACGACCGTTCAGTAGCGAGGAATTTAGCCACTTCGTGTATTCACAAACGACTCTTCGTTCCGTGGAATGCAGCCACTTATCTGGTCAAGTGCAGCAGACTGCGTTCTTCGGTGCGACTGTAATGATGAATGCCATGGCGGTTGTTCAGCCGCCAACGCACGATGCCGCCGCACCCACCACGCTCGCCGGTCAGATCGAGGTGGCGCGGCTGGTAGACTTCGCGGCCCAGCGGCTGAAGATCAGCATCGACTACGACGCGGCGGCGCTCAAGGCTGCGGGCTCCATCACGTTGCGCATGGAGGGAACGATCTCGGATCAGGAGCTATGGAATTTAACGAACCGCCTGCTGGGGGCGCGGGGCTTCACCACGATCCGGATCGGGGACGCGTACTCGGTGGTGAAGACTAGCGACGCCGCCGCGTCGAGCCCCATCCGGTCCGACCTGGCGACCGGGTCCGCCGTGCCGGGGTTTCAGACTGTCGTCGTGCGCGCACGACATCGGCAGGCGAAAGACCTTGTGGAAGAGCTCGGTAAAGTCCTGTCTCGGGCACCGGGCGGAACGGCCGGCGTCTCCGCGCTGGATCAAGCCAGCGGCCTTCTCATCATCTCTGATCTCACATCACGCATCGAGCAAGCGATGGGCGTGCTGGCAATGCTCGATGTGCCGGCTGGTGCCACCGAGGTCGTCGAGATCCCGGTTAAGAGCGTTGCCGCGCCGGCCTTGGCGACGCTCATCGCACAAGTCTCGGCGAAGCGTGAGCTTGTCGCCCGCGAGAGGGTGCCTGGCGAGGTGCTAGCCTCGCCCGCGGCGAATGCGGTGCTCGTCGTGGCGCCGGCGGATCGCGTCGCGTACTGGCGTGAACTTATATCCCAGCTCGACCGCCGCGAACGGGTCGAGACCGCGACCTACGCGCCGCGATCCTTCTCGGCCCGCGAGGTCGCGGTTCTTGTCGAGCAGACGATCAAGGAACAGCCGGGAGTGCCCGCCGACGACCGCTGGCGGCTCGTGGCGGACGAGCTGACAGGAACGCTCATCATCACCGCGACGCCGAGCCAGCACGAGCAGATGCGGGCCTTGATTGAACGATTGGATTCCACGCCCGCGGCCGTGCAGCGTCCGGCGCGATCGTTTCTCATTAAAAACCGGCCGGTGCAGGAGATCCGGGCGATCCTGGAACAGATGGCCGGCGCGGGTCTCATCGGCAGCGCGATGAGTAACGGTGACGGTCTGTCGAACAATGGTTCGGGCGTCAGCGCGCCATCACCGGGCGCTACGCCCTGGCCGCCGCCGGAAGCCCGCCCGGCAACGACCAATCTTACAGTCCCGACCCCCGCGCCCACATCGCCTTCCTCTTCTCCAGTTGGCTCGAATACGCAATCCTCGGCGCGTCAATCATCGAGCACGGTCGCGCGGCCCGCTTCACAACTCACCAACGCAGCGCAAGAGCCCCCGCTCCGCCTCGCCACGGACGATGGCACGAACACGCTCATCGTCATGGCCCAGCCCCGCACGCTCGCGCAGATCGAGGCCCTGCTCGTCACGCTCGACGTGCGCCAGCCGCAGGTGATGCTGGAAGTGCTCATGGTGAGCGTCTCCGACTCGCAAGCCCTCAACCTCGGCGTCGAGCTCGACAAGCTGGTCATCAGCGGCGACACCTCGATCCGGCTCTCCTCCCTCTTTGGGCTCTCGGGCCGCTCGGGCGCGGGCGAGCCGCTGGTTGGCAATGGCGCGGGGTTCACGGGCCTCGTGCTCAGCCCTGGCGACTTTTCGATTGTCATCCGGGCGCTCCAGACTCTTAACAAGGGCCGCTCGCTCTCGATGCCGCGGCTGCTGGTTGCCAACAACCAGCAGGCGACGCTGAACTCGACGCTCGACCAGCCTTACGCGAGCACCAACGCCTCGAACACCGTGACGACCACGAGCTTCGGCGGCTCGCAGCAGGCGGGCACGCAGGTCTCGCTCAAACCGCAGATTGTCGGGGGCGCGGAAGGTGGGGGCGGGGGCGACCACCTCAACCTGGAGTACTCGATCTCACTCTCGTCGTTCGTTGGAGCCTCGGCCAGCGCCAACCTCCCGCCGCCCAAGCAGGAGAACCGCGTGCAGTCGTCCGCGAGCATCCCCGACGGCTACACGGTGGTCGTTGGCGGCATCGAGCTCGACACCGACGGCAGGGGTACGTCGCAGGTCCCGGGCCTGGGGAGCATCCCGATCCTGGGCGAGGCGTTCAAGAGCCGGACTAATACCACCAGCCGCACGCGGTTCTACGTCTTCATCCGCGCCAACGTGCTGCGCCGAACCGGGCATGAGGACCTCAAGTACCTGAGCGACGTCGCAGCGGCCAAGGCAGGCGTCGACGACGGATGGCCGGTGGTGGAACCGAGGATTATTCGCTAGAAGGGTGACAAGCGTGAGCGTTGCTGCGAGCGAAGTTGAGGCGAACATCGCCGGCGCAATGAAGAGCCCCGCCGACGTGATTGCTTCCAGCGCCGCTCCCTCGCCCGAGTTCCTGACGCTCATCCCGCACGACTACGCGCGTCGCCACCTCGTGCTCAGCCGCGGATGCATTGACAGCGTCGAGCGACTCGCCATCGCCGAAAGCACGCGGCCTTGGATCATCTTCAATGTCGGCGTGCGCCTGGGCCGTGCAACGACGGCCTCTATCGAGCCCGCCGAGACGATCGCCGCGGCGATCGACGCGGCGTATGCAGCAGCCGCATCGAACAATGACGGCAGAGAACCTGGTGACGTGGAGGGGAGTGTGGGGGGGGACGGGGGGCGTGTCGTGGTGATGGGCTCGGCGGACGTGAACGCCGATCTGGACTTGGCGCTCCGAGAGACCGAACGCGACCTGCTCCACACTCAGGGCAAGGCTCCGGCCGTGCGGCTCGTTGACCTTATCCTCTTTGAGGCCCTGCTCCGCTCCGCCAGCGACGTGCATGTGCAACCCGTGCGCGGTCGCACGCTCGTCCGCTATCGTCTCGACGGCGTCCTGCACACCGTCCGCGAACTGCCCTCCTCTATCGCCTCCGCCGTCATCAGCCGCATCAAGGTCATGGCCCGGCTCGATGTCGCCGAGACTCGTGCCCCGCAGGATGGCCGAGCCACCGTGACCATCGGCGGCGCGAACGCGGGCACAAGCAAGCTCACGGGTCGCCGCGCCGACCTCCGTGTCAGCACGCTCCCCTCGACCTACGGCGAGCGGATCGTGATGCGTCTCCTCGACCCCGCGCGCTCCGCTTACCTCCTCAGCTTCTCCGGGCTCGGCATGCCTCCCGAGGTCGAGCGGGCCTATCTCGCGCAGGCCAGCCGAACCAGCGGCATCGTGCTCTCGACCGGTCCCACCGGCAGCGGCAAGACCACCACCCTCTACACGACGCTCGCGTGGCTGAGCGCCGCCAACGCCGGCGGCCTCGCGCGCGGCTGCGAGCTCAACATGATGACGATCGAGGACCCCGTCGAGTACGACCTCGCCGGGGAAGGGGGTGGCGCAAGCAGTGCCGCCCAGCAGACCGGTCGCACGCGTGTTGGCGGTGGCCTCGCCGTCAGCCAGACCCAGGTCGATCCCAAAAAAAACGTGACATTCGCCTCGGGCCTGCGCCACATCCTCCGACAGGATCCCGACGTCATCATGGTCGGCGAGATCCGCGACCAGGAAACGGCCCGCATCGCCGTGCAGGCCTCGCTCACCGGCCACCTCGTCCTCTCGACGCTCCACACTACCGACGCAGCCAGCGCCATCGCTCGGCTCATCGACCTCGGGGTCGAACCCTTCCTTGTCTCCTCGTCGCTCTCCGCGGTTCTGGCACAACGACTGGTCCGCAAGCTGCACGCTGAGTGTTCGGGCAAGGGTTGCACCGAATGCCTGAGCACCGGCTATCGCGGCCGCACCGCGGTCTTCGAGCTGCTCGTGCTCGACCATGCCCTCCGCGAACTCGTCGGCCGACGCGCCTCTGCGGTCGAGATCAAGGAGGCCGCGCAGCAGGCCGGCATGGTCACACTTCGCGATGCCGCGAGCCGTCTTGTGCGCGAGGGCGTCACGTCCGCTCAAGAGGTGGCACGCGTCATCGAAGTCATGGAGATCGAGCCATGACCACCCCTGTTACATCAAGCGCGGCCGTGCCTTCCGATTCTTCGATGGCACGGGCGTCCCTCCTGTGCGACGCGCCGCCTCGCATCGGCCCGACGCGCCTCCCGCGATGGTTACTTGTGGCGTGCGGCATAGCGATCATCATCTCACTCTCCTTCGCCATCGCGCCGCTCGATTGGCCGCACATCGAGACTCCAGCCCTCGAGACGCCGGCACCCTTCGAAGCTCCCCCGCGGATCGCCTCTTTCGATGTGGATGCGTTTCGGGCACCCATCTGGGTTGCCGATCCCCCGCCACCCATTCCGCTGCCCGCGGCCCCCCTTGCCCCGCCTCCGCCACCGCTCCGCCTGCAGCTCCTTGCCATCATCCGCGAGCCCGGCCCCGAGGCAAGCACCATCGCGAACACCACGGAGGCCAGCGCCGCTGCGCCCTGGACCTACCGCGCGACGCTCTACGACCCGGATACCGACCGCCTGTATGTGGTCGCCGCTGGCGATGTCGTGGGCACACGCACCGTCGAACGCGTCGGCGCCGACGAGGTGCGGCTCAGCGACGCCGCCGGCCCGCGCACGCTCTCACTGCGCGACCCTCACCCAGGAGGCGGCCGATGATTGCTGCGCTGAACGCGACTTCCGCGCCGCATGACGCGCTGCACCGCGCCACGCCGCACGTTCGGTGGCCCTGCGGCCGCTTCTACTGGGCGATCCTTCCTGCGCACGGATGGCGCGGCAAAGGCGACAGCAGCAGCGAGGTTCCGGTGGGCCTGCGCGCAGCGCTCGAGGATGAGTTCCCGGTTCCTACCGAAGAACTGCACGCCGTCGCCACGCCACTGGCGAGCGACACGCTTCTCGTCTGTGCCGCGCGGCGAGATGCGCTTGCCTCTCTCACCATGATGGATCATCCCGTGCTGAGTCTCACGCCAGAATCGCTCCCGGACTTCGCGGCGAGCCACTCCGTCGTCACGCAATCCGTGTGCGACCCCGCGTCGCTCAATCTTCTGATCGGCGAGTTCGAGCCCGTGCCAGTCCGCGCCGCGCGTGGTCGTACCCACACGATTGCGGCCGCGAGCCTTGTGATGTGTGCTGCATTGATCTCGCTCGGCCTTCTTCGCCGTGCGGAACGCAGTGACGCACTCGCGAGCGAAACTCGGCAAGCGACGATCGCACTCGTCGGCCGCGCCGTGCCCGATGGAACCTCAGCATCAATGGCAACCGAGCTTGCGTCGCTCCGTGCGGCAAAGCCCGCCGCTCGCGCCGCACCCGACGCCTCGCTCGCGCTCGCCGCCGTTCTCACGGCGTGGCCTCGGGATGCCACGTGCCGCACGCAGTCGATCACAGTTGGACCATCCGGGGCCTCAGTCGCCGTCACAATCCCCGGCGATGCGGCAGCCTTCCTCCGCGCGTTCAAAGCGCCCGCCGGCTGGACCATGGATGAGCCGCGCCTCAACGCCGCGGACAGGGCGGTGCGTCTCGCGATACGCCTTCGTCCGCCGGAGGCGTTACCATGAGACCCGCCACTGTCCTTATATACATAGTTACGTCGCTGGCCAGCGTAACCGCCGTCTCACTAGCAACGAGCAGGGCAGGGCACGCCCGCGCCGACCTCACCGCTGCTCGCGCCGAGCTTGCGACCACCGCCGAGCAGGCCAACGAGCTTGTCCGCCTCCGTGCCGCGGCACCTGCTAATCCCGTTGCGCATCGCCCCGCCACCGGCCTCCAGCCGCGGCTTGCCAGCGCGCTCGCAAGGTGCGCTCTTCCCGCAGCAACGCTCGCCAGCCTCGCGCCCGAGCCCGAATCCGCCGCCGGCCCGGGATTCCGCAGCCAGCACGCCACGCTGGTCCTCACGCCCATCACGCTCCCGCAGCTCGGCGGGTTCCTTGACGCCTGTCGCGCCGCCGAGCCAGATTGGACCATCATGTCAATCGAAATCGCGCAAGCGAGTCAGTCCGCGCGCGACATTGGCAAGGCCCCGAGCGGTGACCTTCCCCTCCGCGCGATCATCCAGCTCGAATCGGTCTACGCCATCGAGCCCGCGGCCCCGCTGGTGAAAGAATCTGGAGCTTCACCGTGAGACTCATCCATGGCACATCGCTGCTGACGACGATGGTGGTGCTCGCCGCTTGTGCCAGCCCGCATTCATCGAGTCCCTATGCCGTCCAGCCCGAGTCCGCCCGCGACTCGATCAAGGCCCAGTCGCTCACGCAAGAGGCCGCGAGTTTCATCGACTCAAATCCGGCCAAGGCTGAGAAGCTCCTCCGTGACGCCCTTACCGCCGACCTCTACCACGGCCCCGCACACAACAACCTCGGAGTCTTGTATCTCAAGCAAGGCAAGCTCTATGAGGCATCCTCTGAGTTCGAGTGGGCCAAAAAGCTCCTTCCCGGCCACCCCGACCCGCGTATGAACCTCGCGCTCACGCTCGAACGCGCCGGCCGCAGCAGCGACGCCCTCGCCACATACCAATCCGCCCTCGACGCCTACCCCGACTACATGCCAGCAATCCAGGCCCTGACCCGCCTCCAGCTCCGCACCAACAAGCCCGACGACCAAACCCAGGCCCGCCTCGAAGACATCGCCCTCAGCGGGGACTCGCTCCGATGGCGCGAGTGGGCACGCACGCAGCTCGTCAAGCTGAACGAGTGAGTGTTCGACTCTTGCTAGCTGCGCTTTCGTGCAAAGCCGTAGGCGGGATGAGGCCCGGGCAAGGGTGTGCGTTGCGCCGGATTGCGCCTGTTGGCAGGTTCCCGTGGCAGAGAATGGCGTACTTTGGCAGACTTTTGAGGGGGAGGCGCTGCGCCAGACGGCGCTGGATGGCAGTCATTTGGCCCCCCGCTCATGTCAGCGGATGCCGGTAAATGTCAGGCTTTTTGCCCTTCCCCCGCGCGGCCCGAGGCCAGGACGACGCGACCCGTTGCGACCTCTTGCGACCAGACGCGTCTGGGTGCGACGGGTTCGTCTTGACTGTACTGCTGCCTTTCGGAAACGGTGGACGCCGGGGTTCGAGACGGCTCCTTCTTGCCACCGCGATCTCTCTTGGAATCGCCAAATCTTAATGAACCAGCAGGAGCCCACGCTGTCGGGTGAGCCGGCCTCCGTCGCAGTCGGGATGTGTACGAGGCCCGCCCCGGTAGGGTGGGGCGCACCTGGAGACGATGCCATGCAATACATCCAAGTCGAGCAACCCACCACCCCACGACTCTCGCAGCGCGGCCTGCGATTGAAATCGTCCGGCATGCGGCGCGCCAACGCTTCGATGCCGACTCGGTGCGGCGTCGCCAATGCGCCTTCGGAGCGGCGCCACAACCTTGGTGGGATCGCCGCGGCGCTGGTGGCGGGAATGGGCGCAGTCGTCGGCAGTGCGCACGCCGGTTGGACGGTGATCAAGCTCCACCCGAATCATCCCGGGGCGATCAGTTCCTTTGCGGAGGCCACCCGCGGCGGGAAGCAGGCGGGAAAGGTCTGGTACCAGGGCGATGAGTCCGCGGGGTGGGTCGCCACACGCTGGGCGGGTACGGCCGCATCTGCTTCCGCCCTGTTCTCTAACGGAGGCAGCATCGCGCAAGGCGTCGATGGTGTGCAATATGTCGGATATCAGTTCCTGCCAGGCCAGCGGGCGATGCTCTGGACAAATAACGGAGTTGGCCCGGCGAACGCTGTGAATCTCCATCCGCTGGGCGCGGGAATGTCGGAGATTTCGGCCATCGATGGCGGACTCAAGGTTGGCGGAGTTGACGACAAGGCGGCACTCTGGACCGCCACCAATACATGGATCAACCTCCATCCAACAGGATTCATGGGGTCCGAGGCCCTGGGCGTGCATGGCCAGATCAAGGTGGGAATGGCCTACATGTCCGGCCCCGTATCCCACGCGATGCTTTGGGATGCCGCGAACAACGCGATCGACCTCAGCCCGCCGGGCAGCTTGAACTCGATCCTGTGTGCGTGCTACGGCACGCAGCAGGTCGGCCGCGTCGAATTCCCCGCCTCTCCGCTTCGAGCCTACCTGTGGAACGGGACACCCAACGGCATCAGCCTGCATCCTGCGAACATGTACGCGTCAGCGGCGCTCGCGGCGGGCAACGGCGCTCAGGCAGGCTGGGTTCAAGCCGCGCTGAATGGGCCGTATGCGGCCGCGATCTGGTTCGGCACGCCAAACTCGTATGTGAATCTTGGCGCGATGGTCCCGGGGTTCTCAGACACGTTCGCCACCGGGGTGGAGAAGATCGGGCAGCAGATCTGGGTCTCGGGGTGGGGCGTCAACACGCTGGCCAACAACCGCGTCGAGGCGCTCTTGTGGTACTACACCAAGACGATTCCTTTGAACCCGGTTGCCAGAGCGGTGCCGGCAACCAGCGGGAATGAACTTCCGGAGTGACCCGACACAGCGCGGGGTGCCAGCGCTCAATCAATAAACTCGCCTTGATCAATGAGCGACCTTGAGGTAAGTGTGCACGGGGGGTTGGAGCCGCGCCATGCTCGCCACCATCCCGCGTCGGTACCCCGGCACCCACCCTGTTCAGGGGGGATCGAGCCGCCGCAAGCCCCGCCGCCGCCTTCCGCCCGAGGTGCTGACCGACGCCGAGGTTCGGGCGCTGATGAACGCCTGCGGCGGATCGGCCACTGGTCTTAGGAATCGCGCGCTTATTGCGCTGCTATACCGCGCCGGCCTCCGCATCCGCGAGGCGCTGGAGCTGCGGCCCAAGGACCTCGACCTCGCCGCCGGCGCAGTTCGCGTGCTGTGGGGGAAAGGCGGGTCGTCGCGGGTGTCGGGCTTGGACGGCGGTGCCGCGGCGGTCGTCGCCCGCTGGCTCGACGTGCGGGCGTGCCACGGGGCGACCGGCCTCGCGCCCGTGTTCTGCACCCTTCGTGGGGGCCGCCTCACCGAGGCGTACGTCCGCGTGCTCCTCCCACGCCTCGCCCGCCGCGCCGGGATCGAGAAGCGCGTCCACGCCCACGGACTGCGCCATACCCATGCCGCCCAGCTGCGGACCGAGGGTCTGGACATCGGGCTGATCAGCAAGCAACTCGGCCACCGCTCTATCGCCACTACCGCCCGCTACCTGGACCACATCGCGCCGGTGGCGGTGGTGGAGGCGATTGCGGGGAGGAGGTGGGGATAATCCGCTAGCGCACAATCCGCTCGCCGAGCCCGATCGGCGCGGTTCTCGCCCCACTGAACCATTCGCCACAACCGTGCGAACATTGATACCGAGAGCCGCGCCAGTTCGCGGACGCTGTGCTGGAAAACTGCAAGCCGAGTCTCCCGGCTACATACGCCGTCCGGCGGCTCCCTGTCCGCCACGCCCGTGCCGATTCCAGCTGGGGTGGCTGGGTCAGTGCGAGTCATCGCACACCCCTCTGGTAGTTCCCTATGCAGCCGAGGGACCATCTGCCCAGAAACTCTGGCGATCGAACGCCCCGAGGCGCGCAGAGTCCCCACTGGTCATCTCGCACGCAAGACTTCAAATTCACGACGGCTTGACGCGTCGCATCCAGTGCGTTGCCACCGTCCAGGCCAGTCCGCAGCGCATTTCAGTCACTCGCGACAGCCGCGACAACGTCCATCCAGCGTTCATCCAGTCTGTCTGCGGCGATGGACTCATTGAGCAGATCTTCAGCGAACAGATAGTCGAACTTTCTGAACTGCTTCGGAGCAATCATCTGCGCGAGGTCTCGGAGGGCAGGCGGTGACTTAACTGCGTCCGTCAAGATTCGTCGCACGTCTCCCACGCTGGCACGGCCTTCGATAGCTACCTGCCGATCGATCGCTTCTACGCCAGCCCAGCTCAATAGTGCGAGGCACGTTCGATGCTGCCGCGTCCCAGTCCAGGTCAACCACAGACAGCGATCCGATGTCAGATCGATTAGGGCACGTCGGCCGAGGCCTCGAGTACGGGCTGTGTGACGCGCTAGATCCAGAGCCTCAGCTGACGTCTGGTCAAGGTATGGATAGGTCGTCTGGCCAGCGAGCACAGCGAGCATCTCGTCCCGGATCTTCGGGTGAATGTCACCCAAGCCGCCAGTGAAGACCGGACGCTGTCGACGCTTTGCGGGTGTCACATACAGACTCATTCGGGCGGCGTCGACATCGATGACTTGCCAGCGCCGCGCAGCGAACACTAAGTGCTCCCCAACTTTTGGTACCGTATCGATTGGGAGCGATCCCAGAGTGCGATCGCCGGCGATAATCGTGAACTCGATGCGGCTAGCAAACGCTGCGTAGAAGTCCTTCTGTGCCCGAAGTCGCTCTCCCTCAAGGCCGAGGATGAGGCTGCCATCAGGTCCCTGTTCCAATACGTCCACGGCACCAAGGTTTCGGAGCACGGCGGCGAACATCGGCTTGTCAAAGTGCACAAACGGGCCATCATGACAGAGCCGCTGCTGCAGGCTCGATGCGTCGATCGCGCCCGTCTCGGCAACCGTGCTGATCATCTGGTGCGCAAGAGTGCTCAGATCTATTGCCGAAGGCGCGGGCGGCTCAACCCATTGCCGGAGCATGAGCTCGCAGATGGCGACAGTCTGAAGGAGCTCCAGTGGAAGCTGCGACAGCGGGTCCTTCTCGTTGGTGCGATCCTCGCAAATCACATACCCACGCAGACGGCGCGGCTCACCGTCTTTGCGTCCACTCCTCCCCAATCGCTGCTTGAAGGAAGCGACAGACCAAGGCGCACCGATCTGCCCCACCATCCAGACAGAGCCGATGTCGATTCCCATTTCGAGGGTGCTCGAGCAGACCGTCGTCATCGCCCGGCCGCCCTTCATGGTGGCTTCCGTGTCCTCTCGTACCTCTTTCGCCAGCGAGCCGTGGTGAACGAGAAACGATTCTGGGAGACCATCATTCCGACAGCACTCGTTGGCCATGTCTGCGTACAACTCGATGTCTCCCTTCGCATTGGCGAACACAAGGTTGCTGTGTGTACGGCAATGCTCGGCAAGATCCTGAGCGATGCGTTGCATCGTCACCAAGTCGGCGTCCGGCGCTGTCGCTGGGTCGGCGCCCACCACAACCTGGTCTTCGGCACCTTCGTCGCCGTCCGTGTCCTTAACATAGCCGTGGATGCGAAACTTGATCTCCTTTCCGGGCCCGTCATCAGTGATGATGCTGACATGGCGTGGATCGGACGGGTTGAGGTAGCGCTGTGCCGCCGACGGGTCGCCAACGGTGGCCGACAACCCGAGCATTCGCGGCCTTCGCTGATCCTGCCGCACATACCGCCTGACACGCGAGAGGAGGCTCGCGAGGTGAAGCCCTCGCTCTCCGGAGAGAAACGCGTGGACCTCATCGATCACGACCGCCCGCAGGCCTCCGAACAGGTCCCCGAGGTGGCGAGTACGATTGATCAGCAGTGACTCGAGCGACTCGGGCGTGATGAGAAGAACGCCGCTGGGCTCCTTGACCAGCGCGGCCTTCTGGCTTGCCGACACATCGCCATGCCAACGATGCACATTGACGTCGAGGTGCGTACACAGATCTTCAAGGCGGCCGAACTGGTCATTGATCAAAGCCTTCAGTGGACCGACATACATCGCTCGGACCGATCCGATCGGCTCGGCTGAAATGGCGGATAGCACGGGAAGGAATGCCGCCTCTGTTTTGCCTCCGGCAGTCTCCGCCATGATGAGCAGGTCGGCGTCGGTCGCGACGTAGGCTCGGATCGCTTTGGCTTGAATTGCCCGAAGCTCCAGCCAGCCCATTGAGTAGAGCTGACGTTGCACCCCCGCCGCAAGTAGGGTGAATGCATGCGGCTCGGCATCAAGCGGCGACAACGTCATGGACAGTCCGTTCTCTACATCCGGAAGGACGTCAGGTCATCGTCCTGTGCCGACCGATTCGACGGGGCTTTGCCGGTTTCTGGCGCTGATGGGGGGGCGGCCGCCACCGGAGCCGCGGCCTCATCAAGTACCGGGTGAGTGTCTGGGGTTTGTGGCGCAGTCGTGCTGATTGCCGCGACCAACTGCCGCCAGTCGGTGCCGGGGTTCTGTTCGAGCACGTTCAAAAGACCGACGAAATCCTTGATAGTCTCTCGGGGGGTTTGGAAGTAGGCTGCTCCCATGCGCTTCTGACAGCTTTCAAGGTATGCGACGATGCCGTCCTCTGGCAAGACGGTCTCCTCGCTCTGGGCGCGTGCAAAGACTCGCCGAATGTTGTGGAGAAGCACGAAACAGTCCTCGGGCGTCAAATTGGCGAGGCGGATGACCGGGCCGGAGAGGTCCACCAGTTGTTCACTCGCAAAGCGGTTGGTCGCGAGCCGCGTGGCCAACGCCTCGTAGCTGAAAAGGCCTCGGCGTTTGTCTGTCATGCAGTCATCTGTGGCGGCAAAGATGACGGCGAGCCCCTCGACGCCGCCCTGCAGGCAATCATTAAGAATGCGCAAGATAGCTTCGTAGTTGCGATCTCTCGCCTGCCTGTTGTTGAGGCGATGCGAAAGCACTACGAGTTCGTCCAGGCAGACGAGCAGGCCCTTATAGCCCGCGATGCGCACAAAGGCAGCCATGAGCTTCAGATAGTCGTAAAAGGAGTCATCATCAATGATCGAGCGGACGCCCAGATCTTGACGGGCCTCAGTCTTGGTCGAGTATTCGGCACGCAGCCAACGGATCGCCGCGGTTTGCAATTCTGGCTTGTGCTCTGAGAAGCCACGGTAGTAGGCCGACAGCACGGCGGCAAAGTCGTAACCGCTGACCAGTTCTTGGAGTGGTTTCAGGCGATCGGCGATGGTGCGATGGACTTCGTCGTCCGTGCCACCGCGGCCGGTCACTTCGTGGGCTACTTCCGAGACCCATCGCTCGACAAGACTCCCCATCGCGCCGCCCTCGGGCTTTGAGCGCGTCGCCATGTTCTTCATCAGTTCGGCATAGAGGGCGCGGGCGACGCCTCCCGAACCGTTGAGCCGTCTGTCGGTCGTGATGTCGGCACGAACAACGACATGCCGACGCTCGAGCGCCACGGTTTGAATCAGGTTTATGAAAAAGCTCTTGCCCGCTCCGAATCGGCCGATCACGAAGCGGACCGCCGCGCCGCCACCTTCAACCCGCTGGAGATCCGAGAGCAGCGCGTTCACCTCGGCCTTCCGTCCGACCTGGACGTGCTGAAGGCCGATTGACGGCACGACCCCCGCTCCGAGGGAACTCAGAATCGCAGACCGTTCTTTCTCGCGAATCGGGATGGACATGGCGTAGTTTATCGTGGCCTGAGGTCGACGAGCAGCACGCCATCGACTTCATCGACCAAGGGAGTCCCGCCGGATTCAAGGGCCCACTCGTTGATTGCCTCAATCACGCCGTCCAGCATCACGCGGTGCTCGCGAGCCAAGGCGACAGCTTCTTCTCGATTCCACCTGGGTCGGACCCGCAGCGCAGTCAGGAAGGGAGCGTATCTGGCTGGCAAGCCAGGATTTACAGCAGCACCAGCGGGGGACGTCATGGGCTCAGCGGAAACTCGCTCAGCGGTGACAATGGCGGCCGTGACCCCGGACGCGGGTCGCTCGTTTTCCGTCTCCTCGCTCATAGCCGTGGCCAAGAGGGTCGCGACCTCGCGCGTTTCGGCCAGTATGGCGCTGATGGCTTCTCGATTCAGTCGGAGCGCGTTTTGAGGCGGGATTGGCTCCCCACCCACGCCGGGCTGGCCGGCAGCAACCGTGACGAAGTCGGTACCCGCCTGCGGTAGGATCTGGGCGACGGTCTCATCGAGCTGTTCGGGGGGCAGGGCCAGTGCTCTGAAGCACCTACGAAGCGCCGTGAGCTCCTTGCGATCGATGTTGCCGCTCGCCGCCGCGATTGCGACCAGCAGACGGCCCGCCTGCCGCCGCGCGTCTGGCGCGAGCAGTGTCTCGAGGCGTTTGGACACCGCGCCCAGGTCGGCACCGGACGCCAGTAGAACGGCGCGCAAGGCGTTAAGGCGCTGCATCTCGCTGGCGGGGAGTTGAAACACGGCATCGATGTTGTCGGACAAGCGTCGCAACTCCTCCGGATCGACAACGCCATCAGCTTCCGCAATGGTCAGCCCGAGTTGCAGGAAGCACGCCGCGCCGAGGTACCGTGATCGATCGGAGTGTGCGGTATCGCTCGGCAGGAACACCGCGACGCAGTCATCCCACGCATAGGCGCGAGCGGTCATTCGCGTGTCCGGTTCGATCGCAAACCCGGCATGTTGAATGGTGTCCGCCACGCGGCGACTCTGCGACGCAGTTAGTTTCGGTCGCTGCTCGACCCCGATCGCCGCACAAAGCGCGCCGGCTGAGACGAGTGTCGCGTGTTGATGATCGTTGGCGTCGCTCTGGCGAGCGCTCGCAACGACGCTCTGAATGGCGTGAGCCAGGGGATGGTCAACGCCCTCTCGGAGTTCGACCGGCATCGCCTCCCATGCCTGCACGGTCAGCACGCCATCGACGCCTGTGGCAACCCGCGACAGCCCGCGCAGGTCCTCCACACACTGATTCCACAAGTCGGCCAGAGGTTCAAACTGGCTCGGAATCCCTGTCGGATCGCCGATCGTGCATGCAGCCTCCTCGAGCCCGCCGCTGGCGGGACGGTATGTGTGACGACGAGGGCGCTTCGAAACCTTCAGATCAAGTCCCGCTCCGAACTTCTCGGTGTATCGCTTTCGGAACAGATCGCCAAACTGCTCGCTCACGCGCTTGGTCACAACGCTTTGGACCGACCTGGGGTTGAGTCTGGCGACCCGCAGCGCGAGATCACTGGATAGCGGACGGTTGTGCAGCGCGAGCCAGGAGAGCGGTGCAGGCATCGTCGCCTCGTTCCATGTCTCCGTGAGCTCGCAAACGGTATCGAATGCCCGCGCGTTGAAGAGTTCTGGTGCCCGCGCAACCTCATACCACAGCAGTGCAGACGAATAGAGCCTGAATGACCTTCCGTCGCGGGTGCCTTTTCTTGGCTCATCGAGCTTTCGAAGCCGAACGATCTCCCTGAGCGCCCATTCCTTGTCCTGCTGGTCTACAAGCAGTCGCCGTTCGATGCCATAGAAGTAGAGGAACAGCAGACCCTCGGCCGGTGGGAGAGTGGTCTTGCCGCTCGCGAGCCAATCGAGGTAGAGGAACCGGTGTTCAGGCTCGATGCGGGAGTACCACGGCCAGTACCCCATGTCTGGCGCGATGCCGCGCGGACGCCGAACCTCGGCATTCAGGAGGATCTCTGACGGGTCGGTGGCCCAGTCGTAGCTGGCCCGCTTGCCGTCGGATGCGTACACGTGGGGATCACGCAGCCGAATCCCGGCCACGTCAAGCGTCGTTCCCTTGCCGTGTCATTTCATGCTGGCAGTCTCAGGTGGGGAGTGCCGGCGCGACGATGCCCGGACAGCGGGGACATCAGTGAGCGGACGGGGAGTAGCCCGTGGCGACGGGGCCGGGTCGTCTCGCTTCGCCGCCTTTGACCTCTTGCCTGCGGTGCGCAAGATCAGCCACAAAACGACGGCGGCGATGATGACGGCGATGATCCACATGCTGCAGCCTCACTGATGTCAATGTCTGATAAGGATACGAACGGGTGCCGACACAGTTGTGTTGTTTTACACGGCTTTGGCGGCGTGCAGGGCAGCCCTAGCTTCGCGGCGAGCCCGGTCCAACTCAACTGCGGCTGTGGCAAGTTGTCTGTCGTAGGAAGAGTGAACACCACGATACTCCGCAAGTACACCTCGGAGTCGGGTGGCGTTGGTTGCCACTGCGGCGTTGTGCTGCTGCCGGATGCGCTGCAACCAGTCGGGGGGCGCCTTCACCTCGCCACGAGGGGAGAACTTCTGCTCGCATCCGCGCCGCCACGACAACAGGCGATCGGTCAGGTGTGGTCCGAAGCCGGCGATGCGCTGGATCGCACGCCGCTCCACGTCCGCAGCGGTTTCGACACCGAATGATGCGAGCACAGCTTTCCGCGAAGTTCCGATGTCTGGGATGGAGGCATGGGCGATGATCTGCCGTTCTAGGTACTCGGTGAGCCGTTGCTTTCGGTAGGCATCGTCAGCGCTCCGGAGTTCGGCCTGCAGCCGATGGTCAGCGCTCGACAACCACTCGCGCGCTTCCGCGGTTGCCTTCGCCATCGGCTGCAGCGCTGCGCTCGCTGAATGATCTACTTCCCGTGCCCGCGCCTCAATCGGCCCCAACTTCTCAATCGCCACCAGAGCGGCTTGGCGAAGTGGTTCGTATGCCTGTTTGGCCGCGTCCTGCCGCGCCTTGAGATCGGCTTCGGCTCGGGCAAGAGCCTCGGCACGGGCCCTTGCTTCTGCGTTCGCTTGCGAGCTCGCTACGGCGAGCAGTATCACTCCGAGAATGATGCCACCGATGCCGGCAGGCGGGAAGATGAAGAGCAGCGCGAACCCAATGAAGAGGGACCACCCGCCCGATGTACCGAGGCTTGAGTCCCGCTTGGAATGCGGAATCGGCGATGCAGCCGTTGGCAGACTCGGCGGGGTCGTCGGTACGGAGCGCTCGTAAGCGAGAATGTCGGGCTCGCCGCACCGCTCTGCAAGGGGCCGAAGCGTGGGTAGTTGCCCGGCCTGGCGAATCAAGTCGCCGATCGAGAGTCCGCCCAGATCGATCGGGCGTGATTCGTCTTCACCGTAGTGCGGGAACGGGTCGCGGGGGAGTCGGCAAAGCGGGCACGCGCCGCAGTCATGCACGAAGCTGTGCCGAGGGTTCTTTGCACAGCGGCGGAGTCTACTGCGAGTACGGTCGAGCGCATACATCCACTCTACCGCCGTCGGGCGTTGGCATCCCAAGAATGATCGCTCGAACAAGTCGGCCACTTCGCCGAGCGCTGACAACGGAAGGCGATCGGGTGGTGGCGACACTCGGTCCCGCCGGTGAACCGAGTGGGCGTATAGACCTTCTCGAATCGCTTCCTCGATCGTGCGCCCTCGGCCGTCGCGAGGTACGCCTGCGAAGGGGTGACAGCCTTGCACAAGAAGCTGGAAGACAAGCACCGAGAGCCCAAAGGTGTCGTGGATGGGCGTTCGCGTCACGTCGCGGAAGGTCGCGCCCTGCAACTCAGGTGGGGTATAGATCGGGGTGCCGACATTACACGGGAACACGTCGCCATTGTGCTGCACCTGGAAGGAGTCAACGTCGATGAACCGTACCGTGCCATCGTTTAGGATGTAGACGTTGCTCTCGTTCACGTCTCCGATTACGCAGCCGGAAGCATGCAAAGTCGAAGCAGCACGCATCAGGTTCATCGCCACATGTACGAGGAACCCGTAGTCGATCGTTGGGAACGCGATGCGCTGCTCTGCGGGGTGCGAGAGCTTGTCGATGATGCCCGGGCCGCTGATGCGAGGCATCACAAAGCCGATGCAGTCCTCATGTGCGTCATATGCGACGTCGATCGGCCAGGCGGCGACTGCTTCGAGCGCAGCAGTGCGAATCTGCGCCATCGCGACCAACTTGCGGTGCCGCAGGTCGTCCACGGGCTTGTGGTACAACTTCACAAGGCGATCGCCAGTGCCGTTGAGTTCGTGGATTCTTCCCTCGCCGCCCTCCGCGAGCTTGCGGCCAAGGGAGAGTTCCTGCCCGCTGCTCAGGCGAGCCAGAGTCACGCGGCATCCTCCTCGTCGCGCACGGCGAGCACGAGCGTCTTGTCGTCATCGGTGCGGTGGTTTACCTGTGGTGAGTCCAGGAACTTTGCGAGGTCTTCCGACAGGTCCGACGGGTCGGGCGCGGCTGTACATGTGGCGAACAGTCGTTCGAACGCCGGACCATGAGGGCCCTTCGTGCGAAAGTCGAGCAGCAACGGAGCAAGTCCATCGGTCATGCACGCGACGCGGCGGATTGCGGAAGGCGCGATGGCGATCTGCAGTGTTTCCGAAAGCGGGGCGCTGGTGATGAAGTCCGTCAGGTTGAGCGCCGCTTGGTCGGGCCAATGCGCCACGCGAAGTTCGCCCGGCTCTCCCCAGACGATTGCGCCATCTCCCACCTGTCCGAAGACGGAATGCTGATCCCCAATGGCAGCAACTTGCAACGTCGTCGCAAACTCCCGCAGGGAAGCCCCCTCCCGCTGGGCGAGATCCTCGACTTCGCGCAGCGCGGCGGCGAAGCACTGCCGGATGCACTCCACCGCTTTCTCGACGTTGGCGAGGGAGTCGGCATTCGATTTCAGATGCAGGATCGCCGTCGTGCAGGCTATACGCGAGCCCAAGTGGGACAGCGAAGCCGAGCCCGCGCCATCAGCCACGGCGACGAGTAGCCACTTCGCCCGCTCACCTGCGACCACGAAGTCCACCAGGTGCGAGTCCTGGCACGGGACCGAGTCGGCAAGGTGGCTGGTGCCCAGTGCGGCTGCCTGTGCTACACGCCACGGTCGCATAACTCAGGTTGGGACATCGGCCCATCCGCCATCGCCAGTTGCCGGCGGGAGCGCGATGTGGGTGCCGACCTGCGATTGCGAGACTCGTGTCTGCGAGTTTGAGAGCCACCGGAACATCTCGCGGAAGGCGATGCCTTTGAGTCGCAGCGGTTGGCGAGTCGGGGACAACTGCCGCAACTTTTCGTAGTTGGCCGCGCCAGTGCCAACCGCGAAGAATGTGAACTTCTTCTGTTGTTCCCCAAGACGGACGGCCTCGCAAGCCACCCGCCATGCCTCATCGCCGTCCGTTGGTTCTCCGTCTGTGATCAGAAATATCCACGGCCGGCAGTACGCGACGCCGTTCGACTGATACGTCGCTTTTCGTTCCTCAAGGTGCTTGATGCCGCGCACGATGGCCTCTGCCATTGGCGTGTGGCCATTCGCCTGTAGTGATGGGGGGTCGAACTGGCGAGCAGTGACGAAGTCTCGCTCAAGCCCAACGTCACCGCCGAACCGGAAGATCGCGACCTCCACGCGTCGCGACGCGAGGTTGTCCATCAGGAGTTCGTCCCGGTATTGCTGTAGCCCCAAATTGAGTTCCGCGATCGGCTCACCGGACATGGAAGCTGAAGTGTCCAAGAGCAGCACGCACGGTACACGCGGATCTGGATTGTCCGCAAACTCCTGCTCGGTGACTTTGAATCCGGAATAGGGCTCTTGGTTCATTGGGTGTCCTCTTCCAAGCCGCCCTCCCTGGCGGGATGCCGAACTGCTACCGTTGAAGTACTTTATCCAATACAGACCCGTTCCCGGGATTCCGACTGAAACGTAGGGCCGCCCTGACGGAGAGTGCCCGTACCGGAGTCCGGGTATGCCGAAACTCCAGCCGACGCCCCGCCGGGACAACGTCCAGCGAAACGGTCCACGCCCGATGGTTTTTCGCCACCGCCAGCCCATTCTTTGAGTCTATTCGGGAATGGCACCAGAAAGACGGAGACGTCTCATCCAAGAGGTCGGAACGCCCACACGAGACCGAAACAAACTCTGTTTACCCGCGCGGCTGTTACCGTAGGCATCGCGTTCGACCGTCCCCCGCCAAGTACCTACACCGGGGCAGCCGGGCGTCTACGTCTACAGAATCCCGGCTCCCGGCGGCGTCATCGCGGATTCTGTATGCGTAGACGCGTAGACGCCCACGTCTCGCCACGTTGGCCCGACGGCCCGCCGGTTGCCGACGCCCGGGGATCGGGGCAAGCGCCGGGACGGGCCGCCCGTGGGCGAACGTCGGCGGGGCGGGCGCGGGGGCGAGAATCCCCATCATGCGCGGCCTTGTGCAAGCCCGTGTGTAAGCGAACGCGGGGTGCGTCGGAAGTGGCCAGATTCACGGGGATTCCGATCGGCAGCCCGGGCGTTCCCAAGCTGAATGTCGGGAGTTCGATCCTCCTCGCCCGCTTTGGATGCCGCCGATGGCACAGGATGCCACCGGCGGTTTTTCGTGGGCATTCGTTGCGGATTCCGCGAGTTCTGGCGACCCGGGCGGGAGCGGGCGGACGGGGGCCAATTGCCAGGCTAGGGCGGGCGATGACCTAGACGGACGCTCGCCTGTGCAAGCGCGTGTGCAAGGTGACGAACGGCTGAGCCTCGCCCAAGAGGGGCACTTTCGCCGCGCACGGGGAACGAGATATCGTTGCTGAATGGACATGCCACAGTACCTCGCGGAGATCCGGCACGCGGTTGGCGTATCGATCGGCGGAGTGTGGGCGGAGCGGACTCTCCTCGAAGGACTCGAGAAGCAGGTCGCAGCGTTCACCACCGCCACGAATGTTGGGTACCACCAGGCTCAATTCGCAGCCATGAACGCGGAGGATGCGGACGATGCTGCGATGGCAGCGGGCATGCACTTCGAGACGTACTTCGGGGTGGACAAGGAACGGCACCACAAGGCGGCGGACGTCGAGGATCTCCAGGCCCAGATTGCCGTCCACGCGTTCGCCGAGGCATCGCTGGCGGCATCGTTGCTCCAGTACGCGAAGCAGGGAATGTCGATCGTGCATGGCTCTCTCTCCAAAGTCCCCGACGGGCGTCAGATTGGAAGCCAGGCGCTCAAAGAAGTGGTCTGGCAAGCCCGGAATCAGACCATGCACTGGGAGGAGGGAAAACTCCACCCACCCGTTGTGCAGTGCTTCGAGACTCTGATCAAGGAACGGGGTCCGGCCTTCACCGATTTTTGTACGCGCGGTATGGGGTTTGAGGTCGTGAGAGACCTGGGCTGGAAGACCGCTGCTGACTTCGAGAAGGACATGATGCTCTTGGCGTAGCGCTTCAAGGGCTAGCCATCGCAATGGTGGGCCGGATGGTGCCTACCAGCGGCAGGTTTGGTAGCCTCGCCACCGCACCGGCAACGTCGAGGAGTTTCGGGTCGGTGTAGACGTTGGCCGTCAGGCTCGGGTCGCTGTGGCGCATGGCGGCCTGGGCCGTCCGCAGCGGGACGCCCGCCTTCAGAGGTGCGTGCCGAAGGGCGTGAACGTCGATGGTGCGGCCGCGGTCGTCGGTCTTGAGGACGATTTCCTTGCCGCCGCGTTTTTCGACGCGGGCCAGCCCGGCGAAGACCAGATCGTGGTCAAAGTTGCGGATGAGCCCGTCGGGCACGTCGAACCGCGGTTGGTCGTTGCCGCGCGCCGCGGGGACCCGACTCATATGTTTGAACCCCTTCGGTCGGTAGCTCTCGTACGACAGCTCCTAACCCTCCGAAGAGGGTTGCTCTCGGGGAGTTTGGCTTTGCGGCGCGGAGGGCGGGCTTCCAGCGGTTGACGGAATACCCCGCCAAGAGAGCAAACGGCGCTCGCGGATTTGGCCTTGATCTAGGGCCGCGAACGCACTCTCGCACGGGTCCGCGCTCTCCAGTTTGGGAGGGTTGCGGCTGCTGGGAGGCCAAACGCCCCCCAAGCCTCTCTTGACGCTCTCAAACCGCCCCACTCTCCCGGTTGACACGGTGTTCTGGTTGACGGGGGGTTGCGTTCGGTGGCCGCAATCGAACCGAACCGTTCTGGGACGATTGGATGCGCCATGGGCAGTCTCGCCACCACCTCATACGCTGCTGGCTATGGAGAAACCGAAAGATCCACCGACCTCTTCCGATCTCCTGGAGCATCCAAGCATTCGCCTTCTCCACGCCCTCAACGGCCTGCACCAAGCGTGCTTCAACGTCGAGGCGTTCCGGGATATGTATGAGCGGCGGAAGAGAAAGCGAAAGGCGTGGATCGACCGGCAGAACGTGCTGGCGCAGTTTGATCCGCTCATGGCGCACCAACGGGCTGACGAACCACTTCCTGACAGCGAGTCTGCCGAGAGTATCGGCCTCCTGCGCGGTCTGTTACAGTCGGGACAGCAATTCTATAAGGAGGCGCGCGATGCGCTCGCGGCGAAGGGCGGCGAGGTTCTCGACGCGGCCTTGGCGCCCGGCACCTCCGTGAACGCGACCGAGATTGGAATCAAGGTCGAAGAGGCGGAGGACGTGTTCTGCCGGCTCAACCGAGCGCTGGACGGGCCCGATTTCGTCGTTGATGACCAGATCGCCAAGATGACGGAGCTGAGAGATTGGTTCGCGGCGGAGCGAGATCGGCTCGGCGTCGTGATGGAGCAACGGGGGCTCGGCGTGCCGATGCCCTCGAACGGGGCGGGAGAGCCGATCGCGATGCCCACCGAACTGCTCGTAAAGCTGGCGGCGGACCTCGCGGCGCTTCGAGCTGAGGTCGTTTCAGCCACACGCTCGGCGACACCACCTCATGATCTTCCTGCCGTGAAGCCATCGCCCGAGACCTCCCGGGCCGACGAATCAAGCACGCTGGCAGAAGTGGAGTCCAAGCCCCAGCGCCGCGGGTACCGAGAAGCGACAGAGTTCCTGCTGGAGCACCTCAGAAGGGGCGGGCGTTGGACGCAACACAACGACATGGCGAGGATCGCGAACTGCCTGCCGTCAGTGCTGACCAATGCTCTAAAGCAGAGCGAGGAACTTCGGGCCTTTCGAGACGAGGCGGACATCGCGGCGGCCGAAACCCGCACCATCACCCCGCCCGTGGGATTGGAGCCTGCTTTCCTCGCCGACGAACACGAGGCTGATCCCAGCGCGGCAGTTGAGAGTGCCGAACCGACCGCGATTCGCGAGGCCATGCTCTCCCTGCTCATGGGCCGCGCCTCCGAATACGCCAAGTGCAGAATTCTTGGATTGAACCAACGGGATCGGGATCAGGTGTGTGACAAGCTCGCTGCCGCACCTGCTGACGATCGCCACGAGCTACTCACGGTGATCTTGGAAAGCATTGACTCCGAAAAACCCTCGATCACGCCGTCGCTCCGGCCACCTCGGTCTGTTCACGACTGTTCATGAACGTTCACGGCGCACAAAGAGGCCGGAAATAGGGCTAATTCAGAGAATTGCGTGAATGGCGGCTCTGATGGGGACTCACTTCCCCGCCGGAGATTCCCGCAATGCCCGAGATCCCGAAGCTGTTGACGACCGGACGGTTGGCGCGAGACCTTAACGAGCCGCTCCATCGCGTCCTCCACATCCTTAATACACGCTCCAATATCCAACCGTTCGCCCGGGCGGGGACGCTGCGCCTTTACCAGCGTTCGGCGTTGGAAATGGTTCGCCACGAACTCGCCGCAAAGGACGCGAGCCGAAGGGGGGCTGGCCATGCGGCATGAGCGTGCCCCGAACCTTGGTTCCGAGGTCACGGGTGCGGGCAAGCTGCTCGTGAACTCCGCGACGGCTGCGGTGATGCTCTCGATGTCCCCCCGTGCGCTCTGGCAGTGGACGCACGACGGCAAGATTCCCTTCGTCAGGCTCGGCCGCCGCGTGCTCTACGACATGCGCGACTTGATCGCGTTTATTGACAGGGCGAAGCGCGAGACCACGCCTGCTGACGCCAACGCAGCCGCCACGACCAACACGTCCGAGATCACCGACGCCATCACACCAAGTGCGCGCCGCGCCCGTCCCCTCACCTGACCCCGCATAAGCCGCGCGATCGCCTGTCACAGTGCCGCGCGGCAGGAACTCTGTCGTGATTATCATAACAACGGACGGGATCAGTCACTCGCAGCGACGCGCCCCGCGCACC
>JBJXFQ010000016.1:0-25220 GCA_046155605.1 Phycisphaerales bacterium
ACCCCGAGGGGAGTGCCAAACCCGGCCTAAGGAAATCCCTTAGAAAGGAGGTGATCCAGCCGCAGGTTCTCCTACGGCTACCTTGTTACGACTTAGTCCCAGTCACCGATCTTGCCGTGGACACCACAGTGGTGTGGCGGCTTCGGGCGCTACCGGCTCCCATGACTTGACGGGCGGTGTGTACAAGGCTCAGGAACTTATTCACCGGGGCGTAGCTGATCCCCGATTACTAGCGATTCCGACTTCATGCAGGCGAGTTGCAGCCTGCAATCCGAACTGGGGCGCGTTTTTTGCGATTTGCTCCGCCTCGCGGCCTCGCGTCGCTTTGTGCGCGCCATTGTAGCACGTTTGCAACCCTGGATGTAAGGGCCATGAGGACTTGACGTCATCCCCACCTTCCTCCGGTTTGACACCGGCAGTCTCGCTAGAGTACTGGCTTTCGCCGAGCAACTAACGACAGGGGTTGCGCTCGTTAAGGGACTTAACCCGACACTTCACAGCACGAGCTGACGACAGCCATGCAGCACCTGTGATCGTTCCACCCTTGCGGGCGTGGCTCCTGTTTCCAGGAGTTAATCCGACCATGTCAAACCCAGGTAAGGTTCTTCGCGTTGCCTCGAATTAAGCAACATGCTCCACCGCTTGTGTGAGCCCCCGTCAATTCCTTTGAGTTTTAGCCTTGCGACCGTACTCCCCAGGCGGCTCGCTTATCGCTTTTGCTTCGACCGAGCCGGCGTCAGAGCCACCCCGATCTAGCGAGCATCGTTTACGGCGTGGACTACCAGGGTATCTAATCCTGTTTGCTCCCCACGCTTTCGTGCCTCAGCGTCAGGACAGGCCCAGCGGGCCGTCTTCACCATCGGCGTTCCTGTAGATATCTACGCATTTCACCGCTCCACCTACAGTTCCGCCCGCCCTTACCTGCCTCGAGACCACCAGTATGCCCCGCTGTTCCCCGGTTGAGCCGGGGGATTTCACGAAGCACTTGGTGGTCCGCCTACGCACCCTTTAAGCCCAGTGATTCCGACTAACGCTTGAGACCCCTGTCTTACCGCGGCTGCTGGCACAGGGTTAGCCGTCTCTTCCTCTGGGGGTGATCGTTGGTTCTACCCCCTGACAGTGGTTTACACGCCGTAGGCGCTTCATCCCACACGCGGCGTCGCTCCGTCAGGCTTGCGCCCATTGCGGAAGATTCGTCGCTGCAGCCTCCCGTAGGAGTCCGGGCAGTGTCTCAGTCCCGATGTCGCCGGTCGTGCTCTCACACCGGCTACCCGTCATCGCCTTGGTGGGCCGTTACCCCGCCAACTAGCTGATAGGAACATCGCCGAGCCCAAGGCGGTAAACCTTTGCTCCGGAGAGATCATGTGGTATTACGCACAGTTTCCCATGCCTATCCCACACCTCGGGGTACGTTCGATGTTATTACTGACCCTTTCGCCACTCACCCTTGCGGGTGCGTTCGACTTGCATGCTTTAACCACGCCGCCAGCGTTCAATCTGAGCCAGGATCAAACTCTTCAGTTGTTTTTCATTGCACCCGAGGACGGGGGTCCCCGAGTTTGCTTCAACGAAGGTTTGCCTGTATCGCCCCGACGTGCCTGTTTCCAGGGCGTTTCGGGGCCGGTCTCTCCTCTGCCCCAAGGCTTCTGGCCTCGGACGAGGAGCCCGCATGATGGCAAATCATGCGGTTATTTCGCTGACTTTCGTCTCCCGGATCAGTTTGACGTGATCCAGGAGTACACGAGAATGCCAACTCCGACGGGCTGTGAACCCCGACGGAACCGTGGTCCTTTCGGACCTGAGGCCAATCGCCGCTCCAGGCTTGGAGCACGCCGTGTAGGCGCTGCGATCGGCTCACGTTCTCGAGAGAATCCCAACTGTTCACTTGTCAAAGATGACGACAGCATTGCTCCGGCGTCGGGCCTCCCCTTGGCCGGTGCTCTCGTTCCAAATGGGTTTCCCCGACTGGCAGGGGGAAGTGTAGCGTATGCCCCCGTTCGGTCAAGCCCCGCAGCCCATTCTCTCACGCGATTTTTCAAGCCCGACCCCTTCCAAACCCGCGCCGAGCCACCGCCAGCGTCGCCACCCATCGGCCCAGCATCTCCGCCCCACTCTCCTCACCCCCCCTTTTCCACGCCTTGTCCACAGCCTGCCACGCCGCCGTTAGGGTTGCGCCCGTTGTCCGGATGTCGTCGACGATCACCACCACCTTCCCCGACAGTTCCGCCGTGCTCTCGCACCGCATCGCCCCCGCTACATTGGCCCAGCGCTGGCTCGCCGGCACATCCGTCTGCGAACGCCGATGCCTCCGGACCAGTACCGCTGCGATCGGCATCCCCGTTTCATCCGCCATTCCTCGCGCGATCGCCAGCGTGTGGTCAATCCCCCGCGAGATTCGCGCGACGAACGACGTCGGCACCGGCACCAGCACCGCGCGGCTCGGATCAACGCCCTCAATCTCAAACCGTTTGAGCAATGCCGTGCCTAGCAGACCGCCCATCTCGGCCGCAAGCCGCCGCCAGCGCGTGAACTTGATCTCGTGGACGGTCTCACGCACCAGGCCGCGATACTCGCCCAGCCGCACCGCCCGATCCCACGCCAATCGCTGCCCGCGGCAGGTCGTGCAGCCGTCCGCGCCGCCCTCATATGGCCCCGCCGTCGTGCCGCAACGACCGCAATAACTGACGGCCAGATCGGGCCGCCAATCCGCCTCGATCATGCGCTCCGCCAGCGGCGCGCGCTCCCGGCCCAGCCATGTCGTCTCGATCGCACGCCATACCGAAGCAAGACCAGATTCAGCCATATCGCCGCGGGCCACGGGCTTCGATCCGGCATCCGCGCCAGAATTGCCTCCACGTCGCGGCTCGTTCATGCCCGATCCCGTCGAACCCGATTCAATCGGCGCACCGCTCGGCGGATCGCCCGTCTGTTTCGGTGGCCACACAAACCGGGGCGGCTTCGGGTTCATATGCCCGCCAGATGCTCTCGCAACAGCGTCGCCCGAGCCGACCGCCGACGTTCCTGGTCCAAATCCGTCCCCACGGCCCGCTGCAGATGCGCCGGCTGTACCAGCAACATCAAGCGATTCACCGTCGGGAGATCGAGTCCCGCGATCAGCCCGCAGACCACGCCCAGCCGAACGAGGCTCAACTGCCGCATCGCTTCTTCGGTAGTCATCAGCCGTGCCCGTCCCAGCACGCCCAGCGCCCGAAAGACCTGATCTTCGAGGTCCGCCCGTTTGCGATTCATCAGCGATCGACGCGCCGCACGCTCATACTCCAGCACACGGGGGATGATCTCTTCCGTCAGTTCGCGCAGCAGCACCGGCTCCGGCTTGCCGAGCGTCGTCTGATTCGAGAGTTGGTAGAAATCGCCCGCGGCCTCCGAGCCCTCGCCATAAAACCCGCGCAGCGCCAGGCACATGTCCGTTGCCGCGTGCTTTACCTTCTCCATGTTGCCAGTCAGCCGCAGCGACGGCAGATGCAGCATCACGCTCAACCGAAGCCCCGTGCCCACGTTCGTCGGGCACGCCGTCAGATAGCCGAATCGCGTGTGGAATGCATAGGTCAGGCCGCTCTCGAGATGGTCATCGGCCTGGTCCGCCATCGCCATCGCGCCGGCCAGATCGAGCCCGCTCCGCAGCGCCTGAATCCGGAGGTGGTCCTCTTCATTGACCATGATCGACAGCCGCTCGTCCGGCGACGTGAATGCCACCGCGCGAGGCTCTTCCGCCGCCGGTCGATTCGACGGCCCGCCAGGCCCGGACTTCCGCCCGCGGGCATGTTGTTGGCTGATCAGGTGCCGCTCCACGAGCAGCATCCGCTCGGGCGAGGTGGCCCGGTGCAGGTCGATCCACGTCATCCCGAGGCCTTTCACCCGCGCCTGCACGGCCTCAAGCGTCGCCTGCCGCTGCGCGATCGACATCTTCCCGACGAAGGGCATCCCCGCGAGATTTCTTGCTAGACGCACCCGCGACGAGATCACCGTGTCCGTCGCGGCCCCTTCGCCGCGCAGCCATTCACTCTCGGGCATCGCTGGTGGCACCGCCTGCTCCTATGCCGCACCCGTCGGCGGCGACCCGGCCTCGCTCACGCGTCGCAACTCGTCTCGCAGCGCCGCCGCTCGCTCGTAGTGCTCGCCCGCGACGGCCTGCTCGAGTTGCTTCGAGAGCGCCGCCATCCGTGCCGCCCGATCGTCCGCATCAATCGCCTTCGTACCCGTGGCGCCCGTGCCGTCGCTCAGCCGCTTGGCCGTTTTGCCGACGTGATGCGTCGCGCCCTCGTGCGATCGCTCCAGCAGCGGCCCAAGTTGCGACTCAAACGCCTGGTAGCACGCCGGGCACCCCAAGATTCCCGTGTTCTTGAACTCGGCAAACGAGAGCCCGCATTCGCCGCACGCCGGGCCGCTGGCAGCCTGCGTCTCCGCCTTCTTTGCCGCCTGATGCAGGAACTTCTCGATCAGTTCGGGCACCGACGCCGGCGGCTGCACCGCCATGCCCTCGCGCCGCGCGCACGCCTCGCACAGATGCCGCTCGACGCGCTTCCCGCCCATCACGCGGAGTTCGTGGACCGTCGCTTCCTGTTCGCACTGATCGCACTTCATCCCGTGACGAGTCTATCGCGGCAAAGCCACCCACGACGGTTGGCCCGATCGAGTTCGAGTCTTCGTCGAGCCCCCGGCTCGCGCCGCGCGCCGAAACTCAGTGCGCCTGCGCCTTCTGCTGCCGCGTGTAGCCATACTTCCGCTTCAGCGGCTTGACCACGAGCCCCTCGCGGATCGAGCGGGTCGATGCCTTGATCCGCATCGGCACGCCGTCGATGATCGCCGTCACGTTCTGCAGATTGGGGCGATAGGTACGCGGGCTGATCCCCGTGGGCTTGAGGCCGAAGCCGCCCTTGGTGATGGCTTGGCCGCGCCAGGCGCGCTTCTTGCCAAAGGTCGTCTTCTTCCCGCTGAAATGGCACTCGTACGGCATGGGTTCACCTCGAAGGGGGTTAGTCTAGGCCTCTCGTCCCTCCTCGCCCACTCCTCGCGCCGATCGTCGTTCGGCTACATTCCCGACCATGCCGCCCGCCGCCCCCCCTCTTCCATACAAACTCGCCTGCCTGTGCGATCTGCGCGACGATCGCGGGCGCGTGCTGCTCCTCCGCCGACTGAAAGAGCCGAAC
Source organism: Phycisphaerales bacterium (assembly GCA_046155605.1). Taxonomy (GTDB): domain Bacteria; phylum Planctomycetota; class Phycisphaerae; order Phycisphaerales; family UBA1924; genus JAEUIZ01. The sequence goes on from JBJXFQ010000016.1 coordinate 5,169, forward strand.
AAGGGCCTCTGCTCGCCCATCGGGGGCAAACTCGACATGGTCACCGGCGAGTCGCCCGCCCAGTGCGCCCGCCGCGAGATTCACGAGGAAGCCGGCATCGACGTGCCGATCGAGCGGCTGCATCTGACGGGCCTCATTAGCGAGGCCGCGTACGAGGGCCGGGGGCATTGGCTGCTGTTTCTCTACCGCGTGCTGGGTCCGGTGTGGGTCGAGCCGCGCGACATGCGCGAGGGCCGACTCGACTGGTTCGAGCCCGCCGAGATCGACGGGCTGCCCCTGCCGGACACGGATCGGCACATCCTCTGGCCGCTGATCCGCGAGCACGAGTCGACGACGCCTGACGGCCGCCCCGGCTTCTTTGCCGTCCATATCGACTGCACGCGGATGGGGTCCGACTCCGCCGGCCGCGGGCCTGATGCCATGACGTGGGCGGTTGAGCAATCCGAGTTGCCGTGACTTTGCATCGTCGCCAGGCGGCGAACGCGCGACAAAAACGGCATCAAGGCAGATGGTCACTAGGGCATCGAGTCACGTCCTTCGCCCCTATCATTCCTCCTTCCACTTTGCCGCCTTCGGAGCCCCCGCGCGATGCCCGACGAAACCACTCCTTCCCCCCTCCCCCACGCCGGCGAGACCATCATCGAGCTCCAGATCGAGCGCGAACTCAAGGACTCCTACCTCACCTACGCCATGAGCACCATCATGGACCGGGCCCTGCCCGACGTCCGTGACGGCCTCAAGCCCTCCCAACGCCGCATCCTCGTCGCCATGAACGATCTGGGCCTCCGCCCCGGCAAAAAGCACCTCAAGTGCGCCAAGATCTGCGGCAACACCTCCGGCGACTACCACCCCCACGGCGAATCCGTCATCTATCCCACCCTCGTCGGCATGGCCCAGCCGTGGAAAATGCGCGTCCCCCTCATCGACCCCCAGGGCAACTTCGGCTCCATCGAGGGCGACCCCCCCGCGGCCATGCGATACACCGAGTCGCGCCTCACTCACGCTGCGGTTGACATGCTCGCCGACCTCAAACTCCAGACCGTTGACTTCCAGCCCAACTACGACGACCGCCTTCAGGAGCCCACGGTCCTGCCGGGCAAGTTCCCGAACCTGCTCGTGAACGGAACGGTCGGCATCGCCGTCGGCATGGCCACCAGCCTCGCGCCGCACAACCCCGCCGAGATCCTCGACGCCATCATCCGCCTCGTTGACAAGCCCGAGATCACGCTCGCCGAACTGATGACCGACGAGAAAAACGACAAGGGCGAGATCGTCCGCCGCGGCGTCAAAGGCCCCGATTTCCCCACCGGCGGCATCATCGTCGGCCGCGCCGGAATCATCGACGCCTATGCCACCGGCCGCGGCAAGATCATCATCCGCGGCACCTGCCACCTCGAACCCGTCGGTGGCAAGGGTGGCGAACGCCAGCAGATCGTCATCGACTCCATCCCCTTCAACCTCTCGCAGGACACCCTCGTCAAAAAGATCGCCGAGGTCGTCAACGACGAGAAGATCACCGACGTCTCCGACGTGCGCAACGAGTCCGGGCGCGAGGCCCGCACCCGCGTTGTCGTCGAACTCAAGAAAAACGCCGACCCCCGCGTCATCGAGAACCAACTCTACCAGTTCACCCAACTCCAGGACACGTTCTCGATCATGAACATCGCGCTGGTCAACCGCCAGCCGCGCACCCTCACGCTCAAGGAGATGCTGGAGCGCTACGTCGAGCACCGCGAGGACGTCATTCGCCGTCGAACTTCCTTCCTCCTCCGCGAGGCCAAGAAAAAGGCCCACATCCTCGAGGGCATGGTCTACGCCGTCTGCGACATCGACGAGGTCATCCGCATCATCCGCGCCAGCGCCACACGCGAAGAGGCCATCGCCGGCCTCATGGCCCGACGCTTCCGCATTCCGCCCGACCACAAGCACGCCCCCAAACTCCCCAAACGACTCATGGACACCGTCCGCGCCGCCGAGGCCCAGGGCGGCGTCGCCCTCACACGCATCCAGGCCGAGACCATCGGCTCGATGCGCCTCATCCAACTCGTCGGCCTCGAGATCCAGCGCCTCACCAACGACTACAAGGCGCTCGTCGATGAGATCGAGGGCTACGAACTCATCCTCGCCGAGCACTGGCGCGTCCTCGAGATCATCAAGGAAGACTGCGAAGAGATGAAGGCCCGCTACGCCTCGGGCAAGGCCGGCCAGCGCGTCACCGAGATCCAGGACGGCCAGGGCGACATCAACATCGAGGCTCTCATCCAGGTCGAGGACATGGCCGTCACCATCAGCCACCAGGGCTACGCCAAGCGCGTCCCGCTCTCGACCTATCGCAAGCAGGGCCGCGGCGGCAAGGGCATCATCGCCTCGGATTCCAAGGACGACGATTTCGTCGAGCACCTCTTCGTCGCCAGCACGCACGACGACCTGCTCTGCTTCACCGACACCGGCCGCGTCTTCAAAATCAAGGTCTACGAACTGCCCGAGATGACTCGCACCTCCAAGGGCCGCGCGATGATCAACCTCATCGAACTCAAGGCGGGCGAACGCACTTGCGCCTATCTCAACGTCAAGGACTTCGAGCAGTCCAGCCAGTTCCTCACCTTCATCAGCCGCGGTGGCATCATCAAGCGCACCGCCCTCAAGGAATACCGCAACGTCAACCGCTCCGGCCTTATCGCCGTCGGCCTCAAAGAGGGCGACCACCTCCTCGATGTCGCCCTCACCGACGGCAACGACGACATCCTCCTCGTCACCGCCAACGGCATGTCCATCCGCTTCAACGAAGAAGACGCACGCCTCATGGGCCGACCCGCCGCCGGCGTCAAGGGCATCGAACTCGAAGACCGAGACGAGGTCATCGGCCTCGTCCGCGTCGCCATGGACGCGGACCCGAGCAATGCCGCCGACACCGGCCGCACCGCAGAGCCCAGCGTCTGCCTCCTCACCGTCACCGAGCAGGGCTACGGCAAGCGCACCCCCGTCGATGAATACCGCGTCCAATCCGAGGACGGCTCCGTCCGCTCCCAATCCCGCGGCGGCAAGGGCCGGGTGGACATCAAGGTCACCGACAAAAACGGCCGCTCCGTCGCCGCGCTCGCCGTTCGACCTGGCGACGACATCGTCGTCATCACCAAGGGCGGGCAACTCGTCCGCACCGCCTCCGATTCGATCCGCGAGTGCGGTCGCGGTGCCCAAGGCGTTCGGGTCGTGTCGCTGCACGATGGTGATGCCGTCATCGCCGCGGCACCCGTACCCAAAGATGAAGCCGCGGACTCGCCCGGCACCGACGACGCCGAACCCCAGGCCGCGCCGAGCGTATGAGCCTCATGCACGGATTCTGGTAGGATGTCCTTCATGGCGAACGACTGGTCCGATGACATCGCGATTGCGGAACTCTCCGACGAACCAGTGCTCTCGGAAGAACTCGCCTCGCTCATCGAGCGCGCCCGCGGCGAGGACGGCCCGGTCCCCCACGTCGTCCTCAACCTCTCCGCCGTCACCTACGTCAATAGTTCCAACATCGCCCAACTCCTTCGCCTTCGCCAGGCACTCGCCAAGCAGGACCGTCGCCTCCGCATCTGCTCGGCCAACGACCAGGTCTGGTCCGTCTTCCTCGTCTCAGGCCTCGATAAGGTCTTCCACTTCGCCCCAGACCCCATGACAGCCCTCGCCGGCCTCCAACTCGAAGACGCCGAGGGCGGCGCGGCCTGAGGCGTGCCACGGTCTTGGGTAGGTCGCCCCTCCGGGGCGACTCTTTGAGTTGACGACGCTCTACCGTGCCATACTCCCTTTGGTCATATGGCCCTTTCGCATTTAGCCCTTTGCTCCCCCCTCACGCTCCCTTCCCCGCCTATCCGATACCCTTCCTCATGCCCACCACTCGCGCTCTCCCCGCGCGCCTCGACGCCGACCCCTTCGCAGGCCACAACGCCTACCTCATCGGCATCGGCGGCTGCGGCATGGCCGGCCTCGCACGAATGCTCCGCACCCGCGGCGCTTCCGTCTCCGGCTCTGATGCCCACCCCAGCCCGACCACCGACGCCCTCGCCCGCGACGGCATCACCGTCGCCTTCGACCAATCCGCCGGCCTGCTCCCGGACGACTCCACGCTCGTCATTGCCTCCGCCGCCATCAAGCCCGACCACCCTGAACTCCTCGCCGCCCAGCGCCGTGGCCTGCCCGTCCTCACCTACGCCGAAGCCCTCGGCCAGAGCATGACCGGTCGCACCGCGGTCGCCATCGCTGGCACCCACGGCAAAAGCACCACCACCGCCATGCTCGGTGCCGCCCTCGTCGATGCCGGGCTCGACCCAACCGTCATCGTCGGCGCCACCTGCTCCCAACTCGAACTCGGTGCCCTCGCGCCGCCCTCCAACCGCGCCGGCTTCCGGCTCGGTGCCGCCGCCATCCCCGCCGGCCCCCTTCGCGGCCACCCGGGCCTGCTGCTCGCCGAAGCCTGCGAGTTCAATCGCTCCTTCCACAACTACGCCCCGCAGATCGCCTCCATCTCCAGCGTCGAGGCCGACCACCTCGACATCTACGGCTCGCTCGATGCCGTCGTCGAGGCCTTCCACGAGTTCGCCCGCCGCGTCGCGCCGCAGAGCGAGGGCGGCCGCCTGCTCATCGCCCACGATGGTGCCCATCGCCGCGAAGTCACCGCGGGAATCAAGGCCCAGGTTGAGACGATCGGTTTCTCACCCCAGGCCGACTGGCGCATCGCATTCGATCCCGCCACTCGCCGCGCGTCCCTCTTCCATGACAAGAACGGCGCTCCGATCGTCGAATGGACCATGCAGATCCCCGGCGTGCATCACGCCGTCAACGCCGCCACCGCCGCAACCCTCGCCACCATGCTCGGTGCCGACGCCGCGATCATCGGCCGATCGCTCTCGGCCTTCGCCGGCGTCGATCGTCGCACCCAACTCCTCGGCGAACGCCCCCTCCGCGCGGGTGGTTCCGTCCGCGTCTACGACGACTACGGCCACCATCCCACCGAGGTCGAAGCCACCCTCCAGGCGCTCGCCGATTTCGAGCGGCCTCGCGATCGCGGCGCGCGGCTCATCTGCGTCTTCCAGCCGCATCAGCACTCCCGCACGCGGCACCTCCTCGAAGAGTTCGCCGCCGCCTTTAGCGCCGCCGACGTCGTCATCGTCCCGCACATCTACTTCGTCCGCGACAGCCAGGAAGAAAAGCAGAAAGTCACCGCCGCTGACCTCGTCGATCGCCTCCGCCAGCGCGGCGTTCGCGCCATGCACCTCTACCCCTTTGAGGCCATCGTCGAGCAACTCGAAAACCTCTGCCGCAATGGCGATGTGCTGGTCGTCATGGGCGCCGGGCCGGTCGATCAGGTCGCCCACGCTTACATGGCCGCCGCCCGCCGCTGATCCGGAGCACCGATGTTGGCGATGCCGACGCCCGCTATCGAGCGAAACGCACCCGTCCCGACCTGGTTCGGGATCGGTGGCAGTGCCGACCGACTCGCACGACCTGCCTCTCTCGACGAACTCCGCGCCTGCCTCGACCTCGACCCGAACCTCGCCATCCTCGGCGACGGCGCGAACCTCCTCGTCGATGACGACGGCATCGATCGCCTCGTCGTCGCGCTCACACAGCCCGCCTTTACAGTCGCCACCTTCGATGGCGATCGCGTTGTCGTCGGCGCGGGGGCCAACCTCCCCAAACTCATCCTCGAATCCGTCCGCCGCGGGCTCGGCGGCCTCGAAGGCCTCGGCGGCATCCCCGCCTCCGTCGGTGGCGCGGCCATCATGAACGCCGGCGGCACTTTCGGCCAGTTCTCGGACGCTGTCGCCTCCGTCCGCGCGCTCGACCGCGCCGGCCGCGCGGTCGAACTCGCCCGTGCCGACATCGCCTTCGCCTACCGCTCCTCCGGCCTCGCCAACCTCTTAATTACAGAAGTCGAACTGCGGCTCGCGCCGGCCGACCCCACGGCCCTCCGCGCGCGCCTCAAAGAGGTCATGGCCTACAAGAGCCGCACCCAGCCCATGGCCGAGCCCTCCGCCGGGTGTGTGTTCAAGAACCCCGATGTCGCGGGCGACGTCGCCGAACGCCTCGAAGTCGGTGGCGGCGACACCCCGCGCCGCGTCAGCGCCGGCATGTTGCTCGATCGCGCCGGCTGCAAGGGCCTCCGCGTCGGCGGCGCGCGCGTCAGCGATTGGCACGCCAACTTCGTCGTCACGGAGCCCGGCGCGCGCGCGCGGGATGTCATCGAACTCATGGACCGCTCGCGCGCGCGCGTCCTGGACCGCTTCGGCATCACGCTCGAACCGGAAGTTGTTATCTGGCGTCGCGGCGCGACGCGGTCGGAGGTGGGCGCATGAAGACGGTCCTGGTGCTCGGCGGCGGTCCCGATGCCGAACGCGAAGTCAGCCTCAAGAGTGCGGCGGGCGTCGCCGAGGCGCTGCGGCAATCTGGACGGTTCAAGGTCGAGGCGCGCACGATCGAGGCTGTCACGCTCGCTGACCTTCGCGGCATGCCTGGGGACGTCGTCTTCCCGGTCTTGCACGGCAGTTTCGGCGAGGGTGGGCCGTTGCAGGACATGCTCGAGCGGGACGGTCGGCCATATGTCGGATGCAGGCCCAAGGCGGCGCGGCTGGCGATGGACAAGATCGCCACGAAGATCGCGGGGCTGGCGGTCGGCATCCCGACGGCTGAGGCCTGCATCCTCAATTCAAAGGATCAGCAAAGCCCGGTCGGCGTGCCGGCGGTCGTCAAGCCCGTGCATGACGGTTCAAGCGTCGGTCTGCACATCTGCAAAGACGAGGCGGCATGGACGCGGGCTCGGGCGGCCGTGGCGGATGACGTGAAGCGGTCGCCCGGGCGGGCGTACATGGTCGAGCGGTACATCCCAGGCAAGGAGATCACATGCGGCCTGCTCGACGGCAAGGCCCTGCCGCTGATCCACATCGCGCCGGCGCATGGCGTGTATGACTTTGAGGCGAAGTACACGCGCGACGACACGAGGTACATCCTCGATCCGCAACTTTCCGGCACGCTGACGGCCAAGATCAAGGGATACGCCGAGACGTTGTTCGCGGCGCTCGGGGCTCGGCACGTCTCGCGCGCCGATTTCATCGTTGACGCTGAAAGCCGACCCTGGCTGCTCGAGATCAATACGATGCCCGGGTTCACGTCGCACTCGCTGGTGCCAAAGGCGGCGGCGCACGCGGGCGTGTCGATGCCGGAGTTGTGCGCGAGATTGGCGGAGATGGGGATGGCGAGATAAGGAACGCGTGGAGGAAGAGCCGCCTCGGAGGGGCGGGGTATCCAGGCAAGAGACCACGGGCGGACGCCTGTGCCACTGAACTAGATCACAAGGATTTGTCATGGGACGACAAAGCAAGGATGCGGTCGGCGGGCGGGCGGCGCGTGTGCGGCATGTGCTGGTCATCGCTGGAACTGTGGCGGTCGCGATGGGCCTGACCCTCGGCGTGCTGGTCGGTCTGCCGCGGCTGAGGGAGAATGCGCAAACGCGGCTGGCGGCGCGGCAACCGAGCCTCTCGATGCCGTGGCCCGAGGGCACTTGGCTGCCCGCAAGCGAGCGCGATCGACTCATGGCGGTGGCGATGGACGCGCTCGACGCACGGAGCGATCCGCTCAGCCCGCAATCGCTCGAGCGGCTGGGACGCGCGCTCGAGGGTACGGGCTGGTTTGATCGCGTCGGCCCGATCCGCCGGCAAGGCGCCGGCGCGATCACGATCGAGGTGGCCTGGCGCGCCCCGGCAGCCGTCGTGCGCAGCGACGCGACGGACTACCTCGTGTCGAAGTCGGGCCGAGTGTTGCCGATCGCGTATCCCGCCGGGGCGTCGGGATATCAAGCGATCGTGGGAGCAAGGCAGGAGCCGCCCGTGGTGCGAGGGCAAGTGGCGGCGGGGGGCGTGTGGCCCGGGGCCGACGTGAGGGCCGGACTGGATGTCATCGAACTGGCAGCGGGGCGAGCATGGCGAGGTCAACTCGCGGCGGTGGACGTTTCGGAGTACGCCGATCGCAAGCGGATCGTGCTGGTCACGACATTTCACGGGCGCGCGGTCTGGGGCGGGGCACCGAGCGACACGCTTCCCGGCGAGGTCTCGGCGGTGGAGAAACTCCGGCGGCTGGACGTGTTGCACGCGAGGTTCGGGCAGATCGATGCGAAGCACCGAATGGTGGAGGTGGGCGGGCCGATGCTGCTCGTGGATAACTCGGCGACGGCCGAGGCACCATGAATGAGGAAAGCGCAGGCGGGACGCCCGTGCCACCAGAGCAAGAGAGCGCCATACCAGCAGAAGCGGAAGAGTCGCCGCGAGATGGCGGCGTATCCGATGCGCAGAGTACAGGTGGGCTGCCCGCGCCATCAGAGCAAGAAGGCACGAAGGAACCGAAGGCACCCGTGCGGGAAATCGCGGCTGATCCGTGGGCGCATCGGCGCGGCGAGCCGCGAGTCTTCGCGTTCCTCTGGACGGCCTTCCTGTTCGCCGCCACCGTGTTGACCTTTGTCGCGGTCGCGTCGCGCGGGCACGGAGACGTGGCGCTCATGCGCGGCGCGGCACGCACGCTCATGGTGATCGTGGCCGCGGGTGTCGTGGTGCTGTGGCCGATGGTGCGGCTCTCGCAGCAGCCGCCGCGAAATCCGCTGACAAGCACGGCCCAGGACCTCGTGGTTGTGATGATCCCCGTGCAAGCCGTGGTCTGGCCGCAGTGGGTGCTGTGGCTCGCGCATTGGCCGGCGGATGTGGTCGGGGCGGTGGCGTCGGTGATGCTGGCGTGGGGCGTGCTCGTCGGCGGGGTGCTGGCGATGACGCAGCAGCAGCGGGCGCTTCCGGCGGCGCGCCGGGACCAGGCCGCTGATCCGGGGCTGTGGTGGATGGCGGGGATAGCCGCGGCGGTGGTGATGGCCTCCGGGTTGGCGGTGGCGGGGCTGAGCAAAGAGGCCGACGCGTGCCGGAGCGAGTGGATGCTCTCGCCGATCACGGCCGTGCTGGAACTGACGCGGGATCGCGCGTGGACTGGGCGATCGGCGGCGACAACTCGGGCGCACTGGGTCTGGATCGCTGGCATCGGGGGCGTGGGGCTCGCGGCATGGGCCGCGGCGGGGGCAAGCACGGGCGCAATACATGGACGCAGACGATAATTATCCGTGCAAACTGCTACAAATGTGTTGACACGCGGGGGGGGGGTAGACTGCCCAAAGTTGGAGTCCATCGAGGCATCGTGAATGCGTACCGGAGGGAGCCCTCCTGATGACGCGATCAAGTGCGAGAACTCGACTGTGTTTGGCCGTCTGGTTTGTCGCCGTCACGCAGTCGCAGTGTATTTTTGCACAAGATGCGGGCGAAGACGCTGCCTTTCGAGCCTGGTTCGATCGCATGATTCGTGTCGGCCTCGACAACGATCTTCTCGACGGGGTCAAGGTCTCATGTCGTGTCGAGTTTGCGGTACCTGCATCAAAGACGCAAGGGGCTTCTGCGCAGGAACCTGCCACTCAATTACGCGAGATCGCGGTGTGGAGGCTTGGAGGATTGTGGCGATTCAATACTGATGTAGTTGATCGCCCCGAATCGTATAACGATCTTGTGTGGGGCGATGGCGTCGCGTGGGCTCTCTCACGCGGCTCTCTTGTGCTTCTCGCCCGGCTACTGCCAAAGATCATCCCTACGGTCTGCCGAGCGCATCGAGTGGATTTGCCTACGAACTTTCTCTCGCTCTCAATGCCAGCCTAGGTATGGCCGTGCTCAATAAGATCGAAATGACGCCGCAACGCAGGGGCGCAGATACATGGACCGTTTCCGCCGCCCGACGCTCGGATCGCGGCGAGATGCTCGACGTTCAGGCCGACGGAACCTGGAGCCCGAGCAACGGCTGGGGCACGGTCTCGAAGATGACGTTCCGCAAGCAGAGAGCGGGTGGAACTGTTGGCATGGTCGTTACCGTAACTGGCTGGACAGCCCTTCCGACTGGCACTCTGGGCGTGGGGACGACCGCTCGTGTAACCGACCTCGCGGGCGGCTGGGAGCGCACGATCAGTAACGTCGCCGTGTCGGCTTTCAGCCCTGTGGATTTCAAGGCGCTCTCGAATCCGCCAGCCGAGACCGACGAAGATCCGGTCCGAGGTCTCGTTACCTATCGAACTATCGTCGACCTGCGCGGCCGTGACGAGATCGTCACCCGTCTGGGCGACGGAGAACGGACGGTCCATGCGTATTCACCTGGCCCACGAACGGAGTATGAAGACCGCATCCGCGTTCTCGGCTGGATCGTCGCGGCCTCAGCATGCACTCTCATCGGCGCCGTGTGGATCCGGCGCAGGTATTCCATTCGCAAGCGCAAGGCTCTCGTTGAAGGCATCCAGGCAAGAGCCATATAGGAGCATATGATGAAACACGACATTCAGCAACGCATCGCACGGCTAGTCGCGACCACGTCAGCCATACTCGGTGTTTCGGCAGGCGTGATCGCGGGTGGCGTCTGCTACGCAGATCGCGAGTTGGAATGCTGCCTGCTGAGCCTTCTCAACCCGCCAACAGTCTGTCCAGTTGACGACCCCTCGCTCTGCGAGAATGGGGGAAACTGCTGCAATGACGTGATGACGCCCTCCAACAAGGTGCCATACTTTCGTCAAGTCACGAGCGGAGGCAAGATCAGCCTGGCATCGAACGGCTCGTGCGAGTGCCGCTACCAGGACATGACATGCAACGCGCAAGACGTCTGTGCCCCAGGCATCTTGATCAACGAGACGATTAGCACATACATCCCATCTGGGGCCAGCTGCCCTTGATATCGAAATCGCTCCGAGTTGCGCTGCGCATCGGTCCCGTATTCGTCGCGGCCTTCTTCGTCATTGCTGCCCTACTAAAGTTGTCGGATCTTCAGTCGTTCATGGATGACATAAAGCAGTGGACAGTTATTCCACGATCCTTGGTCCCATTGCTGGTAGTGGGCGTACCAGTCCTCGAAGTATCGGTTGCTGGGTGGTGGCTTCTCACACATCGGCGACTGTTACCTTGCATAACACTCATTACCTTGCTCGTCACGTTCTCTGCAGGATATTTGATTCAGGCAGCAAGCGGCCACCGCCCGCCGTGTGGCTGTCTCGGAGTCATCGGACGCAATGTCCGCGCAGATCGCTCTGCAACCGTGCTCGTGACTCGCAACTCGATTATGGCGCTCGTTCTTCTTGGAGGTCTATTCGTTCAAGCTCCACTTGGACGCCGTGGTCGTTCCAGTGAAACGCAACCCCCTGTGCCGTCGGGTCATCGTGCGTTCACAGTCATTGAGTTATTGATCGTAATTGCCGTGCTCTCGTCGCTCGTTGCCTTGGCGATGCCGTCGCTGGCACGCGGTCGGCACTCCGCGCGAGGAGTTTCGACCACATCAAATCTTCGCTCACTCTCGATGGCGATGGCGTCGTATCACTCAGATTGGAAAGATCTTTATCCCGTGCTAACCGATCCAAAGGCAACGATCTCGATCATCCGCTGCGAATCGGCGGGGGTCGCCGTACGGGCCGTGTACTTTGATGCGTCGCTCTATTGGAATGTCGGGCTGGCCGACCAGTATTTCCAGGGAGCGTGGTCGAGCCGTGCCTATGGCTCGGCGTGGGATCGGGGCGGGCCTCGCGTCGCCGCCACATTGCAATGGGGTTGTTCGTTCGTTGCCGATCCTGATTATTATGTTCCCAGAGCGCGGCGTCCTCCGCCGGCGCAGTTGCGACCCGTGCGCGCCTCCGAGGTTCTGTTCCCCTCCGCAAAGGGATTGGCCACGGCGGCGGTCCCGTGGGAACTTTTCGGCGAGGTATATTCGTCGATGGTTGATGGCCATGCCGGGCAGTTCCAACAGAAGGATTTGAACGGCGATATCTCCTCCGCGGACGGTGCGTTCATCGCATATTCGTACCATCCGCGCGCGGATAAGCCGATGACGCATACCCTGCACGGCGTGCGCGGTCGAGACCTGCGATAGCCCCGAGATCGCCCGATTCTGGCTGTCCGGCTTCCCCTGCGCGCATGGCCTACATTTCCGCGTCGTCGCCCTCAGGGTGATCGCTGTGCAGTGCGGGTCCGCGCGATCGGGCTTTGTGCCGAGGGCAACGACGCGAAGTGGGAGTCGGACGATGGAGATGATGACCAAGGCCGAGCGAGACAGGGTCGAGCAGCGGCTCGCGCTACTGAAGGCCAATCGACCCGTGGTGACGCAGCGCATCGCCGAGGCGAGGGCGCTCGGAGACCTCAAGGAGAACGGGGACTATCACGCCGCACGCGAGCAGCAGGGGATCGAGGAGGCGGAGATTCGCCGGCTTGAGGAGCGGCTGTCGCGGGCGCAGATCGTCGAGGACGGGGCGGGCAAGGGCGGGACCATCGTGATGCTCGGATCGACGGTGCGGATCCGGGATATCGACAAGAAGCGGGTGGACACGGTCAAACTGGTGGGCGAGATGTCCTCCGAGCCGCCCGAAGGCTATGACGAGGTGACGGTGAGCAGCCCGATGGGTGAGTCGCTGCTGAAAGCACGCGTCGGCGAGACGATCCGGGTCAACGCGCCGCGCGGCGTGAAGCGGTTCGAGATCGTCGAGATCGTGTAGCAGCGATCGGGCGAGTGGGCATCATTCCGCCGGCGTGAGTTCGAACCAGCCTTTCCCGTTGGGCCGAACGCGGCAGAGCGGGTTGCCCGGCTCGTGGTCGAGGACGAGGAGCCAGCCGCGCTCGGCGGCGGCCTGCAGAAACCAACGGCGCGAGACCATGCTCGTATACGGTTCGACGTCATAGCCCAGGCTATACGCCGCGCCGACATGGTTGATTGTCGGCATCACGTCGGGCGTGAAGACGACGGTTCGGCCCTTTGTGTCGGTGAAAAGCGTCGCCTGCTGGCCCCAGGTGTGGCCGGGAACAAGCAGGACATGGATGCCGGGGATGATCTCGGTGAGGCGCGATTCGAGCGGGTATGGCGGGTCCTGCTCGCGGCCGGGGACGTAGCCCGCGACGAACGGCGGGAGCGATTCGGCAAGCACAAGTCGCTCACGGATCGGGTGAAGGTGATCGGGGAAGTACGTTCGCGTCATCACGCTGCGATTGGCGATGGCATCGAGCCATTCGCGGCGCTGCGCGTGGACGCGGGCGCTCGGGAAGGTGAGCTTGACACCGCCCCCTTCTGCCGTCGCGCCATCGGGAGTCCAGTCCGGCGATTCGCTGGGGGTGCAGCGGCGAGTGAGGCCGCCGGCATGGTCGAAGTGGAGGTGCGAGACGACGACGGCCTCGATGTCGTCGGGGCGGCAGTTGGCCTCGTGGAGCGCGTCTCCGATCCAGCGATTCTCGAGCGCGAAGATGTCGCGGCTCTTGTCGTCGAGTTTGTTGCCCGTGCCGACTTCAAGGAGGACGAGTTTCGGCGCGGGGAGAGGCGGCGATTGCGGCGTGCCCGATCCGACCGGCGGTGCGGGGGCCGTGGGGGGGTCGCCGTCACGTTCGAGGAGAAGGCAGTTGTGCTGGACGCTGATTCGGCCGCGCTCGTCGGTGGGGACGGCCTTTGACCACACGACACGCGGGACGAGTCCGAACATGGAGCCGCCGTCGAGTTTGAACGCGCCGGCACGAAGAAGCGACCAGCGATAGCGGACTGTGGCGAGCATGGGGCGAATACTACGGGCATGTTGACCGGGACGCACGAACTCGCGGCGCGGCTGGAGCGGGCCTTTGCCGAGCGAATGATCGGGTTTGCGCGGGCCGCGCGGGCGGCGGGCGAGAGCCGGGTCGAGGTGCTGGAGGCCGCGGGCGGCTGCGCGACGTTCATCGAGCCAGGGCATCCGGTGAATCGTGCGTCCGGGCTTGGCATGAGCGGCGAGGTGACGCCCGAAGCGATCGATGGCGTCGAGTCGTTCTTTCGGACGCGCGGCGAACCGACTCGCCTGGAACTCTGCCCGTTCGCGGATTCCTCCCTCATCCGGCTCATCGGCGACCGTGGGTATCGCCTCCGCGGCTTCATCACGATCCACGCGGTTCGGCTTGCCGACCTCTCGACGCGAGAGTCCGCGAGCGAAGGCCAGCCCGGCCTCTCGGTCGAACGCGTCAATAACGTGACGCTCGAGGAGTTTACAGTCGTTCTCTCGCGCGGCTTTCACGATGGTGTCGACCCAGAGCCGCTATATCGAAGGATCCCGCGAGTGAACTACATCACGGCGGGAACCGCGTGCTTTCTGGCGCGAGTGGATGGTCGCGCTGCGGGCGCGGGCTCGGTCGGGGTCGTTTCGGACACCCATGGCACGATCGCGTGCCTCTTCGGCGCGGCCACGGAGCCGTGGGCGCGTCGGCGCGGCGTGCAACGGGCGCTCTTGGCCGCACGGCTGGCGCTCGCGCGCGACGCCGGGTGTGATCTGGCGGCGGTGATGGCGCAGACGGGCTCGGCCTCGGATCGCAACATGGCGCGGGCCGGGTTCATGCCTGTCTACACGCGGACGTCGGTCGAGGCACCTGAAGCAACCGCGGCGCGTCAGTAGGTGATGCCCTTGTCGATGGGTGGCCAGGGAACAAACTGGAGTTTGCCTCGAAAGGCGAGAATGATGATCTGCGCGATCGCCGCGACGACGGGCAGGAGCGAGATGAAGATCGCGCCGGTCGCGAGCCGTCTGCCCGTGCGCGGCTGCTTGCGACCGACGTACTCGCAAATCAGCACGACGAGCACGACGCTGATGAACTTGAGCCCGATGAGACCCCAACTTCCGAATCGCTCGATGGACCACTGGGCGAACGTGTTGACCTCGCGGGCACCGAGATGGACGAGCACCGTGATCGTTGTCATCACGTCGAGCGCCGAGGCGAGGACGTACCACGCGTAGCGCTCGGGATAGAGCACGGGCCGGGCCATGTGCGGAGTGTCGCAGCGCCGGGCCTCGGACGCAAGCGCCTACATTGCGGCATGAGCCAGCCGGATGCGAAATGGATGCACATGGCGATCGAGGCGGCACGCGCCGGAATCGCGCAGGGGCAATCGCCCTTCGGTGCCGTCATCGTGCATCACGGCGAGGCGGTAGGCATTGGGCACAACGAGGTGTGGCGGCGGGTCGATCCGACGGCACACGCCGAGGTCGTCGCGATCCAGCGGGCGGCGGCGCGGCTCCGACGCATCGATCTCGCGGGCTGCGAGATGTACACGACCTGCGAGCCTTGCCCGATGTGTGCCGCGGCGATCCACTGGGCCAAAATCGAGCGCGTCTGGCATGGCGCGACGATCGCCGACGCGGAGGCGGCGGGATTCAGCGAACTCCACCTCGCGGCAAGCACGCTCTACGCCAGCGGCAACAGCCCGGTTGTGATCGGGGGCGGGATCGAAGCCTCGGCGTGCTCGGCGCTCTTCGACGCATGGAAGCGCGGCGGGGGCAAGAACTACTGACGGTCGAGCAAGCGGCACGGATGCTCACAGCCGGTTCCGTGGCACGAAACGGAGAATCGACCGGAACCATCGATGTACCCACGCGCACCGACCGCTCGGGGAGCGGTTGGTGGCACGAGTTGCGATCGAGGGATCGGTTGGCTTATCGCCGCAAACGCTTGCGAGCGATGCCGGCGAGCACGAGTCCGCCCAGGCCCGCGTAGGCCGCGGTGGGGAGCGGGATTGTGTTTACCTGAACGATCTGATCCTGCGAGCAATCGTTGGTGAGTCCGAGGAGCCCGGTCTGCGGGGCGATGGTTCCGAGCAGGGCGAAGAGTTGCCCGACCTTGGTGCTGATGGCAGACGACAGGGCCGTGCCGTCGGTGTTCTTGACCTTGAAGTTGCCGGCGGTGAGGCTGTACCCGCCCACGATCGCGGGGTTGTAGTCGTAGACGATCTCCCAAAGAGCGATCTGAAAGGCGGAGGCGAAGTCGTCGTTGCCGGTGACGAGGTTCTGCTGCCCGGCGCCCGCAGCGTAGAGGTTGTAAACGGCCTGGGCCCGGCCCGCGCCCATCGCCGGCCAGCCCGCGCTTTGCGGGAGCGATCCGATCGGTGCCACGGTGTAGGTGTCGTAACTCGACGTGACAACCTGCGTCAGGTCGGTGCAATAGGTGACCTTGGTCAGGCCGTTGAGTTGCGTCGCCACGCCGTTTCCGGCCGTGAACTGGTGCAGCAACTGGCCCGAGAAGCAGTTGAAGGTATCGGACCCGATGGTGACCTTGACGCTGCGGCCCTCGTCGGTGCCGACAAACTTCATCTGGACGGTGTCGGCGCTGGCGGCCGACGCGGCGGCGGCGACGATCATCGCTGCGAGAATCTTGGAACGCATGGAATCTCCCTCCCCACTTTGTTTGGCCGACGGCACCGACCGCCGACGCGATGGCTTTGCCTACACATACACCAAGGCGTGAAGAGTGCCAGTCCGGTGTTCCGTTTCGATGTCAAATTGCGTTCGTTCGTTCGTCGCTTCCGGCGCGCCGGACCTACTCGGACGCACAACGCGCGGATTGCGGACGTTCCCGCCGGGCGTGCGGGCCTGCGCGGTCGATCCGAGTTCGATGGCAGGATTCGGCGCATGGGCTGTCGGTTGCGGGCCGGCGGGCTGGGTCGTGGATACACTGCCTGAACTGCCGAGACGGACGCCGAATCACACCGCAAGCCATTGGGCACGGAGGGAGCCACTTGCCCGCCAAACCACAACAGGTTGAGTTCCCGGACGCCGACGACGGCTTCGTCCACCTCCACCTTCACACCGAGTACTCGCTGCTCGACGGCGGCAACCGCATCGACCGCCTCGTCGCGCGAGTCAAAGAACTCGGCATGCCCGCTGTCGGCGTGACCGATCACGGCAACCTCTTCGGCGCGGTCGCGGTCTACACGGCCTGCCGCGAGGCGGGGATCAGGCCGATCCTCGGCGTAGAGGCGTATGTGACGCCGCCGGGCAAGCCGCGGCAGGATCGGACGTATTCCGGCGGTGGTGAGGGCGGGTATCACCTCGTCTTGCTTGCCGAGAACGAGACAGGCTGGCGGAACCTGCTGCATTTGTGCTCTGAGGCCTACCTCACCGGCTTCTATTACAAGCCGCGGATCGATCGCGAACTCCTCGCCGCGCACGCCGAGGGGTTGATCGCGATCAACGGGCACCTGGGCAGCGAGATCGGCGACCACCTGCTGGCGTTCGAACGGACAAAGGATCAGAAATACTGGGAGTTGGCGAAAGAGTCGGCGCGGTGGCACGCGAGGGCGTTTGGGGGAGAGTGGCAGAGTGGCACAGCGGCACAGTGCCAGAGTGGCACAGCGGCACAGTGCCAGAGTGAAGGAACGCCGCCTTTAGCGCGCGCTTCGCCACTTGGGCACTATGCCACTTCGCCACTTCCGAGGTTCTTCGTCGAACTCCAGCACCACATCCCCGAGCAGAACTCGATCA
This sequence comes from Phycisphaerales bacterium, assembly GCA_046155605.1. Classification (GTDB taxonomy): domain Bacteria; phylum Planctomycetota; class Phycisphaerae; order Phycisphaerales; family UBA1924; genus JAEUIZ01. The sequence goes on from JBJXFQ010000016.1 coordinate 22,510, forward strand.
ACAAGCACCTGATCCGGCTCGCCCAGGAACTTGGCCTGCCGCTCGTCTGCGATAACGACGCGCACTTTCTCCGGGCCGAGGATCACGACGCGCACGACACCCTGATCTGCATCTCGACGCAGAAGAACAAGAGCGAGCCGAACCGGATGCGGTATCCGCCGCAGGTGTATGTCAAGAGCCCCGCGGAGATGGCTGAGGCGATGGCGCCCTATGCCGAGGTCGGGCGCGAGGCGATGCGCAACACGATGCGCATCGCGCGGCGATGCGTGGTCGATCTCCCCATCGGTGAGAGCCACGCGCCGATGGTCAGCGTGCGAATTCCCGATTCGCTCCCGAGCCACGACGACCCGCGATTCGGCGGCGACCTGACGGCGTGGTATCAGGCCTACTGCGCCGGCTTCGATGTCCAGCCGGTCAAGGGCGGAGACGAGGCCGCATCGCGCGAGGGCGTCGCCAAGGCGCTGCGGATGCTTGCGGAGGCCGGGTTGATCTGGCGCTACGGTGCCGAAGGCCGCACCCCCGAGATTCGTGCGCGGCTGGAGCGCGAACTGGGCGTGCTGATCGGCAAGAACATCGCCGCGTACTTCCTGATCGTGTGGGACTTCGTAAACTGGGGTCGGCAGCACGGCGTGCCGGCGCTCGCACGCGGATCGGGCGTGGGCACCATGGTCGGCTATTCCATCGGCCTCTCGAACGCCTGCCCCGTGCGCTATGGGCTGCTCTTCGAGCGATTCACCGATCCCGATCGCAGCGAGTATCCCGATATCGACATCGACCTCTGCCAGGACGGTCGGCAGGCCGTCATCGAGTACGTCCGTCGGAAGTACGGTCATGTCGCGCAAATCATCACATTCGGAACGCTCCGAGCCCGTGCGGCGATCCGCGATGCCGCCCGCGTGCTGGGCATGTCGCTCCCCGCCGCCGATCGCCTGGCGAAGATGATCCCCGAGACCCTCGGCGTCACGCTCGAGGACGTGCTCGAAAAAGAGCCTGATTTCAAGAGCCTCTACGAGGGCAAGCCCGCCGCGCTCGCCCGGCTCAACGACCGCCTGCCCGAATCGCAGCACGCCGTGCCGGCGCTCGTGAGGCAGGTCGTGGATAATGCCAAGACGATCGAGGGCCAGGCGCGGCACGCGTCGGTCCATGCCGCGGGTGTCATCGTCGCCACGCGGCCGCTCAGCGAGATCGTCCCGCTCTATCGCCAGCCGGGCTCCGACGACGACGAGATCGTCACGCAGTGGGACGGCCCCACCTGCGAGAAGATGGGCCTCCTGAAGATGGATTTCCTCGGCTTGCGCACGATCTCGATCGTCGAGCGAGCCAAGAAACTGATCCGCGAAACCCTGCCGGTCGAGGCGGTGTGGCGCGCGGTCGGGCGCGTTGCCACTTCGCCACTCGACCACTCCGACACTTCTTCCCGCCCTCCCCATCCGCTCGACCTCGACCGCCTCACCTTCGACGATCCGCGCGTCTTCGCCCTCTTCGCCCGCGGCGAGACCACCGGCGTCTTTCAGTTCGAATCGCCGGGCATGAAGCGGTTGCTCATGGAGATGAAGCCCGACCGCCTCGAAGACCTCATCGCCGCCAACGCCCTCTTCCGCCCGGGGCCGATGGACCTGATCCCCGATTACAACCGCCGCAAACACGGCACCGAACCCGTCCCCAAGACCCACCCCATCGTCGATCAGTTCACCCTCGAAACCTACGGCGTCATGGTCTATCAAGAGCAGGTCATGCAGATCGTGCATGGCCTGGGGGGCATCTCGCTCCGCGACGCCTACTCGCTCATCAAGAACATCTCAAAGAAGAAGCACGACAAGGTTGATAAGGAACGACCCAAGTTCGTCGAGGGATCGCAGAAAAAGGGCCTGAGCAAGGCCGAGGCCGAGGCACTCTTCGAGTTGATCCTCAAGTTCGCGGGCTACGGCTTCAACAAGAGCCACTCGGCCGCCTACGGCCTCATCACCTACCAGACCGCCTACTGCAAGCACCACTTCCGCGTCGCATTCATGGCGGCGCTGATGACCTGCGACAAGGACAAGAACGAGAACGTGGTCAAGTTCATCGCCGAGGCGCGCAGCGCCGGCATCGGCGTGCTGCCGCCCGACGTGAACGAGTCGGGGCGCGACTTCTCGGTGGTGCGGCGCAAGCGAGAGGGCGCGAGCCGCAAGGGCACGCGCGGGGTGCCGGCCGCGGCGGGGTCCGAGGAGCAAGAGGAGCAGCTCATCCGCTTCGGCCTCGGCGCGGTGCGTGGGGTGGGGGCGGCGGCCGTGGACTCGGTCCTCTCCGCGCGCAACGAGGGCGGGCCGTTCACGAGCGTGTTCGATCTCTGCCGGCGCATCGACCTCAAGAAGGCCAACAAGCGCACGCTCGAGGGGCTCTTGCGCGCGGGCGCCTTCGACAGCGTGGCAGGCGGGCGGGCGCGGGCGGCGGTGCTCGGGGCCATCGAGCGCGCGGTGGAGCAAGGGCAGGGGGCGCAGCGCGATCGCGAGAGCGGGCAGCGCGGCTTGTTCGACCTCTTGCTGGGCGACGCGGCCGCGCCGGCCGTGTACGCGGAGGAGTATCCCGACGTGGAGGAGTGGAGCGCCAAGGAGCGCCTGCTCGCCGAGCGCGAGGCGCTGGGGTTCTATCTCACCGGGCATCCTCTTGATCGTTTTCAACAAGACGTCGAGCGGTTCGCGACCACCAGCGTGGGCAAGCTGCGCAAGGAG
>JBJXFQ010000030.1:0-6582 GCA_046155605.1 Phycisphaerales bacterium
TCACGCGGTGCCAAGCTGGTGTTCCTGCCGCCCTACAGCCCCGACCTCAACCCCATCGAGATGGTGTTCTCAAAGATCAAGCAACTGCTCCGATCGCTGGAATGCCGGACCCGCGAAACGCGCTGGAATCGCATCCAATCGGTCATCGACACCGTTACCGCCTCCGACGCCCAGCACTGCTTTGCGCATTGTGGCTACACGCTACGAAAGAACTGAGGTTGCTCTAATACCCCGTCTGAGCGCTCGCCAATCACGCGAGCGGCTTCGGCGGTCGGTACGGGTCGCCGAAATACATAGGCACCTTCGGCAGCGGGTGCGTCGAGCCTCAATCGAAGACGTTCGAGGAAGCCATCAAGTTCTGCAAAGTCCGACTCGCCGCCCCCCGTCATAGTCCTTTCGGTCTGCAGGCGCCATGCCCGGCGCAAATGGAGGCTTTGCGGAAGTTCTGTCAGTCAGCGCTGATCCCGACCCCTCGCACGCATCCCACGGGGTGGATCGTCGCTGCGTCGCTGGCATGATCGTCGCCCGGCAGCCGCAACCTACTGTCCCACGATCGTGCGCGCCTCATGGACCAGCCACCGCGCGTAGTTTTGGTTCGAACGTCTCCCCAGTTCGGACTCTTCGATGCCGCTCAGCGCACGAGCGAGGGCCACGCGCGACTCCGTCGCTCGGCCCATCCGCGCGAGGCACATGGCGATGTACGCCACGGACTCTGATTCGCGCTTCAGCCCCCCGATCTGCCGTGCTGAGGCCGCCTTCTCCACCGCCGTGAGTTCGTCGAGCGCGAGCGCGAACTTGCCCACGCGAAGCAGGGCCACTCCGTGTGTTCGCTCCGCATACCACCTAGCGTCGCAGGTAGCCGGCTCCGGGCATCGACTGTCATGCACTTGCAAGGCCCGCTCCGTCCACGCGAGTGCCCGCTCCGCCAGAGCCGGGTCATGCGACAAGTCCTCGTCGCGGAGGATGCGCCCCGCCGCGGTGTTGAGCCAGCGCCAGTTGCCGTCCATCGCCCGCGCCGCGTCCTCGGCGTATGTGCGCGCGGTGCCGTCCAAATCGGCACGATCCGCCAGCGCTCGCACGACCGACTCGGCGTCACCCAACTCGAAAAGCAGGGGCTCGGCCACCTGTCGCGCTTGGACGAGCGCGGCGATATTGACCGACTTCAGAGGCTGCTCCATCAGCGCACCGAGCGCGGGACGATGCAACTCGCTCACCTCGAAGGTCGCAAGAACGCGCCCGCTCGAATCGATCCGCGCCCGTGACTCCACGGTCGGCGAGGCCGCTGCGATCGGCAGAAGCGCATCGATCTGCGCGACCACTTCGTACCCGCCGCCAGCAGAACGCCCCACGGCTTCGAGGTAACGGACAATCCACGGCGAGTCGGACCTCGCCAGTTCGATTGGCGGACGCACCAGACACCATCGCGCCGCGGCAAGTTCGGGCTCGACGTTCGTGCGCGCCGGCACGAGAACGCCCCGCACGTCGGCTGGCGCGATCGCCGCGATCATGGTGGTCGTCGCCCTCACATCCTTGCACCATCGCCGATCCCACGCCGCCAGATCGGGCGACCACTCGCTCATCAACGGGCACTCGACGGTGAGCACGAGTTGCCGTGCATCGGCGTCCCAGAACGCGTGCCGGAAGCGCCCCCAGGTCCACATCTCGCGGAGCACGATCAGCCGTGCGTCGTACACCCGCAGCAGGCCGATCCGAGACAACGGCAGTACGTCCTCGGAAGGGCGGAGAGTCACCACCAACTCTCGCCCAGGCGACTTCACGATGACGTCTGCCAGGAAGCCCTGTTCCATGACAAATGGCTGCTCGCGTTGGGGCGAGTCCGTGAGCCAATCAGGAACCGGTACGTTTGTAAGTGCATCGGACGCGACAACACTGTGATCGTCGCTCAGCGCCATGATGGGAGTGGAGCGGCTCGTGGCGCTTGGAATTGACTTGATGACTGCGATGCCGTGCTCCGCTCGCTCGGACTGCTTGAGCGACACCATGAAGAGCCGCTCGCCGCCGACGTGGCCCTGCGACGAGTCATCGCCGGAGTCCGACGGCCGCACGGCCTGTCCCGCGGCGAGGGTTGCCAGAGTTCTTTGGAGCGCCCGGCCGGCCGCGCGATCGTTCGACCACGCGGCACCGAGCGCGGCGACGACGACAATTGATGCGGCGACAGTCGCTAGTGATGCCGTCAGCCCCGGCCTCCGGCGTACGAAGAGCCGCAGCCGGTGGGCGGCGCTGGAGCGCCGCGCGGCAATGGGCTCGGATCGCAGGAACCTCCGGAGATCCTCGCCGAGCGCGCCCGCCGACTGGTACCGCCGCCCCGGCAATCGTTCCATCGCGTGGAGGATGATCGTCTCGACATCGCGCGGAACGCCCGGCGCGACAGACGTCGGCCGTGGCACTTGCGCCTCCGCAATCCGCCGAACGGCTTCCGCCGTCGAGAGGCTCTCAAACGACTGCCAGGGCTTCCCGCACGCCAGTTCATACAGGATCGCTCCGAGCGCGAAGACGTCCGCAGCCGCGTCCACGTCTCCACCCCCGCACTGCTCCGGCGACATGTACTGGAGCGTCCCGATGAGGTGTCCGGCGTTCGTTGCCGCCGTGCGCTCGGACTCTGGCCATCGCGCCACCCCAAAGTCGATGATCCGAGGCGTGCCGTCGCGGCCCACGAGGATGTTCGCGGGCTTGAGGTCGCGATGCACGACGAGTTGTCGGTGCGCCTGCTGCACGCCCTCGCAGACACGCGCGAGCAAGTCGAGGCGTGCCGACAGCGTGAGGCGCTCTTCGTCGCAATACCGCGTCAGCGACCGCGCGCCGGGCACGAGTTCCATCGCGAAGTACGGCGTCTGCTCGCCCGCGCCCGACGCCAGCAGCCCGGCCTCGTACACCCGCGCGATGCACGGATGGCTCAGCCTCGCCAACAGCCGCGATTCGTCGCGGAATCGCTGGATATTCGGCCGCGTTGCCAGGCCGTCACGGAGTACCTTGAGCGCGACGTGCCGGTTCGGGTCGTCCTGTTCCGCCTCGTACACCGTCCCCATCGCGCCCTCGCCCAGTATCCCAACGATCCGGTAGCGACCGACGCGCGCTCCAGCCGCCAGTCGCGGGGCTGGTTCTTCCCTGAGACGCGCCGCCACCTCGCGAACCGCCGCCGAGTCGGGAGAGAGCACTGGCGTTGCGAGGAAACTGCCGGCGTCCGAGTCCGCCGCGAGAATCGACTCCACCCCGGCCCGCAGCGACTCGTCGCCTCCGCACCGGGAATCGAGGAACGCGGCCCGCTCGGCCGGGTCGAGCGTCCGGGCTTCCAGGAACAACATCTCCGCCGGCGTGCGCTGGTCGTTCATCGGGCATGCTCCGCCTTCGCCAGTTCGGTGCGCAGCCACGCGCGGGCCAGGCGCCAGTCTTCCTCCACCGCCCGATCCGAGATGCCCAGCACCTGCGCCACGTCCTGGACCCTTAGCCCCCCGAAGAACCGCAACTCCACCACCCGAGCCCGCCGCTCGTGCGTCGCGGCCAGGCGCTCGAGCGCCTCGTGCAGCGCGAGCACGTCAACGCCCGATGCCGCAGCCGCCACGTCCGAGACGTCCTCGAGCACTACGCGATCTTCGGACATCTTCGGCGCAGAGCCGCCGCGCTTCTGCCGCAACTTGCCGCGCGCGTGGTCCACCAGGACGCGGCGGATCGTGATCGCGGCCAGCGCCATCACATGCGCCTTGTTCTTCCAGTCGAGTTCGCGTTGCCCCAGAAGCCGCAGCAGCGCCTCGTGCGCGAGAGCCGTGGCCTGCAACGTGTGCCCCGGATGCTCGCGCAACAGGGCCGTTGCGGCGAGGGCCCGGAGTTCGGTGTAGAGGAGGTCCGACAGGCGAGCCGTCGCCTCGAGCGACCCCGCGGCCACGCCCTTCGCCAGCGCCGTTGCGTCAATCTCGGTGCCCATGCTGCGCTCCCTGGTGCCGCGCCAGTCTACCGCGCAACGGCGGATTGGCTGCGCCGGGCTCGATGGACTGTCGCGTAGTGCTGGCCGAGGGCCACTGCGTCGCTCCACGGAGGGACTGGCCCGCAACCCCAATCAAGGAGACTCCGATGACGATGACACAAAGCACAACGAGGATCGTCGTCCGTCACAGCCAGCGCGGCAACGCACCGTTCGCGAGTGGGCGCACGTCGGCCGCGAGCGGCGCGACCTGCTCCCTCGCGCGCCCCGCCTCTGCTGCGGCGCTTCTCTGCATCGCCGCCATCTGCGCTCCCGCAAGTGCGCAGTGCGGCGGCCCGTGGGTGCAAATCAGCCCACCTGTCTCGCCAGAGGGACGCGACAACATCGCGATGACTTATGACAGCGCCCGTCAGCGCGTCGTGCTCTTCGCCGGCATCCGCAGCGTCAACGGGCCGATCTATTACCGTGATACCTGGGAGTTGGACGGCACGACGTGGACGCAGCGCGCCACCACCGGGCCTTCCGCGACACACTTTGCGCCGCTCGCGTTCGACGCGGCCCGCGGCGTCACCGTGCTCTTCGGCGGCCGAAACGGTGCCAGCGCCTCGTTCCTCAATCAGACCTGGCTTTGGAATGGTTCCCAATGGACCCAGGCTGCCGTCCAAGGCCCTTCGGCGCGCGGCGCGCATGTGCTCGCCTATGATCCGATCCGCGCCAAGGTGCTGCTCTTCGGAGGCCAAGGCATCGGCGGGGCGCTGCTTGGAGATACATGGGAGTGGGACGGCGCTGCGTGGACATCGATACCAACGCCAGCGCCCAGTCCGATCGCCCGTCGCTACGCTCAGGCCGCCTTCTACCCGCCGCGCGGCAAGATCGTTCTCTACGGCGGGCTCGGATCATCGGGCGTCAGGCTTGGTGACATGTGGGAGTGGGCCGGCGACCACTGGGAGCAGATCGCGCAGAACGGTCCGCCGCGCGTCTCCCACGCCATGGCCGCAGACGCCACCAGCCTCCTCGTCTTTGGCGGCGCTGATCCTGTCGGCCAGGGGATTCAGTCCACCATGATCTTTCGCAACGGCGCTTGGACCGAGTACACCGGCCTCGCGCCCCGGGCACGCTCCACGACCATGGCCTATGACCAGGCACGCGGCAGATTCATGATCTTCAGCGGGTACACCCTCGACAGCCCGCAGAATCCGGCCGATACCTGGGCCTTCCCGACCGCCATCGACATCGCCCAGGGGCCGGTGTCGGCCACCGTGTGCCCCGGCGCAGACGCAACGTTCACCGTCATCGCTCGTGGCGACGGCCCCATCTCGCATCAGTGGCAGATACAAACTGCGCCAGCAACCTGGACTCCCTTCGGCATCGGCCCGCTCCCGCTTCCGTGCGGCGGCGAGGCGATCGCCTCAACACCGCAGAATGCCACCACGCAGATCCTGATCTCGCCCTGCGCCGGCGTCACGAACTACCAGGTCCGGTGCGTGGCTTCTAACGCCTGCGGAAGCGTGCCGAGCAACCCCGCTGTCTACGCGGTGTGCTACGCCAACTGCGACTGCTCACTCACGTCCCCCGCGCTCAATACCGCCGACTACATCTGCTTTCTGAACAAGTACGCCGCGGGAGACTCCTCCGCCAACTGCGACGGTTCGACCAGCCCTCCGACGATGAACGTCGCCGACTTCATCTGTTTCTTGAATTCGTTCGCTGCCGGTTGCCCGTAGCCCGCCACTTCGAGGGTCCATCCCGGTAGCGCTTTCAGTTGATAGTTCTACTATTGATGATCTCTGCGCGGATAGTGACACGATGAGTCACAGGGGAATCCCGGCGTGATCGAAGGCGGAGGCAAGCAGGTTGGGCTGGCAACGCTGGCGGATGAGCGAGCGGCGGACATGGCCGCGGAGGTCGTCGCGGTTGGCGGGTGCGAGGTGCGCTGACCTTTCCCCGATTGACGTACCACATTCTATCGGAGAGTCGTTGCCACGGCCCGCTGCTGGTCCGACAGCAGCGAAGCGGAGGCGGGACCAGCAGTGATCGCCTCGGGCGCGGGCGGCCGGTAGCCCAGCGAACTGTGCGGTCGCTTCGTGTTGTAGTGCCGGCGCCACGATTCGATCAGCACCTTCGCCTCCTTCATCGTGTAGAAGATCTCGCCGTTGAGCAGCTCGTCGCGCAGTTTGCCGTTGAAGCTCTCCACATAGCCGTTCTCCCACGGGCTGCCCGGCTCGATGTACAGCGTCGTCACGCCCACCTTGGCCAGCCAGTCACGCGCCGCGCCCGCGGTGAACTCGGCCCCGTTGTCGCTGCGGACGTGCTTCGGCACGCCGCGCGTCACCATCAGCCACGTCAGCCGCTCCAGCACATCATCGCTGGTGAGTCGGCGTTCCACGTCGATGCTCAAGCACTCCCGGGTGAACTCGTCCACGATGACGAGCAGCCGCAGCGGCAGGCCGTCGTGCGTTCGCGCTGACACGAAGTCGTAGGCCCACACATGGTCTTTGTGCTCGGGGCGCAAACGCACGCGGCTCCCATCGTTGAGCCACAATCGCCCGCGTTTGGGCTGGCGTCTGGGCACTTTCAGTCCCCCGCTCCGCCAGATTCGTTCCACACGCGTGTGATTCACACGCCACCCTTCGCTTCGGCGCATC
>JBJXFQ010000042.1:0-17281 GCA_046155605.1 Phycisphaerales bacterium
GAAGACCTGACCGGGCCGCGGCCCTCGCCGGCCCGGACCACCCGCAGCCACCGCTCCCGCCTCATTGCATCCCGCGCGATCCCGGAGAATCCGGCCGTCCATTCGGGTACTTCAACGCCCTGCTAGAAGCTGCTGTTGCAGCGTTCGTGTTGCCTCTATTGGCCGAAGCTCTGGTAAACTATTCCCATGCCTAGTTACCAAGAATGGGACGTGCTCAAGCAGGGCCAGTACGTCGGCAGTGTCGTGATTCAGGCTCATTCGGATGGCAGGTGCTCCGGTGTTCACGCATCTGTGGAGCGCGGCGCTCCATTCCGGGCGCTCAAGACGTGGTATCGCTCCGATTCAATCGCGGAACGCATCCGCCTGATCTTGGGGAATCAAGGGCTAACGGATGTAGAAGTCAAACTTCACCAATCGTGGTTTGAGACTAGAAAGGGGCATCGCGAAAGGGTTAACCGCGAACACGAGCGACCGCCCTCTTGGCAGGGAGATTTGCCCATAGCATCTGTATTACCGCCCGTACCGGACGTTCGTCCGTGACGGACTAAACCGGCTTCGTACTTGCAATGGAGCAGCGAAGCGCGGGCCGCGCGGGCTCCGATACCGATTGCGGCAAAGCCGCAGCGAGCGGGAACAAGCCCGTCTCGGCGACTGACGACGTAGATTTCGCCCTTCTTGTTCGTCTTCGGAAACCCGCAGAGGATGACGCTCAACGAGAATCCGGCATTTGGAAACCGCTTCTTCTTGACGCGAAGCACCGACGAGTAAGCGAGTTCAACAGCATCAGGAATGTCCGTCGCTCCGTCTTGAATGCGTTGTCTGGCTCTCTCGAACACGAGTTCGGCGATACCGGCCTTTCCAGCCGACATGAACCGCCAGCCCAGACAGAGGATGCGTATTTTCTCGTTGTCCATTTCGGACTGGTTGTTCCCGAACGACCGCATGTAGTCCGACACAAGGACGAGTGTCTTCCGTTCGTCGCACAGGGCGGCAATGCCGACAGTCATCTCCACCTCCAGTGGCGGATCGTCAGCACTATCGCTCAGGTCGTCAAGCCGATTATCGCTCTCAGCCTGTTCAAATGCGCTCGCTGTTTCGAGCGGACAAACAGCCTGTCCCGTGGGGCTCATAGCTAAGAATCCCTTCTATCTAAGCGGATACGCCCTTGGAGGCCCAAAATCCGGGCCTTTGACGGGCCGGGAATGCCGGGCGGGGCGATATCCAAGTGCCATTCCCCCATACACTCCGCCCATGACCACTCGAAGGCCCTTCGTCGGCGGCAACTGGAAGATGAACACCGACCGCGCCGCCGCTTCCATGCTCGCCCGCGGCGTCGTCGATGGGCTCGTCGGGCTTCAGGGCGTCGATGTCGCCATCTTCCCGCCCTTCCCCTACCTCCTCACCGTCGCCTCCATCCTCCGCGAACGCGGCTCGTCCCTCCGCCTCGGCGCCCAGGACGCCTCCCACGAGCCCGACGGTGCCCTCACCGGCGAAATCTCACTCGCTATGCTCCGCGATTGCGGCGTCGGCGTCGTCCTCACGGGCCACTCCGAACGCCGACACGTCCTCGGCGACGGCGAGACCATCGTCCACGCCAAGACCCGTGCCGTCCTCGCCGCCGATCTCGAGTGCATCCTTTGCGTGGGCGAGAAACTCGACGAGCGCGAGGCCGACCGCACCAACCACGTCTGCGAGGAGCAGGTCCGCCTCGGCCTGCGCGACGTCCCGCCCGAGCACGTCGATCGCCTCACCATCGCCTATGAGCCTGTCTGGGCCATCGGCACCGGCCGCACCGCCAGCCCCGCCGACGCACAACACGCCCAGCGACACATCCGCGGCGTGCTCGCGGACCTCTACGGCAACGATGCCGCCAATCGCATCCGCATCATGTATGGCGGGTCCGTCAAGGCCGCCAACGCACGCGAACTCTTCGCCCAGCCCGACATCGACGGCGGACTCATCGGCGGAGCCTCGCTGAAAGCGACCGAGTTTGTCGCCATCGTCAAGGCCGCCGCCAGCGTCGGGGCCAAGGCGGGGACGCTGTAGACGGGCATCCAGATCGGAGCCCGACTATGGGTTCGTGCATCCCGCCGAGAAGCGGTTCAGATAGCACACGAAGTCGTTCACGTTCAGCGCTGGGCTTGTCGTTGACGCGTCGCAGTTCGCGTAGGTGTCCCCGGCGCTGAACCGATTCAGGAAGCACACGAAGTCGTTGATGTTCAGCCGCGGCGAGGCCGTGGACCCGTCGCAGTTGGGATAGCACTCATAGATTCCGACGAGGTGCGCATCCCCGGCGAGCACCCAACTTAGCCGATCGGGCGGAGGCGCGAACACGGTGCCAACTTGACCCCACGCGACTGCCACGCCGTCTTCACGCAGCGCCACGGCATAGGCCAGCGATCCCGATACCTGTGTGTACCGCCCCGGCGGCGGTTGATCAAGCCCGGCCCAGTTCTGCCCCCAGTGCTGGAGCGTGCCGTCTTCGCGGATACCAACGCTGAAGTCATACCCGCAGCCGATCCCGATGAAGCGGCCCGGCGGAACGTTCGTCTGCCCGCGGAAGTTCTGGCCCCAACCCACGAGGGTTCCATCGGGGCGAATCGCGATGTTGTGCTGCCAACCCGCCGCGGCTGCGACGAAAACCCCCGCCGGCGCGTTCGCCTGCCCATAGTTGTTCAAACCCCACGCGGCGAGCGTCCCATCGGTGCGGATCGCCACGGCGTGGTTCTCACCGGCCGCGACCGCAGTGAAGGTGCCTGCGGGCACATTGAGCGATCCCTGGTAGTCGTAGCCCCATGCAAAGAGCGTTCCATCCGTACGGATCGCCACGTTATGAGCGGCACCTGCGGCTACAAACTGATAAATCCCAGGTGGCGAAAGGGCTTGACCAAAGTTGTTTTCGCCCCACGCAACGATCGAACCATCCTGCCTGATCGCCACGCTGTGCCGATAGCCGCCGTCAACGATCACAAAATTGCCGGGCTGGGGTACGCCCTGGCCCATCTGATTGGTTCCCCAGACAGCCATCGGCCCAGGAGGTGCCTGCGCCTCCGCGGTCAAGCAGATGACCATCCCGGCGAGCGCAACGCCAACGGACTGCCGGATGAGCGACGCTCGCCGAGATGATCGCCCTGGCCGCATCATGTACAGCCCACCGCGTACTTGTTCGCAAAGCAGTAGAAGTCGTTCACCGTGAGGATCGGATTCGTCGTACTGCCGTCGCAGTTCGCGTAGGGATCACCAGCGGCGAAGCGGTTGCTGAAGCAGGTGAAGTCGGCGGCGGTGAGCGTGGGCACATGGTTGCTGTTGTCGCAGTTTGCGTAGCACTGCGCTGTCTGGATACCGACGATATGATGCCACCCGCCGCCGATGATCGACAGATTACCGCTGGGGATATCCAGTTCTCCCTTCGTATCCCAGCCGCTGCCGTAGACAGCGCCGTCATTGGTGACGGCGAACGTTGTCCACGCCCCGCAGAAGACACGCTGGTACGAACCCAGGTCAGGATCGAGGCTCGTCTGGCCGTATGTACCATTCCCCCAGCCGCGGAAAGCGCCATCCTCGAGAATCGCCGCAGCGTGCGAATCGCCGGCGGCGATCGAAACGACCTTCTCGGTGGGGACTTGATTCTGGCCGTTGCCGCTATACCCCCAGTGACGCACATGGCCGTTTTTGTCGATCGCGATCCCCCAGGTAGCCCCAGCCGCGACTGCTCGGAAGGGTCGGTACCGTGGATTGCCTGCATCGTCGAGCGCGTTGTTGAGGCTCGCCACCTGGGTCGCGCCGTAGATGTCATTGCCCCACGCGACCAACTTGCCATCCGTATCGATGGCGACCCCGAACACTTCGCCGCACGAGATCGCCACAAAGTTGCTCGTCGTCGGCGGCTGCGTTCCTTGCTGCCCACCGATTGTCCAATCGTAGCCCCATTGCAGGATCGATCCGTTCGCGCGAAGGGCGACGTTGGTTCTGAACTTACTCGCGACCGCCTTAAAAATGCCCGTTTCGCCCGACGGCACGCTGCCCCGTCCGTATGTATTGTTACCCCATGCCGCAAGCGTCCCATCAGCCTTGATCGCCACAGAATGCTCGTCGCCCGACGCGACCGCCGTAAAGTTCCCCGACGGCACGCTCCCGCCATCCCCCCACCCCACCAACGGCCCCACTTGCCCCGCCGCCTTCTCAACGATACCCGCCCCCCCCCCGTAACGAAAGAATGCCGAACGTGACGAACGTCGTGGTGCGAATCATGCTCAGGTCTCCTTGGTGACTGCCCCGTCGCGTGCCGCCTCGCGGCTCCAGATGCACATACGCCCCCGCCGCAGGACGGTTGCAGGCCTCGCGCGAAGATCGCGCATGGTATCGCCACGAGCCTGTAGCTTTGGACGCTGGCTCGCATCATCCTGTTAGCAATCTTTGGCGTCGCCCCGGTTCAGTTCGCGAAGTGCGCGAACGCCTTGTTCGCCTCGGCCATGCGGTGGACCTGGTCCCGCGTCTGCATCGCCTTGCCCTCGCCCCTGGCTGCGGCATACAACTCGTCCGCGATCCGCTGCGAGATCGGTCGGCCCTTCTCGCCACGCGATGAATCGATGATCCAGCGGAACGCCAGCGACTGCTGACGCCGACGGTTCACCTGCATCGGCACCTGGTAGTTCGCCCCGCCGATCCGCTTCGAGCGGACCTCGACGAACGGCTTGACGTTCTCGATCGCGCGCTGGAACAACTCGAGCGCCGTCTTCGGAGCCTCCGGGCTTGTCTCCTTGCCCAGCCGCTCCTGGATGATGTCCATCGCGTCATACATGACGCGCTGGGCCACGGCCTTCTTGCCGTCGTACATCACGCAGTTGACAAACTTCGAGAAGACCTTGTCGTTGAACTTCGGATCCGGACGCAACTGGTCTTCGGAACTCGTCCACTTGCCCGCCATGCGATACTCCTTCGCGTCGGCCGCTGGTCGCGGCCCGGTTCACCGGACGCCAGCGCTACACACGCCTCGCCCGATTACTCGCCTTGCTTGCTTGTTCGCCGCTGTTCCTGCTTCGCTTCCGGCTTCTTCTCTTCTCGCTTCGCTTCTCTTCGTGCTTTGCTTCTCTTCACTTCGTCCCAGCGTCCCCCAGTCCCTTCGTCCCTTCCCCTACTTGCCCTTCTTCGCGCCGTACTTCGACCGCCCCTGCTTCCGCTTCTCAACGCCCAGGCAGTCAAGGCTCCCGCGCACGACATGATACCGCACGCCCGGCAGGTCGCGCACGCGGCCGCCGCGGACCAGCACGATCGAGTGCTCCTGCAGATTGTGCCCCTCGCCACCGATATAGGCCGTCACTTCCTTGCCGTTGCTGAGCCGCACGCGTGCGATCTTGCGCAGCGCCGAGTTGGGCTTCTTGGGCGTCGTCGTGCGCACAATCAGGCACACGCCGCGCTTCTGCGGGCTGGCGTCAAGGTCTTTTGTCTTGGACTTTGCGGCCTGCACGAGGCGGGGCTTGCGAATCAGTTGGTTGATCGTTGGCATCGCGGTTCCTGCTGGGAAATGGGCGGGTAGTCTAGGCCACGCACGCGCCGGGGCAAGCCGCGCGCCAAGTCGCACGTTGCCCCCACAAACGCCGAATGCTCGCCGCCGCTCATCGCACGCACAATCGTACCTCCCGCCGATCCACCTCAACCCGCACCCCCGGCCAATCCCACGAACCCGTCCGCCGCGCCGCAATTGCCTCCACCACCGGCCCAATCTGCCGCGACCCGATCCGATCCGCGCCGCAGCCACCCCGAAGCCCCAACGCTGCCATCCGCAACGCCTCGCCCAACACCATCGGCGACATCGCCCGCAACTGATCCGCTTCCCACAGCACACCAGCCTCAACCAAACCCCGCTCCACGACTTCCTCGGCCAACTCCCGCACCATCCTCGCCGCGTGTGCCTGCAGCACCGCCGCGTGCGCCGCGCGCCGCGCCGCGCCAGGCCGAATCTCCTCAAGAATCGGCAGCACGCGGTGCCGCAGCGCCGAGCGCAGCCGCGTTTCGTCCGCGTTCGTCGCGTCCTCTCGCCAGTTCCATCCCGCGCGCCCGCACGCCGCACGCAACTCCGCCCTCGTCACCCCCAGTGCCGGGCGGATGATCCGTACGCGCCCCATCGCCCGGCTCGCCGCGATCCCCGCCAGCGCCCTCGGCCCGCCGCCACGCACAACGCCCATCAGCAGCGTCTCCAACTGATCATCCGCGTGGTGCGCCGTCGCCACGAACCCACAGCCCTGCTCCGCCGCCATCAGCGTCAGCGCCGCATACCGCTCTCGCCGCGCCACCGCCTCCGCATTGCCCCGACGCCCCTTGACCTCAACCCGCGACTCAACAAATCCGAGCCCCAGCGACCCCGCGAGCGCTCGCGCCGCATCCCGATCGGCCTCGGCCTCCGCCCGCGATCGCAGATCATGCACTACATGCCCCACCACCAGCCGCCCCGCCCCCACCCGCGCGCCCGTCGGCCCTCCCGCGCCGCCTTCCTTAACCCCCACCGCCGCTTCCAGCGCCAGCACCAACGCCGACGAGTCCGCCCCGCCCGAACACGCCACCAGCGTCCGCCGTTCTTCGTCGCGCCCGCGCCCCGGACCCCCCGTCAGCGCCCGCCAACTCGGACCGATCAGCCGGACCACCCGATCCCGCCGCGTCAGACCCCGGATTGTCAACGACGACGACACACGCCATGATAGGGGTTGTCGTTTCGCCCCCCGTCGCGGCGGATGGAGCCTCGCGATGCCTCTCGGCCACCCACCTCTCGGCCCGCAACTCGCCGCGATCTCAATCGGACAGATCGTCTCCATCCTCCTCATGCTCGGGGGCATCGTCCTCCTCGCCTGGGCTCTCCGTCGCCAATCCGCTCGACCCAAGCAGGCCGACGACGCCCAGCGCATCGACGACCTTCAACGCCTCATGGCCGAGGCCACGGAACTCGTCGATGAACTCTCGGCCCGCCTCGACGCCAAGGCCGAGCGCGTGCAGCAACTCCTCGACGAAGCCGACGCCCGGCTCGATCTGCCCGCCGCGGCACAGGCCGCCGAACCGGATTACCCCGCTGAGCCCGCCGACCCCCTCATGCAGCGGATCTTCGACCTCGCTGACGAGGGCCTCAGCCCCGTGCAGATCGCCCAACGCCTCGACCAGCACACCGGCAAGGTCCAACTCATCCTCGCACTGCGATCGCAATAGCGAATCGCGTATGCGGCCCGTGCCGGCCCTGGCATGGCGCTCCGATGGTTCGCCCGCTTCGGGCGCACGTTCGTTGCCAGTGGCGGCCTTGCGCCACTCGTTATCGCTCCGGCCGCGATCTCCACACGCTTGCCTTCGTCGCCCCTCGGGCGAACGCGCGGCTCGACCAAGGAGCCGCCTCCGTCACCCATCATCGCGCCTTTTTCCGCGAAGCCCCCATCACTCGCACCGCATCCAAACACAAAATCTCAAACATCACATGCGCCGCGAACAGCGCTGTGCTCCCGCCCACGTCCCGATCCGGCAGCACCTCCACCACGTCCGCACCCACCACGTTCGCCCCACGAAGCGCTCGCACCACGCCCAGCGCCTCCGCCGACGTAAACCCGCCGACACTCGGCGTCCCAGTGCCCGGCGCGAACGCCGGATCGACGCAATCAATATCAAACGTCAGGTACGCGGGCGCGCCGCCGAGCCGCTCCGCGAATGCCGCGATCTCGCCCAGCGCCTCGCCCCGCCCGCGATGGAACTGCTCGTACGTCAGCACTGTCACGCCGTGCTTCCGCGCGAACGCCAGATCATCCCGCGAGTTCAGCGGCCCCTTGATCCCCACCGACAGCATCCGGGCCGGATCAACCAGCCCATCCTCGATCGCGCGAATGAACACCGACGCGTGCCCCCACCTTTCGCCCCACACCGAATCCACCGTATCCAGATGACTATCGAAGTGCAGCAGCGCCAGGCCGCCCCTGGGCTTGCCCCGTCGGAGCCACGTGGCCTTGATGTTCGCATAGGCGATGCTGTGGTCGCCGCCAATGGCCATCAGCCGCGCCCCACCCGCCGCGCCGGCCTTCGTTGCGCCGGCCTTCGCCGCGCCGCGCTTCGCACCCTTGCCCGTGCCCGGCGCGAGCCCCATCGCAAACTCCGTCACCGCCTCCAGCGTCTCCCGAATCCCATACGGCCTCACCGGCGCATCCCCCGAGTCCGCGATGCTCAGCACCTCGCACACGTCCACGTCATGCTCGATCGAGTATCGCTTCACATACTGCGACGCCTCGCGGATCGCCCGCGGCCCAAACCGCGCGCCAGGCCGATACGTCACCCCGCCATCAAACGGCACACCATAAATTGCCCAATCCAGCGGCAGGCCCTCGCGTCCCACCGCCTCCAGCAGCGGATATCGGCAGAACGTACACACCCCCGCAAACCGCGGCGACCGTCGCGCATCCGGCAAAATCGTCCGTCCCATCCGCCAAGTCTACACGCCGCCTGCCGCGCCCAACAGCCCTGCCTATGCGACGGACTTAGAGCGTCGCCCCGAACAAGGCTCCCACGCCCGCCGTCAGCCCCATCGCCAGCGCGCCCCAGAACGTCACTCGGGCCGCGGACTTCAACACCGGCGAGCCACCCGCGCGGGCCGCCAGCGAACCGAGCAGCCCCAGGAACACCAGCGACGCCGCCGAGACGCCCCACACCAGCAACGCCCGCGGCAGCACAACCACCATCAGCAGCGGTAGCGCGGCCCCGACCGTGAACGTCGCCGCCGACGCAAACGCCGCCTGGATCGGCCGTGCGGCGAGTTCCTCCGTGATCCCCAACTCATCGCGCGCATGCGCCGTGAGCGCGTCCTTGGACATCAGTTGCCTGGCGACCTGCCCCGCCAGCGCCTCATCAAGCCCCCGCCGAACATAGATCGCCCTCAACTCCGCGTGTTCTTGCTCCGGCTGCGTCGCCAGTTCATGCCGTTCGCGCGTCAGATCGGCCGCCTCGGTGTCGGCCTGCGAACTCACCGAGACATACTCGCCCGCCGCCATCGACATCGCGCCCGCCACCAGCCCCGCGATCCCCGCCACCAGGATGCCCTGGCGAGCGGCATCGGCCGCTGCCACGCCCACGATAAGACTCGCTGTTGACACAATCCCGTCGTTCGCTCCGAGCACGGCAGCCCGGAGCCAGCCGATGCGGTGCGAACGGTGACTCTCGCTGTGTCTCACGCGATGATCCGATCAGAAACGAGTCGGCGACTTTCGCGCGCTTCCCACGCCGGCGACAACGCGCGAACCGATCTCAGTCTATCAGGCGTCGAGCGTCACCCCAGCGCGCCGACGAACAAAGGCCCGTCGCTCCAACACTACCTCAGCGCCCCGACCAACAGCATCATCGCCACCGCCGCCGCCACGCCCAACTTCGCCACCATCGCCACCGCGCGCCCCGCCGCCGCTCCCTTGCCGACGCGCCACGCCTGCGTCCACGTCCGCTCCGCGATGCCTCGCTCCGCCGCCCCCGCGCCGAGCCCCGCGCCCGCCACCGCGCCGACGATCGTCCCGACGATCGGCACCACGAACGACCCGATGATCGCCCCGAGCAGCGCCCCGATGATCGATCCCATCGCCGCGCTCTTCCCCCCGCCCGCGCGCGACGACCCAACCGCCGACGCTCCAAACTCCACGATCTCGCCCACCAGCCCCAGCCCCGCCGCCACGCCGATCGTCGTCCACGACAACGGCTCGGGCTCGATCGCCAGTTGCCACCCCACCGCCACCGCCAGCGTGATCCACACCCCAGGCAGCGTCAGCGCCGTGAGCGCCACGCCCACCATCCCCGCCAGCGCAATCGTGATCGCCGCGAGCGTCAGCATGACGGCATTCTTCGGATTCCCGCCCCGCGCCATTCACCGCAATCGCTCACCACGACTCACACCTTTGATGCCTCGGAAGCCTCTCCCGCCTCCGCCGTCGGCGTCGCTTCCGCTCGCTCCGGGAACGCGATCCGCTCCATCTCCAGCACCCACGGCTCCAGCGGATGATGCCGCAGCAGGTCAAGCCGAATCTCCTTGCCCCCGAGCCTCGGGTGCCCCGGCTTGATCTGCAGGAAGATCAGAAACTTGTCCCACTTCCGCTTGTCAAATTCCTCAATATCCCCCGGCGTCAGCGTCGCACCGCCCGGCAGCGTCAACGTCTTCGTCGCCTCTTCCCATCGATACTTCTTGCCCGCCACTACCACGATCAGCGTCAGCAGATACAACCCCCCGCCAAACCCGATCACCACGAACACCCACTGCACCGGGATGTCGTATCCCGCCAACGGCTTGGGCGACGCCTTCGCCTTCGCTCCTGCCGTCCACTCCGCCTTCAACTCCTGGTGCCGTTTCGTCGAATCCTCGATCCTCGTGAACTCCGGCTTCAACCTTCCGACCAGCGACAATGACCGCAGCCACTCCATCTTCGCCTTGTCCGTGTTCTCCATGCGGTCCGGCGGTGACTGCTGGAGCCGCCGATACTCCGCCTCCGGGTCGGCCACGCCCAGCGGGTCCGACTTCTTCGCCGAGAGCGCCGTGTCGAGGTACTGATACTCGCAGAACTGCGCGTGCCGAATCCCCCGCGCCGGATACTTGATCGTCGCGTCGAAATACCCCCACCCCCCGAAAAACAGCAGCACCGCGGCGAACACCACCATCTTGAGCAGCCACGGCTTATGCACGGTCGTCTGCGTCATGCGCTTCCTCTTTCGTGGCACCGGCCTCCAGACCGATGATTACCTCGCCTACGCCCCTTTGCTTCCACTCCGTCCCTTCGTCCCCTTTTCCCTTCGTCCCTTCCCGCTTCCACCCCCAAGTCTACTCGGCGTACCATGCCCCATCGCGGGCGTGGCGAAACTGGCAGACGCGCGGGACTTAGGATCCCGTGGCCGCAAGGCCTTGCAGGTTCAACTCCTGTCGCCCGCACTCACCCAGGAGCACAGGCCATGACGGCCCCCATCTCTCTCCGCGCACGCCTCGGCCTCAATGCCGCGCCACTCTTTCTTCGCCTCTTCCTCGCCGCCTGCTTCCTCTACGCCGGCATCACCAAGATCACCAACTCCTTCCCCGTCGCACCCGAGCAACTCCCAACGCTCGCCGCCATCGGCCTCGCTCCAGACCCCGCCAACCCCCCCAAGACCATCCGCGCCGTCCACGGCCTCTCCATCATGCTCCATGCCGCCAGCCGCCCCACGCCCGACGCACAGGACCGCACCCCTATGCCCCTCTGGCCCAAAGCCCTCGGCACCGGCCCCTGGCCCGCACGCTTCGCCTGGGCCGTCGCACTCACCGAAATCTCCGGCGGCGCGTTCATCCTCCTTGGCCTCCTCACCCGCCTCGCCGCCCTCGAGATCGCCGGCGTCATGCTCGGCGCTGCCTGGCTCACCCAGTTCGGGCCCGCCATCCAATCCGGCAAGACCACCCTCGGCTTCCTCCCCGCACACGACACCTTCGACGCCGCCAACTGGGCCACCTTCTGGCTCCAACTCGCCTGTCTCGCCATGAGCCTCGCCCTCGCCCTTCTCGGACCCGGCCGCCTCAGCGTCGATCACGCCCTCTTCACCCCGCCACGCCACGATGACGATGACGAGTGATGCCCGCGCTCGCTGAAACCCCGCTCTTCGCTGGCACCGGCCTCCAGACACGCTTCGGTGGCAACGGCCTCCTGTCCGGTGACTACAACTCCTCCCTCACCTCATCTTCCCTCACCTCTTCTTCATTTCCTGCTTCTTCCCCTCCTTCTTTCTCTTCATCTATCCCTTCCACTTCGTCCCCTCGTCCCTCCGTCCCTTCGTCCCTTGCTTCCTCCCCTTTCCCATGAAACTCCCCCTCCTCCCCTTCCTCCTCCGCCACCCCATCGCCCTTGCCCTCGCCGCTTCCGCCGTCGCACACGTCGGCATCGCCGTCGCCATCGCCTCCTTCGCCTCCGCTCGCGGCCCGCTCGCCGGCAACGCCCGCGCTCGCCGCGAAATCACCATCACCCTTCCCCCACCGACCACCGACGCGCCGGCCCCCTCGCCCGACGACACACCCACCGCCGCAAGGCCCGCGCCTTCCGCCGGCGCTCCGCCACTCTCGGGCCTCTCCACCCCGTCCCTCACACCCATCCCCACCCTCCGCTCCACCTCCGCCGACGCCCTCTCCGCCGATCTCGTCCGCACGCGCCCTGACGAACTCGGCGCGACCTTTGCCGGCCTGGGCGCGCGCCAAGCCACCTCCGTCGTCTACGTCGTTGATGCCTCGGGCGCGATGGTCACCAGCCTCCAGTTCGTACTCGCCGAACTCGACCGCTCCGTCCGCGCCCTCTCCGGCAGCCAGTCCTTCCAAGTCGTCCTCTTCCGCGACTCCGGCTGCGAGGTCTTCTCGCCTCCCTCCGCCACCACGCCCCCCAGCGCAAACTCGCGCGCCGCGCCGCGCCTCGTCCCCGCCTCGCCCGCCAACAAGGCCCACCTCGCACGCTGGATCAAGTCCGTCCGGCCCGCCGGCAAGTCCGACCCGCTCGCCGGGCTCACCCGCGGCCTCGCCTTCCGCCCCGATGCCATCTTCTTCCTCTCCCGCAGCATCCCCCGCTCCGCCGGCGGCGCCGAGGGCGTCTGGGGCCTCGGCACGCAGGCCCTCCTCGACCGCCTCGACACCCTCAACCCGCGCAGGAGCGACCGCCGACCCGTCGCCATCAAGGCCATCCAGTTCATCGAGGAAGACCCCACCGGCACCATGCAGGCCATCGCCCGCGACCACGGCGACGGACCAAACTCATATACCGTGCTGACGCTCGAACAACTGCGGAGTCGGTGAGAACTTGTGATTTCCGCTTTGATCCGGCGGGGGTGCCGGGGGCGGCAGCCCCCGGACGTTGATCTCAGTTATCCTTCTTGAACAACGTCCCATTGGCCGGGTCCGGCGGTTGCTCGATCCGCATCGGTTGAACCCAGGAAGCCCCGTTGTGCTGGAGCAGCCCCTTCTTGCCCTTCTTCTTCCCGTCGTATGTGTAGAACACATCGCAGCCAGCAATGATCCCCGTCGCAACATGTACGGCATCCAGCGGTTTGATCCCGGTGTCACGCCCGATCCGGTTCGCCCGCTCGGCGATTGCCCGATCAAGCGTGCGCACGACGATGTAGGGATTCTCGAAGAACTCCAGCACCTTTTTCGTCTGCTCCTCAGGCTGGATGCCTGTGTCGGGCAGCTTGCAGACTTCCGCGATGGAAAGCGCGGATGTCACGATAACCAAGTCATCCGAGGCGGCCTTCTGGGCCAAGTCCGCGAGCGCAGGAGCCTTGTCCTTCTCGTCCTGCAGAAGCCCAATGAAACAGCAGGAGTCCCAGTAGACCCTACTCGGCATCGCGCAAGCTCCTGATGTACTCCGCCGAGTCCACGCCGCCGGTGATGTCCACCCGGCCCGTGCCCGTGAAGTCCTTAGCCTGCGGCAACTCTTCTTTCTCTTTCAACACGCGAATGGAGTCAACCTCAATCGAGATCGGCTTGCCCTTGCGGGTCATCTTCGCCTTACCCGTGACGGCCACGCGGCGGCGGAATGCGTTTTTCGCTTGTTCCAACTGTGACTCGTTGACCAGGCACTCCACCTTGGTGTTCGTCAGCACGTCCCAGATAGAGATCCGCGTCCCGTTGTGCGCGGAGATCACTTCCAAGCGCCCCTCGATCGAAGTCTCCTCCCAGTAGTGGGCGGACTGCCGCTTCTGAATCTCTTCGATGTTCGCGGCGGAGTGGAGCGTCGGCTCAACCTTCTCTTCTCCCGATGACGCAAACACCATGCTGGCGATGCCGTTGTTGCGCAAGTCTACCAGGCCGCGCATGCGCTGCAGCGCGTCATCCGTCCAGTTTGCGGGCACGACCGCCTTGCTCTCCAGCGACCGGATTCCCACCATGAAACTCTTCACGACCTCGGCGCTGTTGTCCCGGCGATTGGTCGGGACTCGAGGACCCAGCGTCATCGTCAGCGGACTGTTCATCGTGACCTTGACCACTTCCCACTGCACGCTGGCCCGCTGATTGTCAGCCATGTGAGCATCAATCTCGCGCAGCACCCCGAGCGCCTGCTCCAGCATCTCGATCAGCGAGCGCACGGACACCCGGGTGTTCTTTCCCTGCACCGTGATAACAAGCTCTCTTCCCATCTTCAGCCTCAAGTATACGGAGACCAATCGTTGTACGGACAATGGCCGGGTGCGGTTCGCTCAACTTCCTATCTCCTATCGGCCATGCGAGCCGAATTATCGCTGCTTCGCCAACGCACTCTCCCACTCCCGCCACTCAACACGGTCGACATCCAATACCATCGCATCCATTTCACCATGATGCCCCTCCTCCCCCGCCCCATCCTCTTCTCTCTCATCCTCTCCGCCTCGCTCGCCTCGCGCGCCGTCGCCCAAGACCTCAATCCCCTCCTCGCCGACCTGACGCAGGCCCAGGAGCGTGCCGCCCGCGCCGACGCCCGCGACCCGGCCCGCCAGGCCGTGCTCCAGGCGCGTCAAAGGCTCATCGACGCCGCCCCCGACGCCGAGCCGCGCCTCCCCGGCTGGCTCATCGAGCACGCCGCCGACACCCTCGCCCGCCTCGCCGACGACGGCTCCGACACCGCAGCGATCCACGGCATCCCGCTCGCCTTGCAGCGCGACCGCGCCGCCAACTCCGCCGATCAGGCTCTCGCGCTCCTCGGTCGCGCCGATCGCCTCGCCGCCGCCGCCGCCGCGTCGCTCGCCGCCGAGGGCCTCGGGCCGGATGCCCCGCGCGCCCGTGAACTCGACCAGGATCGCGCCGTCCGCATTCCTTTCTTCCGCGCCCGCGCCGAACTCATCCTTGCGGGCCTCGCCACCGGCGAGCCCCGCCGCGCGCGCGCGCAAGCCGCTCACCAGGCGATCTCTCGCCTCACCCTCGCCGCCGGGGGTGCCGAGGCCTTCCGCCGCGTCACCCTCGCCGCTTCGCTCCTGCTCCGTTCTGATTCCCCCGCCGACGCCCGCGCCGCGGCCGATGAGATCGCCCCGCTCCTCGCCCCGGTAGAACCAAACGCCGCGCCCGACGCCTCGTCTCCCGCCGCCTCCCCTGCAGACCGCCCCGGCATCGCCGTCGCCGAAGCCTGGTTCTGCCTGCTGGCCTCGGCCGCACGCACAGACAGCGTCGATCGGATCCTCCCGCGGTTCGACGAGGCCCGCCGCGCGACGCCGTTCACGCCCGAGCCGGGCCGGCCCGATCCGCTGCTGATCGTCTTGGCCGCGGACGCCGCCGCGCGCGCGCTCCTGGACGCCGGCCTTGCCCAGCCCGATCCGCGCCTTCGTCGCGCGCTGCTCGACCGCGCCGCCGATGAAGAGGCGTCGCTGATGGCGCGCACGGACCTGGGCCTCGCGCCCGAAGCCGTGCGCGCACTGGTCTTCGAGAAACTCGCCGATCTCGCCGCGCGCGCGCCCGACGAAGCCTCCCTACCCGCGCCGATGCGGCTCGCGCTCGCCGTGCGCCTCGCCACGCGCGACGCCCGCGGCAACGAGGCCATGGCGCGGCTGCAATCGATCGCCGACGCCGGTGGCCCGTGGGCCGCCGACGCACTGTGGGAATGGGCGGTGCTGCTGTCGCGGTCGTCGGGGGGGCGGGTGCCGGCGGCGCGCGCGCGCCAGGCGACTGCCGTGCTCGTGCGCCTCGCGCGCGACCATGCCGCACATGCGCGCGCGCCCGAGGCCATCGCCGCCGCGCTCGCCTTCGCGCAATCGTTCGCGCTCGCGCCCGGCGCGACGCCCGAGGATGCAGCGGCCTATCGCGAGGCGCTGGGCATCGCGGTCGCGTCGTTTGCGAGCATTCCCGAGATCGATCGATGGCGGTACGAACGGGCGCGCGTGCTAGCCAACGGCGTCGGCACGGCTCGCGGCGCGGCGAGCGGGGGGGCAGGCGGCGCGGCGACGGGCGGCTCGGCGACAGCAAACGCGGCAACACGTTCAGAGCTGCGCGAGGCGATCGACCTGCTTCGCGCGCTTAAGGGAGGACCGGAGTCGTCCGCCGATGCCGCGTCGCTCTATCGCGGGGTGCTGCGGCGGTGGCTCGACGAGTCATGGCGCGTCGTGGCGGCGGCGCGGACGAGCGGCGACGAGGGCGCGGCAAAGCGCGAGGCGGGCGAGGTCCTGCCGATCGCGCGGGAGGCCGCGGAATGGGCCGCGGGCGGGCAGAGCGGGGCGCAGGAGGGTGGTCGCGCGGTTGAGGCGCTGCCGGGCTTCCGGCTCGATCTGGCTGATGCGATGGTCGAGCTTGGAGACGCGGGTGCCGCGGCGATCTATCAGGAGCTGCGCGCGGCGGGGTGGTCGTCGCGCGTCGAGCTTGGTCTTGGCCGCGCGCTCATTCTCAGCGGCGATCGGGCCGGGGGGTTCGCCGTGCTGCGCGACCTGGCGCAGCGGCTCGACGCGCCCGGCTCACGCGGCGGCGAGTTCTGGCACGCGTGGACGATTCTGTTGGAAGAGCTCGCACGCGAAGGACGCAGCGGCACCATCACCGCGCATGCCCGGCGACTCCGTGGGATCGACGCAGACCTGGGCGGCGAGCCGTGGAAGAGTCGGATTGCGAAGGTGACGCCGAGGTAAGATGATAACGTCTGGATATGCGTAGAACCGCCGTGCGAAAGCGTCTTTCCATCATCGCCGTGGTTCTCGTTGCTGGCTGCATTGCCACCGCGGCTTGGTTCCTATACAGCATTGACGACTTGCGGGTCAAGCATGTGGTGCTAGCGAAACCAACCGGCGTCATCGTCCTCTCTGAGAGCGAAGCGTTGGAGCTGGCTACAAAGGCCTTGACAATGACGTGGCCAGACGTGAAGCAGTGGAAGCCCGTTTCCGACAATCGAGTTGATGGTCGCACGTTTGTCTCAGAGTCATCAACCTGCGGCCGCATTACATTCGACACACAGCCGCGAGCATGGTCTGTGACCGTACGACTAACGGTTCGGCAGAATGAGGTCGCGTGCGACGTGATTCGCCTAAAGTGACCGAGTTCCTGCGGAGAGAACATTTTGGTCGGTCACACCCCTTCGGGGTGCAGGACAGGTCGGGGGCTGATTCCCGGAGTGTTGCTCGAAGCCTCGCTTCACCCCCGGCTAGAGCAATACCACTTCAAAAGTAGCGACTCTTTGCACCCTCCCCCGTCGCCGACGGGGGAGGTGTCGCGAGCACCGCGAGCGACGGAGGGGGAGGCCGCACCGCTCGAGCGCAGCTTCAAAAGAAGCATCGAAGCGGTGCGCAAGCAACCCCCACCGGCACTCGCTGCGCTCGTGCCACCTCCCCCGCTGGCAGCGGGGGA
>JBJXFQ010000058.1:0-18045 GCA_046155605.1 Phycisphaerales bacterium
GCCGATCGTCCGCTGGCCGAGCTCGTTGGCCTGGTTGTGCGTGCGGCTCTCGCTCTCGCCGGTGCCGGTGTAGTTACCGTTCCCGTCGAGGTCCTTCTTGACGCCCACCCAGTTGCCGAGCATGTCAAGGGCCCAATCCTGGCTTCCGACGGCCCACGTCCATGTCGTACCCGAGCGCCCACGCTCGGCCGTCTTGAGCCGATCCAGGCTGTCATAGATGAGGACCTCGTCCGGGCCAGCCCATTGCACGCCCGGGCGCGCATCTGAGCGTGTGAGCCGGTTCGAGGAGCGGTCGTAGGTGTGCGTCTGTTCGACGATCGGCGGCCTCGTCGGCACCCCGCCAGAGCCCTCTTCGAGCGTGCCGTCGATCCAGGCATGCCGGATCACGCGCCCGAAGCGATCCCAGCCTGGATAAACGCCTTGTCCTTGCGTTGTCTGCCCGCGGCTGCGACGCTTGCCGTCGTGGCTGAAGGTGCGGTCGAGCTGCACGTCCGCCTGGCCGTAATCCACGACCGCGAACATGTCGAGGCCGACGTAGCTGTAGATCGCCAGTTCCGGTGACTCGCTCGCGTACGCGATCGAGTTGATCCGGCTGATTTTGTCATTGATCGCATTCGACGTTCCATAGGCATAGTCCAGGACCGTGCCATCGGGGTAGGTCATCGCTGTCAAGCGGCTCCAGTTACCCTGGCCAACGATGTTGTCGTCATAGCCATATTGCACGACACGCGTGTCGCCCGTGGGCGTCTCACTTGTGCGGGTGATGTCGCTGTTGTGGTCCTGATAGAGCTTGCGGACCTGCCACAGGGGGGTGTAGAGGAACTCGACGGCGTTTACGACCGCGGGCGTAGCGTTATAAGACTTGACCGTGCCGAGTCGTCCCATCGAGTCATATGCGACGCCGATCTTTTGAACGGTCGAGTCGATCCCGGAACCCGCCTGGAATGTCACCTTGTCCGTCGTGACGCGGCCGACGGTGTCTCGCTCATATGCATGGCGCGTTCCATTCTGATCCGTGACCGAGCGAAGCTCACCCATGCGGTTGTACGCGTATTTCATCTTGTATGCGTCGGTCGTGCCGGGCTCGCCCGTCGACTCGTCCGGATACGCAACCTCCCTCAGAAGATCGTTCGACGCCACAAGCGTGTCCACTTCATTAGCAGCCGAACCAACTGTGAAGCCGCCATAGGTGTACTTGGTAATCTGCACGGCCTCGGTGCTTGTGGGATTGCTATTGGCTGGGAAATGGGCGACCTGCTTCACGACCTGACCCGAGCTGTTGTATACGAAACTGGTGGTGCGGTTGATATCGGTTCTCGTGCCGTCGAGGCCGCCAAAGACTTCGTATCGCGATTCGCTGGAGTCCCAGCGAATGCCGTAGGTGGAGTTCTGGTCGCGTATGTAGTTCTCAACGACGGCGAATCGGCGGGACAGGTCGTCGTAGTAGTATCGTGTGGTCCGACTTGTAGGCGAGGCGTTTGTCCCCGTCGACTCGAACATGGCGGCGACAAGCCCGCGGGAGTTATACTCAACGAACGAGACGAGATGTGGCACATCAGACGTTCCGAACCCCGGCGCGCCCGTCGGCGGCCAGGTTGGCGCGCTGCCGCCATTCTCGAACAAACCGGAACTCCGATTGCTCCCGAAGTTCACCGTGTGGGTGCGGCGATCCGCGGCGTCGTAGTAGAAGGCGACATAGCTCGCGACCGCGTTTTGGCCCGATCCGGTCGACGTGAGTGCGCCCGTCGCCAAACCATCGTCGTGATTCCGCTGGAGCGTCGTCGCCATCAGCAGGCGACCCTTCCAATCACCGGTTTGGTCATAGGTGTAGCTCGTTTGGTCGAGCACGTTGTCATTGGTGACGCTCGTCGCATTGGCGTAGTTTCCCGATGCGCCCGGCGCGGCATCACCGCCACGATCGGTCGTGTACGCGATCGTGGTGCGGCCATGGCCGTCGAGCACGCGCTTGGTTGCCGGCGAGTTCGGCGCCCACTCCGCAACGGCACGCCCCGACGCGTCGAACCATGTATGGGACTCAAGGTAGCCGTCACCAAGGTCCGTGGAATCGATCGCCACGCGCTGGTTGTAAAGGAGTCCACGCTGGCTGTAGAAGGAGTCGGTGTAGAGGCCACGGCTCGAATCGGTGGTGCTCCCGACGCCCGAAGGCACAGAGCTGAACAAGCCCCGCTTGATGACGCGATCCAGGTTGTCAAACTCTCTCGCCTCGTGGGGTGCAACTGGCCGCGTGGTGATGGTGTTGCGGCCGCGATAATCAAAGGCTCGAACCGTGTCGCGCTGGGTGGCCGCGAGCGTGCCATCGCCCGTGTGCGCACGGATGAGCGTGAGGTATCCGTCCCCGACGCCCTGGACAGCTGCGCTGCCACCGTCGTAGAAGTGCACGAGCACGACGGCCATATTGCCCGTGCTCGGATTCGCATCGGTTCCCATCTTGACCTGCAGCACGCGATTCATGATGTCGTACGAAGCGTTCTGGCGGATCGTCCCCTCATGATCGGTTGTTTGAGCCAATCGGCCAAGCGAGTCGTAAAGGTATGCTGTCACGTACGGGCTTTGACTATCGGCGATGTTCCACCACTCAAGTCGCTCCTTGATTAGGCCGCCTAAATGATGCACCACTTGGCGGCGAGAGAGCTCGGAGCCCAACGTGTAGGCGAGTTGAGCGGGTGAGTAATTCGTGTTGGACTGCACCGCGAACTCGCTGCTTCTCGTCTCGCGCCCGCGGGCGTTGTACCAAGTGATCGAAACTGGACCGTCGTATGCCGTGCTTGAAAGCGCGTGCGGCAGCGAGATCTCGGCGTAATATCCGTCCAGCCCCGTGCGGAGCGGGTCTTCACGCATCTCGCGAATGGTGTAGCTGAGCACGCCACCTGGCGATTCGCGCGTGATCATGCGTCCCAGTCGGTCGTTTACGAAAGTGGTTGTCAGCGACCCCCCGCTGGTCGACGTTCCCCAGCCGCTCGTGGAAAGGCTGGGGTAATCGTTCGCAACGAGCGATGAGATGTCCGAGTTCGAGACGATCGTGTTGACGGCGCCGGTGCCGGTATCAAAGTCACGATAGGTCACCGACATGTCTTCGCCGCGGCTCCAACGATTCCTGCCGCGCGGATCAAACAACTCATAGCTGTCGTAGACGACGGCTGTGCCTGAGGGACCGTTCTCGCTCTCCAGTTCGGCCTCGACGACTGTTCGCAACCACGCAAGATTCTCGGTGCTACCGCGGAAGCCGTATTCAAACTGCGTCGTCTCGATCAAACCCTGATCTGTGGTTGGCGTTGCGCTTGGGACGCTGAAATCCTCGATCTTTGCCGGGAGATGCGTGTGCAAGGAGCCCGATACATAGGTCGTCCTCCTAATGATGTCGAAACTGCCCACGCTTCCTTTGTCACCGTTACCGACGCGCACCTCGGTCTGGCGATTCTGCGCGTAGGCGTACGCGTAGACCAGCCCGCCCGTGGTGCTTGCGGTATAACTGAACGGCGTCCCCGACGAACTGGGAGTGTACCCATTCGTCGCTACGGCAGATGGCATCATCTCCTTCGAGAGGTTCCCCGACGTGTCGTACTCGTAGTGCCACACCCAGCGACGTGGATTGGTGCCCATCTCTTCGACGACGTAATTAGACAGATATGGAATGGAGGCGGCTCCGCGCAGCTCCATGTCATATCGAAGCACACGGTAGTTGACGTCGAACACCGTTCCGCTCGACATGGCGACCTCTGTGATGGTCGTCGTCTTCTTTCCTGAGAATGTGTAGTAAGCAAAGGACTGACGCTTGCCCTGGTTTGCGCCTGCACAGCCGCACGAGCTTTGAAGGTACTGGACCAATACTCGGTCTGACTCGTCATACCCGATGATCTTTGCAGCCAGCTCAACCGCGATCGTGCCGCCCTGGCCGCCTTGGCCTCCTCCGAAGGCAACGTCCGCGTCATCAAGTTCGAGAAGCTCCGCGGCCGCGACCGTGACCTGCCCAGCATTCATCTTCTCGGCCAAGAACTCGATCTGTTCGGGCAGATACACGGCTTTAAGCTGGTGCTCATCGCCACGCACGGTGAGCCGCGGATCGTTGCTGCTACCGGGCTCAGCGCCGTCGTGATACCTGTACTGCGTGATCCATGTCCGGAAGGGCAATGCGCTCCCCTCCGCGCGGTCGATCCGCTCCATGCGCGACACCTGGATCAGGTCGCCCTCGGTGCCCAGGTCGTCTGGAGCGCCAAGTTTATAGGAATACGTAATTTGATGAGTGAGAATTCGCTGCGCCCCAGTGCCACGGTAGACGCCGATGGACGCGAGTTTGCCGAGAACCATCTCAGACAATGTCGAGGGCTGGAGGATCCAGAACAAATCGATCTCAGTCTCGCAGTTCGTCGCGTTGTCGCCGTTTAGAAAGATCGCCGTAACCCTCGGAGTCTCCTGAGTGGGGTTATTCAGCACCGGGTAGAGTGTGTACTGATATGTTTGCTTATTCTGGTAAACGTCCCGCTCTTGCAGCAGCCTTCCTTGCATGACACCCGTGCCGCGCTCGAAGTCCATCTCCCAGCGACCGGGCTCGATCAACCGCCACACATCGTGGCTCTGGCCGTCGATGGTCACGGAGGCCTGCACCATCTTCTGGGTGGTTGCACCGCCGGCGCTCCAGACGCCTGTCGAAACCTCGGTGAACACGAGGTCCGATTTCAGTGCCGCGCCATTGAGCCGGATCGTCGTGCCTTGTCCCGAGGTGATCTTGAGCCGCTGGAATATCGAGAGATTCCATCGGGGGCCAACAAGCCCGGGCTGATCACCTGATCCGAGATTGGGATTGCTGCAATATCCTCGCGTGATCTGGAATGTGCCTCCGGTCAGGGGAATTGACAAATCGGTGTAGCGCTCTATCTTGGACCCGCTGGCGAGGTCAACGGGGTCCTCGCTCTCGGGGTGCGGTCCTGGGCCGGAGCCTCCGCGCGACGCGTGACCGCCATGACTGCCATTGCTCGCGTTTGAACCCGAACCTGATGGGGGCCCTCCGCTCCCAGGCCCTCCGCCTCCCGGCCCTCCACCGGAGCCGCCACCGCCACCACAATTGCCATCGTTTGACCCGCCCTGATTACCCTCCGTCTGAGCGCTCTCCGTCTCGTGATCAGGCGGAATGGCCAAGATCACTTCGCACGGGTCGGGCGCGGGGTCGTCTGGAGCGGTATCCCAACTCGGCGTCACGATAGCGATCTTGTGGCGTACGGCCCACCCACGAGTTTTATCCCATTCGATCGCCCAAGTCGTGGTCGGGCAGTGGTAGGCTCCACCAAAATCACCTACGGTTGTGGTAATCGTGGGCTCGCCGTTTGCGAGAGGTGACGACTCGAAGTGCAGCCCGGAGCCAAATGCATGCCACTTGCTGTCGGGAGTTACGGGCGGGCTGTTCGAGGTGCCCGTATTGGGGCGGTCGACGAACAGGTACGTAGTCGCTGATCGGGACGTTGTGCCGGCTGTGCCGTCGGGCGCGTCGAACTTAATGGTGCCACGCGCCGCCGCCATGCTCGCACGAGACTCATATTCCGGATTGCCATTTGGATCCAGATACGGCCCGCGAATGCACGCACCCTCATAAACAAAGAGCCAACCAGTGTCGTCCGGGTATCCGGCTGGAGCCCCGGCATTCCAACCATATTGGGCCCAATCACACGACGCTTTCTGCTTCGCCGCCGAAAGGGCCGTGTCCGGCGAGGGACCAGTTGTCGAGGAGGTGCAGTTCGGGTGTGCTGCGTACGACCCACCGTAATGAAACATATGCGTCCCGTTGTTGGGATCGGCAGGGCCCAAATCGACAAAGTACGAGATGTATTTTAGGTCCTTTACGGCTTCACGCACCTGCTCGAGCACGCTCAAGAAGTTTTGAGCGTTCACGGTTGGCTTCGGCCCAAATGCGTCAAGCGCATAGTTGAATGGCCCGTCCGCCTTGCCCTCCAACTGACCATACTGCTCGACGACAAACAACCTATATAGCGGTCGATCAAGCCCCGGCGGTGTGTCCCAAAACAGGTCCACGACACTTTGCACAAGCCCTACCGCGCATGAAGGTGAGATGTCCACGCCGTAGAATCCATCAGCGGGATACGGTCCGGGCGGGCCGCCCGTCGCCCCATAGCAACAGCCTGGCCAGACTCTCTGCCGTCCGTCGGGATACGTCGGGCTGATCGATAAATACTGGTACCGCGCCTGCAACGCCCTCATCACCTCTTCGACCTTCAGTGGCTGCTGCTGCGCATCCGCAGGTCTCGTCACGCACAGGCCGGCCAGCACACAGATAAGTAACTGAAGAAATCTCGCGCTACGCATACTCTTTTCGGCCCGGTTCGTGCGCGGGCTACGCGGCGTGGAGCAGTGCTGTGGGTCTGCTGCGGGGTGCATCCTTGCAAAACCGGTGGATATTGTCGAAACTCGGCCGAGCATGGGGCCTCCGTCGCTCGTGGTCGGGTAACAGTCAAAGCCAACAACATGACAACGAGTGCTGTGGTGGATGTCAAGTGGGCCATAGGGAAGACGTGCGAATTCACCGGTTATCCACATCCTCTAAGAGCCTCTAACAGAATGGCATCGGCTTTGCGGTGAGTCTGTCGTGCAAGGAGGCACGCCATGGCCAAGCCGCTGCTGGACGACGCGTTGTGGACGATCATCGAGCCGCACATCCCCGTGAAGCAACGCCGGTTCAAGCACCCGGGGCGCAAGAGAGTGCCCGACCGCGCATGTCTGACCGGCATCCTGTTCGTCCTACTTACCGGCATCCAGTGGGAGATGCTCCCCAAGGAGATGGGCTGCGGCTGCGGCATGACCTGCTGGCGACGCCTGGCCGAGTGGCAACGCGAAGGCGTCTGGCAGAAGGTCCACGAGATCCTCTTGGCCAGGCTCAACGCCGCCGAGCAACTCGACTGGTCACGTGCTGTGGTCGATTCGTCGAGTGTGCGTGCGGTCGGGGGGGCGACGCGACGGGGCCGAACCCCGTTGACCGCGGGAAACCCGGCAGCAAACACCACATCCTGACCGATGCCGACGGCACGCCGCTGGTCGCGACCGTCACCGCGGCCAACGTCAGCGACGGCACGATGCTCCTGCCGCTGGTGGACGCCATCCCGCCCGTGAAAGGCAAGGTCGGCGCGCCGCGCTTTCGGCCCGACTCGGTGGCGGCGGACAAGGCGTACCACTCGAACTTCCGCGAGGTCATGCTGCACGTCAAAGGGATCGAGCCCTTGCTCCCCCGCCGCGGCAGCGACGACGACACCAGCCTGGGCCGCCTGCGCTGGGTGGTGGAACGCACGATCGCCTGGCTGCACCAGTTCCGCAGACTCCGCGTACGCTACGAACGCCGAGCCGACATCCACCAGGCCTTCCTCTCCCTCGGCTGCATCCTCATCTGCTTCAGAACCCTCGATCCAGTATTCTGTTAGAGGCTCTAAAGGAGCAACATGCCCCGACTGCGTGATCAACGCCAGCGTTTGTCTTTTCACAATCTTCATGCTCTAACCAGCAATCGCCCAATCCACACTTGACGAGCGGGTCAGCCTTTGTCACAATGGCGACGATTCGTTGGGTGCGACGCCTTACTCGTTTGGCAAGGAAATCGTCATGATTGGCTTTGCGACATGGGCGATGGTAGCTTGGGCCTCTATCGGAGCAACGACGGCTGGAACGTATTCAAATCCGACTTCGGGGGCGGCTGTCGCCATACGGATCGGGCTTACTCCAGAACGTCTGGCGGCAGCCGGCGTTGACGGTCAAACGATTGTTGAAATGCTCGGGCGATTGCGCCAGTCACCTGCGCTAGGCCAATGGCAGAACGCGGCCCAGAGTGTGGATTCCATCGGGCGACAATTGACAGCGCTGGCCGAGCTTCATCGACGAGACCCGCTTGACGCTGCCGTCTCCTCTCAACTCGCGGCCGTCCGGCAGTCGCTGAGGAGTGCCCGCCAGGTGCTCCTAGGCTGCGAGAGCGCTGTTGGCGAGGCCCTGTGTCAGAACCTTGCTCCCGCGACCGCCGCGAAGCTTCAGGCACTTGGGGCGTCGGCTAGGCGAGGAACCCCAGTGGAGTTCGGCGTCGTGTTTCGGTCGGCCACTTCGTGGCGGGTTTTAGGGAGGGCGATTGTCTGCGAGCGGCGGGCTCAACGCAGCGGTTCGACCGTCCCAGCGCCATTGGCGGCCTCGTTGGCGGAAGCTCGCGCGAACCAGCATGTGCAGCAAGCCGCGCTCTCGGTAGCTACCTATCTTGTGGCTGTACAGACCGCGATGTTGCCATAGACC
The DNA here is from genome assembly GCA_046155605.1 of Phycisphaerales bacterium. GTDB lineage: Bacteria > Planctomycetota > Phycisphaerae > Phycisphaerales > UBA1924 > JAEUIZ01. The sequence continues at coordinate 8,290 of JBJXFQ010000058.1, forward strand.
TTTTGCCGTACATCGCTTTCCAAAATCTCGCGAGTGGAACCCGGGGAATTTTATCCACCATACATTCACAAACTGCGTGGGCCGCTCTAACCTAGCGTGGGGCTTGCAGGACTGTGCAGAAAACGCGATCCGCGCGACGGGACGTACAGCGGTCGTGTTCTAGAACTGGTACTCTGGTCGCATGCTTCGCTGTCCAAAAGTCGTAATTGGCACGGGAGCGTCACACCTCCGCCCGCGATCCAACGACACGCGGAATGGTGGCGGATGCAAGCCATCCGCGTGCTGTCAACTTGCCGCAATGTCACGCTTTCGACGCCTTGGTCTTCGTGTGCCTTCGCTTCTAGCTTGGGTAGCGTGTTCATCGACATTCGCCCAGCCGCCAGCAGCTGAACAGGCGCACCCCTCAACGGTTTTGGCCGGCCAGATCGAGGTGGCGCGGCTGGTGGACGTGGCGGCGTCGCAGCTCAAGTTAAACGTGGAGTACGACGCGGCGGCACTCAAGGCCGCGGGGTTGATCACGTTGCGACTGGACGGGGCTGTCTCGGATCAGGAGCTCTGGGCGCTCATGAACCGCGTGCTGGCGATGCGGGGATTCACGACGGTAAGGGTTGCAGCGGGCCACCGCGGGCCTGTGGTTGAGCCGGGAGCAAAGGCGGAGAGCATCAATCGACGACCGGTTTACTCGATCGTCAGGACGACAGATGCCGCGGGGCTGGTATTGATCGCTCCGGAGTCGATCGGCGTCGGTGCTGCACCCGAGAGCGGTCATAGTGCGATCGCGCCGGGATTCCAGACCGTTGTGGTGCGCGCTCGATACCGCACCGCCAAGGAGCTCGCGGACGGCCTGGCGAAGGTTTTGTCTAAATCAGCTGGAGGAGGTGGGTCGGGCGGCGGCGGAAGCGCGGTGGCGATTGATGACTCGGGCGGATTGCTGCTGCTCTCCGACCTGACATCGCGGCTTGAGCAGGCCATGACGTTGCTCCGTCTCCTCGACGTGCCCGTCGGAGCGACGGAGGTAATCGAAATATCGGTGCGGAGCTTGTCGGCACCGGCGCTGGCGACGCTCATTGCTCAGGTGTCCGCCAAGCGCGAACTTGTCGCCCGCGAGAAGGTGCCGGGCGAGGTGCTGGCCTCGCCTGCGGGCAACTCACTGCTCGTCGTCGCACCAACGGAGCGCGTTGCATACTGGCGCGATCTCATCGGACAGCTTGATCGCCGCGAACGGGTGGAGACGGCGAGCTACGCGCCCCAATCCTTCTCGGCTCGCGAGGTCGCGGTTCTTGTTGAGCAGACGATTAAGGATCCGCCCGGCGTTCCGCCGGATGACCGCTGGCGGCTGGTGGCCGACGAGCTGACGGGGACGCTCATCATCACCGCGACGCCCAGCCAGCAAGAGCAAGTGCGGACGCTCATCGAGCGGCTCGACTCAACGCCCGCAGCCGCGCAGCGACCGGCGCGCTCGTTCCTCATCAAGAATCGGCCGGTGCAGGAGATCCGGGCGATCCTGGAACAGATGGCCGGCGCGGGGCTCATCGGCAGCACAGCGGGCACAAATGACGGCGGCTTGTCAAATGGCGGTTCGAGCCGCAGCGCGCCGTCCCAGGGCGCAACACCATGGCCGCCGCAAGAGGCCCGCCCGGCAATTCCCAATCTCACAACACCGACGTCCGTCCCCCCATCGTCTACCTCTTCTCCGCTTGGCTCGAACCCGCAAGCATCCGCACGTCAATTGTCGAGCACGGCCGCGAGGCCCGCCTCTCAGCTCTCCAGCGCAGCGCAAGAGTCCGCGCTCCGCCTCACCACCGACGACGGCACCAACACGCTCATCGTCATGGCCGAGCCCCGCACACTCGCGCACATCGAGGCCTTGCTCGTCACACTCGACGTGCGGCAGCCGCAAGTGATGCTGGAAGTACTCATGGTGAGCGTCTCCGATTCCCAGGCCCTCAACCTGGGCGTCGAGCTCGACAAGCTGGTCATCAGCGGCGACACCTCGATCCGGCTCTCATCGCTTTTCGGACTCTCGGGCCGTTCGGGTGCCGGCGAGCCGCTCGTCGGCAATGGCGCGGGGTTCACCGGCCTCGTGCTGAGCCCCGGCGATTTCTCGATCGTGATCCGGGCGCTCCAGACGCTCAACAAGGGTCGATCGCTCTCGATGCCGCGGCTGCTCGTGGCCAACAACCAGCAGGCCACGCTGAACTCGACGCTCGACCAGCCCTACGCGAGCACCAACGCCTCGAACACCGTGACGACCACGAGCTTCGGCGGCTCGCAGCAGGCGGGCACACAGGTTTCGCTTAAGCCGCAGATTGTCGGGGGCGCTGGAGGGATGGAGGGCGGCGACCATCTGAACTTGGAGTATTCCATCTCGCTCTCGTCGTTCGTCGGTGCCTCGGCTAGCGCGAACCTTCCGCCGCCCAAGCAGGAGAACCGCGTGCAGTCGTCCGCGAGCATCCCCGACGGCTACACAGTCGTCGTCGGCGGCATCGAGCTCGATACCGACGGCAAGGGCACGTCGCAGGTGCCGGGGCTCGGGAACATTCCCATCCTGGGCGAGGCGTTCAAGAGCCGGACTAATACCTCCAGCCGTACGCGGTTCTACGTCTTTATTCGCGCCAACGTGCTGCGGAGAACCGGGCACGAGGACCTTAAGTACCTGAGCGATGTAGCCGCGGCGAACGCGGGCGTCGATGACGGATGGCCGGTGGTTGAGCCCCGGGTAATCAAGTAGAGGATGTAGGTGTGGATGCCATTGCCAGCGAAGTTGAAGCGAAGAGCGCGGCGACGGTGGTTTTGCCAGCCACAGCGCCCACACCGGAGTTCCTGACGCTCATCCCGCACGACTTCGCGCGTCGCCATCTCGTGCTCAGCCGCGGATGCGTTGACGGCGTCGAGCGACTCGCCGTCGCGGACAGCACGCGGCCCTGGATCATCTTCAATGTCGGCGTGCGACTCGGGCGCGCAACAACAACCACAAATGAGCCCGCCGAGACGATCGCCGCCGCGATCGACGCCGCGTACGCGGCAGCCGCAGCGCTCAATGACAACACGCAACCTGGCGATACGGATGGAGGGGAGGCGGGTGAGGGGGGGCGCGTCATCGTTCAAGGCTCGGCGGACGTGAACTCTGATCTCGACCTAGCGCTCCGCGAGACCGAGCGCGACCTGCTTCACACCCAGGGCAAGGCCCCCGCGGTGCGGCTCGTGGACCTCATCCTCTTCGAGGCCCTGCTCCGTTCCGCCAGCGACGTGCATGTCCAGCCCGTGCGCGGTCGCACGCTGGTCCGCTATCGCCTCGACGGCGTCCTGCACACCGTCCGCGAGTTGCCTTATTCCATCGCCTCCGCCGTCATTAGCCGCATCAAGGTCATGGCCCGGCTCGACGTCGCCGAGACTCGCGCGCCGCAGGACGGAAGAGCAACGGTCACCATCGGCGGTGCGAACGCGGGCACCAGTAAACTCACGGGCCGTCGCGTTGACCTCCGCGTCAGCACGCTGCCTTCGACGTACGGGGAGCGGATCGTGATGCGTCTGCTCGACCCCGCGCGCTCCGCCTACCTCCTCAGTTTCTCCGGGCTCGGCATGCCATCCGAGGTCGAGCGGGCGTATCTCGCGCAGGCCAGTCGCACCAGCGGCATCGTGCTCTCGACCGGTCCCACTGGCAGCGGCAAGACCACCACGCTTTACACAACGCTCGCATGGCTCAGCGCCGCTAACGCCGGGGGGCTCGCGCGCGGCTGCGAGCTCAACATGATGACCATCGAGGACCCCGTCGAGTATGACCTTGCTGGGGGGGGCGGGGAGGGGGGCGGCGCAAGCGGTGCCGCCCAGCAGACCGGTCGCTCGCGTGCCGGCGGCGGCCTCGCAGTGAGCCAAACTCAGGTTGATCCCAAGAAGAATGTTACGTTCGCCTCGGGCTTGCGGCACATCCTTCGCCAGGACCCCGACGTCATCATGGTCGGCGAAATCCGCGATCAGGAGACCGCTCGCATCGCCGTGCAGGCCTCGCTTACCGGCCACCTCGTCCTCTCGACACTCCACACCACCGACGCTGCCAGCGCCATCGCCCGGCTCATCGACCTCGGCGTCGAGCCCTTCCTCGTCTCGTCGTCGCTCTCGGCGGTGCTGGCGCAACGACTGGTCCGCAAGCTGCACGCTGAGTGTTCCGGCAAGGGTTGCACCGAATGCCTTAGCACCGGCTATCGCGGCCGCACCGCGGTCTTCGAACTGCTTGTGCTCGACCATGCACTCCGCGATCTCGTGGGCCGCCGCGCCTCGGCGGTCGAGATCAAGGAGGCCGCGCAGCGGGCCGGCATGGTCACGCTCCGCGATGCCGCGACTCGACTTGTGCGCGAAGGCGTCACGTCCGCACAAGAAGTGGCACGCGTCATCGAAGTCATGGATGCGGAGGTTGAACAATGACCGTCGCTCTTACATCGAGCGCCGCCGTGCCTTCCGAGTCCTCGATGGCACGAGCGTCCCTCCCATGCGACGCGCCGCCTCACATCGGCCCGACGCGCATCCCGCGATGGTTACTTGCGGCCTGCGGCATGGCGATCATCATCTCACTCTCCTTCGCCCTCGCGCCGCTCCCTCGACCGCACGTCGAGACTCCTGCCCTCGACACGCCGGCACCCGCCGTGGGCCCCACGCGGATCGCTACACTCGACGTCGATGCGTTTCGGGCGCCGATCTGGGTTGCCGATCCCCCGCCACCAGTTCCCCCGCCCTCTTCTCCCCCTGCCACGCCTCCGCCACCGGTCCGCCTGCAGCTTCTTGCCATCATCCGTGAGCCCGGCCCCGAAGCAAGCACTATCGCAAACGCAACGAAGGCCGACGCCGCCGCGCCCTGGACCTACCGCGCAACGCTCTATGACCCGGACACCGACCGGCTGTATGTGGTCGCCGCAGGCGATGTCGTTGGCACGCGCACCGTCGAGCGCGTCGACGCCGACGAGGTGCGGCTCAGCGACGCTGCCGGCTCACGCACGCTCTCCCTCCGCTACCCACCGCGCGACCTCCCACAAGGAGGCGGCCGATGATCGCTGCGCTGAACGCGACTTCCGCGCCGCATGACGCGCCGCGCCACGCCACGCCGCACGTTCGGTGGCCCTGCGACCGCTTTTACTGGGCGATCATTCCCACGCAAGGATGGCGAGGTAAGGGCGACGGCAGCAGCGAGGTTCCGGTGGGCTTGCGCGCCACGCTCGACGACGACTTCCCGGTCCGCACCGAGGAATTGCACGCCGTCGCTATGCCAATGGCGAGCGACACGATCCTGGTCTGCGCCGCACGACGCGACGAGCTGGCCACGCTCGCCAAGATGGATCATCCCGTGCTGAGTCTTACGCCAGAATCGCTCCCACACTTCGTTGCGAGTCACCCCGGCATCAGTCCGTCGGCGTGCAGCCCCGCCACGCTCAACCTCCTGATCGGCGAGTTCGAGCCCGCCCCGGTCCGTTGCACACGCCGACATGCCCACACGATCGCCGCCGCTACCGTCCTCCTTTGTGCCGTATTGACCTCGCTCGGCCTTCTCCGTCGCGCCGAACGCTCCGACGCGCTCGCACGCGAGGCCCGGCAAGCGACGATCGCACTCGTCGGCCGCGTCGTCCCCGCCGGAACACCCGCTTCGATGGCAACCGAGCTTGCCTCGCTCCGCGCGGCAAGGCCCGCCGCTCGCACCGCGCCCGACGCCACGCTCGCCCTCGCCGCCGTCCTCGCCGCGTGGCCTCGGGATGCCACGTGCCGCACGCAGTCCATCACAGTCGGGCCATCTGGGGCGTCAATCGCCGTCACAATCCCTGGCGATGCGGCGCCATTCCTCCGCGCGTTCAAAGCGCCCGCCGGGTGGACCATGGACGAGCCTCGCCTCAACGCGGCGGACAAGGCCACGCGTCTGGCCATCCGCATCCGCCCGCCGGAGGCGTTGCCATGAGAGCCGCGACTGCCCTTATATATATTGTTATGTTCATAACCGGCGTGACCGCCGTCTCCCTGGCGGCGAACAGGGCAGCGCTCGCCCGCACCGCCCTCGCCACAGCCCGCTCCGATCTCGCGATCACGACCAACCAGGCGAACGAACTGCTCCGCCTCCGCGCCGCGGCACCCGCCAATCCCGTCGCGCATCGACCCGCTTCCGGCCTCCAGCCCCGGCTCGCCAGCGCGCTCGCAAGGTGCGCCCTCCCCGCAGCAACGCTCGCCAGCCTCGCACCCGAGCCCGAATCCTCCGCCGGCCCCGGGCTTCGCAGTCAACATGCGACGCTCGTCCTGACGCCCATCACCCTGCCGCAACTCGGCGGGTTCCTCGCCGCCTGGCGCGCCGCCGAGCCCGATTGGACCGTCACCTCCATCGAACTCGCACAAGCGAACCTGTCCTCGCGCGACACCGGCAACAACTCGAACGCATTGGGGGGCGACCTTCCCCTTCGCGCCATCGTGCAACTTGAATCGGTCTATGCTGCGGTCCCGGCACCGCCGCTCGTCACGGAGAGTTCGCGATGAATCACCGATGCAGCGTTCTTCGTCGCCCTGCCCCAATTCTTCGTTGCACTGCACCAATCTTCCCTCCGCGTCCCTCTGCTTCCTCTGCGCCCTCTGCGTTCTCTTTGCTACACGCTGTTCGCCTGATGGCCATGCTCCTCGCCTCCGTCGCGCTCGCGGCCTGCGCCGGCCCGCGTTCGTCGAGCCCCTATGCCGTCCAGCCCGAGTCCGCCCGCGACTCGCTCAGGGCCCAGTCGCTCACGCAGCGCGCCGTCGAGATCATGGGGTCGGACCCGGCCAAGGCCGAGCGCCTCCTCCGTGACGCCCTCACCGCCGACCTCTACCACGCCCCGGCACATAATAATCTCGGCGTATTATATCTAAAACAAGGGAAGCTCTACGAGGCCTCATCCGAGTTCGAGTGGGCCAGAAAACTCCTCCCCGGCCACCCCGACCCGCGCCTGAACCTGGCGCTCACCCTCGAACGCGCCGGCCGCACCAGCGACGCCCTCGCCACCTACCAGTCCGCCCTCGATGCCTATCCCGACTACTTGCCAGCAGTGCAGGCCCTCACCCGCCTTCAGCTCCGTGCCGACCGGCCCGACGACAAGACCCGAGCCCGCTTGGAAGACATCGCCCTCCGCGGGGAGAACCAACCGTGGCGCGATTGGGCGCGAACGCAGATCGCGCTCATGGAGAAGTAGCAGCCCCCCTCCCCGACGCGCAGCTTTTATAAAGAATCACAGCGTGGACAGATCATCAATCAGAACCGAGCAACCGATCCGCCGAGGCTGACGAGAACGGCAGCGCTGGCATCCCCGCATCTGTCACCTTTGACAGGTGCGTCGCCTTCCGGCGAAACCATCGAGGGCTTATAAAGCTTGCGGGTTTCCGTGGGAGACGCCGGACGGGAGCCGCGAGAGGAAAAGGCGCGATCGGTGCTTCGGTTCAGCGTATATAAGGAGGACAAGTCACAGAAGCAAACATGGAAGAGATATTCATCGACGTGCGGAACACGCGGGCGCAGTACCAGCGGGCGCTCGCGCGGTTCAACACCGATCAGACAATCAGCGATCACAACCGCGAGCTCGTGCTCGCTTTCGTGCGCGACGCGGCCTTGGGCAAGACGCTCCCGGGCCGCGGCAAGAAGCGCATCGGGCCGTCGCGGCTGCTCTCGTACCTGTACCGGCTCCATCCGCTCATGCAGTTCTGCGGCAAGGATCTGGATGCTCTCACCCAGACAGACCTGGAGCGATTTGTCGAGGGGCTCGACAACGACCAGATCCGAGCGCGGTCCACAAGGCTCCGCGGCGGGGTTCGCCGCGACATCGATGCGGTGCTCAGCCCTCGGTACAAGGTCGATATCAAGATCACGGTCAAGAAGTTCTACAAGTGGCTGCTCGGCGGCTCGCGCACCTTCCCGCCCTTGGTCGAGTGGATCGACACCTACATGGAACCCAAGGAAGTGCCAGCGCTAACCGTGGCCGAGGTCGAACGCCTCGTGGACCGCTGCCGTCTGCCTGTGCATCGCGCCCTCGTGCAGGTTCTCTTCGACGGCGGGTTCCGTATCGGCGAACTTTTGAATGTCCGCCTGCGGCACGTCTGGGTGAAGGAGCTCGAAGGCGGGGTCCGCTGCTTCTGTTTGCGTGCCCCGTTCTCCAAGACGCTGCGGCGAACCGTCATCCTGCCACTGGAGATGACGAGGCGGACGCTGACACGCTGGCTCGAAGATCATCCGGCCAGGCCTGTAGTTCAACCCGACGGAACGCTCAAGGCCGATGATCCCGAGTCGCCCCTCTTCCCGCTCACGGACAACGCGATCCGTCTGCATCTCAACCGCGTTGGCCGTGCGGCCCTGGGCAAGCGCGTCTACCCGCATCTTCTGCGGCACACCTCGGCGACGTTCTGGTGCAACCGATTGCCCTACTTCGTCTTCTGCAAGCGCTTCGGCTGGACGATGACGAGCAAGATGCCGCAGCGGTACATCGACCGCGAGGGCGTCGACAAGCTCCGGGTCGCCGAGCTCTACCACCAGCAGGAGCGTGAGCGCGTGGGCCGCGAGAACGAGAGGCTGCGGACGCGCTCGTTGCCAAAGGCGATGAGACGAACAACCGGATGCCGCAACGCTGGGCCGCGTGATCGACATGGGCCCCGCTGCGCAACTGCCGCAAGCTCTAAATATCACGATGCCTTTCGTGTGGCATGGGCTCTGACGAGGAACGGATCGATGAGGACGGCGTCCTCTGGCTCGGGAGCCGCGAGTCGCTCGAGGCTTGGAAGGACTACAAGAAGCGGCGGGCGATCGTGGCGTGAGCAGCGGAAGCGCAGCAGGAGGAACGGCGTGAGCCTCGAGCTCGATCGCGTCTACGCGCTCGAGGCCCGTGATGGGCTCAGGCAGTTGGACGATGACTCGGTGGATTGTGTCGTGACCTCGCCGCCGTATTGGGCGGTCCGGACGTACTCAGTTGAGCCAACTGCCTGGGCAGATGGTGCAACGACAGTGCTCGGCTTGGAACCGTCCATCGATATATATCTCGATCATCTCCTCGAGGTGTTCACAGAAGTACGCCGAGTGCTCAAGCCCTCGGGCACGCTGTGGGTCAACCTCGGCGACGTCTATGCCAGCGGCACCAGATCGCGCGTGCGTGGACCGCTGCACGGGCTGATGCCGGTTCCTTCGGATGACGCCTTCAGGGCGCTCCCGGACAAAACGCTCTGCCTCATCCCTTCGAGGTTCGCCCTGCGCATGGTCGAATCAGGATGGACGCTGCGGAACACGATCGTCTGGCACAAGCCCAACTTCCTCCCCGCGAGTGTGCGGGACCGATTCGCCTGCTCCTGGGAGCCGATCTATCTCTTCGCCAAGTCTGAGCGGTACTTCTTTGACATGGACGCGGTGCGAGCGCCGCACCGCTCGGCGAACCGCGCGGGGTCGTCGAAGCGCTGGCGGATCCCGGGGTCGTACGACCCCAGGGGCAAGAACCCCGGCGATGTCTGGCTGGTCGCCACCCGGGGCGAGGGGCAGTCGCATCCAGCCCCCTACCCCGAGCGCCTCTGCGAGCGGCCGATCCTGGCCGGGTGTCCTATCGGTGGCTTGGTCGTGGATCCCTTTGCCGGCTCGGGGACGACCTGCGTCGGGGCCAAGCGGCTAGGCTGTGTCTGACGGATCGCCCGGGGCCAGGAGGCGGAGGTATCGGCGGATGATGGCCAGGTCGAGGAACGCCTGGAAGTTCACCGCGAGCTTGTCGTAGCGGGTGCCGACGCGGCGGTTCT
>JBJXFQ010000059.1:0-18077 GCA_046155605.1 Phycisphaerales bacterium
TTGCTTCACGGGGATGTGCGGCTCGATGATCGTCCACAACGCGTCGTCCAGCAGCGGCTTGGCCATGGCGTGCCTCCTTGCACGACAGACTCACCGCAAAGCCGATGCCATTCTGTTAGAGGCTCTAAACCGGGCATCTGAAGTCAAACATGCGCTCACCGGGTCAGGCTGCTTTGTCAAGAAGGGCTCGCAGTACTCGACAACGTAGCCTCGAACGACCACGCCGTTGCTGCCATTGGCAAGATCATTCCACTCTCCGGTAACAGAAGTACCCTGAGACCAGAAGTGCAGTTTGTCTTCGCCCGCGCCCTGTCCATTGTCTGGCTGGTTTGCCGCGGGCGCGCCCCCGCATGCGACAGCATTGCCCCAGTTTGTAAAGACAAAGGATTCGCCAGTCACCCAAGCCCAACACCCACCCGGCTCGACAGACCCAGGTATCTGATACCCTCCGAGCCATGGGCCATAGGCTCGGCCACATCCGAAATTATTCACAGTTGTTGAGCCAGGAGTATCGCGAACGACCGCAGCGACGAAATCATTCTCCTCCAGGCTCGTGGGTGCCGCTAGATATCCCCCGCGCCCAGCTGCCGCGCTCCGTGCAGGAGTCCATGTGATCGTTGGGTTGACCACAACTTCGTAAGCGTGACCGCTTCCGCTCCAGACTATGGGCTGAGCCATCGTCGCTGGTCCGGAGACAAGCGCAGCGGAAATGCTCATCGCTCGAATCGTTTTCATTGGCGCAGCATACCGATGACCGGCGTTCGTATCAACTCTCCCCTGAATCGGTGCAATGAAGCTGAACGCGAGGCGCCCCCGCCTACTTCCCCTTCCACGTCCCCTTGAACGCCGTGATCGCGTCGGCCAGTTTCTTCTCCAGCGTCGCGTCCAGCGCCTTCTTCTCGTTCAGTTCCGTCCACACGGCCCGGCCCGAGGTCTGGAAGTAGGCCAGCATCGCCTTCTCGAACGCCGCGACCTGGCTGATCGCCACGTCGTCGAGGAATCCCTTGGTTCCCGCGAAGATCGAGATGATCTGATCAACGACGAGTTGCGGCACATACTGCGGCTGCTTGAGCAACTCCACCATTCGCGCGCCACGGTCGAGTTGCTTCTGGGTGGCCTTGTCGAGTTCGGTGCCGAGTTGGGCGAAGGCCTCCAGTTCGCGATAGGCCGCGAGGTCGAGGCGGAGCGAACCGGCGATCTTCTTCATGGCCTTGACCTGGGCGTTGCCACCCACGCGGGAGACCGAGATGCCGACGTTGATGGCGGGGCGGACGCCGGAGAAGAAGAGTTCGGGTTCGAGGTAGATCTGTCCGTCGGTGATCGAGATGACGTTGGTGGGGATGTAGGCCGAGACGTCGCCTTCCTGGGTCTCGATGACAGGGAGCGCGGTGAGCGAGCCGCCGCCATTCTCGTTCGAGAGTTTCGTCGCGCGCTCGAGGAGGCGCGAATGGAGATAGAACACGTCGCCGGGGTACGCCTCGCGGCCCGGCGGGCGGCGGAGGAGCAGGGACAACTGGCGGTACGCGACGGCCTGCTTCGAGAGGTCGTCATAGATGCAGAGGGCGTGCTTGGGCGTCTTGCCGGCCATGCCCTGCCACATGAAATACTCGCCCATCGCGCAGCCGGAATAGGGAGCGACATACTGCATCGGCGCGGGGTCGGACGAGCCGGCCGAGACGACGATGGTGTATTCCATCGCGCCGGCCTTGCGCAGCGTCTCGACAACGCCCGCGACGGTCGATTCTTTCTGACCGACCGCGACATAGATGCAGACGACCGCGTCGGGGGTACCCCAGTACTGCTTCTGATTGATGATCGTGTCGAGCGCCACCGCCGTCTTGCCGGTTTTGCGGTCGCCGATGATCAGTTCGCGCTGCCCCTTGCCGATCGGGATCATGGCGTCGATGGCCTTGATGCCGGTCTGGATCGGCTCGGTCACGGGCTGTCGCTCGGCGATGCCGGGTGCGATGATGTCGACTTTGCGGAACTCGGTCGTCTGGATCGCCGGGCCGTCATCGAGCGGGCGGCCGAGCGGGTCGACGACGCGGCCGAGCAGGGCTTCGCCCACGGGCACCTCGAGCAGGCGGCCCGTGCTCTTGACTAGGTCGCCTTCCTTCACCGAGAGGTAATCGCCATAGATGACCGCGCCGACGGTGTCGAGTTCGAGGTTGAAGACCTGACCCATGACCGAACCGTCCGAGGTCTGGAACTCGAGCAACTCGCCCGCCATCGCGTTGGCGAGGCCATAGATGCGCGCGATGCCGTCACCGACCTCGACCACCCGCCCAACCTCGGAGACCTCGAGTTGGCTGGCGTACTGCTCGATTTCCTGCTTGATGACGCTGGCGATCTCGTCGGTCTTGATCTTCACGGTTGGCACCTCGCGGGAGAAGCGTGAGTGATTCGGGCGGCGTTCGGTCACGAGCGGACTCGACCCGACCGCAGGGGTCGATAGGGTAGCCAGGTGGGCGGTCGGTTTCCCGTGTGTACCCGCGACGCGATTCCCCGGAGGCTACGGACCGATACCTACCAGATGGTGAGCGCGATACCGACGATGCCAATCACGGTGCCAACTACGCCAATGATGATGCCCCACCAACCGAAGCGAGAAGAGCTTCGCTGGGAAGTCTGAACTCCATCGGAAACGGCGTGCAATCTCTCGTTGATCCGTGTCAGCGCGTTGGCGACGGACGACTCCATAGGCCCCAGTGAGGCGATCTCCCGTTCGAACTCGTTGTCCGCCTCTTGGAGCCACTTGACGGCGGACATGATGTCTCGCAGGGAGGAGTCGGGCTGGTTTCCACGCCTGCCGAGGCTCGTCTTCGCCAACTGGACAGAATGCACCTGCCGATCCTCGATCTCGCGCAGTCGATCCCGAGTCGCGGGCTGCATCGAGTGCGCGGCGTTGGCGGCGCGGATCTTGTCCTTCAGCGACTTGGCGACACTCTCGATCACCGCTGCATGAACGTCAACTCGAAGCCGCACGAAACGGGCTCGAACAATGTCCAACTTGGAGACGGTCTCCACCGCGCTCGATCGCTCGCCGAGTATGCGTGCGACTTCCGAGCACCCCTCGAGACAATCCACCTCGGTGCCTTTGGGCAAGGGAACGTTGTACATGCGAAACGCATGCGCGTACTCCTGCACGCACTGATCGAACTGGCCAAGCACATCGCGTATCTTGGCGAGAATCTCTTCGTTCTCATGCATTTACAATGCCTGACCATCGGGTCGCTATCGACGAGAGTCAGAGGACGATCCGCGACAGCAACAGAATCAGCGTCGCCTCGATCCGCTTCCGAAAGGCCTCTCGATCGAGATAGCGATTCTCTGCCTCCGCACGCTCTAGCGACAGACGCACCTTAATCCGCGGCACCATCCGTGTCGGCGGAAGATATCCCAGCACTCGCGACAGGTACTCGGAGTCCGGCTCGGGCGACTGCCCAGGCTGCGGGCTTAGCCGAAGTCCGTCTGCGTCAGCGTGGACGAAATTCACGAACGGCAACTCACTTGCAACCGGATCGTTCGGCGGAAGCAATCCGAACCACGGTGAGCCATCCGCCAGCCTGGAGTCAGTTGAACTCATCGCGCCAGCATGTTCTGTCGTCACGATTGGATTCCCACCTGAACGGATTCTAGCCCTTGCGACCTTGAATCAGCCCAGGACGCCTCTTGTGATGCGCAGCGGTCTCCTTACGCCCGCACATTATCGGATCAATGGCCTCACTGTCAATCCCCTCGAAACTCCGAGGTAGCCGCTTCGTTCCGTCGCTTCGCCCTGCCGTCTACCGTTCCTCCATGCCACGAATCATGTGCATCGTCCGTATGGCGGCCGCGCTCCTCGCGGGCACGCTCTTCGCAGCCAATGTCCGTGCGCAGGGCGCGGTCGCTGCCGCGGCCGGCGCGGTCGACATTCCGCTGATCCCGATCGCGCCGGGCACGGTTTCCACATCTGGTGGCAGCGCGACGGTCACGAAGCCCTTCGCCATCGCCGCCACCGAGATCACCCGCGGCCAGTGGAAAGCCGTGATGAAAGCCGAGCCGCCGGGCGGTGCCGGCACCGACGACCTGCCCGTTGCGTCCGTCACCTGGGCCGAGGCCGTCGAGTTCTGCAAGCGGCTCTCCGAACACGACCACGCGACGTTCCGCCTGCCGACCGAGGCCGAGTGGGCGCTCGCGTGCGGCACGTCGAAATCCGCCACAGCAACCGCCTCCGCGCCCGCCGCTGGCCCACTTCCCACGTCGCCCGTCGGCAGCCCCGCCGCGGTCCGCGATGCGCTCGGTAACGTCTCCGAGTGGTGCATCGATTGGTGGGCCGATGCTCTGCCCGCCGGTGCCACCGACCCCAAAGGCCCCGAGATCGGCACTCACCGCGTGGTCCGCGGCGGCTCCTGGCTCACGCCCGCCGCCGAACTCAACTGCGCCCTTCGTGAGAAAGCGGACTCCGCCGCGCGCAACCCCGCCATCGGCTTCCGCGTCGTCCGCGAGGACAAGGGCGCCGCCGCGCCACCACCCGGCGTCGAGTACATCTCCATCGAGCGCGCCAAGTCCCTCTACGAGGCCCAGACCGCGATCTTCATCGACGCCCGCCCTTACGCCGAGTTTGTCGAGGGCCATGTCCGCAACTCGATGCACTGTGCCGTCAAGTACTTCGGCGGCGCCGCGCCCGCCAAGGTTCGCAACTACCTCCCCGGCAATGCCGTCGTCGTCTATTGCAACGGCGAGTCATGCACCGATTCGATCGATGTCGCCGTCCGGCTCAAGGCGCTCAACCTCAGCATCGGGCCGATCTATGTCATGAAGGAAGGCCTGCCCGCGTGGATCAAGGCCGGCCTCCCCACCGACAAGGGCGGCGAGGTCGGATTCCAATAGTCCGCCGACTCAGCCCTTCTTTTTCCCTGCCTCGTCCTGCCGCGTTTGCTCCCTCCGCGACTGTTCCATGAGCGTCACGAACGTCCCCTTCACCGTCGGCGAATCCGCGTCCGCGCCGGCCGCGGGCCGACGCAACGCCGCGCGCCCGTCCGGCCCGATGTCCCACGCGCACCGATGGTCCGCCAGCATCACGTCGATGATTCCCGCGACCCGCGCCCGTGCTTCCCGGTCTTTCACCGGGCACGCCGCCTCCACCCGCGCCGAGAGGTTCCGATACATCCAGTCCGCCGAACTGATGTACCACAAACCATCGATCGGGTCGGCTTTCCCCGCGCCAAAGTGGAACACCCGCGAGTGCTCGAGGAATCGCCCGACCACCGACGTGACGCGGATGTTCTCCGAGAGCCCCGGGATGCCCGGCCGCAAGCAGCAGAACCCGCGCACGATCAGCGTGATCCTCACGCCCGCACTCGACGCCTCGTACAACTTCCGCGTGATCTTGAGGTCTTCGAGCGAGTTCATCTTCGCCACGATCCTGCCACCGGGGAGCGACGGGTCCGCCGCCGCCGCTCGCGCGTGCCCGATCTCGGCGTCGATCAGGTCCATGAACGCCTGCCGCATCCCGGACGGCGCCACCAGCAACTCGCGGTAGTCGCGTTTCGCGCTCCGCCCGGTGAGGAAGTTGAAGAGGTTCACTACGTCGCCGGTGATCACAGGGTCGCACGTAAGAATCCCCAGGTCCGTATATAACTGTGCCGTTGAAGGATTGTAGTTTCCGGTCCCCAGGTGCGCGTAGCACCGCAGGATCGGCCTCCCTTCGCCGTCCTGCTCTCGCCGCACTACCAGACTCGTCTTGCAGTGCGTCTTGAACCCGACGACCCCGTACGCCACGTGGACCCCGGCCTTTTCCAGCAGCCGAGCAAATCTCACGTTCTTGGATTCATCAAAGCGTGCCCGCAGTTCCACCAGGCACGCCACCTGCTTCCCCTCCTCCGCCGCCCGCACCAGCGACGCGACGAACGGCGAGTCGCGGCTCGTTCGATAGATCGTCTGCTTGATAGCCAGGACGTCCGGATCGCGCGCCGCGGCCGCGATGAATCGCTCGACCGAACTGTTGAACGACTCGTACGGATGGTGCAGCAGGATGTCCCGCTCGCGGATCGCCGCGAACACCGCCGCGTCTGTCTCCATCTGCTCCGGCAACAGCCGCGGATGATGCACCGGCGTCCACTTGGGCTCCTTCAGTTCCGGCACGTCGAGTTCCGCGATCGGCAGGAGGTCCGCGTACTCGATCGGTCCCGACCGCTCGTACACGTCCTCGGGCTCCAGTCGCAGTTCCCGAGCCAGAAACTCCACCACGCCCCGCGGTGGATTCGGCGTCACCTCCATCCGAACCGCCTTCGCAAACCGCCTCAACTTCAGTTCGTTCTCCACCGACAGCAGCAGGTCCTCCGGCTGCTCGTCCTCGACCTCGATCGCCGCGTTCCGCGTCACCCGGAACAACACGGTCTCGTGGATCCGCATCCCCGGAAACAGGTCGTCCAGGTTGTTCCTCACCACCTCGTGCAGCGACACATACCGCGCCCGATCGCTCTCGCCCTTGGCCAGCGGCACCAGCCGCGGCAGCACGTCCGGGATCTTGATCCGCGCAAAGCTCCGCTCCGACCCGTCCTCGACGGCGCTCACCGTCACCCCGATGTTCTCCGACAGATTCGAGATGAACGGAAACCGGTGCCCCGGATCGACCGCCAACGGCGTCAGCACCGGGAACACGCTCTCGATGAACCACCGATCGATCTGCGCACGCTCCACCGTCGAGAGTTCCACATAAGGCACAATGCGGATCCCGTTCTTCGACAGCGCCGGCGAGATGTCGTCCAGATAGCACCGAGCCTGCAACTCCATCAACTCGGACACCACCGAGCGGATCGCATACAGCAGATTGCGCGGCGTCATCCCATCGGGCGTCGAGACCGCCAGCCGCGATTCGGCCTGCTGCTTGATATAGCCCACGCGCTTCATGAAAAACTCGTCGAGGTTCGACGAGAAAATCGCCAGAAACCGCACGCGGCTGAGCAGCGGCGTCCGCTCGTCGCGCGCCTGCTCCAAGACCCGCCGGTTGAACTCGAGCCACGACAGGTCGCGGTTGACCAGGCACATCTCGCCGTCAAACGCCGCGGCGCTCATCGCGACCCCCGCCGATACGTCGCCGCACATCCCGCTGCCTCCGTCACGCGTACCCACGCGACCACCGCCGCCGGTGCCATGTCCGCGAGTTCGTCCGCGAGCCGATCCCCGATGTACCGCGCGACGTTCTCCGCCGACGGATTGAGCCCATCAGCGAACGGCGGCACGTCGTTGAGGTTCCGATTGTCAAACCCCGCCACGATCTCGCCCAGGTGCTCGTCGATCGTGTGAAAGTCGCAGAGCAGCCCGTCGCCGTCGAGCGTCTCGCCCGCCACGCACACGGTCACATGAAAGTTGTGCCCGTGTACCGGCTCCCGCGTCCCCGCGATCGAGAGGGCGTGCCCGGCGCAAAACTCCCGTTCCACCGTGATCTCAAATGACATGGGCCAAGGGTAGTCCCTCGGCCCACGTCCGCCTCCACTCGTTCCTTCTCCGTCGTGCTAGCCCTCGCTGCCTCCGCGAGGCTCGGGCCGCTCCTCCCTCGGCTCGCGGCGTCCCCGCTCCTCTTCACGATCCTCTCGTTCAGGCTTCATCCGCCACGCTCCTGCTCCGCGCGGCATCGGACGCCCGCACTCCGAACACGCCTCCGGCCCATCGGGGCGCTCACCGCGCTCCATCCTGCGCGGCCCGCCCGCTTCGTCACCACCATGCTCGTCAACGGGGCCGCGAATCGCACCTTCGCCGCGCGGCCCAGGCCCGCCACGCCCGTCTCCGAGATGACCGCCCGGCCTACCCCGCATCGCGCCAGGCGGCCCACCCATCTCCGGCCTTCCGTGCGACATGAATCCGCCGCGTGGCCCCGGCCCGCCGCGCCCTTCGGGCCCGAATCGCGGCCCCGGTCCGAGCCTCATGCCGTGCGCGCCTCCCATCCCACGACCGATCGGACCGCCGCGTGGCCCAGGTCCGCCATGCGTGCCCTCCATCTCGCGCTCTGGTCCGAACTCGCTGCGGGGGCCACGATCCTCTCGCTCCGCTCCGCGTGGCCCGTCATCACCACGTCCTTCTTCGTGCGGGCGATCCTCTTGGTGCGGGCGACCCTCCCTCCCCTCTTCGCCGCGCCGTTCGCCCCGCGGCCCGTCCTCGTGCGGTGCTCGCATCATCGGTCGCTTCATCCCTCTCTTTCCGATCCGCGGCCCGATCGGCCGCTCACGCATCTCCGACCGATCCCCCATCGGCGGGTGCTCGGTTTCCGGACCCATCGCTCCGTGTGCCGCGCCCGCCATGAAGACCACCATCAATCCAGCCACGATTCCGTTCCGTTTCATGTTCGATTCTCCTCGCGGGTCAGTCGCCCGCGGTGTCGCCATGAGTTGGCAATGTCCCCTGCCGCGGGGACACATTCGCCCGTGTTTCCCGTCACTTCGCATCGCCCGCGCCCGCGCTGTCCCCAACGCCCCTCCATCCGACAACATGGGTATGGTGGATTCCAGCATGACGCTCCGACTGCAACCCGCGACACCTACCGCCCACGAGGTCTTCGACATCCTCGCCCGGCAGCACGCTGACATGCTCACGACATTCCTTCGCGGGCTCGTCCACCAGCACGAGGTCGTCGACGACCTCTTCCAGGAGACCATGATCGTCGCGTGGAGGCGACTCGCCGATTACGACCGCTCGCTGCCCTTCGGCCCCTGGCTTCGCGGCATCGCCTCCAAACTCGTCCTCGAACACCGCCGCAAATCCGCCCGCGCGTTCCTGAGTTGCGAGCCCGAAGTCCTCGAAGGGCTCGAGGCGGAGTTCCGCCGCTTCGAGCGCGAGCCCGCCGACTCGTTCCGCCATCGCCTCGATCGTCTTGTCGGCTGCCTCGATCGCCTCCCGCCGATGATGCGTGAGGCGCTCGACATGGCCTATGGCCGCGGGCTCTCGCTGAGCGCGCTGGCCGCCGCCGTCGAATCCACGGAGGAAGCCATCAAGAAGCGCGTGCAGCGCGCCCGCCAACTCCTGGGCAACTGCATCCAGGGGGACGCTCCATGACCAACCTTGACCCAGGCCTCCTGCCCGATCCCGTCGTCGCGCCAGCGCAGCGCGCCCGCGAGCAGTTCGTACACGCGCTCCTCCAAACGCAGCACGAATCGCCTACGGCGCGCGAGGCGCGTCTCTCGCGGCTCTCCGCCACGCTGCGCGACGACGAACTCCGGTCGCGCCCGATCTGGGTTCATCGCCGCTGGCGTGCCCTTTCGGGCATGGCGGCCGCGGCCGCGCTGGTTGCCTTGGTCATCCTCGGCCTCCCTTCGCAGCAGTCCGCGATCGCCGTCGTGCAAGCGTCGATTCAGGCCCAGCAATCCGCTGGCGAACGCCGTTACGAAGTCCGTGTCGTCGCCCAAGCGCCCCGGCCCGATTCGACGAACCCCGCCGCCGACCCCGATGCCAATCCCGTCGAGCGCGGCATTGCCACTGTTGACGCCCGCGACTCCGACCACCTGTTTATCGAGGCCCGCTCCCCCTGGGGCGATCGCATCGCCCTGGGCCGCAACCCCAAGGGCGCCTGGGCCATCAAGCCCGATGGCACCATCGACGACTATCCCCCGGCCCGCGCCTGGCCGCGCTGGGCCGACTTCGGCACCAGCACCATCCTCCTCTCCACCGTCGAGGACATGCTCGAAACCCTCGCCAAGTCCTACACCCTCACGCGCGGCAAGGTCGAAGCCCTCGATGGCATCGCCTGCGACCGCATCTCCGCCCGCCGCAATCCGGAGCCCTCGCCCCAGCCCGAATCGATCGAACTCTGGATCGATCGCCAGTCCCGCGTCATCCGCCGCATGGAACTCGTCTGGCCTCCCATGGTTCGCCCGCCCCACCATCAGTTCGATGGTCCCGGCGAGCGTCCCATCGGCCCGGGCAACCGTCCCGGTGGCCCTCCCGATCGCCTCGACGGTGATCGCCGTCAACATCCCGAGGGCTTCCGCCCCGAACTTCCCGATGGCTTCCGACCCGATCCGCGCCGCCAAGGTCCAGACGGCCCGGGTGGTCCTCCGCGCGGTGGACGCCGACCGGGTCGCGGTGGGCCTCGCCCCGAGTTCCTCGGCGGCCCGCCCGACTTCGCGGGCGGTCGGCACCCCCCGCCCCCTCGAAAGATGGTCTTTGTTCTTGTCCCCTCGGCCCCATTTCCCGACAACTGGTTCGACGCCTCAACCCATGTCGAGCGCACGCCGGCCGAAACGCCGGCCGTCGAACCACAGCCCTGAGTTGAGTCCGAGCACGCACCGGCGGTCTTCTCAACTTCGTTGAACGCAGCACCGAAATCGGAGCCCCATTCATGTCCGCATCGACCATCGGCAACACCCGCGTCCTCCTCGTCCTCGCCGGCCTGCCCCTGGCGCTTTCGGCCCCCGCCTGCGCCCAGCCGCTTCCGCCCCCTCCCTTCCCGCCGGGCAACCAACTCACCGAGCCGAAGCGAGTCCTCGGCAAGGTGCTGTTTTTAGATGAGCAGATGTCCACCTCGAACACCGTCGCCTGCGCGACCTGCCACATCAACAGCCGCGGCGGTTCTGATCCTCGCATCTCGCGCAACCCCGGCCCTGACAACGTCAACAACACCCCGGACGACAAACTCGCCTCGCCCGGCGTCATCCGTGCCGACGCCGCCAACAACTACATCCGCGACGCCATCTTCGCCATCAGCCCACAGGTCACGACTCGCACCGCCAACTCTCCCATCAATGCCGCGTTTGTGCAGCAGGCCTTCTGGGACGGCCGCGCCTCGGGCACGTTCCGCGATCCCCTCAACAATCAGATCGTCCTCAACAACGGCGGCGCGCTCGAGAGCCAGATCGTCGGCCCGCCGCTGAGCAGCGTCGAAATGGCCCACGACAACATGAACTGGGCCGAACTCACCACCAAACTCGCGCAGGTCCGTCCGCTCGCCCTCGCGTCGAGCATTCCCGCTGACGTCTCCGCCGTCCTCACGCCCACGGTCACCTATCCCCAACTCTTCCAGGCCGCGTTTGGCGACTCCGCCATCACGCCCGTCCGCATCGCCTTCGCCATTGCCACCTACGAGCGGACGCTGATCTCCAATGACACCCCTTGGGATCGCACGCAGCAGGGTCTGCCGGGCGGCCTCACCGCGGCACAGCAGCGCGGTGCCAACCTCTTCCAGGCCCAGTGCGCCGTCTGCCACACGCCGCCGACCTTTTCCAACGGTGCGAACCCATTCCGCAACATCGGGCTCCGCCCGCCCGCGGAAGACCTCGGCCGCCAGATCGTCACGGGGAATCCGGCCGACCGTGGTCGCTTCAAAGTCCCCGGGGTCCGAAACGTCGGACTCAAGGCGTCGTTCATGCACAACGGCATGTTCTCCACCGTCGGACAGGTCGTCGCTTTCTACGGCCGCCAACCCGGCGCGCCGGCCCAGTTCCCCGACAACCGTGACCCCGCCATGAACGCCATCAACATCCCGCTGGGCGGGCCCACCAACGACCTCGTTGACTTCCTCTCCAACGGCCTCCGCGACACGCGCGTCGCCAACCAGACCTTCCCCTTCGATCGCCCCACCCTCTTCACCGAACGCAACGCCGACCGGCCCGTCGTGCTCGCGGGCACGGGCTTGGGCGGCACGGGCGGCATCGTCCCCGCCATCATCGCCGACGGCCCAGGCATGGTCGGCAATCAGTTCTACCGCGTCGGCATCGATCGCACCCTCGGCGGCGCTATCGCCTCTCTCGGCGTCTCGACCATCCCGCCCGTGGGAGGCCGAATCACCCCCGACCGGATCATCAGCACGCTGATCATTCCCGGCTCGGGTGCCGGTGCTGGCCCCGCCACGGTCTTCTGGCCGCTCGACACCACGCAAGTCACACCCGGCACCACGATCTTCCTCCAGTGGTTCGTCGATGACTCCGCTGCCGCGGGCGGGCAGGCTCTTTCCTCCGTCGCCCAAGTTCCGATCTTCTGCGGCTCGGGCGGTTGCCCGCCGCCCTGCGGCTATGCCAACTGCGACGGCTCGAGCGCCGTCCCCATCCTCAACATCAACGATTTCGTGTGCTTCCAGACCAAGTTCGCCGCCAGCGACCCCGCCGCCAACTGCGACGGCTCGACGGCCCAGCCCATCCTCAACATCAACGACTTCAGTTGCTTCGCCAACAAGTTCGCCGCAGGCTGCAATTGAAGCCGATCACATCGCAACGATCTCCCGTGCCACCGACCGTGTTCCTGAACGGTCGGTGATTCTTGCTGCATCGACGGGCTTCGTAGGTTCCTTTCTGCCGTCTTCGCGCCGTGCCGCCAATCGACTGACGCCCCCTACCAGCACACGATTCGGCTTGTCCGCTGAAACGTCGGATATCATCTCACAAAGAAGATGTTCGAGTCGGGAAGCGGACACGTCACGAAAGGGGGTACGCGATGTCGGCCATGATCGTGGTTATCGGGCTCTTCCTTGCCGCCGCGGTGCTCGTCGCGGCCTTCAAGAGCGGGGCGCAGGTTCGTGGCTTGGCCGGCGGAGCCGCCGCCGCCATCATCGTCATCGCGATCGGACTCTCCTCGATCCGGCACATCGGGTCCAGCGAGGTGGGGATCGTCGTGAAGAACATCGGAACCAAACGCCTCCAGGGCGGTGCCTACATCGCTTACAGCGGCGAGCAGGGTGTGCAAGCCGATGTCCTCACTCCCGGCTGGCACTTCTGGTATTGGCCCGGCATTTACGAAGTCCGCGAGTTGCCGCTCACCGAAGTCCCCTCGGGCAGCATCGGCATCGTCGAGGCCAAGGACGGCAAGCCGTTGCCCCCAGGCCAGACGATCGCGCCCGACTGGCCCCAGGAATCGGCCCAGAAAATGCTCGACGCGCGGCACTTCCTCACGGTCGGCAACGGCTATCGCGGCACGCAGGCCACAGTCCTCATGCCCGGCAAATACCGCCTCAACACGGAACTCTTCCGCGTCCGACAGGCGGCCATGACCGAAGTGCTCGCCGGCGAGGTCGCTGTCCTCAAGGCCAACTACGGCAAACCCGCCGGCATCATCGTTCACAGCACCTCCGTCGAGTCACGTCAAGGTGGCCCGGGCGATGAGCCCGTCCTCCTCGCTGACGACGGAGAGATGGGCATCCGCGCCACCGTGCTCGGCCCGGGCCGCTACCCCCTCAACACCGAGGCCTTCGGCGTCACCGAAGTCTGGACGACCGAAATGACCGCGCAGTTCACGAAGGCCAGCGCCTCAAACCCGACCACCGGCGCGGATTCGGCGCTCCAGCAGCAGATCACCGAGCGCGAGCGCCGCCGCCAGCAGCAGGGCCGCATCCTCACGCCCGAGAGCAAGTCCGTGCAGTCGCCTCCCTCCGCGTCGCAGGTGCCCGTGATCCACGAGCCCGCCCTCGAAGAGCGCGAGATCACCGTCCGCACCAGCGACGGGTTCAGTTTCCCCGTTGATGTTCGCGTCGCCTATCGCATCAAGCCCGAGCAGGCCGCCGTCGTCGTGGCCAAACTCGGCGACGACGAAGGCGAGCGATTCCGAAACGTCTTCAACTCCGCCGTCCGCGCCATCTTCCGCAACAACGCCGAGGGCGTCCGGGCGCTCGACTATGTCCAGCAGCGTTCCCACCAGGAGAGCCAGTCCCTCAAGATGCTCGCCGACGAACTCTCTCGCTTCGGCGTCACGGTCACCGCCGTCCGCATCGGGAACGTCGGCGATGAGCAGACCCTTGGCGCGCTCCTCAAGACCCAGACCGACCGCGAGATCGCCAAGCAGGAACTGACCACGTTCATGGAGCAGCAGAAGGCCGCCGAGCAGAAGCGGCAACTCTCCCGTGCGACCCAGGAGGCCGAGGAGGAAAAGAAACTGGCGACGGCGACCTACGCCGCCAAGATCGCCGAGGAGACCAAGAAGCAAAAGATCACCGAGGCCCAGGCCGACGCCGAGGGCACCACCATCAAGGCCAAGGCCCAGGCCGATGCCTATCGCCTCATCGCCGAGCAGATCGGCAAGTCCAACGCCGCCCTCATCGAAGTCCTCAAGATCGTCGGCGAACGCAACATCCAGATCGCCCCGCGGGTCATGGTCACCGGCGGCAACGGCAACGCCGCAAGCGAATCGACCGCGCTCATCGGCACCATGCTGGACACGATGATGGCGCGTGAGCCCGAGACGAAGGCGGCGGCGAAGCCCTGAGCCCAACCGCCGCGTGGCCTCGCACGGTTCGCAGCGCTAAAGTTCAGGCTTGGATGCTCGGGAAGCGAGGCCAAGTTAGGAGATCGCAATGGCGGACCCGATGGACACGGTGATCGGTGCGGGTGAGGCTCAACGCGACGCGCGGGCGGCAGCGCACCACCTCGAGGCGGCAGTCGCCGCGGACAAGTCCGGCGACCGCGTCGGCGCGGTCATGGCCTATCGCAAGGCCCTCGCCGCCGACCCCACCAACGCACAGACCCTCTTCGCCCTCGCCTATCGCCTCGACCTCATGGGCGAGGAAGACGAGGCCGTCGCTCTCTACGAGCGCGCCTGCGAGCGCGCCCCGGCCCCGATCAATGCGCTGATGAACCTGTCGGTGCTCTTCGAGGACCGCGGCGACTACGCCCGCGCCGAACGCTGCCTCCGCCAGGTGCTCGAGACCAACCCCAACCACGTCCGCGCCCGCCTCTTCATGCAAGATGTCCAGGCCAGCCGCGACATGTCCGTCGAGGAGGAGCCCGAGCGCGACGTGGCCAAGCGCCGGGCGCTCTACGACACCCCCGTCACCGATTTCGAACTCTCCGTTCGCACTCGAACCTGCCTCAAGAAGATGAATATCCGCACGCTGGGCGACCTGCTGCGGATCACCGAGGCCGAACTCGCGTCGTACAAGAACTTCGGCGACCAGAGCCTTGTTGAGATCAAGCAGATGCTCGCGGCCAAGGGCCTTCGACTCGGACAGGGCCTCGACGACGCCCACCGTGCCGCTCGCCGTCAACTCTCGGATTCGCTCCGCGGCAGCGGTAAGGACGCGGCGCTCGGCAAGCCCGTCAGCGACCTCAACCTCTCAGTCCGGGCCCGTAAGGCGCTCCAACTTCTCAACATCCAAACCCTCGGCGACCTTGCCAGCCACACCGAGGCCGAACTCATGGGCGTCAAAAACTTCGGTGCCACGTCGCTCCAGGAGGTCAAGGAGCGCCTCGCCGAGAGCGGGCTCGGACTTCGAGTCCTCGACGCATAACGACGTCGGCCAAGTGTGATGCTGCCGCGATGGCGCGATCCCTGAACCGTCTTTTGGAGCGCATAGAATCGCTCCCAAGGAGATTGTTCCATGCGTCACACGCTCGTTGTCGTGGTGTTCGCTTTCTTGGCTCCGGTCCTCGCCATGGCCAAGGTGCAGACCAAAGAAGTCGAGTACAAGCACGGCGACGTCACCCTCCGCGGATTCCTCGCGTGGGACGACGCCGTCGCGGGCAAGCGCCCCGCCGTCATGGTCGTTCATGAGTGGTGGGGGCTCAACGACTACGCCAAGTCCCGCGCTCGCCAGATCGCCGAACTGGGCTACGTCGGCTTCGCCTGCGACATGTACGGCAATGGCCAGACGACCACCGACCCCGCCGAGGCCGGCAAACTCGCGGGCGGCATCGCCAAGGACCGTCAGTTGCAGCGCGATCGCGCGATGGCCGGCCTCAAGGCGCTCGCCCAGGAACCGATGGTGGATGCGACTCGTCTGGCCGCGATGGGCTATTGCTTCGGGGGCACGACGAGCCTGCAACTCGCGTGCGCCGGCGCTGATGTCAAAGCGGTCGTGAGTTTCCACGGCGGGCTCTTCAAGCCCAGCGCCGACGACGCCAAGGCGATCAAGGCCAAGGTGCTGATCTGCAACGGTGCCGCCGACACCTTTATCTCGAACGACGACCGCGCCGCGCTGCTCGCCGCCTTTGAGACGGCCAAGGTCGATTACCAGTTCATCGACTATGCCGGCGCGGTCCACGCCTTCACCAACCCCGAGGCCGGCAAGTTCAAGATCACCGGCGTGGATTACGACGAGAAGGCCGACAAGCGGTCGTGGCGACTCATGCAAGATGTGTTCAAGGAAGCGTTCGGAAGTTGAACTTGCCCGCAACCCGACGCCGCGCCTATGGCCCGCCACCGGCCAGATAATCGGTCAGGAAATCCGTCAGGTCCTGGGCATCCACGACCGAGTCCTTATTCACGTCGGCTTCGGGGTCGCACGCGGCATAGGCGATGGCGAAGGCCGCGAAATCCAGCGTGCCGGTGTAGCAATCCTCGTCCACGTCCGCGCGGCAGCCGGGCCAGGTTTGGATCTTGCCCATATAGATGCGAGTTTGCCCCTCGTGACCGCAGACGAAGATGGGATACACGAAGCAGCCGTCGGAATCCACCCAGAGATAGTCGCCCAGCTCGCGGCCCGGGGGCTTCGTGCCGTTGGTGATGTCGACGGGGCTGAACTCGGGGGCGAGGTCGCGGTTGAGGCAGGCGGGCTGCGTGGAGGCGGTGAAGTTGGGAATCGTCACCATCCGCGCCCGAACTCGAACGCCGAGCGTGGCGTCGTTGCGGAGATTGTAGTAGGTGATGTGAATCTGGCCGCAGTCGTCCACAGTCACGGCGGGCATGCCTTGGTCGGCGTCAGAGGCGGTCCCGAGCGTGGCGTCATGGAGGCGGAGCGTTTCCAAAGGATCGAATGTGATGGGGGTCGTCTGATTGCCGGTAAGCACACCGCGCGCGATATACAAGTCCACGTTTTGGTTCGGATTCGACTCAAGGTCATTGCTTCCCGAGAACACGACGTAGATCACGTCGGGATTGGTAGGGTCCGATGCAATCGACGGGAACATACGGATCTCATAGCCGTTCCAGACATCCGACGGGTCAAATCCCTTGATTGTCTCGTTCTGGCCGGGTGACCCCGAAGCAGCTTCGGCAAGCGTCGGCGGCGTGGCAAGCCACTGCTGCCCGCCCGGCGGCGACGTGGTCACCCGGACAGGCTGATAGAGGCCGGAGACCTCAGAGGGCGAGTACGCGACCACGATCCGCCCAGGATCGACGGAGGCGAAGCGGGCCACGACGGCGATGGGCGCGAACCCGCTGGTGACGCACGGCGTCGTGGGTGCCGCGGGGACGAACTCGACCGGGTTCTCGTTCCATTCTGTCCCGGGCGGCGTCCCGCCCACCGGGTCGTTCGTCATGTTAGAGCGACGGATGTACATGCGTCCGTGCGTCGGCCCACCCTCGATCCAGTTGATGTACATTCGCTCGTTCGATGAGTTCGGGCCTTCCGGACCGACGGCGATCAAGCCCTTGTCGATGGTCGGTGAGCACGACCCGCCCACAGTCGAAAGGCGCGCGGATGAAGAGGTCGTGAACGCGATGCCGGGTGTGCCGGTGGTGGTGAGGCGCGAGACGCTGGAGCCGCCAATCGTGCCGTCGATCCATGTGGCACCGAGCCAGAGGAAGCCGGAGAACGACTTGGCCACCATCGGGTCAAAGCGAATGTACGGACCCGCGAGCCCGCCGTAGTTCATCGGAAGGATGCCCTCGACAAGCCCCGCTGGGCCGGTCAGCGAGGCGCATACCGCACGACCCGCTTATTGACCTGGCCTGGCCCGATCGGCTCATCACGGTCGATCCAGGCGATGGCGATGCGGTTGCCCGACAACCCCGATCACCGGCTCGTCGTAGTGGTGCCCGTCCGTGGCCCCGTGGACGAGGATCGGCGTCTGGCCAAAGGCTGAGGCACAGACCGCCAAGCCGCAAGCAGTCAGGAGAATCTTTGCTGTCTTCACTTTTGCCCCCCCTATGTGGCTCGGCCCCGTGAATGTTTTCGAATCGCTCTTGACTTATACCATCCCGGCTGGCAAGCTTAACCAGGTGAGGAGGTAGCGGTGCGCGGAATGACCCTAGCCAGGGGAATGAGAAGGACAATCGTAGACCGGTTGCTCGTGTGCGGCCTCGTATTGACAAGTACAACCTCGCACACCCTAGGGCAATGGTCCGCAACGCTGTTGTACACCCCGGGGGACTGGTATTCAGACGCGGTAGCAGGTGCCGGCGCGCTCCAAGGCGGACGCCGCCGGGCACTCAACGGATTCAACCTGCGGCCCGGCTATTGG
>JBJXFQ010000068.1:0-70330 GCA_046155605.1 Phycisphaerales bacterium
GGGCTTGTCCGGCCGAGACGACCGCGGCCAGGGGAACTCCCGCACCGTCAGTGACCAGGTGGAACTTCGATCCCCACCCGCCTCGCGAGCGACCCAATGCGTGGTCTTTCGGCTCGCTTTCGCCCCCTTTTTGCCGGCTCCCGCCGCGGCCCGCGACGCCCGCACGCTCGACCCGTCCACGCACCACAGGTCCCAGTCGATCTTGCCTTGCTTGTCGAGGCGGATGCGCAAGGCCCTGAGGATGCGGTCGAACGTGCCGTCCTTACGCCAGGCGTTGAAGCGGTGGTAGACGCTCTTCCACGGGCCGTAGCGCTCGGGGAGGTCGCGCCACGGCGCGCCGGTCCGCAGGACCCAGAGCATCCCGTCGAGCGTCGTGCGGTGGTCGTTCCACCTGCCGCCCCGCCGCTGACCGGGCATCAGACCCTTGACGAGTTCCCACTGCCAGGTCGCCTCGTGCCATCCGTGGGCCTCCATCGTCGCTCCGCGACGATCACTCCATCGGACCCCGAGGCCCCGCCGTTCCACTCTTCCCGCTTCATCCCCGCCCGCGCCGTACAAGCGCCGAACAGATGATCCGTCAGACAGAACCTAACCAACTCTCCAAAGAAACAGTTCTGAATTTCCAAAGAAGTCCCCGGAGGCCCTCCACATTCCCGCGATCGCGCTGCCGGAGAAGTTCGTCGCATTGGGGAGCATGAACACATTCGGCATGCCGGTGAGCGTCGGCAAGAACTGGAAGCCGCGCGCGTCAGACCATGTGAAACCCTGATATCGAAATGTGCCGGAGAGCTTCCCATAGCCAAGGATCACGCGGCCGTCGCCTGAGAGTCCTGTGACGATTTCTGCCGTCACTTCGTTGAAATCGAGAAAGCGAACTCCACCGGTCGTTGTCCACAGGAATGGCAGACTCGCAGAGCCGAGGGTGTTCCCGGCCACAGACGCGCCATCCAAACTCACCCCCGCGGGCTTGCCATTGGTTGGGAGCAATGCGAACCCAGTCGAAACGGACCAGCGGAACGCGCTGCCGGACGCCATTTTCCCGACGATGACCGACCCATCACCAGAGATGTCAGAAACTTCCGCGTCACTTCCTACCGGCGAGATGATCTGATACCCAAAGGCGGAGGAGAATCGATAGGCCGAATCATGGTTGCCGACGCGGATCGTGCCCGCGATTACCTTTCCATCAGCGGACATCACATCAGCTGTGCCATCGAGATCGAGAAGAACGAACGTGCCTTGGCCGTGAGCCGGCAGCGATGCGGCCATTCCGACCATGACGCACAAAACGCGAGCGGTACGCATGCTTAACCCTCCGTGCCCCAAGAGAGCAGCATGATACCGCGCGGTGGTCGCTCCGCATGGGCACGGTGGATGAATGCACAAGCACGGAAATGCACCGACGTCGGCATGAGGTCGGTCGCACACACAGGCGGGACGCCTGTGCTCCCAAGAGTCCGGCTCTTCAACAGTCCCGTTACGCGCTTTCCTTCCGCTTCACGCGGAGGTCGGAGAGCCGTGCCCCGGGATTCTTTGCCGCGGCCTCGTCCAGCACGAACTCCGCGCCCTGCTGGCTGTGGTCGGGCAACTCGAACATGAGGTCCATCATCACCTCTTCCATCACGGCACGCAGGCCGCGGGCACCCGTGTCACGCTTGGCGGCCTTCTCGGCGATCGCCCGGAGCGCGCCCTGGGTGAACGTCAGTTTCGCACCCTCGATCTGGAAGAGGTGCTGATACTGCCGCACCAACGCGTTGCGCGGCTCGGTCAGGATCGAGACCATCGCCTCGGGCGTCAGCGGGACGAGCGGCGCGATGACCGGCAAGCGCCCGACGAACTCCGGGATCATCCCGAACTCGATCAGGTCTTCCGGCGCGACGCGCTGCAACAGTTCCGCGCGCTGTGTCTCCTCGTCGAGCACCTGGCTGTCGGCGGTGAAGCCGATGCGGGTCTTGCCCAGCCGCCGGCGGATGATGTCCTCAAGCCCCACGAACGTCCCGCCGCAGATGAAGAGAATGTGAGTCGTGTCCACCTGGATGTACTGCTGCTCGGGGTGCTTGCGCCCGCCCTGCGGCGGCACATTGCTCACCGTGCCCTCGAGCATCTTGAGGAGCGACTGCTGCACGCCCTCGCCCGAGACGTCGCGGGTAATCGAGACGTTGTTCGATGTTTTGCCGATCTTGTCGATCTCATCGATGTAGATGATGCCGCGCTGCGCGGATTCGAGGTCGTAGTCCGCCGCCTGGAGCAGTTTGAGAAGGAGGTTCTCGACGTCCTCGCCGACGTAACCGGCTTCGGTGAGGGTCGTCGCGTCGCCGATGGCGAACGGCACCTTCAGCATTTTCGCCAGCGTCCGCGCCAGCAGCGTCTTGCCCGAGCCGGTCGGCCCAATCATCAGGATGTTGGACTTATCGAGTTCCACCGAGTTGTCGTCGCTCTCGGTGTGCAGCAGTCGCTTGTAGTGGTTATGGACCGCCACCGACAGCGCTCGCTTGGCCTGGAGTTGCCCGATGACATATTGGTCGAGGTGCTCGGTGATCTGCCGCGGCGAGGGGATGTCGGTCAGTTTCGAACTGACCGATCCGACGCGACGGCGTTCCTGCCGAAAGATGTTCTGGCAGAGATCGACGCAACTGGTGCAGATGTAGACCTCATTGGGTCCTTCGACCATGGGGCCCACGTCGCGGCTGGTCTTCCCGCAGAACGAGCAGGTGGTCACGCGGCGGCCACGAAAGTTCTCGTCGCTCCCGCGAGGTGCCCCTGGTCCCTGCTGATCCGTGCCGTCTTGCTTGTTCTTGGCCATTCGTCCCTCGCCGGTCCGGAGAAATCACGGCGGCGGACGCCCGCGGGCGGGTCGGCCTGCCGATTCGGCTTGAGTGTATCGGCCGGGTTGCCCTTTGTCTGCACCACTTCCGAACATCCCGCGCGTCCGAGGCGAGTTATCGTCGCGTCGGTCGCTCCCAGTCGCCTTCGCGCAACTTGCTCGCGGCCCGCGCCACCAGCCTGCGCTTGGTTGCTTCGAACTCTTCGGGTGTCATGCGACCATCGTCTCGCATGCGCCGCATTTCTTCCATTAGCGAGGCCGGTGATGATTCGTCCGCGCCGCCGAGCGCGCGCCGACGGATCGCCAGGATCGCCAGCCCTGCCGCGACGACGAGCGTGATGAGCACTCCGAGCCACAACAACGCCGAGCCCAGCGGCGTGCCGGCGGCCAAAGTTGCCGCGGCCAAGTGGCCCACCGAGGGCGTGTTCATCGCTTCGCGCTCACAACCCACCTCGGATCGCCTCGTGCAGAGGCCGAATCAGCCGCGGCACCGCAAACTCTTTCACCAGCCCCTCCGCACGCTCGCCCAGACCGTCCACCACTCCGGGCAAGTCCTCGACGCGCGAGAACGGCCCGAGTTTGCGCAGCGTTACATACACGCTCAGCGGCTCGACCCCGCGATCGGTCCGCTGCCTCGTTTTCACTTCGATTTGTGCCTCCACCCGACCCTCCAGCATCAGGCCCACAGAGGGCTGGCAACTCGTCACCGCCGCGCCCGGCACGTCGAGCAGCGACGCCACCGGAGAGCCCGCCAGCAGCGCACGGCCCACGATCGCGTCCTGCGGATCGTCCGTCGCCATGTCAAACCCGAAGAGCAGTTCCACGAAATCGGCATCGAGCGGCGAGACCCCGAGAAAGAACGGCGCGATCTCGAGGATCGCACGATGGAACGCGTACGCGTCCTCGGGGCGAGTCGGATTGACCGATCCCGCGCGCAGGCTCCGCTCGCGGAGCGCCACCCACTGATGGTTCGCCGATGACGAGTCCGCTTCGAGGGCCAACTCATCTTTGTAGCGTCGGAAGTTGGTCATGCCCGGAAACTGCCGCCGCACGCGATCAAAGAGGTCGAGGACGGTCTGCCGCTCGCGGTCCTGATTGAGTTTGAGCCCCAGTTTCAGGTTCACATACCAGTCATCACACAGGGCGCGGGCGGACTCGGTCATCGACGACTCCTGCGGTTCCCAAGTCTAGGATTCGCTGCCGCTCGCGGGATGACCCGCCGGCGGCATCTGGAGGATCGCCATGAAGTTCACCAAGTTCGCGCTCGTTCTCTCCGTGGTTGGCTCGGTCTCCCTCTTTGCAGGCTGTGTGAAAGACAAGGCGTGCTGCGACACCGGCGACAAGACCGCCGCCGCCCGCGTCTCCGTCATCAACACGATGTGCCCCATTGGCGGCGACGATTTCGGTGAGAAGACCCGCCCGGCCGAACTCGTCCGTACCCATAACGGCGAGAACATCGGCTTCTGCTGCGAGGGCTGTGTCAAGAGTTTCGACAAGAAGGCCGACGCCGCGAAGGGCGAGGTTCTCGCCGCCGCGAAGGCCAACAAGACGCTCTGAACGCCGCGAGGATCATCGCGTGGCCATCTCGCCGCGCGCCTGAGCGGACGAGTCGTGTCGTTTCAACGCTGCGTAGCGGGTCAAGCAGAAGCAAGCCCCCGCCGGTTACTCCATGCGCTTGTTTACCCACCACGCGCCGGGTCGAGCGGCTCGGTCCGGACTGCGTTGAGCGGCAAGGTTCAGTCTGCGCCCCGGTCAGCGCGAGCGAGGACGCAATCGGCGGTCCTTCCATCAGCATGATTACTTGGCGGGCCTGGTCGCTTCCGACGTGGCCTTCAGTCCTTGACGGAGGATCACCTGGAGCGCGGTCTTGCGGGCTGAGCGATGTGTCCGTCTTGATGCGTTCGGCAACCGCCGCAGGGTCTTTGAGTTCGTCGAAGAGCGCCGCGACTATGGGTTCGACGCGCACCAGCGCGGCGGCGCGGGCCTCGCGGGCTTGAATACGCGTGCGGATGGGATCGGGTTCCCACACGCGCACCGTGTAATCGCCGGAGCAGGAGACGAGACGATGTCCGTCGGCATCCCAATCCACGCACCCGATGTGCCCGCCGTGCCCCGCGAAGGCCGCGAGCGGGTCGAGCGTGGCGGCGTCCCAGATGCGGATCATGCGGTCTACCCCCGCGCTGGCGAGGCGGGTGCCATCGGGGCTGAATGAGATGCTGAGGATTGCCATGCCTTGTTCGGACGTGGTGCCGAGCGGCCTTCCGGTGTCCGCGGCGAAGAGCCTCACGATGCCGTCTTCGCCGCCGGTGGCGATACGAGCGCCGTCGGGGCTGAAGGCCAGCGACTTCTGCCCCTCGGGAATCCCGTCGATCTCCCGCACCGTCTCGAGCGTCTGCGAGTCGAGGATGAGCATGGTGCCGGGACGGTCGGCCTTGGACGGCGAGAGGTTGCTCGATCTTGGCAACGCGGCGAACGTGTTCCCGTCGGGGCTTCGCGCGAACACCCACTCGGCCTTGGGATCGAGTTGCGTCGTACGCCGCACCGCACCAGAACGGGCATCGATCAGGTGCAGTTGAAAAGACACGTTCGAAGCGTTGTCGAACTCGCTCACGATGACCGACTGATGGTCGCGCCCAAAGGCGACCCGCCACGGCGAGCGGCGTGAGGGCGAGCTGGACACCCGTTCGCCTGTGGTGAGATCGATGATGTCCGTTCGTCCGGTTGGCTCGTCCGCGGCACCCCCGCGCGCCCGATCCGTCGCAAACCAGGCCTTGATAGATATCGCTGCGAAGCGGCCGTCGTCGGACACATCCATCCCAAACGCGATGTCTCCGAGTTGGCCGTGGTAGATGCCCACCTCATCGCCCGAGTCAGCATCCCAGAAACGGACGATGCCTGTCGAGCCGTCGGCACCCTCCCAACTGCTGGAGACGATGATCCCAGCCGGATTCCCGGCGGCGAACTTCGCGGAAGAGACGATGCTCTTATGTTCACGCAGCACCGCCGCGTTCTCGGCTGTGACATCCCAGAACCGGATCGTTCCGTCCGATTCCCACCCCGCGACGGTCTTGCCATCTTGCATGAACATCAGCGGCCAGGGATCGAGCGTCTCGCTCGGGTAGGTGCTGAGCAAGCGGCCCGTGGCTCGATCCCATATTCGGATCGCGCGGTCCATCGCGATCGTCGCGACCAGCGAGGCATCGGGGGAGAAGCGGATGTTGTTCGCCTGGTACGGGTGTTTAAGCTCGACAAACGTCGGGGGGTTCGCGGCCAGGTCGTACACCCGGGCGGTGTCATCGTTGCCGGTGATGCCCAGCCACCGGTCGTCGTTCGAGAACGACACGTTCTGGACCAGCGTGCGCCACGCGATGACGGTCATTGGAGCCAGCGATTGAGCGTCGCTGAGCACGAGTCCGTAGGGTGCTGTATCGATGACTTCGACGATCACCGTGTCGGCGCGGTTGATCGCTTGCGGATAGGTACGCTGGGTCAACGGCCGTTCGGCCAGGATCGCCGAGGTTGCTGGGGCCGCCGCGCCGGTCTTCGTTCCCCCCGGAGCAACGCGTGTGCTCCACGCGCGATCGCCCGCGTAGACAAAGACGCGGGATCCGTCCCGACTCACGATCGTGCGGGCGAGGGGTTCGCTCGGGCACGCCACTTCTGTGCGGGCCGTTCGCTCTCCGGTGGAGAGGTCCCACGAGTCGACCACAAAACTCTTCGACCCGGGGGCTCGATAGCCCGGCGTGGTCGTTAGGCGGTGTCCATCGGGCGACAGGAAGGCGCGGTTGTGCCGAAGTTCCTTCGTCCTGTCCGGGGCCGAAAAACTCTGCAGCAAGCGTCCGCTCGCGAGGTCCCAGCGCTGCGCCACGGTGTCGCCCAGGTAATCGACCGTGAAGAACGATCGCCCATCCGGGTGCAAAATGAGATCGCACCCGACAGCCGACCTCGGCTTCGCGGCAATGACGCACGTCCGAACCGACGAATCGAGTTTCGCGTCCAGCGCGCGCCACTCCCACCCGCGGAGTCGCTGCGGCGCGGCATCCAGGAACGCGCGGGCCGTCGCGTATTGCACGCCGCTCACCGCGGTCGAGGCCGACATCATGCTGGCGGAATACGCCTGGCGTGTCGCGATCGCTTCGGCCACGCGCGCCTGCGCCGCGTTCTCGTCGGCCCGCTCCTTCTCCTGCTCGGCCCGGATTGTCTCCTTCACCGCCACCTTGCGTTGCTGCTCGGCGTTGAAGAAGCCCAGCGACGTCCCGATCAGCCCCGAGACCAATGCCAGCGCCAGCAGCGACCCCGCGAGCACAGGACCCTTGTTGCGGCGCACGAACTTGCGGACCAGGTACGCCCGCCCCGGCGGCGCGGCCTGAACCGCGTAGCCGCTCAGATACCGCTGGATGTCCGCGCCCATCGAGCCCGCCGAGTCGTACCGCCGCGCGCGGTCCTTCTCGATCGCCTTCATCACGATCCAGTCGAGTTCGCCCGCGATCGTGCTGGTGAGTTTGGTCGGGGGCATCGAGCGCTGTCGCGCGGCGGTGTCGAGCGTCTCGGGCTTGGTGGTCACGAGCACGCCGAGCCGCGTGCTGGGCTTGGGTGGGTCTTCCTCGCGGATGATGCGCTGCATCTCGCCGTACGCCGCCGAGCGCAGTCTCTTGGAGTCAAACGGCGTCGCGCCGGTCAGGAGTTCGTACAGCAGCACGCCCGCGGCGTATACATCCGTCCGCGTGTCGATGTCTTCCGCCGACTCGCCCGCCTGCTCGGGGCGCATGTACTCCGGCGTGCCGATCATCTGCCGGAACTCGGTGAAAATGGTCTGCTCGGTCAGTCGCGCGGACGTCGCTTTGGCGATCCCGAAGTCGATGATCTTGGGCAGCGGCTTGTCGCCCTCGATCGTGCTCGCCAGCACGTTGCTGGGCTTGATGTCGCGGTGGATCACGCCGCGCTAGTGCGCGTGCTGCAGCGCCTCGCAGGCCTGCGCCACCAGCGCCAGCCGCTCGCGGATGCCGAGTTTCTTCTGATCGCAGTACTCGGTGATGGGCAGGCCGCGGACCAGTTCCATGACGAAGTACGGCCGCTCTGTCTCCGTCGCGCCGGCGTCGAAGACTTTGGCGATGTCGGATGATCCATGAGCG
The DNA here is from genome assembly GCA_046155605.1 of Phycisphaerales bacterium. Classification (GTDB taxonomy): domain Bacteria; phylum Planctomycetota; class Phycisphaerae; order Phycisphaerales; family UBA1924; genus JAEUIZ01. The sequence continues at coordinate 7,957 of JBJXFQ010000068.1, forward strand.
CCAGGGCCTGGCGCTCGGCCTCGAAGCGGGCCACCACCTGCTTGGTGTCCATCCCGAGTTTGATGATCTTGAGCGCGACGCGCCGGCGGACGGGCTTCTCCTGCTCGGCCATGAAGACCACGCCGAGCCCGCCCTCGCCGAGGCGTTCCAGCAAGCGGTAGTTGCCGATGCGGTCGCGGCCCGGGCGATCGCCGGGTGGGCTTGCCGCGGTGACACCCGTCGGGCGAACGCTGTGGGCGGCACGGATGTCCTCCGCGAGCGACTCGACCGGAAGCGGGGCCTGATCGCCGCGAAGCAGCAGGAGCACGAGGTCTTTGAGTTTCGAATCGCCGCCGCACAGCCGCTCGAAGGCCTCATCGCGCTCGGCCAGGCCAGGGCGCGGACCTCGAGAAAGATCTCCGAAGCGCGGTCCATCCGCGCCGCATTGTCGGATCGTTCGTCAGGCATCGCTGCCATTCTGCATCTTGGCGGCCAGCCAGGCGCGAGCGACGAGCCAATCGCGATGCACCGTCATCCGCGAGACGCCGAGCACGCGGGCCATCTGGTCCTGCTCCATCCCGCCGAAGAGCCGGAGTTCGGCGACCCGCGCCGCCCGCTCGCTGGACCTTGCGAGTTCCGTCAGCAGATCATCCAGTTCCACCACGCGCATCTCGCGTGAAGCACCCTGGCCGCCGTCGGCGCTCAACCCCTCCACGCTGATGTCCGCGCGCTGTCGTGCCGTGTCCCCGCCGCCGCGCTTCTCGTTCTTGCGGCGGGAATGGTCGACCAGCACCTGGCGCATGGCGGTCGCCGCGACGGCCATGAAATGGTCACGCGCGGACCACTGCTTGTCGTCGCCGACCATTTTCAGGAACGCCTCGTGCACGAGAGCCGTCGGCTGCAGCGTGTGCGAGCGCCCGCTCGACGCGCCATGCCGATCCAGATATCCCGAGGCGAGTTTGCGCAACTCCTCATAGACAAGCGGCAGAAGCGCGGCCATCGATCGCGCGTCGCCCGGCTGTGCGTTGGAAAGCAGGTCCGTCACGGAGATCAGCCCTCGCATGGCCCCTCCGTTCGAGCATACCAGACTTCCAGTTTCTCGAAAGACGCTCGTACTTCGACATCCACGCAAACGGGGGCGGGTTTGTCACACCGGGCAAGCGAAACTCTTAAAAATACTTTCAGGTGTTACACGCCCGCAGCCTTTTGCGTGGATGGGGGCGTAGCGGGCATCCTTGTCGCAGTTGGTCGGGAGTCGCTCGCTGGTTTGGGTATCGAACCCCTCAAGAAGGAGATGTACATGCTTCGTAAGACGTTCGTCGGAATGGCCGCCGCCCTCGCCCTGTGCGCTGGCTCGGCCTCGGTCATGGCCCAGGGCACCGGCATCACGTACCAAGGCCAACTCAAGAACTCCGGCGCGGCGGTGAACTCCGCGACTGACAAGCAGTTCTCGCTCTGGACGATGGCCGCCGGCGGCTTCGCCGGGCAAGCGCTCAAGAACGGCGGCGGCGCGTGGGCCGTCCTCTCCGACGCTCGCGCCAAGCACGACATCGCCCCCCTCACCGGCGCCCTGGACAAACTCAGCCAGTTGCAAGGCCGCACCTACTTCTACAACAACCCGAAGACCGTCGGTCCGGGCGAGGGTCAGTGCACGGGATTCGTCGCCCAGGAAGTCGAGGAGGTCTTCCCGGAATGGATCGGAACGCTCGCCGACGGCACCAAGACGCTGAGCATCACCGGCTTCGAAGCCCTGACCGTCGAATCGCTCAAGACCCTCCGCGCCGAAAAGGACGCCCAGATCGCCCGTGTCAAGGCCGACAACGAGGCGCTCAAGGCCCGCCTCGAGAAGATCGAGGCCCTCCTCGCCGCTCAGGCCGCGAAGTAACTGATTCCTCGTGATTCATCGGCGTGCCGGCGCGTTTGCGCGTCCGGCCCGCCAGAAAGGACGTGCATCATGACACTTCGAACCTGCATCATCTCGGCCGCGGCACTGCTTGCGACACTCGTGCTCGCCCCGGCCGCTCACGCCCAGTTCGCCATCGACTGGTCCAGCATCGACTGCGGCGGGGGTGACACAGCCGGGGGCACGTTCACCCTCTCGGGCACCATCGCCCAGCCCGACGCCGCGGCCCCCATCACCGGCGGCACCTTCGCGATCACCGGCGGCTTCTGGGCCGGTGCCCCCATCCCCTGCTACGCCAACTGCGACGGGTCCAGCCTCGCACCCATCCTCAACGTCAACGACTCTGGGTGTTTCCTCAACCGCTTCGCCGTAGGCGACCCCTACGCCAACTGCGACGGCTCGTCGGCGGTGCCGATCCTGAATGTCAATGATTTCCTGTGCTTCCTCAACACGTTCGCGGTGGGCTGCCCGTAGGACCCACGCATAGTTCACGAGACGCACCACGCCCCAGTCGTCCCACGACGGGGAGTTGTGCTTTGATCACGATGAAGGCCGGCGACTCGACCGGGGATCCCCGACTCCACGGGCGCAGGGCGGAGCCACGCCGCTACAGGCTTTCCGCGTGCGTGACGTCGGCGATCGATACCGCTAAGCGTTGAATGGCGAATCGACCGTCAGGTCGCTGACGAACAGTTTGCCACTGGAGGGCACTCGCATGGTTCGCATCGTGAGCAACATGATGGCGTGTCTGGCCTTGGTCGGCATGTCCTTTCACTCGCTGGCGCAACCGGATCGTGTCATTCCTTCAGTTTTCAAGCCATTCCTTCGCGCCACTTCACGAAACCTTCGATGGCCTCGTATTCGGCGAGGCCGAGTTGGTCGTAAATGCGGGCGGTTTGGCGGTTTCGCTCCTCGGCACGTTGCCAGAACTCGCGCGCGTCGGACGGGCCGGGGAAGAGCGCGGAATCTTTCTGGCTCTCGTGCTTGAAGATGGCATAGCGCTTGCGGCGGACCTCGTCGGGCGAGAGGGGGACGGCCATCTCGATGGCCTCGGGCGGCCACTCCTGCCAGGCCCCGCGGTAGAGCCAGAGGATCGGGGAGAGAGGCGCGGCGTCGTGGGTATGAGAACCTGAGTCGTGTCGGCTTGAGGCGAGGCGTGCGAGGGCTTCGACGACGATGGCGAGGCAGACGCGATGCGTGCCGTGGGGATCGGAGAGGTCGCCGGCGGCGTAAACGTGGTGGGGCTTGATGCGTTTGAGGAGATCGAGGGTGAGCGAGACGTCGCGTTCGCCGGGGGGGTTTTTGCGAACACGGCCGGTCTGGTAGAAGGGAAGGTCGAGGAAGTGGATGTTGTCGGGGCGAACGCCGCTGTAGCGTGCGGCGGCGCGGGCCTCGGTGCGTCGGATGAGGGCTTTGACGCGCTGGAGTTCCGGGGTGTCGGGCGAGCCGGGGGCTTTCCGTGCGAGGAAAGCCTCGATGCGGTCTTCAATGGCGCGGGCGAAATCGCGGCCGAACTCGGGGAACTCGTGGGCGAACTCGCGGACGAAATCGACATGCCGGAGCGCGGCCTCGTCCCAGACGGCGATGTCGCCGGAGGTCTGGTAGGCGACATGGACATCGTGGCCCTGGTCGCAGAGGCGGATGAAGGTGCCACCCATGGAGATGACGTCATCGTCGGGGTGGGGAGAGAAGACGAGGACCCGTTTGGGAAAGGGTTCGGCGGGGTCGTGGGAGTCGGAGCCGGCGGAGTGAGTCGGCTTGCCGCCGGGCCAGCCGGTGATGGTTGATTGGAGGGAGCGGAAGACTTCGATGTTGATGTCGTAGGCGGTGCCGCGAGCGGCGAGGAGGTCCTGGAGCCCGTGCTCGTTGTATTCCTCGTCGGTGAGTTTGAGGATTGGTCGTTTGAGTTCGCGAGCGAGCCAGATGACGGCTTTCTTGGTGGTGGCGGCGTCCCAGGCGAGGCCGTGGTCGGCGATAGGGCCGAGGAGCCAGGGGGTGCGGAAGCGGGTGAGGTCGGCGGCTGCGGCGGGGTCGAGGAAGGCCCGCGCGTCGGGATGGCGTTGGAGATAACTAGCGGCGATGGTCGGGGAGATGTCGCCCTCGACGGCCTTGCGAATGATGGAGGCCTTGTTCTCGCCGAAGGCGAGGAGGATGATGCGGCGAGCGTCGAGGATGGTGCCGACACCCATCGTGAGAGCCTGGCGCGGGACGTGGCGTTCGCCGAAGAAGTCGCTGGCGGCGTCCATGCGTGTCACACGGTCGAGGGTGATCAGGCGGGTGCGGCTCTCGGGGGAGGAGCCGGGCTCGTTGAAGCCGATGTGGCCGGTGCGTCCGACGCCGAGGAGTTGGAGGTCGATGCCGCCGGCGTCCTTGATACGGCGTTCGTAGGTCTCGCACCAATCTGCGACGGCGTGGCGCGGGATCGAGCCGTCGGGGACGTTGGCGTGGGCAGGTGGGAGGTCGATGTGATCGAAGAGGTGCTCGCGCATGAAGCGGCGGTAACTCTGGAGCGAGTCGCCGGGCATGGGCCAGTATTCGTCGAGGTTGAAGGAGACGACATTGCGGAAGGAGAGGGCCTCGGCGCGGTGGAGGCGGATGAGTTCGGCATAGAGCGCTGTGGGGGTGGAGCCGGTGGCGAGGCCGAGGACCGCTCGCCGGCCTTCGCGTGCGCGGTCACGGATGAGGTCGGCGATCTGTCGTGCGGCGTCGGCGCTGGCGAGTTGGCTGGAGGCGAACACGGATGTCGGGATTCGTTCGTGGGTCATGGGAGCATGGTAATAGGACTGGGGCGCCTGCCGCGGGACGCGCGAGGCGAAGGCTGCGTGGCGGGTGCATGGCGTGCCGGCCTTTGGATTGGTAAATTGGGGGAGTGAACAACCCGACTCCACGACTTGGCGTTTGCTCGTGGTCGCTGAGGCCGACAGGCCCGGAAGACCTTGCCGATAAGGTTTTGTCTTGCGGGTTGTCGGCCGTGCAGATTGCGCTGGATCCGATCCGCGAGCGGCTATGGGATGAGGCTCGGACGCGGGAGATTCTGCGCGAGTCGCGGATCGAGATCGTGTCGGGGATGATGTGCATGGCCGGGGAGGACTATTCGACGCTGGAGACGATCCATCGCACGGGCGGGGTGCGGATGGAGGCGACGTGGGCTGGGAATCTGGAGGCAGCGCGGGCGAACTCGGAGGTAGCGCGGCGGCTGGGTTTGCGACTGGTGACCTTTCACGCTGGCTTTATTCCAAACGAGCGAGCGCATCCGGAGCGGGGAACGATTCTGTCGCGGGTTCGGCAGGTAGTGGATGCGTTTCTGGCGCGGGGGTGCGCGATCGCGCTGGAGACGGGGCAGGAGACGGCCGAGACGCTGGAGGTCTTTCTGCGCGACGCGGCGCGGCCCGGGCTCGGAGTGAACTTCGACCCGGCGAACATGATTCTGTATGGAATGGGCGACCCGATCGAGGCGCTGCGGCGGCTCTCGGGCGTGGTGCGACAGGTCCATATCAAGGATGCGGTGCCGACGAGGGTGCAGGGTACATGGGGGTTAGAGAAAGCGGTGGGGCAGGGCGCTGTGGATTGGCGCGTGTTCCTGGCGACGCTGCGGGAGACGGGGCAAGCGGCGAACCTGATGATCGAACGCGAGGATGGGGATGACCGGCTTCGGGACGTGAGGGCGGCGGTGGCGTATCTGCGCGAGTTGGGGGTCGAGGCGAGGTAGACTGGGCCGATGGGCACGCTGGGCGTCGGGATCATCGGGTATGGATTCATGGGGCGGACGCACGCCGCGGCATATGCAGCGGCTGCGGCTGCGGGTTTGCCGTGCGTGGTGCGGGCGGTGTGCGACCCGAGCGCGGCGCGGCTGGGCGATGGGGGAGTGGGCGGGAACCTGGAATCCGGGCAGGAACGCGCGGCACTCGATGGCGTGACGCGGCACGCGGACCCGTCAGCGCTGCTGGCGGATTCGTCGATTGCCATGGTGAGCGTGTGTACGCCGACGGATTCGCATGTGCCCGTCGCGATTGCCGCGCTGGAGGCCGGGAAGCATGTGATCGTCGAGAAGCCGGTGGGGCTGAGGAGCGTGGAGGTGTTGCGGTTGGCGGAGGCGGCGCGGCGGGCTGGCCGGGTGTGCATGCCGGCGATGTGCATGCGCTTCTGGCCTGGGTGGGACTGGCTGCGTGAGCGGATTCGTGATCGGGAGTTTGGGGCTGTGCGGAGCGTGGCGCTGACGCGGATGGGCGCGGGGCCGACGTGGTCGCCGGAGTTTTACATGGACGCGGCGAGATCGGGCGGCCCGATGTTCGACCTGCACGTCCATGACATGGATTTCTTGTATTGGTGCTTTGGGATGCCGACGGAGGTGCATTGTCACGGCTCGCCGCGGCACTTCACGACGGCACTGAAGTTTGCCGGTGGGCCGGAGCATGTCGTAGCGGAGGGGGCGTGGGACTTGACGCCGACGGCGGGGTTTCGGATGCGGTATTTCGTGACGTTTGAGCACGCGACGGCGGAGTGGGACCTGTCGCGGACGCCGCGGCTGATGTTGCACAGGGCCGGTGGAAGCGAGGTGGTGGAGGTGGGCGTTGGCGCGGGGTATGAGCCGGAGGTGGCGCACTTTGTCCGATGCGTGGCGCGAGCCGAGACCCCGGCGGCGACGATGGAGGAGGCGGTGGATGTGACACGGGTCTTGGAGGCGGCGGTGGCGAGTTTGAGGAGTGGGGTGAGGATCGGGCTCGAGTAGAAGTGGCAGCGTGGCGAAGTGATCGATGAGAGTCTGCCGTCCGCCTTCAATGGCCGATCAGATGCCGGCACGTCTGTTTCGGAACGTGACCACGAAGAGCACCAGCACCACCGCCGCAAATATGCACGGCACAAGCCAGATACTGCCCCAATCCACAACCGCGGCGGAACCTTCGCCTTTGGTATAGCGGGCGGAAAGGCGTGCGAAAAGTTGCGCCCCAAGCCCGAGGCCCAGGCCCTGGGTGACCAGCACGAGGAACCCCTGCGCTTGGCCGCGGATTTCCTTGGGGGCTTGCTTGTCGACGTAGATGAAGCCGGTGACGAAGAAGAAGTCGTAGCAGATGCCGTGGAGGATGACGCCGATGAGAGTCATCCAGATGACTTTGTCGGCGGCGGCGGCGGAGAAGAGGCCGTAGCGTGCGATCCAAGCGGCCATGCCCGCCGCGAGCATCCACTTGAACCCGAGCCGCGCGAAACAGAGCGGCATGAGGAGCATGAAGACGATCTCGGACATCTGCCCATACGACATCGTGAGCGTCGCGTTGCTGAAGCCGACGTGATCGACGAACGAGCGGCCCCAGCCGTAGTAACCCGCGAGCGGGATGCAGATAAGGAATGAGCAGAGGATGAAGACGGCATAGCCGGGGCGTGCCAGGAGGCGAAGCGAATCGAGGCCGAGGACTTGGCGAACAGAGGCTTTGGTGCCCGCGGCGGGAGGCGGGGTGTGCGGGAGAGCGAACGAGAAGAGCCCGAGTGCCACGCCCGCGCCGCCGGCGATGAAGAACTGCATGGGCGATTTGTCGCCCTCGGCGATCCAGGTGAGACCCTTGAGGCCCCAGGCATCGAGGCTGCCGCCGACGACGATGTTGCCGACGATCCATCCGATGGTGCCGAAGACGCGGACAACGGGGAACTGCTTGGCGGGGTCGGACATGTGATGGAAGCAGAGGGTGTTGGTGAGGCCGAGGGTGGGCATGTAGCAGAGCATGTGGGCGAGGAGGAGGAGGATGTAGGGATGGGTGATGGAGGCGCTGGCGGCATCGGGCGCGGGCTGGTTGGCGGCGGCGACGACGCCCGGCACGGCGAGCAGCGCGACGCCCCCGAGCATGTGGAGGACGCCCAGGACGCGCTGCGTGGCGAAGAAGCGGTCGGCGACCATGCCGAGAAAGAACGGCGAGATGAGTGCGGCGATGGGCCCGACGGTGTAGGCCCAGCCGGTGAGCCCGCTAATGCCGGCGGCGTTCATCCAGCCGGTCATGGAGACATACCAGGCACCCCAGACGAAGAACTGGAGGAACATCATGAGGGAGAGGCGTGCGGTGGGCGCGGTTGTCATGCGGACAAACTAGCGGAAGTCGCGGGTGGAGGGCAAATGAGGGGGCTCGAAACTGTCAACCCGGGAGGGTCACTGTTGGCCCCCGGCTGCTGACTGAGGGCACCAGGCGGATTTGTCACCGCGTGGAGGCGCTAATCGAGCGTTCGGAGGCGTGGGTCGATGAAGCGGGCGAGGAGTTCGCCGCGGCTGGAGACGCCGAAGTGGCGGTAGACGGCGACGACGTACTCGTGGACGGTGGCGGGGCTGAGGCCGAGGTGCGCGGCGATCTGTTTTTCGCTGTCGCCGTGGAGGAGTCGTGCGAGGGTCTGGCGCTGGCGGTTGGTGAGGCCCGAAGGAGCGGGCTTGCCTGGGGCGACGAGGGGGCCGCCGATGAGTTTGCCGACCTCGGCGTGGACGGTGTGAACGATCCACCATTCGCGGCGGCCGAAGCCGGGCTCGCCGACGGGGCGATGGACCCAGACGGAGTTGAAGACCTCGTCGCTGGGGGCGTAAAGGCGAGCGCGGAGGATGGAGAAGACGTAGTGGTCGATGCCGCAGGCGCGGTGGTAGTCGTTGAAGGTCTGGTAGCGGTACCAGATGGAATCTTCGTAGAGTTGCTGACGAGTTCGTGTGACGATGGGGCCGGTAAAGCCGACGAGACGAGCATACTCGGGGGTGCGCTGGACGGGGACGGTGGAGACGTACTCGTTCCAGAGTTGCTCGGCGCGGGCGGTGGGCCATCCGAGGCGGTAGACGCTGATGCCGCGGGGTTCATGACCCTTGGTGAAGCCGCGGAGGTTGGCACCGATGGCGACCTGGGCGTCAGTGAGCCGGGAGAGGCCGGCGAGGAGATGGGGGTGCCACGCTGCGGAGTCGGCACCGAGTTCGCGGCACTCGCCGACGAGGTTCATGGCGCTGTGGAAGTCCTTGGTGTTGACGCGGTCGGTTGGCATGGCGGGGTGTGCGCGAAGGGTAGGAGCGTGGTCGAAATCGATACGCGGACGGAGGGAGGCCGGGTTCGGGGAAGGGGGAGATTGGACGGGCCGATAATGGAGTAGCCCTGCGCGCACTCTATCCGAAGATGAGGCGCAGGACGACGACGTAGGCGTTGGAGAAGGGCTCGTCGCGGAGGAAGCGGACGGGCATGTTGGGGCTGCCGACGAAGGGGCGGAGCATCCAGCCGAGTTGGATGCCGACGAAGGCGTAGAGCGTGACCCAGGTCCAGAGCATGAAGCGATGGCGCTGGTTGGCGCGCACGAGCGGCCGATAGCGGCGGAGGAGGATGATCTGGCCCAGCGCGGTGGCGATGGTGAACATCGCGGCGTTGAAGAGAAGGGCGTGGCGGTGCGAGACGCCGCAGGCGTAGACGAAGAGCGTGATCGGCGCGAGAGAGGCGAGCGAAGCGGTGAGGGCGGCCTGCCCGGCGAGGATGGCGCGGAGCGCGATGCCGAGGTCGCGGCGGAGCCCGAGGACGGAGTTGAGCACGAAATAGCCGGGGAGGCAGAGGATCGTGGTGAGGGCGATGAGGATGGGGACTTTGACAGCGACGTAGACGAGGAGGACGGCGCGATCGGGTGAGAGGCGGAAGGCACCCATGCAGAGGCCGTAGAGCGCGGCTGAGGCGACGAGGAGGAGGCATAGGTCGCGTGCGCGGAGCGGAGCGGCCTCGCGGCCGAGGTCGAAGAGGAGCGATTCGGACTGTCGGAGCGCGCGGAGCATTTATGAGCCAAGCATCTTGCTGAGGTGATAGAAGAAGGCTTCGAAGAAGTTGCCGCTGCGCGGGCGGAACCATTGGAAGGGCGCGGCGGGGTGCCCGATGAAGGGGCGGAGGAGCCAGCCCATCTGAGCGCCGACGAGGGAATAGATGAGCACCCAGATGTAGAAGATGCCGTCGGCGGGGCTGACCTTCGCTGCAGCGGGCTGGGCAGGATCCACGGGGGTTTGCGGGCTGAGGCGTCGGAGGGCGGCGAGGAGAAAGCCCAGACCCACGCCGCCGGCGACGCCGAGGAGGGCGACGTTGAGCACGACCATGAACGAGTAACTGGTGGTGCTGAGCGTGAAGAAGGCGAGGATGGTTCCGAAGCTGGCGGCGACGGCGACATTCACGACGATGGCGGCGATGAGGAGGCGGACGACGGAGGTGAAGGTGAGGCGGGTGCCGATGAAAGCGTTGAAGACGTAGAGAGATGGAAGCGTGACGAGGAGGGTGAGGAGGAAGAGGGCCGGAATTTTGATGGTCGAGGCGATCATCTGCATCGCGCCGGCGGAGGAGCCGGTGCCCCACGAGCGGGTGAGCGCGAACCAGCCCATGAAGAAGCCGTAGATGCCGCCGAGGATGACCGCAAGCGGGACGAAGATGCGGAGGCTGAGCTCAAAGCGGCCCGCGGAGAGTGCATCGGTGGATGTATATTCGCCACGGAGGAGACGGTCGAGGTGACGGAGCCAGGCGATCATGCGTCCTCCGTGAAAGAGGTTGATGGGATGAGGCATCTTACGAAGAAGTGGGCGGGGGCGTTCGGCGGGGGGTTTGGAAAGGCGAGTGGCGTATGCCGATTCGCGCGTTCGCCCGGAGGCGAAGGAGAGAAGAGTGAGGAGTTATTGCGCCCGCGCCGCTCACGAGTGGTGCAGAGCCACCAATCGCAACGAACGTGCGCCCGAAACGGGCGAAGTCGCGAGGTCCGTGGCACGGGAAAGCGGGCTAGCGCAGGCCGTAGTCCTTGAGTTTGCGGTAAAGGGTTCGCTCGCCGATGCCGAGGAGTTTGGCGGCCTGTTCGCGGTTTCCGGCGGTGAGTCGGAGGGTCTCGCGGATGGCACGCTTCTCAATCTGTTCGAGGCTGGTGCCGGCGAGGGAGCCGGAGATGGGGCCTGGGTCGTCGGAGAGCGAGCCGGCGGGGTCGTCGTCGGCGATGCGGATGTCATCTGGGATGTGGCGGATGTCGAGGAGGGGCGCGCCGGCGGCTGGGCGCTCGGCGGACTCGCCAAAGGCGGTGACGACCATATTCTGGATGACGTTGAGGAGTTGGCGGACGTTGCCCGGCCAGTTGAAAGCGGTGAGACGCATCATCGCGGCATCGGTGATGTCAGGGATGGGCCGGCCCGGAAAGTTGGCTGTGATGGCGCGGGCGATGGCGTGGCGGACGATGCGCGGGATGTCCTCGCGGCGTTCGCGGAGCGGTGGGAGGTGGACGGATGAGCCGCGGATTCGGAAGAGGAGGTCCTCGCGGAACTCGCCGCGTGAGGCGATGGTCTTGACATCTTTGTTGGTGGCGCTGACGAGACGCACGTCGCACTTTCGCGGCTCGTTCGAGCCAAGACGGACGACCTCGCCCGTCTCGAGGACGCGGAGGAGTTTGGCCTGCATTTTGAGCGGCATGTCGCCGATCTCGTCGAGGAAGAGCGTGCCGCCACTGGCGTATTCGAAGACGCCCTCGCGATCGCGCTCGGCGCCGGTGAAGGCACCGCGGACGTGGCCGAAGAGCTGGTCTTCAAGGAGGTTCTCGGCCTCGGCGGCGCAGTTGAGGGCGACGAAACGTTTGCCTTCGCGTGGGCTGTTGCGATGGATGGCCTGCGCGATGAGTTCCTTGCCGGTGCCGCTCTCGCCGGTGATGAGGACAGGGAGATTGGAAGCGGCAACGGTCTTAACGGCGCGGAGGATTCGCCGCATGGGCTCGGAACTGGCGATGATCCCCTCGAAGCCGTCGTGCTGGACGAGATCGCCCTCGGGGCCGGCCTCGTGTCGGAGCACCGCGGTTTCCGCGGCTCGGTTGACGAGGTTGCGGAACACGTCGAGGTCGAGGGGCTTCTCGATGAAGTCGTAGGCCCCGTGCTTGAAGGCGGCGCGGGCGGTGGGCACGTCCCCGTGGGCGGTGACCATGATCGTCTCGGCATTGGGCTGATGGCGGCGTGCGGCGTCGAGAACCTTGAGCCCGGCGTCGGCGCCGTCGGGGGCGACGCCGTGCTGCCCGGCGGACGAGGGCATTCGGAGGTCGGTAACGATCACGTCGAAGGCACCGAGGCGGAGTTCGTCGAGCGCGGGCCCGACGGCAGAGACGATGGTGCAGACGTGTCCGGGCTTGCGGAGGGCTTCGGCCATGACCTCGGCGTGATCGGGCTCGTCATCGACGATGAGCACCTGGGCGCGGCTCGGGGGCTTTGGGGTGTTGGTTGGGGGTGTGGGATCCGACATCGCGGGGATGGTAGCGTGCGCGGGCTGATGGTTGACGATCTAGACTCGGCCCGTGCGAGTTCTGGGCATCGATCCCGGCCTGCGGATAACGGGCTATGCGTGCGTCGAGGGCGCGGGGCGGCGTCTGGTCGAGGCGGGTGTCATCCGGCTTGGCGGGGGCGCGGCGAAGCGAGGGGAGAAGGGCGGCGCGCGGGACGCGTCGGGCGGCGCGGGGGATCGGGCACGAGCGAGCGAGTTGTTGGCGGCGCGGCTGATGGAGTTGGACGCGGATGTGCGGGAGGTGTTGGAGCGGCTGAAACCGGAGGCCGCGGCGGTCGAGGCGCTGTTCGCGCACTACAAGCACCCGGCGACGGCGATCGGGATGGCGCACGCGCGGGGCGTGATCCTGCTGAATGTGAGGCGCGCGGGGATTCGGCTGGTGGAGTTTCGGCCGAACGCGGTGAAGAAGTTCTTGACGGGTCACGGGCACGCGGGGAAGGTCCAGATGCAGGACGCGGTGCGAGATCGGCTGGGGCTTTCGGCGCGGCCGGAGCCGGCGGATGTGGCCGACGCGATCGCGATCGCGCTCTGCGGGTCGTGGCGGCTGGCGAGCGCGACGTAGCGTGTGCCTGGGCCACCGGGGTGAAAGTCCGGCCAGGGAGAGGGATTTTCTCGCATACGTCGGTGTCGCGGAGAGGTGTGTCGGCGTGGCCGAGGACCGAACCCGTGCGTGCGGGTGCCTAGTGCGGCGAGAGCGAGGAATCAGCGATGCAACGGAATCCACGGATGGCGGCACTGGCGGGCGTGATGGCGGCGGCCGGCGCGGCCCAGGCACAGTGCGACTTCTGGGTGCCGTATGTGCCGGACTTTGACCAGAAGCGGACGGTCGGTCCCGGGACGCCGGCCTTGCCCAACGACGGGGCGATGTACTGCGTGCCGACGTCGGTGACGAACTGGTTCGCCTACTTTGCGAACCGGGGGATTCCGCAGCCGGCGATGCTGGCGGGCCCGCGGGTGTGGCAGTCGAACACGAACTACAACCGCGTGACGAACGCGCTCTCAACGATGGGCGGGCTGATGGGGACGGACCCGCAGGACGGGACGAACGGCAACGATGGGTTGAGCGGAGCCTACTTTTACTCGCTCGCGTTCGCGCAAGGGAAGGTGACGGTTTCGCACTACTGGTGCGGCGGGGGGTATTGCCCGACCCCGGCGCGCATCGCACTCAAGCGTGCCCTGGGCGGGTATGTCGCGGCGTGCTACGGCCGGTATACGGAGAGCCCGGCGGGCTTTTTCACCCGGAGCGGTGGGCACTGCATCACTGTCAACGGCGAGGTCAACGTGTGCTCGGGGACGCCGTACTTGCAGTTCCGCGACCCGGCGGATGACGGATACAACTCGACGCAGAGCACGTTCACCACGCGAGCGGCAACGATGACGAACGTGTCCGCCTCTTTCCGGGGCAAATCGAGCCAGACCTACTCGTTCACCTCGCGTTGGCGGCTGAACTACGGGAATACGGGGAAGTACCTGGACGGGTGGTATGTGCTCGATCCGATCGTGTCGCTGACATACAGCAACCTGGACAGCGGGCAGTTGTTGCTTCACAGGCCTTTCCGGTTCGATGACTCGGCGTTGCCGGCGGTGCAGACGTTCGCGACGCCGGCTGGGACGGGACCGGTGACGGAGTTGGTGATGCATCCGCAGGGGCTGGACTATTACTACGTGACGGGTCCGGTGCCGGGCGGGGCGGCGGTGCATCGGATGTTCCACCTCGATCCGGTGAGCGGCGTTTCGACGCCGGTGCTCAGTTCGACGAGCGTGCTGAAGCACCTGGTGTGCAGCCGTCACGGCGAGATATATACCTGCGACGGGTCGGTGCTGAAGCGGTTCTCATGCGACGGGTCGGTGATTCAATTGCTCGGCTCTCGCACGCTCACGACGGTGCCCGAGGCGATGGCCTATGAGGACGCCGCGGATTCGATCGCGACGCTGACGCCGACGGGAGTTGCATCGCGCCACAGCCTGACTCGCTATTCGCGGAACATGGATGCGACGTTGTCGAGCTACTTCCTGGCGAACCTGCCGCCGATCTCGGGCGAGGTGTCGATGGATTTCCGCGGCGAGGACGGGCACCTGTTCGTCGCGGCGATGGGGAACCCGGTGGTCTTCCACTACAACAATCTTGGCACGGTCAATCAGCCGAACCTGCTGTTGCCCGCGGGATACATGCCGCAGGCGGTGAATGTCGGTGATGACGGCGATGTGATGTTCGTGCATAACGGCGTGATCCACGAGTACATGGAGACGGCGGGCGCGGGTTGGGTGATCGACGGGACATCGATTTTCGCCGGGCTGCCGGCGGGCGGGCGGATGAACCTGTCCCGGTCGCGGACGAATCACGAGCCGGCGCTGCACGAGGGGCCGGAGTGGGCGAACATCCGCGATCCTGAGATCGCGCCGGGCGGGATCGCGGACTGCTACGCGAACTGCGACGGGAGCACGGTGATGCCGGTCCTCAACGTGAATGACTTCACCTGTTACACGAATCTGTTCGCGGCGGGTCGGATCGAGGCGAACTGCGACGAGAGCACCGCGACGCCGGTGTTGAACGTGAATGACTTTACCTGCTTCCTAAACAATTTTGCGCAGGGATGTCTGTAGGCGAGTGAGGCTGGCGCGCCCGATTGGGCGCGGCGGAGCGGGGGAAGTCTCGAGGCGTGTGTGAGGGTTCTGAGTTTCAGGGTGCGCGATCAGCGCGCTCAGGAGAAGTGTCATGAATCGGACGATGCGGACGGCAGCGGCGGTGGTGGCGATGATGGCGGGGACCGCGATGGCGCAGCCGGTCACAACCGCGTTTCTCTACCAGGGCGAGATGCGGTCGGCAGGCGTTGCGGTGAGCGGGCCGATCGACCTGCGCTTCTCGTTGTTCACAGCGGCGAGCGGAGGGACGCAGATCGGCACGACGATTGATCGACCGAGTGTGACGCTCTCCCAGGGTCGATTCACGCAGGACCTCGACTTCGGCGCGGGTTCGTTTGACGCGAACAGCAAGTACCTGGAGATTCAGGTGAGAAATCCTGCGGGGGCAGGGGCGTACGTGACGCTCACGCCTCGGCAGCGGGTGATGGCGGCACCGGTGGCGCAGTATGCGATGAGCGGGAACGCAGGGCCGCAAGGACCGACCGGACCGCAGGGACCTCAGGGCGCGACGGGTTCTTCCGGCGCTACAGGACCGCTGGGCGCAACAGGTCCTCAGGGCGTTGCCGGGCCTCAGGGCGTTGCCGGACCTCAGGGCGCGATCGGTCCGCAGGGAGTCCAGGGTGTTGCGGGCGCAACGGGTCCGCAGGGTGTTCAGGGCGCGACCGGGCCGCAGGGCAACACCGGTCCTCAGGGGCTGCCGGGGACCGTGACGCTGCCTTTCGCGGGGTCCGCCAACGCGCCGATCGTCTTCGACATCGCCAACTCGAACACGGGCGCGGGGTCCATGGCGATGCGCGCGGTGCATAGTTCCTTGACGAGCAATACCTACGGCATGTTCGCGGTGTCCAATAGCACCTCGGGAATCGGGGCGTTGGGGCGCGCGGCCGCGGTGACGGGCAACACCACCGGCGTGTATGGACAGAACTTCAGCACGACCGGGCACGGGGTGTTTGGAATGGCGCAGGCGGCCACGGGAGTGAACTACGGGGTGTACGGCGAGTCCGCGAGCGCGTCCGGCTACGGGGTGTACGGGCTGAGCCAGGACAACATCGGTGTGCAGGGCATGGCCGATGGAACGACGGGGACGAACTACGGAGTGCGTGGAGAATCCGATAGCGACAGCGGCCTGGGTGTCGCGGGTTACGCAAACTCGACCACGGGCGTTACCAACGGGGTGTATGGACAGACCAACAGTGGCACGGGCTACGGCGTGAGGGGCCTGGCGTTTACGAGTTCGGGCGCGAACTACGGTGTGTTCGGGCAATCGACGAGTGCGTCGGGCTTTGGCGTGTATGGCAAGAACACCGACAACGTCGGCGTGCGCGGCGAGGCGACGGGCACGACCGGCATCAACTACGGCGTCTACGCCACATCAGCGTCAACGGGCGGCTACGGCGTGTTCGGCGCGGTCACGGGCACGACCGGCACGACCCGCGGCGGATATTTCCAGACGAGCAGCACGGGCGGGCGCGCGGTCGAGGGCGTGAATCTGGCTACTTCGGGGCTGAACTATGCGGGCTTTTTCACGTCGAGCAGCCCCGCGGGAGTCGGCGTGTATGCGTCGAGCGGTGATAACGGGCTCTATGCGATCGCCAGCGCCACGACCGGGCAGGCGGTGTACGGCGTGGCCAACGCGAGCACGGGGATCAGCACTGGCATTTTCGGCGAGGCGTATAGCACCACGGGACGCGGTGTGTTCGGCACCGCGACCGCCGCGACCGGATCAACCTACGGCGTGCGTGGCGAGTCGGCAAGCACCTCCGGCCGCGGCGTCTTCGGCTGGGCGACGGCGTCAAGCGGGACGGGCTGGGGCGTCTATGGCCGCAGCGACGCGCCGGATGGCGTGGGCGTGCGCGGGTATGCGCCGGTCACGAGCAGCAGCGGCGATCTGCCCATCGGTGTCTTTGGAGAGGTCACGGGCGACTACGGCTACGGGGTCTATGGGCTGGGCGACTTCTACGGCACGACGGGTCGGTTCAACAACGCGGTCAGCGGGTTCGGCGTCTTCAGTTTCGGCACGCTCGGTTCCAGCGGCCTCAAGCCCTTCCGCATCGACCATCCGGATGATCCCGAGAACAAGTACCTGCTGCACTACAGCGCCGAGGGCCCGGAGCCCATGAACGCGTACAGCGGGATGGCGCGGCTCAACGGCGCGGGCGAAGCGACGATCACGATGCCGGCGTATTTCGCGAAGATCAACAAGGAGCCGCGGTACCAGTTGACGGCTGTGGGCGCGCCGATGCCGATGCTTCATGTGGTGGCGACGATTGAACTGTCATCCGGGCGGACCACGGAGTGCGCGTTCCGGATCGGCGGCGGCGCTCCGGGCGGCCAGGTGTCGTGGCGCGTGGAAGCGGTGAGGAACGACGAATACGCGCGGCACTATGGCGCGCCGGTGGAAATCGAGAAGCCGGCGGGCGAAAAGGGGAAGTATCAGCACCCGGAGTTCTACGGCAAACCGCGTGAGGCACGGATCGATTTCCACCCGTCGCAGGGACACGGAGACGAGGTCGTGACGACGGCCAAGGCGCGTCCGGCGGCTGGGAACTAGGTGACGTGCGATCAAGGAGGCTTCGGCCATGAAATGGAATCGAACTGCAATGATTGCCGCGGCGGCGGGGCTGACGTGGGTCTCGGGCGCGAGGGCGCAACTCGACCTCTCCTGGAATACCTACGACTGCGGCGGCGGCATCTCGACGGCGGGCACGCTCGAACTCTTCGGGGTGATCGGGCAGGCGGACGCGGGGCGCCTGAGCCAGGGCCCGCTCGAGTGCCTCGGTGGATTCATCGGTGGGGGCTCGTCGGCCCTGCCGTGCTATGCAAACTGTGACGGCTCGACGGTGCCGCCGGTTGCGAACGTGGCGGATTTCATCTGCTTCAACAACCTGTACGCGGCGGGGAACCCGGGCGCGAACTGCGATGGATCGACGGTGCCGCCGACGCTGAACGTGGCGGATTTCATCTGCTTTCTGAACGCGTTCGCGGCGGGATGTACATGAGACGTTCCGGCGCGAAGACGGACTGATTTCTCGCTGAGAGTGACGAAAACTCTGGCGGGTTTGCCCAGAGTTGACGCATTGAGGGTGAACGGTGACGCGAGGCATGCCACGCCCCTCCCCACTGAGGCCGCGTGCGAAGCGAGTGAACGAGAACCTGGCAGGAGAACACGAATGAACCGTACCGCATTGGTTTGCACTTCTGTTTCATCACTGGCGTTGATGGCATCAGCGATGCTGGTGGCCGGGCCGCTGACACCGCCGGGCGGGCCGGTGGCGAGCACCTACAAGACGCTGACGGAAGTGGAGCCTCGGGTGCTGGTGAGCGCGACGAACACGCCATCGAGCGTGGACAGCGTGTTCACGATTTCGCAGCCCGGGTCATACTACCTCGCCGGCAACGTGGCGGGGGTGAGTGGGCGGCACGGGATCAAGATCGATGCCGACGGCGTGACACTCGACCTGCGCGGGTTTGAGGTCTTGGGCGCGGCGGGGACGCTCGACGGCGTCCGCGTGGTGCCCGGGCGTCGCGGGGTGACGGTGCGGGATGGGACGCTGCGCGGCTGGAAGGGTGCCGGGGTCTCAGCGGTGGGCGGACCCAACGCGGACGGGTGCATCTACCAGAACCTTTGCGTGATCGGGAACGGGACGGACGAGAACAGTTATGCGCTCGACGTGGGCGGGGCGAGCAGCGTGGTGAACTGCATGACGGCGTACAACCTCGGGACCGGGATCCGCGGGAACAACGGAACGCTGATCTCGGGATCTACGTCCAGCGGAAACGGCGGCGACGGGATCATCTGCGGCGCGGGAACGGTCGTGAACTGCCTGGCGCGTGGGAATGTCTACGACGGCATCCGCGTCGGATCATCCGTGATCTCGGGATGCACGGTGACGGCGAACTCCGGGGGCGGCATCGTGATCCACGACGGCTCGATCGCGAAGGACAACACGAGTTTCGCGAACGGGTGGGGAGTCTACATCTACAGCGACGGAAGCAGGGCGGAGGGGAACACAATCTTTCAGAACGTCGTGGGGGTAGAGGTCGTTGATGCAGGCAACTTCGTGGTGCGGAACACGTTCCGAGGAAACACGACCACGGACCTGATCGTGCCGGGGAACGACGTCGGGCCGTTCGAGTTCGCGGCCACCGGCACAAGCCCGTGGGGGAACTTGCGGCAGTAGGTTGGCTCGGCACCAAGCGAGGGCGAAGGGATGCGACGGCGCGGGGCAAGGTTCCGCGCCCGGCGGGCGCGCGGTGCGCCAAGAGGGAACGGAGAATCGAGATGAAGCACGAGATGAAGGCGATCGTGGCGTTGAGTCTGGTGACTGGGGCGGTGCTGGTGGCCGGGCCGTTGAGCCCTCCCGCGGGTCCTGTGACGCCGACCTACAAGACGATCAACGAGATCGAGCCGGGGATTCCGGTGGGCCCGACGACCACACCGGGCGACGCGGACAGCGTGTACAAGATCACACAGCCGGGGCGGTACTACCTGACCGCCGACGTGGTCGGGGTGGCGGGTCGGCACGGGATCGAGATCGAAGCGAGCCACGTCACGCTCGACATGAAAGGCTATCAGATTCGCGGCGTCGCGGGTTCGCTCTCGGGGATTGACGGCAACGGCACGGGCCCGGGATCGCCGACGTCGGCCGCGTACGTCACGCTCAGGCACGGAGTGGTGACGGGCTGGGGCCAGAACGGGGCGACGGCAAACAACGCCGGCGCGTGGATCGTCGAGGAGGTCAAGTTCGCGTCGAACACGGGCGACGGGATCACCGTCAACTCCGGCACCGTCTTCACGCGCTGCTACTTCTACCTCAACTCGTTGAACGGGTGCTCGACGAGCAATCATGTCGAGTTCAACTACTGTTTCGCGAGCCAGAACGGCGGGCATGGCTTCTCCGCAGGAAGCAACTCGGCGTTCCAGAACTGTGAGGCGACGTCCAACGGGGGCTCCGGCTTCGTGGTCCCGCTGGGGGGGAGAGCGACCAACTGCACCGCGACGCTCAACAGCGTGGGCATCTTCCTGGGCGACGGGGGCTCGGCGGACAACTGCCACGTCGACATCAACCGCAACGAGGGCATCATCGTCGGCAAGGGCGGCACCGTCTCTCGGTGCGCGGTGGACGGAAACGGGACGGCGACGGCCTCCGCAGGCATCCTCGCCAGGCTCTTCTCATCGACGACGATCACCACCGCCACCGTCACGGATTGCATCGTCACCAGCAACAGCGGCTATGGCATTCAGATCAACGGCGGAAGCGTCCGAGGGTGCATGGCGGAATCGAACGGGCAGGGCGGGATCAATCCGGGCAGCACCGCCGTGGTGACGCAGTGCGTCGCCAAGAGCAACACGGGCGTCGGGATCCTGGCAAATCTCTCGGTCGCCGTACTCAGTAACACATGCAGCGGGAACACGACGCACGGCATCCAGTTGTCCGACGATTGCATCGCGCGCGGAAACACCTGCGACTCGAACGGCTCGGCGGTCTCGAACGGATCGGGTATCATCGTGCCCAGCACTGTCTTTCCGTTCACCAACAGCGACAACCGCATCGAGGAGAACAACTGCTCGGACAACGACTACGGCATCCAGGTGCTGTTTGCAGGGAACGTGATCATCCGCAACACATGCTCCGGGAACACGACGGCGAACTTCAATATCGCCGCGAACAACACCAAGGGCACGATCGTGAACGCGGTGAACGTGGACATTGTCACCAGCAACTCGTTCGCGAACTTCGAGTACTAGAGCGGCTACGAGCCGCACATGCTGGGTGCATCCATCGCCCGTTTCGTCCCGCGAGAGCGGGCCGGGCGCTTTCGAAGCCTTGACAGACGCGGTACGATGGCGTGCCGTTCCAGGAGTACCCGTGATGAAGACGCATGGCTCGATGGCGATGTGGCTGGCGGCGGCGGTGGTCGGGACGGCGGGCTTGCCGGCGCTCGCGCAGTCCAACATCGACGCCGTCAACAAGTTCTCATGGCAGGAGAACTGCGGGTGGATGAACTGGCGCGACGCCAACGCGACGACGCAGGGCGTGAGATATTATGTTACGTTCCTCGGCGGCCACGCGTGGGGCGAGAACATCGGGTGGGTCAACATGGGCGACGGCACGCCGGGCGGGCCGGGCGGGACCGCGTACACGAACTCGACCGGCACGGACTTCGGCGTCAACGTCGGGCCCGGGGGCAACTTGAGCGGGTTCGCGTGGGCTGAAAACGTGGGCTGGATCAACTTTGGCGGCGGCGCGCTCGCGTCGCCACCGCAGCCGGCGCGATACGACGCCGCGGCGAACCGCTTCCGCGGGTACGCGTGGGGCGAGAACATCGGTTGGATCAATCTTGATGAGGCCGCGGCAGGCAAGTTTGTCGGCGTGACGTGCTACGCCAACTGCGACCAATCGACGGTGACGCCGACGCTCAACGTTAACGACTTTACATGCTTCCTCAATCGCTTTGCGGCCAACGACCCATACGCGAACTGCGACGGGAGCACGACCCCGCCGGTGCTGAACGTCAACGACTTCACCTGCTTCCTCAACAAGTTCGCGGCGGGGTGCTCGTAACCGCCGAATCGGGCATCAACGTGCTCTTGAACCCGGGCTATTTCGCGCGACACCGCGCCTTGGGCCAAATCCGAAAGTGGGATGGGTCTCAACTGGGTGGATGTTCTCGTCGCGTACCTGCTGCTGCGTGACTGCTTCAGAGGGCGAGTATCGCCCGACACGCACGCCGACCCGGCCCATCATCAACGCTGCGGATTTCACGTGCTTCCAGACCGCATTCGTGGCATGTCGCCCGTCACGCGACGACAAACATGTTCACTGGCTTCGCGCAGGTCGACAAGAAAGAAACCCCGCCTTTCAAGGCGATTTCCATCGACGCCACACCAGCACACCGACCACAAATGCCAAGGCGATCGGCGGCACGACGGAGAACATTCCCCAGAGCACATCAGCGGGGCCATAGTTCCCGATGGCGGCCGGGATTGGTGAGATCGCCCAACCAAAGATCGTTGTGGCAACCGCACCCGCCGCGATTGCGGTAGCCACTATCGCTACGCCGTGCTGCCGACGACGCGACGGCGGACGCTGCATCTCGACCTCCTGCGGGCTCCACTCGCCGCCGCACTCCGGGCAACGCACGCCGGAACTCGACGGCGGCAGACCGGCGAGGTCGTACCCGCAACGGAGACAACTCGTCCACTCGTCGGCTTCGTGCGACCCGCACGCCAGCGCTTCAAGTTGCTCGCGCTCGATGCGGGTCGCATCATTCCGGCAACGGCTCAACGCCTCTGCCGCCGCAGCCAGGTCGCCTCGACGCACCATCACCAGCGCCGATGGTGCCATCGCGGCGTCCAACTGCAAAGCGGCGGAGGCATGGGCAAAGGCCTGTGCCTGAATGCCGGCCGCACGCAGCGCCTCGACGATCACAGAAACTTCAAACTCCGTTCGGGCGGAGGTCAGGGGCACGAGCATGTCAGGATCGGTGGTCATTGGTGATTATGGGTCCATGCGGGGCATTTGCGGCCGCGTTCCTCTCTCCTTGGCCATCGCAAGCGGGCACTTGCATCCAAGTCACGGAATGTTATCATGGTCGCCCATGAACCGAATCATCGTGGGCCTTCTTGCGGCGTTCATGGCGATCCTCCTCCCCGGCTGCGACGACGAGAGCACCGAGATCAAGGAAGTGTGGGAGTCGTATGAGACGGCCCGCGAGGCGGGCAATGCCGAGGGCGTCATCGCCGTCTGCGATCCAAAGAACATCGAGCACTTCGGCGAGTTGGTCGAACTCGCGAAGTACGCCGACCGCACAACGCTTGTGCGCCTCGATCCGGTGGACAGGCTCAACGTGCTCGCCCTCCGCTACACGAAAAAGCCCGATGAACTTCGCGCGATGACCGGCCTGTCAATGGCCAAAGAGCAATACTCGCGAGCGACCGGACCCTTCGGCGGCGACTTTCCCATCACCCTCGGCAAGATCTCGGTCAGACCTCCACGCGCCTATGCCGAGATGCTGGTCGACGGCGAGACCACGGGGCTGAAACTCGAGTTCCTGAAGTCAAACGATGTGTGGCGAGTCGATCTGCGCGGTGAGGACAAAATCTTCACCTGGCTCCTTGAGAAGGTCGCCCACGCTCGCAACAAGAACCTCGATGACCTCATCACGAAACTTGCGGCTGACATGACGGGCAATATGGTGAGCGGCAAGGTCTGGGACGCGCCGCTGAAAAAGCCCTGACGCGCGAACTCGGTGCTCGTCGCGGTGCCAACGCGCGACTCCCCGAACGAAGCGCCAATCAGTGCCCGATCAGCCCTGCAACAGCGACTGGAGCCTGTCGAGCCGCTGCCCCCAGGCCTTCTTAGCGCGCGCCGCGTCAGCCGCGCTGCTCAGTTTGTCGTGCTCGATCTGCACGAGGCACTTGTTCTCGCCTTTAGGCCAGAGATTCACGTCCACGTTCGTCGGGGAGGCATCGGGGCTCCAACTGATCCGCAGCGACTTGTCGCGCGTGGATCGGCGAATCGCGAGCGTGCCGTCGAGCCACTCGCCACGCACCGTCGGATCAAAGAACGCGAGGAACGCGTCGCTGATCGGTGCGGCGATGGTGCGGCTGGCGCTGACGGAAAAGCCGCCGGGTTTCTGGTGCTTGGCACGGCCGTGACGGGCCTGCTCATAGCCGACCGTGACCATCTGCGACCACCACGGTGCCACGTCATGCTTGCTGTGGAGGAGTTCGGCGATCTCGGGGTGCGAGAGGTCGCTCCCGCCATCGCGGTCGATGACGACGAGCCACTGCTCCCAGGATTTGCCTGTCGCGCGGAGCACGGCATCTGACGAGATACCGGCGAGGGAGTCGGCAGACTTGCCGCGCGCCGCACTCGGGCCGCGCGCCGCGACTTGGCGCTTCGTTGGCTTCTTGGCCACCTTCTTTGTCGGCTTGTTCGCGGATTTGGCTGCTGCGGTGGCGCGGCGCGGCGTCGGTTTGCGTGCGGGTTTCTTGGCCATACGACGATGGTACACGTTCGCGAGCCGCGCGATCAGATCACGTCCCGCAACTCGGCGCGCAGCCGGCGCAACACCACATAGCCCAGTGCCGTCGCGCCCCCGGCCCAGATCGCCATCTGCACCCACAGCCACGGGCCGGGCACTTCGCGCGAAAGGAACAGCAGCCGGATCCCGGTGATCGCCGGATACACGGGGTTGTACGGCAGCACGGCCTGCATCCACTTCGGCAAGGACGACTCGTAGTACACGATCGGATAGAGCCAGAACCAGACCTGCAGCAAGATCGGCACCACTTGGCCCACATCGCGGATAAACGCATTCACCGTGCCCAGCGCCAGCCCAAGCCCGAACCCCACCAGCAGCAGCAGCACCAGCGGAATCGGTAGCAACGCCCAGTGCCACGACGGATAGTGGCCCAGCGCCATCGCGACGCCCACGAGCGCGGCGAAACTGATCGAGAGCCCGATCGCCGACGTCGCCGCCGTCTGTGCCACAAATACCTGCTCGGGTATCGGAAGTTTGCGCAGGTAGACGGCATGATGCACGAACGCGGACGTGCCACGATTGAGGCAATCCGCGAACGCGGTCCACGGGAGCAGCCCCGCGCACAGATAAACCGGATACGGCGCGCCGCCCATGTTGCCATGCTTCAACACGCTCGTGAAAATCAGCGAGAAAACCAGGATCATCGAGAGCGGCTGGAGCAGGTTCCAGAGCACGCCCATGCCCGAGCCGGCGTACCGCGTTCGCACTTCGGACCACGCCGTGCGCCAGATGTACCCGCGATGGCGGTAGAGGTCGAGGATCATGCGAGTTTCCGGAGGACGATGGCGCCCGAGGCATAGTTGTGGTGCGGCGCGGATTGACGATGCCACGCGACAAACGGCGCGAGGTCGGCGCGGTTCCAATCCGGCGGGCGCGTCTGGCCGAACGCGGGATGGGTGAACGCCGCGTCGGCGTCGCGGAGGGTCATGGCGTGGCCGTTCCAGGCGGGGAAGGTCATGCCCATCTCCGGCTCGCAGATGTCGAACGAGAGACCCAGCACCCCGCCGGGGCGAAGTACGCGCGCGGCCTCGTCGATCGCCGCACGCTGATCCGGCTGATGTTCGATGACGGAAAAACTCGTGAGCACATCGGCGCTGTCGGAATCGAGCGGGATGCGGTCGGAGTCGGCATAGACCCAATCAACATCGACGCGGAGGCGATCGCGGAGCGAGGCCCAGATCGGCTCGACTTTGCGGTTGCGCTCGACGAGCGTGACCCGTGCGCCGAGCAACGCGGCGATCCAGGGCATCGGCGAGAGTTCGCTGCCCAGATCGACGAGTCGCGGGCGCGCCGCCCAGTCCACCCGCGCGAGCGCCCGGAACCACAGCCACGGATACTCCCACACCTTCGACCAGTTCGTGAACGTCTTGAGTCCCAGTGGCGCGGCGAACGCGTTCACATATTCCATATATCGCCGAAACAGCGGCGATTGCAACTGATCCACGGCGGCGAGCGCCGCGGCGGGCTCGATGGGCACTCGCTGCGCGCTCGCCAGCGGCCCAAGGATCTCACGCGCCAACGGATCAAGGTCCGCGGCGGCGCGGCCCACTCGATCGGCGCGGATCGCCCCGTGCGCGCGCACGTCGGCGCTCCCCCATTCCCACTCCGGCAGGTCGTGCGCGTGCCCGGCGTAGTCGAGCATGGCGGGCTCGAAGGGCTCGCCGACGAAATCCATGATCGTGCGCACGGTCCTGTCCGGCTCGGCCACGAGCGATTCGTAATCGACGCGGAGGACAGTTCGGGCCTCGAGCGCGCGCGCAACAATGGCGTTCCAATGCCGCCAGCGCAGCAGCGCGGCGAAGGGGGTGTTGGCGACGGCGACGCCGGGGCCGAAGGAGAGGTTTTTCTCGTGCCAGGCCGAGATGCCGCGGCGGTGCGGAGCGATGATGCTGGTGGAAGCGGCGACATCGAGGCCGTCGCGGACGAGGTGGATGGCGCGCGCGCGCGGGAAGAGGTCGAAGAGGAAGTCGGCGAAGAGGACGTTATCGGGGGTTTTTTCGGCCCATCGGCGCTTGCCGCGGGAGGCGGCGTAGGCGTCCATGAGTTCGGAGACGAGCGTGCGCACGGCGGCGGTCGCGAGGTCTTTGGACATGCCGAAACTCGCGCAGTAGCCATGCTTCTCGTCGCGAAGGAATCGGAGCAGCCCTTGGACGCTCCGGGGCTGGTGTGCGGCGAGCCAGGGGGTTTCGGGGCCGCAGGCGATGGCGGAGTGCGAGTCGAGGATGGCGCGGAGGAGTGTGGTGCCGGAGCGGGGGACGCCGAGGATGAAGATGGGGCTGGACGTTGGGCACCTCAGGAGGGGAGTGGGGCGGAGTCATTGTTGGTGGGTGGAGGCGTCCGCCCAAGGGGCGGGAAGAAGAAGCAAGAGAAGGAAAGAGGCCAGGCGACGAGTGGTGCAAAGCCACCACTCGCAACGATCGTGCGCCCGAAGCGGGCGAAGGCGCGGATGGAACGAGGGAAGAAGAGTAGAGAAGGAGTGAAGAGGAGGGGAAACCAAGAGCACCGACTTCGAGGCGAAGCCGGTGGCACGGGGAGAAGAATCGACGGGGATCGACGATGTACCCAGGAACCCCCACCGGCACTCGCGGCGCTCGTGCCACCTCCCCCGCAGGGGTGCGGGGGAGGGTGAAGAAAAAGCAGAGGGCGAGGAGAAGAAGAAGACCGCCCCGGAGGGGCGGGGTACCCGGAGCGGAGAGGAGGCGTGTGCTTGGAACATGGACCAGTCGATCATGAACGAGTCCATGCGGGATAGCCGAACTCGGAGGAGTCGGGGAGTTGGACGCGTTCGAGGATTCGGCAGAAGTCGGGATCGGCGCGCCAGGCCGTGTTGTCGCCGGCGCGGTAGAAGGACCGTGCGCCGGGGGCGACCATGGCGTCGAATCGGGTGGCGGCGTGGACGAAGGCGGGCGCGAGTTTGGGGCGGACGCCGACGAAGGCGACGAGGCGTTCGAGGGCGGCGGGACTTTCAACGAGGTCTTCGAAGCGGAGGAGGAGCGAGTGTTGCGGGTGCTCGGCGGTGATGGCGAGGCCGGCTCGATAGAAGTCGGTGTAGCGGTTGAACTTGTCCTGGAGCCAAGCGGCCGGCGCGTCGATGGTAGTGCCCCATCGCGAGGTGGCGGCGCGGTAGAAACTGTAGACGGTGGCGATAGGCTCGCGGATGAGGATGAGGGCCGGGGCATCGGCCTTGGCGGGAGTGCCGTGGCGGCCGGCGGCGCGGGCGTTGAACCAGACGGGGGAGAGCGGGACGCCGTCTTCGCGGAGATCGAGGGCGTAGAGGGCGAGGGGCTGGAGTTCGCGCTGGCGATCGACGGCCTCGGGCTCGTCGGTGCCGGGCTGAGGAAGGGCGACGAGATCAAAGAGGCCCTGCGTGCAATAGCGGAGGAAGTGGGAGCCGGTGCGCGGGAAGGCGAAGAAGTCGATCTGTCGGGCGAGGGTGCGGCCAAAGAAATACTGGTCTTTCATCGGGAACCCTCGATCGGCGTGACCGCGAGCGAGGCTCGGGCGAGCGAGGGCGTAGCGGGCGAATCATCGGCCCAGTAGCCGAGGCGACGGAGCGTGTCGCCGGCGATGGCCTCGGCAGAGTCGGGGACGGCGCGAGCGGCAGCGGGTGGCGAGCGGCGAGCGAGTTGCTCGCGGGCGAAGGCACGCATTGCTGGCGACGGCGAGAGCGAAAGTGCGGCGTCGAGGGTGCCGCAGGCGCGAAGCGGATCGTCGAGGAGGTCTTCGTACCGCAGCCGAGTGAAGCGCGCGGGGTGCTCGGCGGCAAGCCACTCGTCGGCGGCGTCGACGCTGAGACGCCACTCGAGGAGGCCGCGGTCGAACGGCGTGGAACAGCGATCGGCGATGGTGCCGAGGCCACGGTCGTGAGCGTGCTGAAGGAGGGCGGACCACTTGCGGTCGTCGCGGCCGTACCAGCGTCCGACGTTGGCGCGTTCCTGGATAGAGAAGGCGACCTCGATGCCGTGGCGGACGATGTTGATGATTGGCGCATCGGGCACGATGGCGCGAAGGAAAGGGAGGCGGAAGTTATTGATAGCGAGTTTTTCGATGATGACGGCGCGGCCTGCGCGATGGGATTCAAGACACGCGAGGAAGCGGTCGCGGGCATCTGGAGGTGCGTCGGCGGCGGTGAGGGCGACGCGGGCGGTGGGGGCGAGGCCGGCGATGGAGCGGCCCCAGATGTCGCCGATGGGAAAGTCGATCCAGAGGTCGAAGCGATCGTTGAGGTAGGTGACGTCGGATCGCTGGGCGAGGAGTTGGCCGAGGATGGTGGTGCCGGAGCGGCCGCAGCCTGTGATGAAGGCGATGGGCGGCGGCGCGATTCCGGCTGCGGGTGCGGCGGGGCTCATGGCACGATGCTCTCGACGGTGGCACGCATGGGGAGCCTGGCGAGGCCGTAGAAGGGGCGTGGGCGATCGCGCTGGAGGTCAACGATGATGGGTCCGAGGCGGTCGATGCGGTCATGGTGGGTGCCGGCGTTTGGATCGTTGCCGGCAGGCTCTCCCGCGCCGAGGCCGAAGGTGTAGGCACCGGGCTCAAGGTCGAGGGTGAGGTCGAAGCGGACGATGACGCGATCGCCCGGGGCCATGGGGGCGATGGAGTGGCCGAGTTGATAGGTGCCTGCACCGAAGGCGAGTGTGTTGAGACGGTTGAAAAGGCGGATGCCGGCGCGGGGGCGATCGACGTGCTCGACGGCCTCGATGAGGACGTGGATTCGGAGGGCCTGGCCAACGGAGGCGCGGAGGGTGTCACGGCCGGATTCGTCGGTGACTCGGGCGGCCCGGATCCGGAGCGCGCCGGTGCCGGTGCGATGGTTTCGGCGGTCGCCGAGGATGTCTTTGGCGATGATGGAGTCGGCGGTGGAGGCGTTGTCGGGCGATGCGGGCAGCGCGGCGGTGGCGGGCTTGGCTGGATGACGAGACCATTTGTGGCCCGCGCGATCGACGTTCATCGAGGCGAGATAGACGGAGACGGCCTGCTGGGGATCGCCGGCGAAGGCGGGCCGGCCGTGGTCGAGGACGATGGCCTGGTCGCAGAGGCTGAGGACGGCGGACTGGTCGTGGCTGACGAAGATCATGGTCATGCCGGCGTCGAGGAGGGTGCGAATGCGAGCGGCGCATTTCTGCTGGAAGAAGACGTCGCCGACGCTGAGGGCTTCATCGACGATGAAGAGTTCGGGCTGGAAGCAGGCGAACATGGAGAAAGCGAGGCGGACGCGCATGCCACTGCTGTAGAGGTTGATCGGGCGGTCGAAGAAATCGCCGAGTTCGGCGAAGGCCTCGATCTCGGCGGTGCGGTCGCGTGCGAAGCCGGGCGGGAATCCGAGGAGCGCGGCGGTGTGGGCGATGTTGGCGCGGCCTGAGAGGTTGGGGTTAAGTCCGGTGCCGAGTTCGATGAGGCTGAGGACGCGGCCGTGAACCTCGAAGGAGCCCTCGGTGGGCCGCATGGCGCCGGAGATGATTTTGAGGAGGGTGCTCTTGCCCGAGCCGTTGGCACCGATGACGCCGAGGCAGCCGCCGCGCCGGACCTCGAAGGAGACGCCTCGGAGAGCCCAGAAATCGGTGTGGAGGTTGCGGCCGAGTCGGAGCCACTCACGGGCTCGGTGGATGGGCTTTGAGTAAATGCGGAAGCGTTTGGAGAGGTTCGTGGCGCGGACGACGACGGGCGGCTGGTCGTGCCGGAGTGGTGCCGACGAAGGTTCCGCGGTGATGGCCTGGCTCATGGCTCGCCCCGAGCGATGGTAGGGCGAGCGCGCGGCTTACGACCCGCCGGTGCTGAAGAGATCGTCGAAGCGTTCGAGGATGTCGATGTTGGTGGGCTTGTTGTCCTTGTCGAGGTAGCCGTCGTTGATGGTGTTGCCGACGGGCTCGACGCCGTTGACCCTGTTGACGAAGTTGAGTTGGTAGTCGATCCAGTTGCGGGCGGAGAAATCGAACTGTTTCGCGCCGCGGTCTTTGCGGGAGAGGTAGACGCTATCGGCACCGGCGGAATGCAGGACGAGGGGGGCGCGGCCGGCCTCGGGGAGGGTCGGGCCGGTGGTGGCGGCGGGAGCGCGGTAGGGGTAACTGGGGTTGCCGAGGAAGCCGATCATGGAGTTAGCGAGGTCGACGGCAGTGCCGCTGCTGATGATGCTGCCGTTGACGGGGTCGGTCTGATCGGTGGCACGTTTGCCGAGGGAGGTGGCGGTGAGGAAGCAGGAGTTGGGAGCCCAGTAGAAGCGGGAGGGGGTGTTGCCGCTGGAGTTGCGGGCTGCGAAATCGGCGGACGTGCGGACGGGCTGGTTGGAAGCGGAGTCGGCGGCCCAGGCGAGGATGGGGTTGCCGAAGTGGTCAACGACATCGGGGAGTTGGACCGTGCCTTCGGGGCCGGTGTGGCCGGGCTGGCCGTTCTGCTGACCTGGGTTGGTTTGTGCGACGAAGAGTTTCTTGTCTGGGACGAAGTAGGTCTTCTCGCTCTGGTTCGAGAGGCCGATGAGTTCAGGAGCGACCCAGATTCGGCGAGCGGGAGCGCTGTAGGGCCCGACGAGGACGGCGGTTGGACCGCCTGTTGGTGGTGCGGTGGTGCCGTCGGTGCTGACGATGGCACCGGCAAGGTCGAGCATGATGTTTTCCATCTGGGACATTCCCAGCGGAGGCATAGTGGCGGCGGCGTCGTTTTCGATGTTGGCCATGTCGCGGGCGCTGAAGTAGCCGGGGAGGCGGTTGTTGTCGGTCTGGAAGGCGGAGGCGGCCTGCTGGATCTGGCTGAGGAGTTGCTTGGTGCTGGCGGCGCGGACCGAGGCGCGGGTGCCGGCGAGGGCGGGGAAGACAATGGCGATGATGATCGCGATGATGGCGATGACGACGAGGAGTTCGATCAGGGTGAACGCACGGCGGGGTGAGGCGCGGCGCATGAGAGGCTCCCGGTGAGCGGCCTGCCGCTCGTGGCGGCGTGTCGCTCACATCAATGTTCGACCAACCCGGCCCGAGAGGTTCCCCCGGGCGGTCCGGAAATCGGCACGAGGCGAAGAAAGTCCGAACGGGGAAGGGTATGCAGGGCGGGATCAGGGCGGCTTTTCGGTGGATTGGGGAGCAAGGGAAGAGTCGGCGCGAAGCGCCGACCTACCCAAGAGCCCCCCCGGCGGGGCGGGGTACCCAAGGCGAAAGCAGGAAGAATCGACGGGGACCGTCGATGTACCCAAGCGTACCGACCGCGAGGCGCGGTCGATGGCACGGGAGAAGCACATGCCGAGCACGCGTTCTAGCATTCGGCGTGAAGCGGGATGTGTGCTATTACGACGGCGATTGCGGGCTGTGCCAGGGGACGGTGCGGGTGCTGCGCGGGCTGGATTGGCTGGGGCGGCTGGAGTTTCGCGACATGCTGGCGGAGGCGGACCTGCCGGTGGCGTTAGAGGAGGCGATGCGGGGGATGCCGATGCGGACGCGCGAAGGGCGGGTTTTAGTTGGGTATCCTGCGGTGAGGCGGGCATTGGCACAAACGCCGGTGGGCTTGCTGCCGGGGCTGTTGATGTATGTGCCAGGGTTGGCATGGATCGGGTCGCGGGTGTATGGCGAGATCGCTCGTCGGCGTGGTCGGCGGTGTCGGGTGAGAGCGGATCGGAGCGCGGCATGAGCGCGGAGGCGGCGCTGATCGAGGCGGCGGCGACGGCGCTCACGGAGGGTCGGCTGGTCGTGTTCCCGACTGAAACGGTGTATGGGATCGGGGCGCACGCGGGATTGGCGGCGGCGGCGGCGGCGCTGCGGCGTGTGGCGGGAGAAGGGGCTGGGCCGATCGCGTGGCACGCGCCGAATCGGGTGGTGGTGATGGAGGCGCTCGGGGACTTGTTGCCGCTGCATCGGCGTTTGCTGGAGCGGCTGTTGCCGGGGCCGGTGACGTTTGTGGTGGAGCGGACGGCGGAGGGAATGGCGCGGCTGCGCGATCGGCTGGGCGTGCTGGCGGGGACGATTGAGGACGGGAAGCACGTCGTGGTGCGCGTGCCGGAGGATGCGACGGCGTCGGAACTGCTGGAGCGGGCGTGGGGGATGGGTGTGGCGGTGATGGCGGAGGGTGTGTCGGCGGCAGGGATGGGCATCGGGATCACGGCACCAGAGAAGGCAGCGGAGGCTGCGGTGGTCGTGGATGGGGGCGTGACGCGGTATCGAAAGGCGTCGACGCGGGTGTGGCTGCCGATCGCGGGCGGCTATGTGGTGGAGTCGGTCGGTGCGCTGGAAGCGAGGGTCGTGGACCGTGCGGCGGAGCGGTCGATCTTGTTCGTGTGTACGGGGAACACATGCCGAAGCCCGATGGCGGAGGCGATTGCGCGGCACCTGGCGGTGCAGCGAGCGGGGCCGGCATTCCCGCGTGTGCGGGTGAAGTCCGCGGGGGCGTCGGCGACGCCGGGGCAGCCGATCTCACGGGAATCGGTGCGCGCGCTGGATGCGCTGGGCGTGCCGACGGCGGATGTGAAGGGACAGCGGTCGCGGGAGTTGACGCGGCAGATGATCGCGGAGGCGGATGAGATTTACGCGATGACATCGTCGCACCTGCGCGCGGTGCTGGAGTTTGATCGGACGGCGGGATCGCGGGCGGCGACGCTGGATCGCGGGGGCGTGGACGTGCCGGACCCGATCGGGGGATCGCAAGACGTGTACACTCGGACGGCGGAGCGCCTGGCGGCACTCATTCTCTCGCGTCTGGATGAATCTGGCGTGACGGGATGACCTGGCCGCGGGATCGCGCGGAGGCACGACGATGCGGATTGCGATGAGCGGGGACCACCGAGGGGCGCAGGCGGCGAAACTGCTGGCGGAACGGCTGCGGCGCGACGGGCACGAGGTGGAACTGTTCGGCGAGACGGGCGAGGCGATGGTGGACTATCCCGAGCCGGCGTATCGAGTGGGAAAGGCGGTCTCGGAGCAGAAGGCCGATCTCGGACTCTTGATCTGCGGGACGGGGATCGGGATGAGCATCGCGGCGAACAAGGTCAAGGGCGTGCGGGCAGCGGTGGTGCATGACGAGTTGACGGCACAGATCAGCCGGAGCCACAACGACGCGAACGTGCTGTGCCTGTCGGCGGATCTGCTGGGGCAACGATTGATCGAGAGCATCGTGGGCGTGTGGATCAAGACGCCGTTTGAGGGCGGGCGGCACGCGCGGCGGCTGGGCAAAATCACGGCGATCGAAGAGGGTAAGGACCCGTCGAGGGCCGAGGGATAGGGCGACAACGCTTCCGCTGTTCAGACATGCACATGTTCAGAAGAGGCACGCAGAATGCGATGTTGATCGTGGCACGCGCTGCTGTCGTAGTTCTCGGCGTCGGCGCTGCATCGTGTGCCCCACAGGCGGGAACGCATAGCTCGCGTGAAGTTCAGACCCATGGCGTCTTTGTAGTAGAGCTGCTGGATAGCCAAGCCATGTGGATCACAGAGCAGTATGCCGCCAAAGACTCGAGCCGCTTCAAGCGCCTCGTGACCTTTCGCATCACGGCGACTCGGGATCGGGACAGTTTTTCGGGGTTGTTCGTGCGCCGGTGGAAATGGGCTATTGCCGGAGCGGACGAGCAAATTCCTAATGCTCAGCCGTTGCGGCTCGGCGAGGCGAGCTCGCTTGCATCTTTTGCCTTGGATCACGTATCCAATAGCGGACCAGCGTCGAAATCATGGATCAAGCTTTCGCGCGCTGTAAACGGGAGTGTCACCACAGAGATCGCCTATACCTCACTCGCCATGTCAGCATTTGGAGCGTGCGTGATTTGCCTGCTCGTCTACAGCGTGTGCAAGACCGTGAATAAGCCCGCCACGCAACGAAGGCGTCGGACTTCGTGACTTTGGCATTATGCGTTTGAAGCAGCGAGCGCGCTTCGCAAGCGGAGCACGAGGTCGGCGCGCTCGGTGGGGGAGAGGCTGCCGCGAAGTGAATCCGGGGGCCAGGTCCAGACGGTTTCGCGGGGGCGCGGGTCGTCGGCGTGTCGCGGGATGACATGCCAGTGGACGTGCGGGACGACGTTACCGAGACACTCATAGTTGATGCGGGGTGGACCGTCGATGCCTGACGCCGGGAAGACGGCGCGGAGTGCGGCAGCGACAAGCGCGACCTCGCCGAACAGTGCGGCCTGGCGCGATAGGGGCCAGCACGCGAGGTGCTCGACATGGTCCTTGGTGATGAGGACGCACCAGCCGCGTGAGCCCTGATTCTCGCCGAGGCGGACGAAGGACTCGCGCAACTCGGCGAGGTGATCGGGGTGTGCGGTGCCGACGCGGACACTGTGGCAGAGTGGGCAGTCGATGGCGGGCTCCCGGTGTGCTGAGGGGTGCGATCAGAACACGCGTTTGGTGAGGTTGGGGACCATGTTGTCGCGGCCGAGGACGAGCATGTCGGCGATCTCGACGGCTTCGGCGAAGGACTCGCGGGCGCGGTCGAGGTCGGCGGCAGGGGTATGGACCTTGCCCTGTTCGAGGTGCTCGATGGTGGGGATGGCGTCGCCGCAGATGAGGGTGGAGAAGCGAGAGCCGGCGAGGATCAGGCCGCAGAGGCCCGGGGTGATGCCAGGGAGCGGGAAGAGGTCGATGCGTTCGCCGCGATGGTCGGCGAGGTGATCGGGGGCGGGTTGGCAGCGGCGGAGGATGGCGACTTCGAGTTCGAGTGCTTCCTTGAGTTTGCCGTCGTTCTCTTCGGACGCCTCGTGGAGTTTAGCGACGAGGGCGGCACCGATGGCCTCGCGCTCGGGCTCGCTGATCCACCAGGTGGCATGGTCGAGGGCAGGCAGGGCGCGGCGGAGTTCGGGGTTGAAACTGGTGAGGAAGACGTGGGTGATGCGGGCGAGTGTGAGGCCGGCGCGTTCTTCGAGGCGGGAGTTCATGGCGGCATCGGGGAGGCCGGGATCGACGAGGATGGCCTTGTCGGCGGCGCGGATGAGCGTGCACGTGGAGTGTCCCGCGCGGACGGGCGCACGCTCATCACGGAGCGGGTGGGCGGCGAGAGCGCCGATGCTGATGACGCGGAGATCGATCACGCGCGATGCTAGGGCTGCCAGATGCGGTTGAGGCGATCGAGAAAGGCACCGGCGATGTTGCGAGCGCCGAGTTGGGGTCTGGGCAGAGGGAGGCGCCCGAGGCCGCGGATGGATTCCCGGGCGATTCGCCAGCCCGCGAGAAGGCCCACCGCGAGCGATCCGCGGGGCTTGAGGTCGTTGGGGCGGAGGAGGAGCGCGGTGGCATCGTCCTGGAGCGTGTCTTCACCGCCGAGGGAGGCGAGGAGCGCGGGAATGAGGCGTTCGGGTGCGGCGGGATCGAGGGCATTGAGGCGTTTGATGAGGCCGGCCACGCCGAGGAGTCTTCCGTCGGGCTCGCGAGCCTCGATGAGTGAATCGGTGTAGAGGAGGAGGAGGTCGCCGTGGGCGAGGCGAACGGGGAACTGGTCGTAGCCGGTCTGTTCGGCGATGCCCAAGGGAATGTTGGAGGGCTCGCCGGGGGTTGACGCGGCGGTGGGTTCTGAGCGTGGGCGAGCAACATCCCAGGCGCGTTGGCGGGCGCGATAGACGAGCGGGGGCGGGTGGCCGGCGTTGGAGATGACGATCTCGTCGGTGGGGGTCCAGTAGGTGGCGACGACGGCGGTGGCGAAGCCCTCGAGTTCGGCGAGTCGGGTGAACTCGGCGTTGATGCCGGAGACGAGCCGGGTCTGATCGACGTAGTTGACGTAGCGTCGCATGAGGGATCGGAGTTTAGTGGCGATTTGAGCGACGGTGATGCCGTGACCGCTGACGTCGGCGACAAGAATTCGGACGATTCGGCCCGTGGCACAACTGGAGAGGTAATGGATGTCGCCACCGGCGAGGGCGTTTTCGTGGGGGCGCGCGTAGACCCAGGCGTCGAGGCCCGGGAGCGCGACGGCGTTATCGGTGGCCTGATTGCCTCCCCAGACTTCGAGGCACTGCATGGTGGCGGCGGGGGTTGGGGATTCGGATGGAGGCATGGGTGTCTGACGCTAGGCAGGCCGCGGCGCGTGCCACTACGCTTGGCGACCATGAGCGAGTATCACGAGTTTGCGAACGGGATTCGGGTTCGACGCGAGCATTTGATGCCGATCCAGATGGAGCGGTACAAGGAGATCAATCTTCACGAGCCGGAGGAGGAGGCGTGGCTCGTGAAGATGCTCGACGAGATCGGGGAGACGGGGGTGTTTGTGGATGTGGGGGCGGCAGTGGGGTATTACTGCTTTCTGGTGGCGCGGCTGAGGCCGAAGTTCGAGATTCGGGCGTATGAGCCGGACGCGACAAACCGGGCGCGGCTGGCCGAGAACCGGGCGCTCAACGGGAATCCGGTGATTCGGCTTCACGCGCAGGCGGTAAGCGACCGGCTGGGCTCGGCGAACCTGGCGGGCGAGGGGTATATGGCGATGCTGGCACCGGGCGAGGGGAAGGCGGTGCCGACGACGACGTTGTCGGCGGTGGCGGAGGGCGCGGGGAGGCCGATCGATCTGTTGAAGATGGACATTCAGGGCGGCGAGCACGCGGCGCTGATGGGCGCGGAAGCGGCGCTGAAGAAACGGCAGATTCGGCGGTGGATCGTCGGGACGCATCACCCTGACCTGCACGCGTGGTGCGTGGATCGGTTCCGCGGGCACAAGTATCGGATCGTGTTTGAGGCGGCGCAGGTGCCCCATCAGCCGGACGGGATGGTGGTGGCGGTAGCGCCGTGAGCAGTTCCGATCGCTCGCGCGATCTGCTCCAGAAGGAAGGTCGCTGTTGCTGAGAGGGGCCATTTCCGATCGCTGGCGCGATCGGCTCAAGAAGCGATGGGAGACGGGGCGATCGCGGTGCGGCGGGGTCGTGATCTGCTATTCTGACTCGTCGCGTTATCGCGGCTGGAGAGCACAGATGATTGATCGTTTGGAGTGTCGTCGATGCATCGCGGTTTACGCGGCGTCGATGGTTGGCTTGATGTCTATGGAGGCGGCGCGGGGCGAGGACGACCTCGGCGCGCGGACGAAGGCGCTGACGGCCGCGCATCCGATGGTGGTTGATGCGGCGACGATCGGGACGAGTCGGCAGGGTCGGGTGATCACGGCGCTGCGATTGACGAACCGTGGCGCGCCCGCGGACGATGGCCCGCCGCCGCCCGCGCCGGAGGATCGGCCGGCGCTGGTGGTCGTGGCTGGGCTGGATGGGCGGCACCTCTTCGGGGCGGACGTGGCGATGGGGATCGCTGAGAGTCTGGCGGCGAATCACGCGGGCCACCTGCATCGCGTGACGGTGTATGTGGTGGTTTGCGCGAATCCCGACGCGCGGGCGTGGACGCTCGATGCGGGGCACGCGAGGATGGACTTTGGCCGCGCCCAGAGCCTGCTCGACGCGGATCGGGATCGGCGAACCGCCGAGGACGGGGCGGAGGATCTCAATGGCGATGGCGTGGTGACGATGATGCGGGTGCGTGATCCGCTGCCGGGATCGGGGCTGCGGGCGGAATACGTGATCGATCCCGACAACGCGGCGATCGTGCGTCGGCCCGACGCGGCGAAGGGCGAGCGGGCGTCGGTCGCGCTCGTGCCAGAGGGAACGGACAGCGACGGCGACGGCAAGATCAATGAGGACGGGGTCGGCGGGACGGCGGGCGGGGGCGTGAATCTGGATCAGAACTTTCCGTATCGATGGCCAGAGTTTGCGGACGGCGCGGGGCCGTTCCCGCTCTCGGAGCCGGAGAGCCGGGCGCTGGTGGATTGGCTGCTGAAGGTGCGGAACGTGGCGGCAGTGGTGGTGATGGGGCCGGGAGACAGCGTGGTGGCGCTGCCGGAGGCGGGGAAGTTTGAGCCGGACGGGACGACGCCGACGGGGATCGAGAATGACGACAAAGTGCAGATGGAGGAGATCGCGAAACTGTTCAAGGAGGTGACAAACATGGCCGAGGCGTCGCCGGCGGAGCGGTCGGGCTCGCTGCATGGATGGGCGTATGCGCACTACGGGGTGTACTCGCTGAACACGCCGGTGTGGGTGCGGCCGGATCAGATCAAGAAGGCGCAGCAGAAGGAAGAGGCGAAGGAAGAAGACGGAAAGGGCGCGGACGGCAAGCCGGACGCGCCAAAGCCCGAGACGCCGAAGCCGGAGGTGCCGAAGGTGGAAGCGCCCCAGCCCGAGACGCCGCGCGGCGAGACGGGGCGTCATCACGATCATGGCGAGGCAGGGCTGGCGACGATCGAAGCGCCGAACGAGGAGATGCAGCCGCAGGTTCCTGGTGGAGGGCGGAGGCGAGGCGGAGGCGATGCGCCCGCGGCAGCACCGACGGGCGGCGACAAGAAGCCGAGCGATGATGGGAAGTGGCTGGCGTATGACGCGGAGCGTGTGAAGGCCGGCGACGTGTCGGGGTTCATCGCGTGGAAGGCGTTCGAGCATCCGCAACTGGGGAGCGTGGAGATCGGTGGATTTGTGCCGGGTTTCAGGTTGAATCCGCCGGCGAGCGAGGTGCCGCGGCTGGTGGAGGAGCAGACGAGGTTTGTGGTGGCTTTGGCGGCGAGATTCCCGCGCGTGGTGGTGTCGGAGCAGAGGGTGGAACGGCTGGGGCCGGGGCTATGGCGGGTGTGGGTTCGCGTGGTGAACGAGGGTTCGATGCCGACGCTGTCGGCGATGGGGGTGAAGGCGCGGCGGCACCTGCCGACGATCGTGCGGATCGACGCGCCGATGGAGCGGGTGATCTCGGGCGAGCGGGTGAATCGATTCTGGTCGATCGCGGGATCAGGCGGGATGGCGGACGCGGAATGGACGGTGCGGGCCGAGGACGGGTCGGAGGTTGTGGTCGAGGTGTCACCGTCGATTGGTGGGAAGTCGACGGTTCGAGTGAGACTTGAGGAGGCCGCACGATGAGGCGCAGCACAGGTGGAATCGGGGTGTTGATTGCGGCGGCGATGTCGGCGTGCGTGGCGATGGCGCAGCCGGACGTGCCGGGGAAGGTGCTGATCGCGTTCAATCGGTATTCGACGTATGTCGAGATCGAGGGGCAGTTGAAAGCGATCGCGGCGGCGTATCCGGAGTTGGTGGAACTTCGGAGCCTGGGCAAGAGCGCCGAGGGGCGAGAGTTGTGG
Source organism: Phycisphaerales bacterium (assembly GCA_046155605.1). GTDB lineage: Bacteria > Planctomycetota > Phycisphaerae > Phycisphaerales > UBA1924 > JAEUIZ01. The sequence continues at coordinate 46,849 of JBJXFQ010000068.1, forward strand.
GTGGCGATCGTGAACTCGCCCAAGACCGGCCCGCACACGGCGAAACCGGCGATGTGGATCGATGGCAACGTCCACGGGAACGAGATTCAGTCGGCGGAGGCGGTGGTGTATTCGCTGTGGTACCTCACGAAGGCGTACGGGCAGGTGCCGTCGCTCACGAAGTTGCTGGACAACTACGTTTTTTACCTGATGCCGAGCCAGAACCCGGACGCGCGTGAGGCGTGGTTCCGCGACCCGCACACACCGCACAGTTCGCGTTCGAATCGCCGGCCGGTGGATTCTGACCGGGACGGGCTCTTTGACGAGGACGGGCCGGATGACCTCGACGGTGACGGGCAGATCACGCAGATGTGGAAGCGGGATGCGTCCGGGCGGTTCATCCGCGATCGGGCGGACCCTCGGGTGTTCGTGCGGGTGGAAGCGGATCAGCGGGGCGAGTGGACGCCGGTGGGGGAGGAGGGAATCGACAACGACGGGGACGGGCGGGTGAATGAGGATCCGACGGGCGGGGACGACATGAATCGCAACTGGCCGAGCGACTGGCTGCCGGATTACGTGCAGTTTGGCGCGGGGCTGTATCCGCTGAGCAATCCGGAGCCGCGTGCGATCGCGCAGTTCATCATCGGTCGGCCGAACATCGCGGCGGCACAGAGTTATCACAACACGGGCGGGATGATCCTGCGCGGACCCGGGGCGTCGTATCGGGAGAACGCGTACCCGCAGTCGGATCGAGAGGCGTATGACCAGATCGCGACGAAGGGCGAGGACATCCTGCCGTATTACAAGTCGATGGTGATCTACCGCGATTTGTACACGGTGCATGGGGGGTTCGTGAACTGGTGCGCGGAAGGGCTGGGGATTTTCAGTTTCACGAACGAGATGTGGAACGGGGGGAAGTATTTCCAGCGGGAGATCACGAGCCCTGACGACAAGCGGATGTGGCTGTTCCGCGATCGCCTGCAGTTCGGGCTGACGTTCAAGGACTACACGGAGGTTGAGCATCCGACGCATGGCAAGGTGCTGGTGGGCGGGCTGAACAAGTGGTCGTCGAGGGTGACGCCGACGTTCATGCTCGAGGAGGAGTGCCACCGGAACTTCGCGTTCACGATGTATCACGCGGACCAGATGCCGCTGCTGGCGTTTGAGCGTGTCGAGGTGTCGAAAGCGGGTGCGGGGCTATGGCGGCTGACGGCCGAGGTGCGGAACCAGAAACTGATCCCGACGCGGAGCGCGTGGGCGCGCGAGAAGGGGATCGGGGTCCATGACCTGATGCTGTGCGTGCCGGGCGAGCGCGTGGCAATCGCGGCAGCGGGGATTGCGTCGTCGTGGCTGGATCAGCGGATGACGCCGATCCGGAACGAGCCGGGACGGGTGCAGTTGCCGGGCGGCATCCCCGGGCAAGGCGGGGTGATTTTCAGGTGGTATGTAAGCGGGGAAGAGGGCGCGAAGGTGATGCTGCGGTATGAGGCTGAGAAGGCGAAGACGATCGAGCGCGAAGTGGAACTGAAAGTAAGCCCATAACGACGGGCACGGCAAAGAACGCGCTTGGAGAAGAGAAAATCGGCATAAGCCCGTGTCGAGCGATCAAAGCGTTCAGCGCCGGGATTGATGCCGCATCGCGCGGATGGATCACGGATCGCGTTAGGACAACGCAGAAGTAACACGAACGAGGCGTGCGGCGATGGCGGCGAGCCGGTCGGCGTTCGGCTTGTCCTTGAGCGTGCCGTCAGGGTTGAATGCTTCGTTGGCCTTATTGACGGCGAGTTGGTCAGGGATGACGGTGACGCCGATGTTGCCGAGGATCATGCGGAGGTGAACGAGCCCGCGGAGGCCGCCGAGCGCGCCGGTGGAGGCACCAAGGAGTGCGGCGGTTTTGCCCGTAAAACTGGCGAGGCCGGCCTCGCCCGGGGCCGAGCGCGAGACCCAGTCAATGAGGTTTTTCAGGTAGGCGGAGATGCTGGAGTTGTACTCGGGGCTGGCGATGAGCAGCGCGTTGTGGTCGCGGAAGAGAGCCTTGAGGGCGAGGACACGCTCGGGAAGGCCCGAGGCGGCCTCGAGGTCGCCGTCGTAGATGGGGAGGGCGAAATCGCGTGGTTCGAGGTCGGTGGCGATGCCGCCCGCGGCGCGGACAGCGGCCGCAGCGGCGCGCGCGAGTTTGCGGTTCCAGGATTCGGCGCGGGTGCTGCCGGTGATGACGAGGACTCGTGCGCTACCCATGCGAGTAACTCCTTGTGTGGCCCGCGTCCCTCGCGAGCCGACGATGGTACACCGGTCGGCGGGGGCAACTTGGTACGCTGTCGGAATCGGAAACGACGGCGAGTGATCGGCATCGAAGGGGCGTCATGATGTTCGCGAGCATTATCCTGGGAGTGTTTGCCGCGTATGCGGGTGTGGGCGTGGCATTCTGCGTCGCGTTCCTCGCTCGCGGGCTTCGGCGCGTGGATCACTCGTCGCAGGGGAGCCACTGGCTGTTTCATGTGCTGATCGTCCCCGGCGTGGTGGCGCTATGGCCCTTGCTGCTGCGGATGTGGGTCATGGCGGGAAGGGGGCGGGCGTGATCGCGCGGCAGCGAACGCGGCATTTCCTCACGTGGGTGGTGCTGGGCGCGGCGTTGCCGCTGCTGGTTGCGGCGGGGCTGTGGGCGCGCGAGGCGGCGGATCGAGCGGCAACGGGCACGCCGGCGACTTCGGGAGCTGGCCCGTGAGCGTGTCGTACACCTGGGTGGGCTGGACGCGTCACAAGAAGCGCTATGACGTGGTGATGGCGGCGAGCGTGATCGCGTTCCTGCTGATCTTCGCGGGCGTCACGATGGCGGTGCCGGCGGATCGGCGGCCGTCGATCCCGATCGTGGCGATCCGCTCGCTCGGGGTATGCGCGATCGTGATGCTGCATGTGGTGCTCTGGATCGGCCCGTTGGCGCGGCTTGATCGGCGGCTGCTCCCGCTGCTGTTCAATCGTCGCCACCTTGGCGTGGCGACGTTTTTCGTTGGGCTCGCGCACGCCGCGCTCTCGCTGCTGTGGTATCACGGGTTCGGCAACGTGAATCCGCTGCTGTCGCTGCTGACCAGCAACACGGCGTACGGATCACTCACTCGATTCCCGTTTGAGACCCTCGGGCTGGCGGCGCTGGTGATTCTCTTTTTGATGGCCGCGACGAGCCACGATTTCTGGAACCGCAACCTGTCGGCGCGGGTGTGGAAGCGGCTTCACATGATGGTGTACTGTGCGTATGCCCTGCTGGTCGGGCATGTCGCGCTCGGCGCGCTGCAGAGCGAGCGGCACCCGCTACTCGCCGCGGCGCTCTTGGTTGGCGTCGGCGTCACGGCTGGGCTACACATCGCGGCAGGGGCTCGAGAGGTGCGGATCGATCGGGGCACGGCGGCCGCGCCGGATGGCTCGTTCGTCGATGTGGGCTCGGTTGATGACATCGCGGAGGGGCGGGCGAAGGTCGTGTGCCTGCGCGGGCGAGAACGGATCGCCGTGTTCAAGCATGGCGGAGCGATCTCGGCGGTGAGCAATGTGTGCGTGCATCAGGGCGGGCCGCTGGGCGAGGGCAAGATCGTCGATGGCTGCATCACCTGCCCGTGGCACGGTTGGCAGTATCGGCCGCAGGATGGCACATCGCCGCCGCCGTTTCAGGAGAAGGTGCCGACGTATGAGGTCCGGGTCTCGGGTCGGCGGGTGCTGGTGAATCCGACGGCGCTGCCGGCGGGGACGGCGGTTGCGCCGGCGCAGATCGAGGCCTCGTGATGGAGAGCGCGTGCGAGCAGAGGCATCTCGGCAATCGAGGGACGAGCAGATGACGACGCCGGTTCAGCGTGATGAGTTCTTTGTGGGCTATTTGCCGACGATGCCGCGCGCGATCGGGCGTCGGACGCGGGTGGTCGCGGCGGCACTGGGATTAGCCGCGTTGATGCTTGCCGGACTGGTGGGAGCAGCGCAATCGGACGCGGGCGGCGCGGTGTGGGACGCCGATCCGGCGACGGTGGAAGGGCTGTTTGTCGCGCGGCCGACGCCGATGGTGGTGTCCGAGACGCCGAGTGGACTGCGCGCGGTGCTTCTGGTTGGCGCGGGAAAGTGTGGCGCGTTTGGGGGCTATTGCGGGCCGGGAGAGGATTGGCGCGGCGTGGCGGAAGCGTTTGCAGGCAAGATGGTTCGGGCGAGTGGGACACTGTTGCATCGGGGCGACCACGCGATGCTGGAGTTGGATACCGGGCCGCGCGCGGTGGCGGTGATGGAGGATGGTGAGCGGCGGGATCGGATCGAGTTGAGCATGATGGCCGCGCGTAAAGGCAGCAGCGTGATCGAGACCGTGGTTGGCGAGTTAGTTGATGCGAAGTGCTATCTGGGCGCGATGAAGCCGGGGACCGGGAAGGTGCACCGCGCGTGCGCGATCCGATGCATCGAGGGCGGCATTCCGGCGATGATCGTCGATGCGCGGCCTGATGGCACGGTTCGCGGCATCCTTCTCGTCGGTGCCGATGGTCGTTCCCCGATGCCGTCGGAGATTCGCGATCTCGTAGGCGACGCGGTGAGCGTGAGCGGGCCGGTGGGTTGGATCGCGGACCTCGGACTGGTTTCGTCGTCGGCGATCCGAAGGCGTTAGAGCGATCGCTCTCGATCGAGTTCTTCGCGGAGCGCGCCGGCGAGGTAGTCGTACTGCTCGACCGAGTTGTAGAGTTGGGCGCTGATCCGGAAGAGGCGGCGAGGATCGCCTGTCACGGACCAGACCGGCACCTGAATCTTGTGACGGTCAACGAGCGCGTCCTGCAGCGCGTCGTGGTAGCGAGTGGGCCGAGCGGCGAGGCGGGCGGCATGGGCGGGATCGGTGGGCAGGAGGAGCGTGGCCATGGAGCCGAGCATGGAATCGGGGGCAGGCGGTTCGATGCCGAGCGCCGCGCAGAGGCGTTGGCGAGCGACGACGACGAGGTCGTGGTTACGCCGCGTGATCTCGTCCCACTGTTCCACTCCCGCGTGCCGACTCGTTCCGACTTCCTCGCCGACGATCGAGGCCATCGCGTCGATGGCGCGGCCGATGGCGACGTAGGCGGTGAAGTCGCCGGTGCCGACGTAATCGAAGTCGGAATGGAGCCGCGATCGGCCGTGCTTGGGCTGATCGGCGAAGTTCGAGAGGCAGAGAGGGCGAAGAGCGGCGTGGCGATCTTCACGGGCGTGAAGGAAGGCGGAGCCCTTGGGCGAGCAGATCCATTTATGGCAGTTGGAGGTGTAGAAGGAGGCCCCGAGCGTGGGAACGTTGAGGCCTCGGACCTGGCCCGCGGCGTGCGCGCCATCGACGATGACAGCGATGCCGCGGCGTTCGAGATCGGGCACGATCCGCGCGAGCGGGAGCACGAGGGCGCTAGGGGCTGTGATGTGACTGATGAGTGCGACGCGGGTGCGCGAAGTCGCCGCCCCGAGCACCACCGCGACGACTTCATCGGGGCCGGCGGATGGGAAGACGAGCGGCGCGGTGATGACGTTGGTGCCGGTTCGCGCGGCGGTGCGGCGCACGTTGGTCATGCAGCCGGGATACTCGTGGGAGGTGACGAGGATCTCGTCGCCGGGCGAGAGCGAAGGTTCGAGCGCGGCGAGCGCGGTGGCGACGCCGTGGGTCGCGTTGGGCACAAAGACAAGATCGGCGGGACGTGCGTGGATGAGCGTGGCGAGTGTGGCGCGGGACTCGTCGAGGAGGTCATCGACGCGCTCGACGAACCATCGCACGCCCTCGCGCTCCATCTCGGCACGGAGTTCGGATTGGTGCGCGAGGACGTCGCGAGGGCACGCACCGAAGGAGCCGTGGTTCAGGTAGACGACGGATGGGTCGAGTGCCCAGCGTTCGAAGAGCGGCGAGGGTTTGGGGAGGGATTTCATGCTGAGACGGTAGTCGCGTTCGCGGGCCAGCCGGGGCTGTCGCCGACGAACAGTCCACGCGTATCGACGGCGAAATCATGGAATCCGGCAGCAGGATTTGAGGCAGATTTCAGGAGGATTCGGCGGACTCGGCGAGCGTCGGCGTCGCTGCGGGCGATCATGAAGAGGAAGCCGCCGCCGCCGGCACCGGGGAGTTCATAACCGCTGAGATATGGCTCGACGCGTGCGATGAGCGATTCGATTTCGGGCGTGGAAGTGCCGGGGTCGAGGGCCTTTTTGAGGTGCCAGTAGTCGTGCAGGCCTCTGGCGAGGGATGCGATGTCACCGCGTGCGAGCGCGAGAGCCATTTGCTCGGCGCCGATGTGGAGCTGATTGATCATGCGCTCGACTTCGGGATCGGCTTCGAGGTAGCGCCAGACAACGCCCTGGAGGATGTTGCGCGCGAGCCGACGCAGGCCGGTGTCATAGAGCAGGGCTCGCTCGCGGAAGGCGGCCATGGCGGCGGGAGGAACGGCGATGGGATTGGCGCGCGGGCGTTGGCGAAGGCCAGGGCGGGTGCGCGAGATCTTGAAGCCCGGCATCAGGCCGCCGACCTGATCCTGCCAGCCGCCGGCGGTGGAGATCATCTGCTCGATGGTGCTGACGCGCTCGATAATGGAAGGGACGGACGGGCGGCGTGCAAGGAGGCGATCAAGGCACGCGACGATCGTGGCTGCGAGGATGGAACTGGCCCCGAGGCCGGAGCCCTTGGGGACTGCGGACTCGAAAGCGAGGTGGACGCCACCGCCGGCGCGTTCGAGCCAGTGTTCGAGGGTGCCGCGGGTCGGCGAGAGTCCGCAGACGATCGATGCGGCCTTGGCGAGGGCGGCCCAATCGCGCGGGTCGCGGTGGTCGGCGATCTCGTCCGCCGTCGTAAGCGTGAGGCCACGGCCCTGATCGAGGCTCTGGATGTGCAGGACGGGCTCGCGAAGTCGGCGCGCCCACGCGCGGATGGGATGTCGGCCCGCGAGCGTGATGGCGACGTTGGCGACCGTGCCGCCCTGCTCGTTGCAGATGGGCGGCGTGTCGGACCATCCGCCGGCGAGATCGATCCGGACCGGGGCGGAGGCGAAAGCGATGCCGGGATGGAGGTGGGGGGGCCTTTGCCGCGGCGTGGTCTGGAGGTGCAGCGCACGCGCGATCGATGCGAAGGCCGCGTCTTTGAGCCGTCGGCGTGGCAGGCCGGAGAACGATGTGGCGGCGCGCGGGAAGCGATCGAGGATCGCGCTGGCGGCGCGGAAGCAGCGCGCGTGGTGAGTGGGGGAATCCTGCCACTGAGGGTGAGTCAACGCGGCTTCGAGTGCCGCGAGCGCCCTCGCAGCCTCTCGAACGCCGCGGATTCGGTGGATGAGCGATGAAACGGGCTCCCCAAAGGCGCCCAGCAGGTAGGGCATCGTCGTGGCTTGCTCCGTGGCACGAAGCGTTCGCCGATGTCGGATCATCCGACGGTGATTGGCCAGCCGCAGCAACTCCGACGCCGAGAATCTCGGCAATCGACGCCAATTGGCGCTGGGGCGTCGCGCCGGCGTCAGCATCCACTCCGTTGCGGCGAGCGACGCATCGGCGGAGCCCACTGGCCAGAGCCGGGCCGTCCAGAGCGAGCGTTGCTCTCCATCGCGCCAGAGGTCGTCGACGGCCACGCCGCGCCGATCGACGAACGAGCGCAGCGGGCGATTGCCGAACGTCGCGCCGTTGTCGAGCGTTGACTTGAAGTCGTCTTCATCGCCGAAGCGGATGACGGCCCAATCTCGCTGGGCGACTGGGACACAAGCCAGCCCGAGGCCGCGCGGCAAGTTGATCGCGCGCGACGACTCGGGCGGCAGGCCGACGACGACGTTGTCGCCGCCGAGGCTCCAATCGCGAGTGAGGTGGCAGGACTCAACGATGATGGGTTGAGCGACGAGCCACGATCTCGGCTCGCCGTCGCAGGAGAGCGCGCCGCGGCGGCGGCTGCGCCACGCCATGGAACCGCCGCTGTTCGTCGAGGTCTCGAACAGATACTCGCGTGTGGTGCCGACGTGCATGAAGAGGCTGTTGGCGAACCTGGCCACGCTGAAGTCCTGGCCGCGCAACGCCGCGAACGTTTGCTCGCACCGCGCGCGGAGCGGCCCATCCGGGGGAGCGCGGAGCGAGGCGAGATACTCGCGCGCGTCGGCTCGAGGGACCAGCGCGGGAAGCACATGCTCGTAGAGGTCGATGGGCGGGGTGCCGGCGCGGCGCGGCAGGAGCGCGCGGACGATCGCACCGGCCGCGCGCGGGTCGAGACTGACGAGCCCGCAGTCGATCAGCGCGGAGCCGTTGCGATCGAGGGCGTTGCGACTGCGCAGCGTGGCGAGATCGGGCTTTTGGAGAAAGTCGGTGACCCGGCCTGCGAAGTCGGCGACGTAGACGCCATGGCGCGCCGCGCGCTGCGGCGAACCGGGAGACGCCAGGCCGACGACGCCGGAACCGTTCATATCCGGCGGGTCGCGCTTGACGCCCAGGAGCACATCTCCCGACGCGATGAGGGTTCGTCCCTTTGGGTCGAGCGCCACGGCGAGCAGATCATCAAGAATGAGATCGAAGAGGTCGGTCGCGGCTTCGGGATAGCGACCGGGCAGGGGTGCAAAGAGTTTGCCCAGCGCGGCGAAGGCGGGTAATCGGCGAGAGTCGCCTCCGCTGTGAACTATGAGGATTCGCAAGCGACGGAAGGCCTTGCCGTTGACGGCATCGGCAGGCGGAGCGCCGACGAGGTGCGCAATGCGGGCGAGCGCAAGAGCGGTGGCGATGCCGGAGCCGGCGCGGCGGTCGCCTGGGTCGGCGAGGACGAGACACTGCTTGCAAGGCCGCGAGTCGGCGGGCCATCGGTCGCGCAACTGGGCGGAATAGCCGCGGGCCTGGGCGCGCGTCGCGGCGGTGATGACAAGCCAATCGAGCGGAGGCTTACGCACGCGGCCTCCAGCGGTCGAGGGCAACGGCAAGGATGATGATGTGCCCGACGATCAACTCCTGCACATAGTTGGGCCAGCCGAGCGAGGCGGCGCGATTGTCGAGGAAGGCCATCAGGAGCGCGCCGCAGAGGGTGCCGGCGATGGAGACATGGCCGCCCGCGAGCGAAGCGCCTCCGATGACCACCGCGGCAATGGCACGGAGTTCGAGGCCGACTTGGATGGTGGGGTCGCCCATGCCGCCAAGGCGAGCAAACTGAATGACGCCGGCAAGGCCGCCGAGCGTGCCGCAGATCGCATAGGAGGCGATGCGTCGGCGATGGATGGGGATTCCCGCGCGGCGGGCTGCTTCTTCGCTGGCACCCGTCGCGATGAGTTGCCGGCCCGCGACCGACCAATGCAGCCAAGCAGCCGCGAGCCCTGAAAGGCCAAGCAGGAGCCAGGCCGTTGGCGCGACGAGAAGCCACGCGGGGCGTGGGACGAGGCGGACCCAACTCGCAAGCCAGCCCGGTGGCGCGCCGACCTGAGAGCCGCCGCCGCAGGCCCACTTGGCGAGACCGCGGAAGAAGCCGAGCGTGCCGAGCGTGACGATGAAGGGTGGGAGCCGAAGGATGGCGATGAGCACGCCGTTATAGAGCCCGGCGAGTGTGCCGACGAACAGTGCGGCGGCGACCGCGAGCATCGGCGCTGCAGCGGTTTCGTTGACCACGCCAAGATCGGCGGCGAGGACTCGCGCGGCAACGACGCCGCAGAGCGCGACAAGCGAGCCGATAGAGAGATCGATCCCTCCGCCGACAATAACGACGGCCATCCCAAGGCCGACGATCCCGACGATGGCGGTCTGCAGGAGGACGATGCGGGCGTCGGTGATGGAGAGCCGGCCCGGCGCGATCGCCGCGAACGCGAGAACGGTGAGCGCGAGGGTGATCGCGGGAGTGGCCTTGCGGAGCGCCGGCATCACGGCCTGAGCAACTCGGCCAGGTTGGGGCTCAGCAGTTCCCTGGCCTCGGGTGATTCGAGGTTGGCGCGATCGATGAGCATGACGCCGGTATCGACTCGCAACTCGACCCTTTGGCCGCGGAGGTGATCGACGGCGGTCTTGACGCCGAGGTAGCCCATGCGGATCGGGTTCTGGAGGACGATCGCCTCCATCTGGCCCTCGCGGAGCGCGGCGATGGCGGCATCGGAGGCGTCGAAGCCGATGAAAGTGATCTTGCCGGCGAGCCCGCGTGACTTGAGGGCGAGGAGCATGCCATAGGCCGATGATTCGTTGGGGCAGAAGACGCCGACGATGTCTGGGTTGGCGACGAGGAGGTTCTCGGCGGCGTCCTGGGCGCTGGCTCTGGTCGCGCCGGCGTATCGCTTGGGGTCGATGAGACGGATGCCGTGATACTCGGAGACGGCCTCGACGAAGCCTCGTTCGCGGAGTTCGGTGCTGGCGGAGCCTTCCTGATAGCGCAGGAGCAACACCTTGCCCTGGCCGGCGAGCGCCTGACCCATGCGCTTGCCGGCGAGGCGTCCGCCCTGCAGATTGTCCGTGGCGACGAAGGAGACGAAATCCTCGCCGGCGGTTGCGGCGAGATCGGAATCGATGATGACAACGGGGACTTTGGCGGCGGTGGCGTCTCGCACCGGCCCGACCAGCGCCTTGTCGTCGAGCGGGGCGAGCACGATCGCGTCGTACTTGGCGGCGAAGAGATTTTGCACAAGCGAGACCTGCTGTTCGCGGTCATCTTCCTTCGTCGGCCCCTGGAAGGTGATGGTGACGTTGCCGAGTTCCTTCTCCGCCTTTTTCGCGCCGGCGTGGACGGACTTCCAGAAGTCGTGCGTGGTCCCCTTGGGGACGACGGCAATGCGGAGCGGACCTGCTTTGGCGACCGTTGCCGGTGCCGGGGCGGGCGATCGCTCGCAGCCGAGCAGAGCAAGGAGAACGGAGGCGACGAGCGCGAGGCGTGGGATCACGGCGGGCTCCTGAAGGCGTGCGGGGCTGTCACGATACCGCGATTGGGGTCGAACTTTCCAGCATGATGTCCTCGATCACGCCCTCGACGCGGGTTCGGCCGGCCCAGGTCTCGACCTTGGGTGAAATGATGGCCTCGATATGCGCGCCAGCGCCAAGCGCCGCGGCGTGATCGGCCCAGTTCCAGCCGACGAGCCGCAGGCGCTGGTGCCCGTCAGCGACCATGAGCGCAACGTGCTTGCCGGTGGTGCCAAGGGGCCTGGGCGATTCGGTGAGCGTGAGCCCGCGGAGGCGAACGCGAGGGCGAGGGTTGCTCATGCCAAAGGGCGCGAGCCGATCGAGTTCAATGATCGCGGGGGCGGAGAGTTCGTGGAGCGCGGCGTCGGTGTCGTAGCAGAGCGAGGCGACCATGTCATCGGAGCCGATGCGTTCGTTGGCGACGCGTGTGAACCGATCGACGAACTCAGGGAGTCGGTCGGATCGGAGGCGAAGGCCCGCGGCCATGTCGTGCCCGCCGAACGAATCGAGCACGTCCGCGCACTCGTGAAGCGCGGCATGGAGCGAGAAGCCGGCGATGGAGCGGCCCGAGCCCTTGCAGAAGCCCTCGGCGTCCTGCATCAGGATTGTCGGGCGACCGAAGCGATCGACGAGCCGCGAGCAGGCGATGCCGATGACCCCGACGTGCCAATCCGCGTGCGCGAGCACGATGGCGCGGCAGCCGTCGGCGGCCATGCCCGCGGCCTCGGCGAGGCCGGCGGCGGAGTCGGCAATCTGACGCTCGATGGCGCGGCGCCGCGTGTTGAGCGCCGAGAGGCCTTTGGCGATCTCGGTGGCGCGCGCTCCGGTGGCGGTGGTGAAGAGTTCGACGGCCTCGCGCGCGTGGCCGAGGCGCCCGCACGCGTTGAGCCGCGGGCCGAGCGTGAAGCCGACGTGCTCGCTGTCGATGTCGTCACCGGCGAGCCCGGAGGCCTCGACGAGGGGCCGGATGCCCGGGAGCGGCGAGTGCTTGATCCGGGCGAGGCCATGCCGGGCGATCACGCGGTTCTCACCCAGCAACGGGACGATGTCGGCGATCGTGCCGAGCGCGGCAAAGGCGAGAAGTTCGACCAGGAGCGAGCGGACCTCGGCCGGCACACGCGACGAACCGGCGCGAACGGTGGCGAGTTTCCAGGCGAGTTTGAAGGCCACGCCGGCACCAGAGAGTTCGGGAAACGGATAGCCCGAGCCAGGCAGCCGCGGATGAACGATCGCGTAGGCATCGGGCAGTTCCCCGGCGGGCGGGTTGTGGTGATCGGTGATGATAAGATCGACGCCGGCATCGCGCGCGGCGCGAGCGGGGCCGATGGCGGTAACGCCGCAATCGACCGACACGATGACTCGTGCGCCCTCGGCGGCGAGCGAGCGGATCGCGGCCTCGTTGAGGCCGTAGCCCTCGTCCATGCGATGCGGGACGTAGGTACGAAGGTCGGCGGCGGGCGCGAGGGCGCGGAGCGTGTGATAGAGGATCGCGGTGGCGGCGACGCCATCGACGTCGTAGTCGCCGTAGATCGCAACGGGCTCGCCGGCATCGACGGCGGAGAGAAGCCGCTCGGCGGCGCGGGCGGAGTTGGGGAGCAGGTCCGGCGAGTGCAGTTGAGTAAGGGTGGGCTCCAGGAACGCGCGGGCCGAGGCTTCGTCGCCAAGCCCGCGGCAGGCGAAAATCCGAGCGGCGAGGCCGATGCCGCGCGTGGAGTTGGCCGACGATTCTGTGGTTCCCTTGGCCGGCAACCAGCGCCGCGTGAGGCCCCGACCACATGCATCCCTAGTCATCCGTTGACGCTCCGATCGTGCCGAATGCGGCCATTGCGCAAAGCAAGCGGAGAATAGTCACTATTTTGGGACCAAGGCCTTGCAAAGTCTCGGCTGTGTGGTACATTGATGTACATGATCGCACGTCGCCTTGGCCAGGTTGCTCGCCACCGACATGCGGAGCGGGTTGTGGCGCTCGCGTTTTTCGCTGGAGCGTGTGCATCGTCAAGTGCGGTTGCGCAGCCGACGTTTCAGACGCTCGGCTTGCTGCCGGGCGGGACCGGCACTTCCGCCACGGGTGTCTCGGCGACCGGCGATGTGGTGGTCGGAACTTCGGAACCGAATGGGCGCTCGTTTCGCTGGACGCAGGCGACCGGGATGGTCGACATCGGGGTGCTTCCGGGTGCATTTGCCACCACGGCACAGGGCTGCTCCGGAGACGGTTCGGTCGTCGTCGGCTATTGCCTCGACTTTGCCGTAAGCAGCAGATCCTTTCGCTGGACCGCGGCAACAGGCATTCAAGACCTTGGGTCGCTCGGAATGGGTGGACCTGAAGAAAAGGCCTACGCAGCAAACGCGTCCGGAGATGTTATTGTGGGCGTCTCATCGTCGCCAAACGGGTTCCGGGCTTTCAGGTGGACGCCGACGACGGGGATGACGAACTTGGGCACAGTCCCGGGGTATCAAGGTAGTTGGGGTTACGACGTGGATGCCTCTGGGCGACTAGCAGTCGGAACCAGTTTTTCAAGCATGTCCGTCGGTTTCCGTTGGACTTTCGAGCAGGGAATGCAGGCGCTTCTACCGCTCAACTGTTCGCCCGGCGGCGTTTCTCCAGACGGCTTGTGTGTCGTCGGCGGCTGCGGGAGTCCGTCCCGCCCGGCGCGATGGATCGGCGTCTCGACGGTTGAGGATCTCGCACTTCTGCCGGGTAGCACCAGTGGAGGTGCATTTGCAGCGTCGGCTGGAGGGCTCGTGATTCTCGGTACTTGCAATGGGCCTTCTGGGATTGAGCCTTTCGTTTGGACTGCGAGCGCTGGCATGTTGTCCGTTCGCAACTTGCTTGCGCCAGTGACTCCCGCAGGATGGACCATTGAGTCCGTTCGCGACTTGTCGTGGGATGGGCGAGTCGTCGTTGGCGGCGCGTGGAACGCGTCCCAGAGTCGAGCAGAGGCGTTCCGTGCGACCCTACCAACGAGCATTCTGGGGTGCGCGGCGAACTGTGACGCGTCCACCACAACTCCGACGCTCAACGTGAATGATTTTGTTTGCTTCCTCAATCGCTTTTCCGCCTCCCATCCGCAAGCCAACTGCGATATGAGCACGATTCCGCCTGTGCTCAACGTGAACGACTTTGTCTGCTTTCTTCAGCAGTTCGCTGCAAACTGCTCGTAGCCCGGGTCGTCACGGAACAGAGTGAGATGGACTGGTATGCCGGGGCTGGGGCTGCGGCTATGCCCGATGGCGGTGCTCCGCAATGTCGTGGCAATGTACCGGTGCCCGCGTGTCGCGCCGGATCGCGGCGCTGGTAGACTTCCCGCACGGAGGCGTGTAGGGAACTTCTGCCGATGGTCAAACTCACGAAGATTTACACGAAGACCGGCGACGACGGGACGACGGGCCTGGGGACTGGCGCGCGCGTGGCGAAATCCTCGCGTCGAGTCGAGGCCTATGGGGCCGTCGATGAGGCGAACGCGGCCCTGGGCTTGGCGGTGGTGGCGTGTGGCGAGGCCGGGGGCGGGACGAACGCGGGCGTGACCAACGCCGAGGCGATCGCTCCGGTGCTGACGGCGGCGCAGCAGGACCTTTTCGACGTGGGCGCGGATTTGTGCGTGCCCGTGGTGGCGGGCGAGACCGGGAAGTTGCGGATTCTGCCGGCACAGACGGCGCGGCTGGAGGGGACGATCGACCGATTCAACGCGGGGTTGTCGCCGCTCACCAGTTTCGTGCTGCCCGGCGGGTCAGCGCTGGCGGGAGCGCTGCATCTGGCGCGGACGATCGTGCGGCGCGCGGAGCGCGAGGTGGTGCGGCTGATCGAGGCCGAGCCCGCGGGCGTCTCGCCTGAGGTCGTGAAATATCTGAATCGGCTGAGCGACCTCTTGTTCGTCCTATCGCGGGTGGCCAACGACAACGGCCGCGGCGATGTGCTGTGGGTTCCCGGTGCCAATCGGGGCGGCGCATGAACAGAGGGCAGACGACCAGTTCGTTCACGACGGAGTTTGGCAGCGAACTCGAAGCGGATCGGCAGGCGTGGCTGCGCCGGCGGTTCATGTGGTATGCCGGGTTGCAAGTCGTGTTCGGAGCCTTGGGTTCCATCATCCTGCTGACCGGCGGCCGAGTGGGTTACAGTCCGACGGCGAAGTCGGTGATGGGGCTTTTGAACTTGGCGGCGATGGTGGCGTTCGGGTGGGCGTTCGTGCATGTGTGGCGAGATCGGGAGCCGCGAGTCCCGCCGCTGAAACTGGTGTATTGGCTGGTGCTGGTCACGGGTATGGTGACGGTGCTGTCGACTCCGGCGATCACGCAGACGGGGCGTGATGGCACGATGCGGGCGCCCGGGATCGGGATCAACGTATCAGAGGATGGCGCGAAGCGCGAAGCGGCTGACGGGTCCACGACGGTGCCGCGAATCGAAGACCCCGCCGCAGCGAGCAGGCCCGAGTCGGGCGCATCGACGGCGCGTCCGACACCGGCGGGCTCTCAGCCGCTGTTGGCCGCCGAGGCAGAAGCCGAACGGAGGGCTCGGGCGAGCCGGCAAGCGGGCGCGATTTTCAGCGGGGCGCTTGGGGTGTGGGCCATCTTTGTGGCTCACTTTTTCGCGTGCGTCATTCTGCCCTGGACGCCACAGGAGTCGCTGCGTCCGATCATTCCGCTGCTGGCGGTGAACACGGTGATGACGGGCGGCATGGCGATCAACGCGCTCTTGGGCGGCGCGGGTCCCTTCGAGGTCGCCATCCCGTCACTGGTCGTCATTCTGGTCTCTTTGCTCGTGCCGCTGCCCGGGCTTGGCGTGTGCGCGTGGCGGCATGGCCGATTCCGCCAACGGAAGACCGTTGACATCCTGCGCGGGCGCTGGCGCGACGTGAATCGCGAGTTGGTCGACGCGCGCAAGATCCACGAGTCGATGTTTCCCAAGGCCGAGTGGGTCGGGCCGCTGCGGTTCAACTATCGGTACGAGCCGATGCGGCAGATCGGCGGCGACTACCTCTTTGCCGATCGCGCGACGACCGCCGGCGGGAACGAGTCGTTCAACATGGTGCTCATGGATGTGACGGGGCACGGCATTCCGGCGGCGCTGACCGTGAATCGCCTTTACGGCGAGTTGAAGCGGATTTTTGCCGAGAATCCTGGGGCTTCGCCGGGCGTGGTGTTGCGGCTTCTGAACAGTTATGTGCATCTGACACTCTCGTCGCACGCGGTCTTCGTCACCGCGCTCTGCCTGCGGGTCGATTGCCGATCGGACACGCTCGAATACGCGAGTGGGGGTCACCCGCCGGCGTTTCTACGATGCTCGGACGGCACCATCGATCGGCTCGATTCGACGACGTTTGTGCTGGGCGTGGTGCTTGGCGAGGAGTTTGACCCCGAGCAGCGCACGCTGAAGTTCGGCGCGGGCGATTGTCTGATCGCGTATACCGACGGCGCGATCGAAGCCCGCGGCAAGAGCGGCCGGTACCTCGGCGTGGCGGGGATGCAGCGGATCGTGGCCGGCAGCCCGATCGACGGCGACTGGCCGACGACAATCCTCCGCGCTGTCGAGCAGCACCGGCACGGGCCGTCGTGCGACGACACGCTGGTGATCGAGTTGTATCGCGCGGGGCGCGACAGGCCGAGCGGGGACACGACCGAGGCCCGCCGGGTCGCGCCAATCGCGTCTGACTCGCAGACTTTCACGGTGGAGCGCTGATGCCAGGGCTTGCATCCATCATCGCGGCGGGTGCTCGCCGAGTTCGCGGCCACGCGGATCGGCTGCTCGTGGGCATTCCCCCGGCGCGAGCGGCACGCCGGGCTGTGGTGGGCGGAGTCGAAGTGGCGGCGAATCACCCGTCGTTCATCTTCGGCCACTTGGCGTTGTACCCCGCACGCGTGATGCGGCTTGCCGGGCTTGATCCGGCGGCGGTTGCCGTGCCGCCTGATTGGGAAGCACTGTTCAAAGCCGGGGCCGCGTGCGTTGATGATCCGCATGGCAGCGTCTATCCGCCGCTCGATCGGCTGACGGACGCGTATCGGCGGGGCTATGACGCGACGATCGCGGCGATCGAGGGGTTGCCCGATGCGGCGCTGATGGCGGCGAACCCAGACGAGTCGTATCGCACGAACTTCCCGCTCGTTGGCAACGCGCTGCTCGTGCTGCTCTGCAGCCATCCGGCGATGCACCTGGGGCAACTCAGCACCTGGCGGCGGTGCGAGGGGCTGCCGCCGGCGTGAGGTCGTGGCATCAAGCGAGATGCCACCCACGTCGCTGGATTGAGGCACAAAAGCAGGCGAATTCCTCAGGGCGTCGGCGTGTCGCCGTGGTCTACCATCGCCCACCCGCGGCTGGACACTGCGGCGGTCATGGACGACCAGGAGAGAAGCATGCCGAATCGTGTGTGTGTCAGTGGCGCTGTTAGCGCTTGGGCGGTGGCCGCTTCTGTTGGGTTTGCGCAAACGGTCTGCAACCGAATCGGGCCGGATGTCATCGTGGCGGAACTGCTCACGCCCTCGAACTATCCGGCATCGGGCGGGGTCGATGCGTTCTCGTTCGGCACCTACGCCTGTAACGTCGGCAACTTGCCGGCGCGGTGGATCAACAACACCAGCGAGCACCCTGTCATCGCGCAGAATCTCTACCGACTCAGCACGGTCGAGGGCTCGACTCGCTTCGAGCAGGTCGGCATGAGTTGGCTCAAGCATGGCTTCTTCGCGCTGAATGACGTGCTATGCTGCCCGACGTGCCAGACGACCGATGGCACGCACCTGGGCGTCGGATGCGCCGATGCGTACACCTCACCGCGGAACGGGATGCAGAACAACCTTGGTCCGCGTTGGCAAGTGAACGCGAACACGGGGGTGTTTCCGTATCCGCCGGCCAACCCGCCATACACGCAGGGCGCGCCCGATCGCCGATTGCAGGTCGCGCTGGCAGATTTGGTCGTGGGCGGGCAGTATTTCGCCGAGGCGCAGTATGTGACGGCTGACGACGCGGCCGCGGGCAACCAGAACAACAACGCGTCATACGCCCCGGCGACGGTGAGCGCCGTGGGCCTCGAATACTCGGTGCAACTGGCGGGGTTCACGAACCGCGAGACTCCCGCGATCTCGGCCTGGATGGCGGCGGACCCGGCCGTCACCGAGACGCGTGTGCAAGTCCCGGGCGAGGGGCTCTTCATCATCAGTTCGCGCGCGACCGCTCGGCCGGGCGGCATCTGGCACTATGAGTACGCGGTCTACAACATGAACTCGGACCTCGGCGGCGGCTCGATCCGCGTCCCCGTGCCGAGCACCGCGACGGTCTCGAACGTCGGGTTCCGCGACGTCGTTTATCGCAACGGCGACGGGATCGCCAACGTCAACATCGACGGCGCGGACTGGGTGTTCCAGCGCGTCGGGAACAACGCCTCATGGACCACCCTCGCGTTCGCGAGTAACCCCAACGGCAACGGCCTGCGATGGGGCACGATGTACAACTTCCGGTTTGATGCCAACGTGCCTCCGGCGACGGGCGGATCGCTGACGCTGGGTCTCTGGAAGTCGCCGCAGGTCGCTCTCACGGTCGCGGCCCAGGTGCCGCAAGCCGCAACCTGCTACGCGAACTGCGACGGCGGGGCGGTGGCTCCGGTGCTGTCGGCGGCGGACTACATCTGCTTCATGAATCGCTATGCCGCGGGGGATACCTACGCGAACTGCGACGGGAGCACATTGCTGCCGCTGCTGAACGTGCTGGACTATGTGTGCTTCAACTCGAAGTTCGCGGGCGGATGCGCGACGCCCTGAGCGACCGACGATCGGGGTCGATCGCGAGCCCAGCATGTCCGTTCATCGCTTGCGAAGCGTGGCCGCATTGAACGGCCGGCCCTCGCGGCGGTACTTGCGCTCGAAGTTCGTGCCCACGAGTTCCCCCTCGCGCGCCGAGCCAGGCGGGTCGAACGGCAAGAGCACGAACGGTCGCGCGTCGGCACTCCGGGCCGCGGGTGCCCGCTCGTCGTCGGCCGGCAGCGCCCAGCGAGCGAAATGCTCCTGCATCCAGGCCCAGTAGTCATCGTGATCGGTGACGATGCGCAACTCGCCGCCGGGGACCAGCGTTCGGGCAACGTCGCCGAGAAACCGATCCTGGATGACTCGCCGACGGTGATGCCTCGCCTTTGGCCATGGGTCAGAAAAATAGAGATGGATGACTTGACTGACCGCGTCCGGGCACCGCCAGCGCAGGAACTCTGTGGCGTCGGCATGGAGCATGCGGACGTTCGTCAGGCCGGCGCGCCGCAGCCGATCGGCGGCATACGCATAGAACTCGCCCTCCCACTCCGTCCCCAGAAAGTTCGTGCCCGGCTGCTGCGCCGCCTGCGCCAGCAAAAACGTGCCCTTGCCCGATCCGATTTCGAGTTCGAACGGCGCGGCGGGATTGGGGAACCACTGCCGCGGATCGAGTCGGCCAGCAAGGGGATTCTCGCCGATGGAATCGGGGAGTGGCGGCAGTTCGCCGGGACTGACGCCCACGCAGCCGGGATCGAGGGGATGTCCGCGGCCCAGGCCCGACGACATAGGGGCCGAGTATAGGAGGGGGGTATAGGAGGGGGGTATAGGAGGGTGTTCTCCCCGATCAGGCTCCAAGCGTGCTCACGCCGGACACGCGGAGGCCGATTCATGGACCCTCTGGGGGGTGGCGGGCGTATAACCAATGTTGGATAATATGGTGAGTCTGGCGACGGGGGTTGGCTCGGCCGATAGATGACCGGGCATGTTCGGCGTTCGGGGACGCCAGGAGGGCCAAGGCATGGCCGACGATCTGATCTCTCTGATCGATTCGCGTCTGGATCGGCAGCGATTCCAGGAGCAGCACTGGGAGGGCTCGTTCTCCGACTATCTCGCGATGGTCGAGAAGAACCCGGCCTTGGCGCGCAACGCCTACCAGCGGCTGTATGACGCCGTGGTCTCGCGCGGCTTCGAAAAATACAAGATCTTCAAGAAGGAGTGCATCCGCTATCACTTTTTCTCGGATCCGTTCGATCAGGGCGCGGACGGCATCTTCGGGCTTGATTTCGCGCTCATGTCGCTGGTGGACTTCTTCCGCTCCGCGGCCGAAGGCTACGGCACGGACAAGCGCATCCTGCTCTTGCACGGGCCGGTGGGCAGCAGCAAGAGCACGATCGCGCGGCTGCTGAAAAAGGGCCTCGAGCACTATTCCCGCACCGACGACGGCGCGCTCTACACGTTCTCGTGGCTGCTGGACGAGGACTGCCAGGTGTCGGCGGTCGAGGGTGGGGGGGGGCGGGAGGCCAAGCGGACGCACGCATTCGCCTGTCCGATGCACGAAGACCCGCTGGTGCTGGTCCCGCCCGAGGCGCGGGGTGATCTGGTGGCACGGCTCAACGAGCAGTACAAGCCCAAGCATCACAACGGCAAGATCCGCATCGCCAACGAGCCCGACCCCTTCTGCCGCAAGGTGATGGACGACCTCATGCGGTTCTACCAGGGCGACTGGCGGCGGGTGATGGAGCACGTCCGCGTACGCCGGATCGTGCTGAGCGAGAAGGACCGCGTGGGCATCGGTACCTTCCAGCCCAAGGACGAGAAGAATCAGGACTCGACCGAACTCACCGGTGACATCAACTACCGCAAGATCGCGCAGTACGGCTCGGATTCCGACCCGCGAGCGTTCAACTTCGACGGTGAACTCAACATCGCCAACCGCGGCATCTGCGAGTTCATCGAGGTGCTCAAACTCGATGTCGCGTTCCTCTATGACCTGCTCGGCGCGTCGCAGGAGCACACGATCAAGCCCAAGAAGTTCGCACAAACCTCGATCGACGAAGTCATCCTCGGGCACACCAACGAGCCGGAGTACAAGCGGCTGCAATCGAACGAGATGATGGAGGCGTTCCGCGACCGCACGATCAAGATCGACGTGCCGTACAACATCCGCCTCTCGGACGAGATCAAGATCTACATGAAGGACTTCGGCCCGGGGCGCATCAAGAACATCCACGTCGCGCCGCACACGCTGGAGGTCGCGGCGATGTGGGCCGTGCTCACCCGGCTCGACGAGCCCAAGAAGGCCGGGCTGTCGCTCCTCCAGAAGATGAAGTTGTACGACGGAAAGGCGATCCCCGGGTTCACCGAGGACTCGATCAAGGAACTCAAGGAAGAGGCGCCGCGCGAGGGCATGAACGGCATCTCGCCGCGCTACATCCAGGATAAGGTCAGCAACGCGCTGGTCGGGCGGCAGGCCGTCGAGGAGAAGGCGATCAACCCGTTCATGGTGCTCAACGAACTCGAAAGCGGGCTCTCGCACCACTCGCTGATCTCGGACGAGGACACGAAGAAGCGGTACCGCGAACTCCTCGCTATCGTCAAGGAGGAGTACGAGGACATCATCAAGGGCGAGGTGCAGCGGGCGATCA
Source organism: Phycisphaerales bacterium (assembly GCA_046155605.1). Taxonomy (GTDB): domain Bacteria; phylum Planctomycetota; class Phycisphaerae; order Phycisphaerales; family UBA1924; genus JAEUIZ01. Next base: position 68,034 of record JBJXFQ010000068.1, read on the forward strand.
GCGCCGACGAGGACGCGATCCGCCGCTTGTGCGCCAACTACATCGAGAGCGTGCGGGCCTATACGCAGAAGGAGCGGGTGAAGAACCGCTACACGGGCCGCGACGAGGAGCCCGACGAGCGGCTGATGCGGAGCATCGAGGAGAAGATCGACATCCCCGAGAGCCGCAAGGACGACTTCCGGCAGGAGATCATGAACTACATCGGGGCGCTCTCGCTCGACGGGAAAAAGTTCGAGTACAACACCAACGCGCGGCTTTACAAGGCGCTGGAGCTGAAGCTCTTCGAGGACTCACGCGACACGATCAAACTCAAGAACCTCGTGTCGAGCGTCGTGGACGACGACACGCAGGCCAAGATCGACGTCGTCAAGCAGCGGCTCATCAAGCAGTTCGGCTACAACGAGACCTCGGCGACGGACGTGCTGAACTACGTCGCAAGCATCTTCGCGCGGGGGGATAAGAAGAGCAAGTAGTGCGAGAGGCCGAACCGTGAGCGCTGGTGCGCCGACCCGACCCCGAACGAGGATCACGTCGCTCGCAGTTCTCATCGCCGCGGCGCTCGCGCTGGTGTGGAGTTGGTCGTCCCTCGTGTCTCGCCCGGGGGATCGGTCATGGCTGGGACCCGAGTATCGCAGAAGCACGGCGCACGGCCGTCCACTTCCCATCGAGTTTGCGCGAGGGCCAGCCGGCTTGGTCGCCAGACCATGGGCTGTGCACCAGCAACCGTGGCCCGACGGTGTCACCCCGCTCGACGGCGTTTGCGTCTTCCAAGACATGCCGCGCCGGTTCGGTGTGTGGGCGCTGACGCGTGAGGTCGTGCAGGTGATGGTGTTGGGTGCCGAGCAGCTTTCGCCCGTTGAACTCACGCAGGTTCAGCCCGTCACTCTCCGAGCGATCGATTCAATGGAAGATGGCCCGCAGCTCTTCGCTCGAAGTTATAATCTACTCTCACGCGGCGTCTGGTCCGAAACTCGGGTGCTGTGGGGTGGTTACATCCATAATGCGTTCGCGATGTTGCCCGCTTCGATATTGGTGGCTGGGACCGGACTCTGGCTTATGGGGTTGTGGAAGGGCGAGCGTGCAAGGCGGCGCGTTCAGGCAGGACTTTGCCCTCAGTGCCGCTACCCGCTCCCCGTCCCGGCGGCGCGGTGCTCCGAGTGTGGACGTGCCTCCGAAGCATCGGACTACGATCGTTCTGGAGCCAGCTCATGACCTACCGAGGGATTGTCAAGAACGGCGTCGTGGTGTTCGAAGACGGTGCCGGGCCTCCGAACGGGACGCCGGTCCGCGTCGAGGCCTCCAAGGGGCCGACCACAAACGGGGCCGCTCGCAAGCTGGCTCAGCGGGGGCCGTCGGGCGGACGACGCGCGCGGCCGACACGTGAACACATCCGGAAAACCTTTGATGCGGCCTTCGGCATGTGGCAGGACCGCCCGGATTGGAAGGGCCTGAGCAGCGCCGAGGTTTCGTTGCGCCTGCGTCAGAACCTTTCGAGACGCTCCGGTGCCTGAGGCCGTACTTATCGATAGCTCAATCGTCATCGACGACCTTCGTGGTGTCCCGGCGGCGCACGCCTATCTGACACCGCTTCTGGATCGGCGAGCTGCGTTTCTGCATCCCGTAGGCGTGGCCGAGATCTTGATCGGCGCGCGGAACCGCTCCCACCTGGCTCGACTCAACGCGGTCATCGGGCTCTTTCGTTTGGTCAATGCCAAGAACGTGGACTTCCTCGCATCGCTCGACCTTCTTCGGACGCATAGCCTGTCGCACGACGTTGGCTGGGCGGATTGCCTGATTGCCGCCTCTTGCATCCGGCTCGACCTTCCGATCGCCACGCTCAACGTCAAGCACTTCCGTGTCTTCCGCGGATTGCGCGTCGTTCGCCCGTACTGAACGCCGGCGAGCGACGCGACCCGATGTCCACTGCCCGCGTATTCTCTCCCTCCCGGAGCCTCCCATGAGCATCATCAAGCGTCGCCTCACCGCCGCCGAAGCCTTCGCCGACCTCGCCGCACGCGGCGTCATCCGCAACGGCATGACCGTCATGGTCGGCGGGTTCGGGCTCTGCGGCATTCCTGAGCAACTGATCCTCGCCCTCCGAGACACCGGCGTGAAGGGCCTCACCTGCGTCTCCAACAACGCCGGCGTCGATGATTGGGGCCTGGGCCTCCTCCTCCAGACTCGCCAGATCAAAAAGATGATCTCGAGCTACGTCGGCGAGAACGCCACCTTCGAGAAGCAGTTCCTCTCGGGCGAGCTCGAGGTCGAGTTCAACCCGCAGGGGACGCTAGCCGAGC
>JBJXFQ010000073.1:0-18882 GCA_046155605.1 Phycisphaerales bacterium
TGAACGTGTGGAAGATCGGAACCTGACGCTCGGGTGTGCCTCGCATGCACACCATCTTCGCACATCCGCACTCACCGGTTGCGCGATTCGGCGCGTGTTCGGGGGTTCTTCAACAGCCTGCTAGACCAGCTGTACCATGACGGTCTGAATCGCTATCAAGCGGTTGCATCCAACCCGGTCGGATGCACCGATCCACTCGGGCTTTATTCATGGGATGACTGGTGGGAGGACACGAAACAGGGCGCGGGGATGCTCTGGAACGGCTACCAGACGGCGAGCTCGTTCGCGGATGGCGGTGGGCTGCTCCAGTCCATGGCCGAGGAGATGATCGGCGAATATGCAGCGAACCTCGAATCGGACGTCGAGTGGGCGCTGGACTGGAAAGCCGACGACTCCGCGCACTCGCGTGGCAGCAACAAGTGGGTGCAGCGGGCGCTCTTCCGCGGCGCGTTCAAGCACTTCAATCTGGAGTATTGGTTCGGGTCGATGCGAGAGGATGTGTCGGATGGGCCAGCAGTGGCGCACCGATTCCCCGACTCGCTGCGCAAGCTCTCGCCCGGCGTATCCTTGCACCAGATCGCGACGTGGTACGGACGAGTCGGAAGATCGCTGGGTGTAGAGTTTAGGAAGGCAGGCATGACGCTCAGCGATGCTGCGAATGCAGTGCCCCTCGTGGGACACAAGGGGCCGCACGATCCGGAGTACAACAAGTGGATATTGCGCAAGGCAAGAGAAATCAATCGACGAAACACGTCCATGACAAGCAGGAACGCAGCGCTTCGACGGTTTCTATGGGACGCCGGCGAGAAAATCAGAACAGGACGGATCGATCCCAACGACTTCCACGAACCGTAAATAACAATCTCTGGTGGGATCTGAGCGGGCTCTTCGATCTCGAAGGCAAAGGTCATTATTCGCGTCATGAGGTCGCTGACACGGACGAACTGCTGAATCGGTTCGAGGCGGTTCGCCGATGGTCGTGGCCCGTGCCGCTGCGTCTGCAGTCACTTCGCAAATCGAAGCTGGAGGACTTTCCGTTCTGCATGATTCCGGTGATGTCGCCGCGCGCGGTCGAAACGCTGCGCGATTTGCTCGAAGGAGATGGGGAGTTCGTGCTGGCCGACCTGTACCGGGGGCGGGAACGGCTGACCAGATACTTTGTCTTCAACTGCTTGAGACGCTTTGACGCACTGGACCGGGAGCGAGCCAAGCCCGAATTGGGCATTACCGCGGGGCTGCCCGGTCCAATCGAACTGCCGCTGCGCCTCACCTATAAGGGCATTCCAGAGCATGTGAACGCGTTTCGGTGCAAAGGGTATGAGCACCGAGGCCCGATCGTCTCGCCGCGAGTGCGAAGACGTCTTGAGGAATCACGGTTGACAGGTTGGATGCTCGCGGATCCCGAAGACCCGCCGTGGCGATATGGGGCAATCTTGTCGCCGCACCGGCCGTAGGCAGAGCGTGCTGACAGCGGTCGTGGCGCGAGTTGAAATGGCGTCGACCCCGGCGGGCTCGGCGCCGACGGCCCGGCCGCGCCTGGTTATGTCGATTCTTACATCTGCCAGATTGACGCGTTCGGACGTGTTGCGTATGTCGTGCAGGACGCGGGCCACACGCCGGTGGCGCTCGTCGCCGGCGACGGGCCCAGCGGCGGCGGAGGGGGGGCCGCGCCCGGGACGCTGATCGAGCGCTACACCTTCGACCCCTACGGCGTGCTGCTCGAAGTGACGCCGGGCACGGCCCTCTGGGGCTCCGGCGGCGCGGCCTCCACGGGCTCATCAAAGATCGGCCAGCAGGGCCTCTTCCTCGACCGCCTCGATGCCGATTGCCTCCAGCCGACGATGGCCGCGGGACGCCCTGGGGCTGCTCCAACATCAAGCGGCACCGCCGGCGGCAACGGCACCTTTGCGGGCGGTCTCGCCGGCGGACCGGCGATTGGAATCTATTACAACCGCAATCGCACCTACGCCGCGCACCTTGGAAGGTTTATGCAGCGCGATCCGAACCGGACCGTTGCGCCGGTGCTCGCGAGCATTGGCGGCAACGGCTCAACGGCGCTCTCCGCCCTCAATCTCGACGAGTTGTATGCGGACGGACTGAATCTCTATGGCTATGCGCGCGCGAACCCGATCTCGGGGCGCGATCCTCTCGGTCTCTACGACGAGGAGGACGTTGAAGAAGATTTCAGCGACACACTGGCCATGATGAGTCCCCTGCCCGGGCCTAGCGACATCCTCTCAAGCATGCTTCGCGCGATGACCGGGGACTACGCCGCGAACCTCGAATCCGACGTGGACTGGGCACTGGACTGGACGCGTGACGACGATGACCACAGCAGCGGCGACAACTCGTGGGTCGCGCTGTCACTGGCGCGCGGGGCGTACGAGGCCTTCGACATCTCGCTGCCGTTCACGGATCAGACCGTCAACCCGCTCGACCTGTTTGCCGGCAAGAAGAGGAACGGCGGGCCGGGATCCATCAGCCTCCCGACGCGAAAGGCCAGGGGCGGGCACACGGTAGCCGCTGCGAGAGGGCAGCTCGAACACGCGAGGTATCGGCAGTATATGAGAGACGGAGGCTATGATACTGAGGTAAGTATTCGCGGGTATGGGCGGGCAGACGCCGTCAAGCTCAACCCACCGATCGTGCGAGAGTTCAAACCGAATACACCTTCGGGCAGGGCGTCAGGTTGGCGACAACTTGCTCGATACAAGCGAGGCCTTGAGTTGATGTACCCCGGCAAGCAGTTTCTTACTGCTTTGGACACGTACTAAGGGAGAGGGCATGACCGGAAGGGAAATCAACTCACACTTCGCGGTGGTCGCCAGGCAGCACGGCTATCGCCGCATGGGCGGACGTTGGTGGCGGTCAGATCAAGAGATAACGACCTTGGTCGAGTTGCAGGCGAGCAAGTGGGGTTCAACCATCTACGTCAATGTCGGTGTATTGCCAACCTGCTTCGCAGGCCCAGCGCCACCGCGCTCGGGATATTGGGCACTGTCGGGCCGCCCGCCTCGTATCAAAGCCGATTTTGCAGTCTGGTTTGGGCTGCTCGAAGGTAATGGTCCCGACCAGCTGACCCCCCATGATGCGTCCTTGAGCATTGACTCGCTCTTTCGGTGGATCGACAAGCATCTCGCCGATTCCCAGCTACTGCGCATCGAGGCCAACCAGGTCGGCACATGGACATGGGAACACGCCCGAGCCATGCTTAAGGATTGGATACGTGGGCAGCTTCGGCCCGCGGCAGATTACGAATTGCCATCGAGACCAGCAAGCGGCGCGTAGGCTGTGCTTATTTGGAGCGGCTTCAGTTCGAATCTGGCGCCTGTACGGCGCACGTTCGGTTGCGCTATGGCCGACGTTGATGTAGTTTCCTCTGGGCGCGCGGGGATGTGCCCGAGAGGAGCCGGGATGGCAACGCCGTACTCACAGGACTTGAGGGACCGGGTGCTGGCCGCGTACGACCGCGGCACGCGGACCAGGAAGATCGCCGAGACTTTCGCCGTGAGCCCGGCGTGGGCGCGGGGGATCAAGCCGCGGCGGCGCGAGACCGGCGAAACCTCGCCGCGGCCGATGGGCGGGGCCACGGTGATCAAGATCGATCGGGCCCGCCTGGCCGAGCTGGTCAACGAGCAGCCTGACGCCACGCTCAAGGAACTGCGCGAACGCCTTGGCATCGTGTGCGCGGAGTCGGCGATCTCGATGGCGCTCAAGAAGCTGGGATTCTCCTTCAAAGAAAGTCGCTCCACGCGTCCGAGCAGGACCGTCCGGATGTCGCGCGGCGGCGTGAAGATTGGAAAGCGGAGCAGCCCGGGCTCGAGGCCGGCCGCCTGATCTTCATCGACGAGACCTGGGCCAAGACCAACATGACCCGGCTCCGCGGCCGCGCACCCATCGGCGAGCGGCTGATCGACAAGACGCCCCACGGGCACTGGAAGACCACCTCGCTGATCGCCGCGTTGGGGGTGAGAGGCGTGCGCTGCTCGACGGTCGTCGACGGTGCGATCAACCGCGACGTGTTCGACGCCTTCATCGATCAGGTGCTCATGCCGCAACTGCGGCCCGGGGATGTGGTGATCCTCGACAACCTCTCAAGCCACAAGAGCGAGCACGCCCGCCGGGTCATCGAGTCACGCGGTGCCAAGCTGGTGTTCCTCCCGCCCTACAGCCCCGACCTCAACCCCATCGAGATGGTGTTCTCAAAGATCAAGCAACTGCTCCGATCGCTGGAATGCCGGACCCGCGAAACGCTCTGGAATCGCATCCAATCGGTCATCGACACCGTCACCGCCTCCGACGCCCAGCACTGCTTCGCGCATTGTGGCTACACGCTACGAAAGAACTGAGGTTGCTCTAGCGGCGTGTTGCTCGTCGAATCCGCGTCCGAGAATCTCCGCCAGGAAAGTCGTTCTGAGCCCCGGCCTCAGTCCTTGGCCAGATGGAGAATCTACTTCTCCTTGCCTTCCAGTACCTGCTTCATCAGGTTGGGCGGCATGGCGCGATACTCCAAGAACTCAACCGTTGCTGAGGCTCGGCCCTGTGACATGCCGCGGAGCGTCGTCGTATAGCCGAAGAGTTCCGACAGCGGAATCTCGCAGGTCACGAGTTTGATGTGCCCGCGGTCGTCCGTGTCCATGATCATCCCGCGACGACTCGAGATGTCGCCCGTGATGTTGCCCAGGTAGTCATCCGGCACCGTCACCACCACCTTCATGATCGGCTCGAGTAGGATGAGCCCCGCCTTCTCGACCGCGTTGATGAGCGCCAGTCGCCCGGCCTGCTCGAACGCCACCTGCGACGAGTCCACCGCGTGGCTCGAGCCATCGACGACCGTCGCCTTGATGTTGATCATCTGATAGCCGCGCATGCCCGCCATCGCGGTGGTGCGGATGCCGTCCATCGCCGGCTTGATGAACTCCTTGGGGATCGCGCCGCCGACGACCTTGTTGGCCACCGCGACGTTCTCGGTGAAGTCCAACTCGTCGGCCTTGGCGCGCTCGGCCGTGTACGGCTCAAGGTCGATGACGACGTCACCGAACTGGCCGCGTCCGCCGGTCTGCTTCACGAACTTGCCGCGGACGTACTCAACCTTGCGCGTGATCGTCTCGCGGTACGAGACGCGGGGCTTCCCGACCTCGACGCCGATTTTCATGTCGCGGACGAGTTTGGTGCGGATGATGTCGAGGTGCAGTTCGCCCATGCCCGAGATGATCGTCTGGGCCGTCTCCTCGTCGAAAGTGTAGCGGAACGAGGGATCCTCGCGACGGATGGTGGCGAGCGCGTCCGAGAGTTTGCGCTTGTCCTCGGTCGTCTTGGGCTCGATCGACATCGAGATCACCGGTTCGGGGAACGTCATTCGCTCCAAGATGATCGGCGCGTCCGGGTCGCAGAGCGTGTCGCCCGTGTAACTGTCCTTGATGCCCACGACGGCCACGATGTTACCCGCGCTCACCGTCTCGAGCGGGATGCGGTTCTGCGCGTGCATCTCGTAGATGCGGCTCGCGTTCTCCTTCTTTCCGTTGCCGGGGTTCAGGAGCCGCGTGCCCTTGGCGAGTTTGCCCGAATAGATGCGCATGTACGTCAGGTCGCCGTGCTGATCCGAAACCACTTTGAACACCAGCGCCGAGAACGGGGCCGCCTCATCGTGCGGGCGGCTCATCTTCTCCTCGGGGTCACGAGGGTTCGTGCCCTGAACGGCCGTGACCTCGCCGGGCGACGGCAGATACTCGATCACGGCATCGAGCAGGTTCTGCACGCCGATGTTGCGAAGCGCGGCCCCGCACATGACCGGGTAGCACTTGCGGCTGATCGTGCCCTTGCGGATCGCCCCGCGAATCTCCTCCGGCGTGATTGACTTCTCGTCCGTCAGGAACTTCTCGGTCAGGTTGTCGTCCATCTCGGCCGCGCCCTCGACCAACTTGTGGTGCCACTCGTTGGCGGTGTCGGACCACTCCGGCGGGATGTCCTTCTCCGTCACCACCGCGCCCTTTTCGTCGGCGTCAAAGTAGAACGCGCGCATCGTCACCAGATCGATAATCCCCTGCAGTTCGTGGCCCTTGCCGATCGGATACTGCACGGCGATGCCGTTGGCTCCCAGCCGCTGCTTGATCGTCTTGAACGAGAAATCAAAGTCCGCGCCGATCTTGTCCATCTTGTTAACGAAGCAGATCCGCGGCACCTTGTAGCGGTCCGCCTGACGCCACACCGTCTCCGACTGCGCCTCGACGCCTTCCTTGCCGTCGAACACCGCCACCGCGCCGTCCAGCACACGCAGCGATCGCTCGACCTCGATCGTGAAATCGACGTGCCCCGGCGTGTCGATCAGGTTGATCTTGTACTCGCGGCCCTTGTGCTCCCACGGGCACGTTGTCGCCGCCGACTGAATCGTGATGCCGCGCTCCTGCTCGTCCTGCAGGAAGTCCATCGTGGCCGTGCCCTCGTGGACCTCGCCCATCTTGTACGTCTTGCCCGTGTAATAGAGGATGCGCTCCGACACCGTGGTCTTCCCGGCGTCGATGTGGGCACAGATTCCGATGTTGCGAATATGACTGAGGTCGGTCGTCATGGCGTCTCTCAACTACCCGATTCCAGACGCCGGGGGCGAATCCCCGACGCCGTCGGTTTCCAATCGTGCTCTTGTGACCGGGTGCCGCGACGATCGGCCGCGGCCGACTTCATCGCGGATCCCGGTGCTCCTGCGATTCCATCGCAAGGCCCCCTTCTGACGTGCCGCGATCGCGGAACGCCCCTTGGGATCACCGTTTCGCTCAGTCCGGGACCACCCCGGCCCGAGGGCCGCAATCCTAGACGGGGCTTGTCCGGTGTTCCACAACTCGCTTCGGATTACGCCAGACCTCACTCACCCTTCACAATTCGTTCCATCTCGCGGCGCTCGTCGGGCGTGAGTTGCCGGAGCGGGTCCAGCCGTAGCCCGCGATCGAGGTCCAGGACGCGCTGCGCCCACGACCGCGCCTCGTCGGTGTCCTTCAGTGCCGCCTCGGCACGGGCGATCCGCATCGGGAACGTCGTGCCGAAGGGATCGAGCGCGGCAGCGAGCCTCCAAGCATCGATGGCCTGCTCCAACACGCCCTCGCGCAGTCGATGCCTGGCATGGGCATCGTACATCGAGCCGATCAGGCCGTGATTGGCCGCGACCCGTGGCGCGCGCGCGCCCAGCGCCTTGGCGGCCTCGATCGACTCAGTAAAGCACCGTTCGGACTGCTCCGTCAGCCCCTGCGCACTGAACGCGAACGCCTGCTGAACCAGCAGTTGGCAGAGCGCTTCGGAGGTTGCCGTGTGAGTCGGGAAGGCGTGGGTGGCGGCGCGAAGGGGCGTTTCGGCGCGCGCGCTGAGGGTCGTGAGCAGCCGCGCGAGCGCGAGATCGAACGCGCGCGAGTCTCGCGGCGGCACCTCGCCGAGCAGCGCGCCGACGTCGGCGGCGATCTTGTCGATGGAATCGGTGCCGCGGTCGGTGGAAGTCTGGAAGGTTCGGAGGCGTTCGGTGAGGCGCGCAACGGGGCGCACAAACTCGGCTGCATCGCGCAGGTTTCGCTCCCATGCAGTCACGCGCGGGAGGCCAAGGACGGCGATGGCGAGAGCGAACACGGTGACGAGCGTGGGGGCAGCAATTGTGCGCGCGCGGGCGGCGCGAGATGTCGTTGGGTGTGGGGAAGTACCCAAGCCGGCACCGGTGGCGAGGAGGATCGCCCAGAGTGCCGCGGAGCCCTGCCAGACGGGAGTGACTTCGATCTGGCCGTGGGTGGCGAGGACGATGGCGGCGAGTGCAAGGCCCCAACCCCAGGCGTGGGCGGCACGAACGACTTCGAGGATGCCGAGGGAGAGGCCCAGCCAGCCGACGAGCCCGACAACGCGGAGGAGGGCGGTGTCCGGGGTGCCCGCGGAGCGTTCAATGAAAGCGCTGGCGATGCAGGCGGCGCAGATCGTGAGGGCGAGGAGTCGGCGCTCGGCGCGGCGAGGCCAGAGGGAATCCGACCGCTCGCGCGGTCGGCTCAAATCGGACGGAGCGGAAGTCGAACCATCCGACCGCTCGCGCGGTCGGCTCACATCTCGCGGTTGGCTCAAGGAGGACGGCGAGAGGGCGCGTCCCGCGGCGTAAATCGCGGCGACGACGAGGGCGGCGAGCGCGATGCCTCCGACGCCAAGGCAGGCGGCGAGATCCCAGAGGACGCTGTGGGGGCTGGAGACTTCCTCGGGCGAGATGGCGGGCTTGGCGAGCATGTAGGCGTCTTTGAAATCGGCGGGGCCGACGCCGAGGCCGGGATTGGCGGCCCAGATGCTCCACGCGCCACGGATGTAGAACCAACGGAAGAGGAGGCTGAGTTCGCCGACGCGTTCGCCGACGGCACCGCGGACGACGAGCGAGAGGAGTGCGGAGAGGACGAGGGCGACGGAGAGGAGGCCGGTGGCGCGCGGGGTGAGGGCGAGAGCGACGCGGGCGAGGGCGGCGCGCGAGAGGAGCATTCGGCCGGCGAGGAGGGCGATGCCGATGGCGGCGGCGGTGAGGCCGCCTTTGCTGTTGGTGAGCCAGAGGCAAGCACCGGCGGCGAGCATTCCCAACGCGACGACGCCAAGCCATCCGTCGGCGACCTGGCCGCGCGCACGGCGATTCGAGCGAACGGCGGCGGAGAGGAACGCGGCGAGTGCGACGAGCATCGCGGCGGCGAAGGAGGAGAGGATATTGGAGAGCCCGAACCAGCCGGTGGCCTCGGAATGCGAGAGGCGGCGCTCGAAGGCTCTGGCGGAGGAGGAGCCGGGCGACCAACCCTGGGACTCGAGGAAGACGTTGGGATCCTGCCGAAAGTGGGCGAGGGTCGTGGGATGCTCGATGAAGACCTGCACCGCGCCCTTGGCGGCGAGCATGGCGATGCTGCCCAGAAACACGGCGGCGGTGAGGCGTGCGATGACGGAGTGATGTCGAGCGCTCCAAGCGGCCAAGGCGGCGGCGGCAGCGGCGGCCCAGGTCGCGCCGATGCGGAGGTTGTCGAGGTCGATGCCATTGATGATGAGCGCATGAGCCGCGATGGCGACGAGGCCCGCGCCCAGAACGATGATGGCGAACCAGGCGAGCGTGCCGGCGGCGAGTGCCATGACCGCGGCGGAAGCGGCGAGAATGGCGAGATCGATGGCGAGCGAGGCGGTGGGACGAAGGCCCGAGGAGGTTGCTTCGATGCGTGTCGGATCGATGTCCCACCAGGGAAAGGCCTCAAAGGTTGAGATGGCACGAACGCAAGTGAGGGCCAGGACGAGGCACCAGCACGTCGAGAGAGTCCAGTCGCGGAGGCTGGGCTGGGCCGGGCTTTCGCTCGTGCTCATGCCTTTCGCTCCGGCGCTGGAGGCGACTTGGTGGGCGATGCGTACTCAAAGACGGCGATGAGCGCGAGGATGAGGGCGACTTGCAGGCCGATGACGATGGCGAGCGCCGGGCGGAGCGCGCCGAGGACGAGTCCGGCAGCGCCGGTGACGGCGGTGAGGCCGTGGATGACGGAGACGGCGGCGGTGGTGCCGAGGCCGCGACGAACAAGGCGGTGGGAGAGGTGCTGGGTGTCGCCGACGAAGGGGGAGCGGCCCTGCGAGAGGCGGATGACGACGACGGAGGCGAAGTCGTACAACGGGACGGCGAGGACGACGAGAGGCATGAGCAGGCCGTACCACGCGCCAGCGGGCGTGCGTTGCGTGATCGGCCCAGTGGCATCGGGCGGGGCGGTAGCGAGATACTCGATCTGCACAGGCACATAGGTGGTGCGGATGGTGAGGAAGGCGAGCAGGAAGCCGAGGACGAGCGAGCCGCCATCGCCCATGTAGATGCGTGCGGGTCCGCGGGCGGGATGGTTGAAGCAGAGGAAGCCGAGGCAGGCGCCCATGACGAGGGCGAGGCAGGCGGCGACGAACCACTGCGGCGAGCCGGAGGTGAGCGTGGCGGCGAGGAAGAACGCGGAAGCAACGGCGGCGACGCCGGCGGAGAGGCCGTCCATGTTGTCCATGAAGTTCATGGCGTTGGTGACGACGAGGAACCAGAGAAGGGTGATGAGGATGGAGAGCCAGCGGCCGCCGACGTGCGGGTCGAGGAGGGTGAGGAGGCGGGTATCGGGGAAGAGGAGCGGGATGGCGAGGGCGGGAAGGGCCATGATGGCAAGTTTGAGCCATGGGCCGAGTGGTCGGCGGTCGTCGAAGAGGCCGAGCACATGGAGGAGCGTGAGAGAGGCGAGGAGCGCGAGGGCCATCGGCGTTTGCTGCTGAACGCCGGCGACGTATTCGTGGAGGTCGGCGGGGAGGAAACTGAAGTCGTCGCGCCAACCGGCAGTAGGGGAGGCGTCGATGTTTGCGAGGAGGGCGAGGCCGAGGAGGATCGGGGCGATGATGGCCCAGAAAATGGCGATGCCGCCCGTGTTGGGAACCCGGCGGCGCGAGGCTTTGATCTGGCCGGGGACGCCCTGAGAATCGAAGGTTTTGAGGCGGTGACCGAGGCGGATGAGCGCGGCGGTGGCGGGGAGCGCGAGGACGAAGGCGATGGGGATGAGCGCCAGGCAGAGGCGTTCCATCGGGCCATTCTAATCGATACGGGCGGCGGGCGCGCGACGGAAGAGCGCGGCGAAAGACCAGACCTGCCACAAGGCGAGGAAGACGAGAGCGACGGAAGCCGTGAGTTTCCAGACTCGCTGGGGCCAGGGGCCGATGCGCTCGATCGCGACGGGGTTTCCGGATTGGGGATTGCCGACGAAGCCGTAGTTCACATCGAACGCGAGATTGACGATGGTGACGACGGCGAGGTAGGCGAATCCCCACGCGGAGGCGACAAGGAAGTCGGCCCGAGTGGGGCGGAAGCGATTGACGACGATGTCATAGAGCACGGCGGCCAGCACCATGGCGTGGCTGGTCCAGAAGATCCAGAAATCGGCGTGGAGGTAACCGGCGTGCAGGGTTGGCATGAGAACGGCGAGGGACGTGAGGCCGGCGCCCCAGAAGTAGAGGAGGATGCGGAAGGTTCGGGGCTGCGTGAGCAGGGCACCGCCGGCGGCGAAGGCGGCGAGGTCGCAGAACTGGAGCGGGAGGCTGTGGGCGATGTCGAAGCGGTGCGGCAGGCACTCGTAGATGGTCTCGGCGACTTTGTAGAGGAGGATGGCCCAGCCGAGGCCGGTGCGAAAGGGAACGGCGCGAGAGGTGCCACGGAAGCGAACGCCCGCGATTGAGACCCCGGCCATGACGAGGGCACAGCACGCCAGCGCGATCCAGTGGCAGGCGGTGAAGGGCCGAAACTCGGTGGCGCAATCTGGCATGGCGGCGAGCGGCAGGATCACCGGGGTTCGTCCGGCTGAGTGGCGGGCCGGGGCGCGGGCTTGCGGCGGAAGAGGGCCGCGACGCGCCAGATGCCCCACAAGAGGACGAAGTCAGCGAGCACGATCGCCACGAGTATGAAGACTCGGCCGGGCCAGGGTCCGAGGTCATCGATGAGCGTCGGGTTCTCGGGACGGGTGTTCCCGATGTAGCCGTAGTTTGAGACCACTCCCGGGGCGAGGAGGCCGGAGCGATCGAGGAGGAAGTTGGTTCCGAAGGCGACGGCGAGATACGCGAGCGAGATGAGGGTGGTGATGCCGAGGTCCCTGGCCGTGGGGCGGAAGCGGCGGACGACGATGTCGTAGACGGCGGAACCAACGATCATCGTGTGGCCGATCCAGAACATCCAGTAGTGAGCGGAGCCGAGGCCCGTGCGAAGCGTGGGCGTGAAGAAGGCCTGCGTGGAGAGGCCGATTCCCCAGAAATAGAGGAGCGCGCGCAGCCAGCGTGTCTGCCAGACCATGGCCGCGCCGGCGACGAAGGCTGCGAGGTCGCAGACCTGCAGCGGCAGGCTCTCTTCCCACGAGAACTTGCTCGGGAAGAAGAGAGTTTTCGGGAAGAGGTATCCGAACGTGTAATACGACTGGTAGACAATCACCAGCCAGCCCCAGCCGCGGCGAAAGCGGGCCTCGCGGGGCGTCTCGCCGCACATGCGACCGTACTTGCACGCGGCGAGCATCGCGGTGCCGAAGACGCAGACCGTGAGCAAGTGAAAGAGCGAGAACGAGACGAACTCGTTGACCCAGTCGTGGGGGTTGCGCTTCGCGGCGGCCTGCGCCAGGACATGGACCGTCGCGGGCGTCATGCCTTCGCGGTCTCGTGGCGCAACTGGCCGCAGGCGGCGGCGATGTCGCGGCCTCGGCTTCGGCGGATGTGCGTGTTCACGTTGCGCGTGACAAGCAGGCGCTGGAACTCGCGGACGTCCTCGTCGCGCGGGCGTTTGAAATCCAGCCCCGCAACCTCGTTGTAGCGGATCAGGTTCACGTTGGCGCGGAGCGATTTGGCGACCTGGGCGAGTTCGACGGCGTGCTCGGGCTTGTCGTTGATGCCGCGGAGCAGCGTGTACTCGAGCGTGATCTCGCGGCCGGTCTTCTCGAACCACTTGCGGCAGGCCGCGAGCAGATCGGCGATCGTCGTGTACTCGGCCCAGGGGATCAGCGTGCGGCGGAGGTCGTCGTTGGGCGCGTGGAGCGAGAGGGCGAGCGTGACGGGGAGTTCGAGTTGCTGCGCGAGTTTCTCGATGGCTTTGGGGAGGCCGACGGTGGAGATGGTGATCTTGCGGGCGGAGATGCCGAGGCCCCAGAGCGCGGCAATGGTGCGAACAGCGCGGACGACGTTGGGGAGATTGGCGAGCGGCTCGCCCATGCCCATGAAGACGACGTTGGTGATTCTGCCTGCCGTGGGTACCCCGCCCCTCCGGGGCGGCTCTTCGAGCGCGCCATTACTTTGAGATTCGCTGCTGCCCGGGTGGTTCGGACCCGCGCCGCCGCGGAGCGTCGGCGTACCCAAGAGCCAGACCTGCTCGACGATGCGGCCTGCGGAGAGGTTGGCTTCGAACCCGCCGAGGCCGGAGGCACAGAACTTGCAGCCGACGGGGCAGCCGACTTGTGATGAGATGCAGGCGGTGCGGCGTGGGCCGGAGGGATCGAGGCTCGGGATCATCACGCATTCGGTCTGCGGGCCGGCGGTGGTTTGGTTGAGGCTTTGGGTAGATCGACCGTCCCGGTCGATTCGGGGATCAATGCTTTGGGTAGGTCGACGGTCCCTGTCGACTGGTGACTCGCCATTCGTCCCGGCAGTGGGGAGGAGGACCGTCAACGAGAGGCCGTTGGCACCTTCGTCGCTTCGTTGCTCCGTGCCGTTGCTGTTCTCTCCGTCGCTACGTCGCTGCGTCGCTCCCCCCCCTTCGTCCCTTCGTCCCTTTGTCCCTCCGTCCCACTCCACCAGCAGTTTCCGCGTGCCGTCGCTGGCGGCCTGCTCACGCACGACGCGGCCGGAGAGAAAGACCACCTCCCGTGCGAGCGTCTCGCGTTCGAGTTTGGAGAGTGTGGTCATGGCCATGGGGTCGATGACGCGCTTCTTGTAGACCCATTCGAGGATCTGGTCGGCCTTGAAGCCGGGCCAGCGGCGTGGGGGGGCCTCGCACCACGCGCGGAGCGTCTCGGGCGCGAAGTCGAAGAAGTGGTTCTTGATCGGGGGGGCGGGGGTCACAGACGAAGCGTAGGGAGCAAGAAGATGGTCCTGAGTCCTGTTGGTCCTGAGTCTGGCTTTCCACTTGTCTATTGCTGGCCAGAGGAAGAAGGAGCCCCTCCTCTCAAAAAGCATAATCCTCCCCATCGAACCGATTCCGCTCCGCGATGACTGGCGTTCGGTCGTGGCTGGGTGCAAAGCCAGATCCGAGAGCAATCGGCGTCGCTTTAATCATCAAACGCACACGCGCCATGTCCTTCACTTGCTCGACACTCCGAATCATCAACAGCGCCGTAACCCGACTGCTACCGCGCAGATGGAGAGTCAGCGAGGAGTTGCTGAATATATTCCATGTACTGAGTTGGAATGCGACTTCAATTTTTTGCGCGGTGCATCGCGCCTGCCGTTCCTCATGCTCGCCGACCCTTCGGATCGTCTTAAAAAGGCAGCGCCGGTTAAGGCAGACAAGCGCCGTCGGGTAAAGCAGGCCGCGGAGCTTTCTGATCCCCCAGACTTCGTCAAGATCGAGGGGTGGTGATTTGTGGATAATCTGTTCGACCATGCTTGAATAGAATTGTTGGAGAGCATGCGCGCGATGCTGCGGCCAAGTCTCAAAAAGGGTACGGGCAGTGGCGAGTTCATGGGTGCCCTCGACTGGAAAGCCATCATCAGTAACCGCTCCGCTAAGGCGGAGTTCGACCAGCGCTCTTGATCGGAGGCCGCCCGGACAGAGTTTGGAATGCAACTCAAGAATTGCAGCGAAGTTGAAGTAGGTCCAGAGTCGCATCTCAAGAATGTCACCGCCGCCCACGGATACGCGCGTCATCAGTCTTCTCGTCACCTCGGCTTCCCAGTCACCTTTCCACCGCTTGAGCAATGCTGGGGGATGGTCTGCCTCCCCTTTGTCAACGATCGTGTGATGGTTTGGGCATAGCAGGATCAAATTGTCATAGCCGTCGTCCGCGCCAATCGCCGGGTTACTTCTTGCAGCCCCGGGGCTCCTTCCGATTACATGCGCCATCTCGCCAAGGACAATGTCTCCGCTCTTCGCCAGACTGGGCGTCAAGTCGATGGGACAGCCTGGTGCAGAGCAATGGCCCGCGGCCCGCGCCCAGAGAATCTTGACGTCCCTTTCAGTGATCGCCATAGAAGTATTGTAACGACGTCCAGATGGGTAGTTCCGAGTTGAACCGTGCCACCGAGTTCGCGGAGTCTGCGAAGAGGACTCGGTGCCTGCACCCCTGGCGCACCGACTTCGAAGCGAAGTCGGTGGCACGCGCCCCCTCCCCCCCAAAAGTCGGACCCACGACACATCCGTGCTGCCACACTCTTGGTTCTACTGGGGGATGGAGGTCCGGAGGAAGGGGTTTTGCATAAACCCCTTCCTCTGGCACCAGCAAACCATGCTCGCCCGGCTCGGCGCGATAACCGCGGCGGCATGGATCGGTGGTCGGCTCGTGTTCATCGGTCATCGGACTTGGCGCATCGATGCACGCGCGTTGTTCATCGGCTAGCGGGCCGCGTGGATGAGCGTGGGGCTGAAGGCATCGAAGTCGTTCAGAGGCACGACTTCGATGGCACGGAGAACGCACAGGATGGCACGGAGAACGCACAGGCGGGACGCCTGTGCCACCAAAGCCAAGCCGATGAGCGGTAGATGGAAGTAGCCACCGGTCAGGAGACCGGTGCCACGAAGCGAGTCGAGTCGAAGCGTCGGCACAGACAGGGCAGAAAGTGGAGTTGACGCGTAGCGTCGAGACACCCAAGGCCGGGGGGAAGAGTCGCCCCGGAGGTGCGACCTACCCTTCCGCCCCATGGCAACGAACAACGCGTCACCGAACAACGCTCCAACGAGCACGACGAATCTGACCACCACCCGTCGCGGCGACGTACACCGCTGGTCCCAGACACTCATTCCCACGACGCGGGAAGCGCCGGCGGATGCCGAGACGCCCTCGCACGTGCTGCTGAGCCGTGCCGGGTTTATCCGCAAGGTGTCGGCGGGCGTGTACGACTACCTGCCGCTGGCGTGGCGGACGCTCGGCAAGGTCATGGCGATCGTGCGCGAGGAGATGAACGCGGCGGGCGCGGCCGAGTTGTTCATGCCGGTCATCGTGCCCTTCGAGTTCTATAAGGAGACGAAGCGCGACGAGGCGTACGGCGACCTGCTCTTCCGCGTGACGGATCGCAAGGGCAACGAGTCGGCGCTCGGGCCGACGCACGAGGAGACGATCACGGAACTGGTGAAGGGTTCGATCAACTCGTATAAGCAGTTGCCGCTGAACCTGTACCAGATTCAGACTAAGTTTCGCGACGAGGCGCGGCCGCGGGCGGGGCTTTTGCGCTGCCGCGAGTTTATTATGAAGGATGCGTACTCGTTCACGATGGCGGTGGAGGGGCCGGGCGGGCTGAACGAGCAGTACGACGCGATGTACGCGGCGTACAACAATATTTTCAGGCGGTGCGGGCTGGATTTCACGGTGGTGGAGGCCGAGAGCGGGCCGATCGGCGGCTCGGCGTCGCACGAGTTCATGGTCAACTGCGCGAGCGGCGAGGACACGATTTTGAAGTGCCCGGTGTCGGGCTACGCGGCGAATGTCGAGAAGTGCGAGATTGGGGAGCGGGCACGGGGCACGTTTCAGGAGCCGGCGACGGGCGAACTGACGGAGGTCCACACGCCAAACTTGCCTGGCATCGACGAGGTCGGCAAGTTCATGAAGGTGAAGCCGGACCGGATGCTCAAGACGATTGTGTTTCAGGTCGTGCCGAGCGCGGGGGCCGGGGCGGGTGGCAGCGGGGGAGGCGCAGCGCCGCAGCACGCATGGGTTGTGGCGGTGGTTCGCGGCGATCACGATGTCAACGAGGGCAAGGTCAAGGCGGCGTCGGGGTACGCGGTTGTGCTCGCTCCTGAGCAAGCGGCAAGGCAGGCTGGATTTGCGATCGGCTATGTCAGCCCGCGAGTGGTGAACCAGATTCCTGGCGTGATGTTGCTGGTTGATGCGGACGCGTCCCAAGGCGGCTTCTGGGCCAGCGGCGCGGATAAGAAGGACCACCACGTCAAGCATTTCAACTGGCGGCGGGAAGCCGGGGCGAAACTCGACGACCCGAGTTATGTAAAGGTCGCGGACATCCGCAACGCGCTGGCGGGCGACCCCTCGCCGCGAGCGGCGGGCGCGAAACTGGAAACGGCACGCGGCATCGAGGTGGGGCACATCTTCAAACTCGGGACGAAGTACTCCGACGCAATGGGCCTGACGATTCTCGATGCGCAGCAGCAGCGGCGGTCGGTGATCATGGGGTGCTACGGCATCGGTGTGAGCCGGACAATGGCCGCGTGCGTCGAGATGTCGCACGATGCGGACGGGATCATCTGGCCCGCGGCGATCGCGCCGTACCACGTGCTCATCACGCTGATGAAGCCGGACAGTGAAGAGCACCAGAAACTCGCGCAACAGATCGCGGCGGACCTCGCGGCCAAGGGCGTTGACGTGCTGATCGACGACCGCGACGAGCGTCCCGGCGTGAAGTTCAAGGACGCGGACCTCATCGGCATTCCTGTGCGGCTGACGATCGGCGAGAAGGCGCTGGCCGAGGGAAGCGTCGAGTTCAAGGCACGCAAGACGCCGGGCAAGGGATCACTCGTGAAACTGGCAGACGTGCTTTCGACATGTGCAGCAGCGCAGTAGTATATGCTGATTTCACAGGAGCAATCGTCGTGGCTCGAACGGTCAAAGACATCGATGGAGAAGTGTCGGGGTTGGCGTCTGACCTAGGCAAACTCGTCGCGAGCGCCAGCAAGTACGACGGTTCGTTGAGTAAAATGGAGCAGACCGCGAAGGGGCTCGAAACTGACTACGACTCTGCGCTCAAGGAGATCCGGGCAAAGTGCCAGAAGGAAGAGGCCGAGGCGAAAAAGTCGTATCAAATCAAACTGCGCTCGCTGGCAACCTCGACACAGAAAGAAATGATCCAGATTCAGGCGGACGCCAAGGTGTGCCGGATGGCGGCGGAGGGGCTCGGCCAACTGATCAACGAACTTCGGGGTGCCAAAGGCGATGACAAGGACAAGAAGTCCGTCGAGGCTCGTGCCACCCAGACTCGCCGCGGCTACGCGAAACTGAGCGCAGAGATTAGCGGCCTGGAGGCGATGGTTCGGAAGGTAGAGTCCGCCTGTCGCGCGTAGGGATGACACGCAGAATGACCGCGTCACGCTACAGCATTCGCCACGCACAGACGCCCGATGAGATCGCTGCGTTTCATGCGTTATGCGTGGAGTACGCCTCGTCGCTGCCGCAGATCGGCCTGTCGCTCGAGGTGCAGGGGTTCGAGCGAGAGATGGCGACACTGCCGGGGCTGTACGCGGTTCCCAAGGGCGCGATCCTTCTGGCGTGGGTCGGCGACGAAGCGGTCGGGTGCGTGGCTATGCGGCCGATGAACGACGCGGGCGTGTGCGAGATGAAGCGGATGTTCATTCGCCCGTCGCATCGAGGGCAAGGGCTGGGCCATGCGCTGGCCTCGTGCATCGTGGAGGCGGCGCGGCACGCGGGCCATCGCACGATGCGGCTGGACACGGACAACAACATGGCGGCGGCGATCGCAGTATACACGGCGCTGGGCTTCAAGCCGCGTGAGCGGTACAACGACGATCCGTGTCCATGCACGCTGTGGTTCGAGGTGGCGCTATAGCCGGCAGTGGACGGGTTCGCGGCCAGCGGCGTGTCGGAGGCTCGGAAGAGCGCCCGAAGTATTGAATTTTACATAACATACATTATAGGACGTTGCGATAAGTCTAGCATTGGCAAGCAGTTACGATTTTTTTTCATTTTTCCTTCACCGGGACGAAAAATCCCACCGGCTGGGGTCCGCCGCCCGGCTCGCCCCACGGGTTGGGGCGGGGTCCGCGCCGGGGCGGACCTTCCTTGACACTGAAATCCCGTGGCCTCCCACGCTCCATCAACGTAGGTGCGGACATAAGAGCATCGAATGGAATCAATCGTAGATTACTTCCGGGATAGAGCTCGACCGTCGGCAAGCGTTGCTCGGCGATCAACTGGTAAATCCGCTGCCTTTTCACGCCCAGAACGCGAGCCGCCATCGACGCGGGCAACAACCCGCCGGGGTAGCGAGCCATATGAACTCGCCACGCGGAGAATGCACGCAACCGATGATAAAGTTGCTCGGATTTCACGCCCGCTCCTCGCGTTGTGGGCATGGTATCGGACCACGCGAGCGGGTGCATGAGCGATCCGGGGGCGGCCCGGAAGGCACACGAACCGCGTTCGGAAGGCGAACGGAGATTACTCGGCGGGTTGCTCGGGGGGGGGGGGGGGGGGGGGG
>JBJXFQ010000092.1:0-3695 GCA_046155605.1 Phycisphaerales bacterium
TCGATTTCCTCTGCGACTATTCGATCCATCGGCGCTACGAGTATCGCTTCGCGCTCGAGGCCAAGCCCAACGAGCCGCGCGGCCACATGTATTTCGCCACCACCGGCCACTACCTCGGCTTCATCCCTACGCTCAAGCACCCGGATCTTGTCGGTGTCAATCCCGAAGTGGCCCACGAGCACATGGCGGGCCTCAACTTCACGCATGGCGTCGCCCAGGCTATCGCCGCGGGCAAACTCTTCCACATCGACCTCAACGACCAGCAGTTCGGCCGCTACGACCAGGACTTCCGCTTCGGCAGCGCCGACCCCAAGTCCGCCTTCTTCCTCGTCAAACTCCTCGAAGAGCAGGGCTACGACGGCTTCCGACACTTCGACGCCCACGCCTACCGCACCGCCGACCGCGACGACGTCATCGAGTTCGCCCGCGGCTGCATGCGCACCTACCTCATCCTCCGTGACAAGGCCAAACGCTGGGCCGCCGACTCGACGATCAAGAGCCTCCTCAAGCAGATCAACAGCCCCGGCAAGGACCTCGACAAACTCTGCGAGACCTTCACGAAATCGCACGCCGAGACGCTGCTGGGGATGGAGTTCGATCGTGCCGCCCTCGCCGCCCGCCCGCTCCCCTACGAGCGCCTCGACCAACGCACCATCGAGATCCTGCTGGGAGTGGATTGAGCCCGGCGCGGGCTACGTACACCGGTATAGACTCCGCCCCTATGCGATACGCGATGGTGATGGCGGGCGGGGCGGGCACGCGGCTTTGGCCCATGAGCCGCAAGGACAAACCCAAGCAACTCCTCCGATTTATCGAGCAGCCAGGCCATGCTCGCCCCAAGTCGCTCCTCGAACTCGCCGTCGATCGCCTCGAAGGCCTCATCCCGCCCGCGCAGCAGTACATCTGCACCGCCGAGGGCTATCGCGCCGCGATCCTCGAATCGCTCCCGGGCTTCGAGGACCATCGCATTCTCGGCGAGCCGATGGGCCGCGACACCGTCAACGCCGTCGGCCTCGCCGCCGCCGTCTTCCAGAAACTCGACCCCGACGCGGTCTTCGCCGTGCTGACGGCCGATCACATCATCGAGCCCCACGATCGCTTCCGCGAACTCATGGACCTCGGCTTCAAACTCGTCGAGGCCGATCCCACCCGCCTCGTCACGTTCTCGATTAAGCCCACGTATCCCGCCACCGGCTTCGGCTACGTCGAGCGCGGCACGCCACTGGCCGGCAACGAGTCACTCGCCTTCAAGGTCGCTCGCTTCGTCGAAAAGCCCGACCTCCCGCGCGCAATGGCCTACGTCCAGTCCGGCGTCTTCGGCTGGAACAGCGGCATGTTCGTCTGGCGAGCCTCCACCGTCATGGAAGCCCTCGCCCGCTTCAAGCCCGAAAGCCACGCCGGGCTCAAGGAAGTCCAGGACGCATGGGGCACGCCCCGCGCCCGTGAAGTGCTCGCCCGCGTCTACCCAACCCTCCCCAAAACCAGCGTCGATTACGCGATCATGGAGCCCGCCTCCAAATCCAAGGACCGCGCCTTCAGCGTCTGCACCGTCCAGATGGACCTCCGCTGGCTCGACGTCGGCAGTTGGCCCAGCTATGGCCAGACCCTCGAACCCGACAAGGCCGACAATCGCCAGGCGCTCGGCGGGGCCGACGGCGGCAAGGGCATCCTCGTCAACTCCTCCGGCTCGCTCCTCGTCAACACCGCGCCGGGTCACACCGTCGCCCTCCTCGGCTGCAAAGACCTCATCGTGGTCCACACGCCCGACGCCACCCTGGTCATGCCGCGCGACCGCGCCGAGGAACTCAAGGAACTGCACGGGCAGGTCGAGGAGCGTTTGAAATAGCACCCGATTCGGCCGCACACCCTTTTGGCCGGCACCAAGCCGTCCTGCCTGCTGCGAATGCCGAGTGAAGAATCACGAATGCCGTTGCTCAGCCCGTGACGTCAATCACTCGACCCGCCTGCACACCCGTGGC
Source organism: Phycisphaerales bacterium (assembly GCA_046155605.1). Taxonomy (GTDB): domain Bacteria; phylum Planctomycetota; class Phycisphaerae; order Phycisphaerales; family UBA1924; genus JAEUIZ01. Next base: position 1,980 of record JBJXFQ010000092.1, read on the forward strand.
TGCCGCATTCCGATCCGCCGGATGGCGATAGAACGACATCGACTGCGCCGGCTCCGTGCCGCTGAAATCAACACGCCCCGGCACGACCGCGGCCACGAGCCGCTCACGAACGCTCGCGACATCCGGCTTGCTCACCGAATCGGCAATCGCTGTGGTGCGTGGCACCGTCGTGACAACGGGCGACGGCCGCACCGGCGGCTGCACGCCGTACGCGCGAGCGAGATGAAAAGGCAAGGTGGGTTCGATCGTGGCCATGGTCACCGGCACTGTAACGCCGAAGACTCTCTATCGCCCTCGCGTCGGCCTTCTCACGCGTCAATAACCACCGATTGACGCGCAAGGATTGCCACCACGCCCGTCCGCGGCAGCCCACACTCGGAAGGCGACATCGGTCGAGTTGATTGGTCCAAAGCCCGATTGGAACCGCGCTGGCGCTGTCAGGATGCCGTGGATGGGGGGGTGAGCGACCCCAATCTGTGCGTTAGGGCTAGCGTCGAAGCCAAAAGGCCGTATAATGCCAACCCGAGAATCTTGGGGCTTTGGCGAACTTGGGACGCATTGGAACAGCATATTATCGGGCATGATGGCAGCTCATGTGTAAAATCGCGCAACTTTTCCCGATTTTGAGGGCGATGCGGATTGGCGAATCGTGAAATCGTGATGCACAATAGATGAAGCGGGAGTTCTTTGACTTGGCCGCGGCACTTGGGGCTTGGCACAACGCAGAGGGGCTTGTGGTGTGTTATAGGACTATCAGCAGGGGGTTGAGTGAGCGATGAGCGCGCTCACGCGACATCCCACGACTCCGCTCGGCGTGGCCAACTGGCAGGCCGATGTCGCCCAGTTGCTCGACGAGCACCATCTGGCGGCGATCTCCCCGTCGGGCGCGCGGCGGATGCACTTCGCCGTCTCCCTCGGGCAGTTCCTCCAGGGCCTGCGCGATGCCGAGGTCTGCACCCTCTACGGCCGGTTCATCACCGACCTCGACTCGTTCTGCTACCAGTTGGAGCGGGCCATCGCCGGGCCCGCCATCGAGCGGCGAGTCGACGGCCCGCGCGGGGTCACCGCCCTGCTCCGCTCACGAGAGGTCTATCGCGGGCGACCCGCGAGCAAGTTCCGCTTCTATGTCTGGCATGACGCCGACGTCCTGCTCGGCCACGACGAGCCGCTCTTTGGCCGACTCGTCGACGCGATCGCCGGCGTGGCCGCCGAGGCCGAATACGCCAGCGACGACCTCCTCATGATCCATCGGCTGGTCTCGGTGGGCAGCGAGGGGCTCGAGGTCTACTCGCGCAAGCCCGACGGCCAGTTCCAGGCGTGGCACGCCGATGGGCTCGGCGAGCCGTTCTGGAAGGTCGTCACCGGCATCGAGACGCCAAAGGTGATGACCTACCGGATTGACCAGTTGGCGCGGTGAGCGATCAGTTGGCGCGGTGAGTGTCGAGGCAGAAAAATCACTGTGCGCCTACCCGTGCTTATAATAATCAGCCATTCGCAAATAATACGCATGCTGCATTTCATTGCCAAAGGCTGCACCAAACTGCCGCCATGCGGCACGCTGCTCCTCGATCGACCTCACGATCACGGCACTAGAGCGGCTTTCGTGAACGCGTAGCGCCCGTACGGCGCATGTTTGGTTGCGCCATGGCCGAAGTTGATGTAGCTTCCTCCGGGCACGCGAGGATCGTGCCGGAACGGAGCGGCACGGATGGGCGC
>JBJXFQ010000128.1:0-11813 GCA_046155605.1 Phycisphaerales bacterium
TCGAGGTCGAGTTCAACCCGCAGGGGACGCTAGCCGAGCGGATCCGTGCCGGGGGCGCGGGCATTCCAGCGTTCTACACCGCGACGGGCGCGGGGACGATCGTCGCCGAGGGCAAGGAGACGCGCGAACTCTTCCGGCCCAACCAGGCCGTCGGCGGGGCGACGATTCCCGGGCGCGGCTACGCGGGCCGCAGCAGCACACACACGTCGGCGGGGCTCGGCACGCCGCAGATCCCGCTGGCCAAGCCCATCCGCGAGGGCGAGCCGCGGGACTACGTGCTTGAGACCGGGCTGTACGCAGACCTGTCGCTCGTGAAGGCGTGGAAGTCGGACGAGTTCGGAAACCTCGTCTATCGCAAGACGGCAAGGAACTTCAACCCGATGATGGCGACAGCCGCGGCGTTCGTGATCGCGGAGGTCGAGGAGATTGTGCCCACCGGCACGATCGAGGCAGACCAGATTCACACGCCGGGTAGTTATGTGAACCTGCTCGTGCGCACGGCCTCCGAGAAGCGCATCGAGCAACGAACGGTGAGCAAGGCGTGACGCTCCGGCGTCAGAGCACGGTCAGATGCCTACCGCGGTCGCTCAACGACGCGTTGCGGTAGGAATGCTCACGGCGACCTGATCGTGCGAGAGCGTATCGCCATTGGGTATCGCATCGCCCTGCCCGCCTCCGCGGACCCGCACGACCAGCGTCGAATCCGCGCTGCGTGTGAAATAGTCGACTCGGATTTCGTGATAACCGCCCTCGAGCGTGACCGTGCCCGATCGTGATCGCAGGGGATGGAGGCCGTCGTTGACGACGACGAGCGAGCCGCCGACATACAGATTGGCACCATCGCGCGACTCGACGACAAAGGTGTAGGGCGCGTCGACGGGCACCCAGAACAAGCCCGTGAACTGCGCGGCGAAGTTGGTGGCGAGCGGGTTCCCCGGCCATGTCGCGGGAAGAAACTCGAGGCGCTTCGCAAGGGCGCTGGCGATCGGTGCCGAGGTGAAGGGTGGCATGGTGGTCGCGGTGTCGCAGGCGTAATACTTCACACGCAAGCCGAGCAACTCACCGGCCACGGCATGAGTATGTGAGAGTACGTTGATCTCGCCGGCGCTGGCGATGGTCGTGCCCGTGATCGCCATGCCGAGATCCACGCGACCCGCCCCAAGCGCGTCCGATTCGGTGTTCGGACGGAGTGGTCCACACGTCGAATAGAGAAGGTTCATCACCTGCGCTGGGGTTGAGGATGGATGGAGGGTCCAAACCATGGCGGCGGAAGCGGCGGCGACTGGCGAGGCATAACTCGTGCCGCTCACGGGCGCATAGCCGCCTCCCCGAGCGCAGACGTAGAGGCCGACGCCGGGAGCGCCGATGTCGAGCGCCCGGCCCCAGCATGAGTCGGGCGCACGATCGCCCGTTACGTCGGTCGAGCCGACCACGACGACGTCTGGCCAATCGAACCACGAGAGGTTCGTGCCGGAGTTACCCGCGGCCCAGAAAAGCAGCCCGCCGTAGTTCGCCGTGATCGCGGCACCGGTGGCCTGGGCGGCCTGGTTCTCAACCCCCGCGAAACTGACATTGACAACTCGTGCGCCGTTGGCGGCAGCCCAGATCGCGCCGTACAGGATGTCGCTGAGAAACGCCGAGCCGCTGGAGAAGTTCGAGGCGCGAACCGGCATGATGCGCAAACCCCAGCCCACGCCAGAGCCGCCGATCGCGTTGTTGCCCACCGCGCCGGCGGTTCCCGCCACCGCCGTCCCGTGGCCGCTCACGTCCGAAACCTGCCCGCCCATGCCCTGCGGGAGTCTGGTCACGGCGTTGAAGCCCGGGACGAGCGCCGCAGCCAGGTCCGGATGCGTGAGATCGACGCCCGTATCCACGATGGCGCAGGTGATGGAGCCGTCGCCAGTTTCAATATCCCACGCAGCCGGCGCGTGGATCGCGTCGAGGTGCCACTGGTTGGGGTACCACGGATCGTCAGGACTCGTGCTCGCGGGACTCACGATCCAATCCGGCTCGACGAACTCGTAGTCGCCGGTGGCCAGAAGATCGTCTGCCCACTCATGCTCGCTCATGTCGGCGGGCAGCGAGACGACGTGCGTGTCGATGGCGTCGATGATACAAACCCGCCACGGCCCGAGCCCCCGGCGAGCGGCCTCATAGCGAGACGCAGCCTGTCCGGGTGTAAGGCCAGAGGCGACCCAAGCCGCCGGTTGAACGGGCCTGACGAGAAGCCGCCCGGAGTGCGAGCGGACTCCCGCGATGGCGTCGAACCCGCCCGGAGGAGCCTGTGAAGCGTGCGCACCGCTCACCACGGCAGCCAGAGCAACAACACACGAGATTCGAATCAATCTCGTCTCCTCACACAACAGGCTTCACGGCCCACGAGTCTCGCGCGAATGCGCACAGCCCAATGCCGTGCCCCATCTCTCCTACACCGGCCGAGTATCCCATACTTCGGGCGGTTTGTAAAGGGGGTTCGTCGCACCCCGGGCAAACTCCCGATGCAGAATGCGCGAAGAGTTTGACACCGCAAGAGTTCCCCCTACCATCGTCGGCCTCGGGCTTGTAGCTCAGCTGGCTAGAGCGCACCCCTGATAAGGGTGAGGTCGAAGGTTCGAGTCCTTTCAGGCCCATTACGACCGGAGCGACGCCCTCGGGCGCACGACACCGGGGAGTCGCGCGCATGGCTCGCAAGCGCACCACGTTTATGACCGATTTCCGCCGCTTTTTCGGGCGCGGGCTGACGGTTCTCCTTCCCTCCGTCCTCACGCTCTGGATCCTCTGGTACGCCTTCGTCTTCGTCTTCAACAACGTCGCCGCCCCCATCAATCGCGGTGTTCGGTGGGCGGTCGTAGAGGTCACGCCATGGGTCGTCGGCCCAGCCTCCCGTCCCGCCTGGTACGAAGTCAACCCTGATGAGCGTCAGGACTTCATCCGCAGGCCCGAGGGCCAGTCGCTGCGCAACGCCTCGTCCGCGGCCATCGACCGCGAGATCCGCGGACGGAACCTCCGCGACTACTGGTCCCAGCGCTGGTATCTCTCGGGCATGGGCCTCGCGCTGGCGATTCTGCTCATCTACCTCGCCGGCTTGCTGCTGGGGGGGCTGATCGGCCGGCGAATGTACTCGCGCATCGAGCGGCTCATCGGCCGCGTGCCCATCTTCAAGCAGATCTACCCCCACGTCAAGCAGGCCGTCGATCTCGTCATCGGCGAACGCCAGATGGCCTTCAAGCGCGTGGTCCTGGTGCAATATCCAAGGCAGGGATGCTGGAGCCTCGGCTTCGTCAGCGGCGACTCGATCCGCGACGCCTGGAACGCTGCCGGCGAACCGTGCGTCTCCATTTTCATCCCCTCCACACCGACGCCCTTCACGGGCTTTGTCATCACGGTCCCGCAACGAGAGGTCGTCGATGTCTCGATGACCATCGACGAGGCCGTGCGCTTCGCGCTCACGGGCGGCGTGCTGGTCCCCGAGAAGCAGGCCGCCGGTGGGACGACCCAGGCGCGACTAGACTAGGACGAGCGGGCTTGCCCGCGCGGAGAACTACCGATGAGGATCGAGGTCGTGGGACGGAACCTGGATGTGACCGACGCCATCCGCTCGCACGCGGAGACGAAGGCACAGAAACTGCCCAAGTACTTCGACGGTGTGCAGCAGGTCACCTTCCGACTCACGCGCGAGGACCACCACCACCACGGCAAGTTCGGCGTCGAGTTAGTGGTCGATGTCGAGAAGCACGCCGACTTCGTCACGCACGCGCAGGACGAGGACCTCTACGCCGCGATCGACGCCTGCGTCCAGAAGTCGTCGCGGCAACTCGCGGATTTCAAGGAACGACTCAAGAACGGGCACCGCTGACCATGCGACTCTCCCAACTCGTGGCTTCCGGCGCGATCGTTGCTCGGCTGGGCTCGGCCCAGCGCGACGACGCCATCATCGAACTCGTCGACTCGCTCGTGAGTTCCGGTGCCGCTCCCGCACGCCTCCGCGACGACCTCGTCCGCTCGGTCCTCGAGCGCGAGCGACGCGGCTCGACCGGCTTCGGGCGCGGCGTCGCCGTCCCGCACGTCAAGCACCAGGGCGTCAAGACCATGACCGCCGCCGTCGGGCTCTCCGAGCGCGGCGTCGACTTCAACGCCCTCGACAAGCAGCCCGTCTATTCGGTCTTCCTCCTGCTCTCGCCTGAAGACCGGCCCGAGGACCACCTCCACGCCATGGAGGTCATCTTCAAGAACCTGAGCAAGGAGACCTTCCGCCGATTCCTGCGGCAGGCACGCACGGCGGACGAGGTCCGAACGCTCCTCGACGAGGCCGACAACCAACTCATCACCGGCTAGCCTGTCGCTCGTCGCTTTCTTCGCCTTGTCCCTTCGTCCCCTGCCCCTTCTTCCCTCTTTCACTTCGCCTCCTGTCCATTCTTCCCCCTGTCCCTTCGTCCCCTTGTCCCTTCGTCCCTTCTTCCCCCGAGGCCCCGCGTGTCTGGACGCCACTCGGTCAACGCCACGATCGTCAATCGCCTCGGGCTGCACGCGCGCCCAGCGATGGCGTTCGTTGACGAGGCGATGAAGTTCAAGTCCGAGGTCCGCGTCAGCCGCGACGATCAGGAGGTCGACGGCAAGTCCATCATGCACATGATGCTGCTGGCGGCGACCAAGGGGACGGTGCTGAAGATCACCGCCGAGGGCGACGACGCACCCGCGGCCTGCGCGGCACTCAAGAAACTCGTCGATGCGGGATTCGACGAGGAATAGCGCGGCCACAGGGCACAGTGACACAGATACTCACCGCACGGCAGCATGGAGCCGCTGGGCTGCGTTCCATCTTTGCCGCTTTGCTGCGTTGCTGCTTTGCCTACGCCGCTTCTTCCTTGTCGCCGCCGTCGTGCGGCGCCGGCGGTTCTACGCCGCCTCGTGCGCCGTTCCAGCGCCTTCGGAGTTTCCGCCGCCCCCCACAAACCCCGCGATCCCCCCGGAGGTAAAAGACTGCCCGCCACCCCCGCCGAACTGGACCTCGGCAAAGGTGCTGGGCGGCCCGACCTCGTTGCCGCGCTGCGCGCGAACCTGATACACGACGCTCTCGGGCACGGGGCTCGGCACGCCCGCGTCGATGAACTTCTTGACCGCCGTCGAGCCGAGTTGCACCCACTCGCCCGCGGGGAGCCGCCGCCACACGCTGAAGAAGGTCTGGAACTCGCTGAGCCCCTTCCACTTGATGGTCACCGTGCCGTCGGCGTTGGGGTCGGCGACGACGTCGGTGGGGGCCTGGAGCGCCGGCGGCGGGCCGGGCGGGAGCGGCGCGGGAATCTGCGCCAGCACATAGACATTCGGGTCGTTGCTCTGGGCGGCCTTGAGTTTGATCGCCTTGATCGCGTCCGAGGCGAGGTCGGTCATGTCGCGAACCTTGTTATAGAAGTTCGCGGTGGCGGCCTTGGCGGCGTCGCGCGCGGCCTCGGCGCTGTTGAAGGCAGCGCGGGCGGTCGTCGCGGCGGTGCCCAGGGCCGAGACCTGCAGCGACGTGAGCCCGATCGCGGTGGCGTTGGTGGTCCAGACCGGGACATGGCTCTCGACGAACTCGACCTTCTCGATGTTTCCTCTTGGCAGAATGGGCATGGACAGTCTCCGAGGGCCGTTCCTCTCCCGGGGCTCCGCCGACGCAGCCGAGCAAGGGCCGAGGACGTGGCCACAACTCGTATCGGACGGCGGAGAGGGCTTGATAAGTTGCCGCGTAGGAGAGGGGGTTCGGCATTCGGGGTTCGGCGTTCGACAGGTGGACCCCACTCGCGCATCGTCTCTTACGAATGCCGAGTCATGAACCACGAAGGCTGTGTGAGCGACCTCGCACGCTTGCGCTACCGCGTTGACGCACCGGGAACGCGGTCTCTGCGCAAGAACGGTCAGTTCGCACGCCCCGACGGGCCTTCGGTTCGTTCGTACCAACGCTCGGTTCGCCCGGACCGCCTCTTGGTTCGTCCCGACGGAGGCTCGGTCGGGGCGAACCGCCCGTCCGTCAGCCGCGACGGACCTTCGGTCGGTTCGTCCCGATGACCGGTCGGAGCGAGCGGAGGCTCGGTCATGTGGTGCGATGGCCCGGCGAATCGCCCGCGCACGGCGGGAATCGCTCGCTGGCCAGAGGAAGGGGTTTTGCGCAAGACGCAAAGACCCCTTCCTCCGGACCTCCATCCCCCGACGGAAGCCCGCGAAGTCGCGCCGCCTGTCGCAGAGAAGGTCCGGAACTCGGCACTGCCTTGTGCCGGTCAGCGATAGATCGTGATCCCAGGCCACCGCTTCTTCAGTGCCGCCGCTCCCGCGTCGGTGACTTGGGTGCCGCCGAGGGAGAGCGAGGTCAGGGCCGTGAGCCCCGAGTCCTTGGCCGCCAGCGCCTTCGCCCCCGCGTCGGTGATTTTCGTGTTCCAGAGATAGAGCGAGGTCAGGGCCGTGAGCCCCGAGTCCGCGCGGGCCAGCCACGCCGCGCCGGCATCGGTGATCGGGTCGCCCGCGAGGTTGAGTTCCGTGACGCGGGCCAACTCGGCGGGGCCGAGGGGGGCGTCGGCCTTCAGGCTCAGGTGCTTCCGCACCGCGCGCTCGATGATCGCGATCTCCTGGCGCAGTTCATCGCTGATGGTGATGGGCGCGGACTTGGCACGGGCGGCGGCTTCGCCCGTGCTCGTGCCCGCAGTAGCCGCCTCGACCGGCTTGGTGGCGGGGGCGGCGGGCGTCACGGCCTGCGTCGTGATCGCCTGTGCGACCAGGCGCCGCCCGGCATGGTGAGCCAGGTACGCCCGCCCCGCCGTGGTGTTGAGCAGCACCGCGCGGTACGGTTCCAAAGACAGGCAGTCGGTGGCTTTGAGCCATCGACCGGCGGTCGCGGCATCGATGCCGCTCAGCGCCGGGTCGCTCGCGTCGGGCGCCGGCGTGGAGGCGTCCGCGTCGGGCTTGGCGTCGCGCGGGCCGGAGGCCTGCGATTTGGCCTTGAGCGCGTCGCGGAAGAGCATGGGCGCGACGTTGCCGTCGTCGTCGGCTTTGTCCGCCAGGTCGGGGCGGTACGTCGCCAGCGCGGCGCAGAGGGTGTCGTTCTCCAGCAGGGGCTTCATCTGCTGGGGCAGGGGCAACTCGAGCAGCGCGCGCCGGATCAGGCACAAGGGAAAGAGGATCGCCCGCCGCTCCTCGGGCTTGCAGTTGATGATCGTGTGCGCGTTTTCCGGGAGCAGGCGGTCGTCGATCAGGAGTTCGTTGATCTTGCGCACGAGTTTGCGGGGCGAGTGCGAACTGAGCCGCGCCAGCAGGGGCACGGCCTGCCGCACCGCATCGAGCAGCGCGTTGGTCGCCGCAACGGCCGGGTTCTTTGCATCGCGGTCGTGCGGCAGAAGGCCGTCCGCGAGTTTGGTGTCGATGAGCCGGTGGATGTACCTCTCAAAGGCCCCTTCGTGCGACGGGAGCCACAGCGGCAACTGCACGATCTTGTCGATGTACCCCTCGCCGATCGACTTGTGCTTGTCGCCGTAGCGGACCTCGGACTGGCGGTCCAGGTACCGCTCGATCACCTCGCGGTAGAGGGCCAGCACGAAGACAAACCCCGGCTGGGCCAGGACGAGTTTGATCCCTTCGAGGATCTCCACCGCCGCCTCGGGGCGGCAGCGGTCCAGGTCGTCGATGAAGACCACGATGACCGGGGCCTGCCCGGTTGCGTTAGCACCGCTCATCTTCGCCGCGGCGTGCAGGCGGGCCAGGTCGTCGAAGGCGGAGAGGTAGAGGGACTGGTCGATCCACGAATGGATGCGGGGCTGGGCGGCCGCTTCCCGCTTGGCTTGACGCGCGGCGAGGTTCTTCTGCGCCGTGCCCGCGTCGAGGGCGATCCCCCCTTCGACCTGCGCGAGCGCGGGATTGCCCAGCCGCCCTTTGGTTTCAAGTTTCACCGCGCCGATGAGAGACAACGCCCCGTCATAGAGCGTGGTGGCGATCGCCTTGCCCTTCTCGCCCACGGCCCGCCCGAAGGTGGTGTCGTCATCCAGTCGCTGCTTCACGGCTCGGGCGATCGAAGCCACCAGCGGCACGATCGGGTGCTCCTCCTTCTCGTACCGCCACGCGTTGAACTGCACCGTCACCACATGCGGGTGCGGGCGCGTGACGGTGCCGTCGGGCAGCACCGGCTCCAACAGCGTGCGGGCCGCGTTGAGCAGCGAGGTCTTGCCGTGCCCCCACGCACCGAAGATGCCCACGGTGAAGGGCGTCGCCGCCCCGAGCGCCGCCTCGGCGATGACGCGGGCGGTTTGATTCATCCCCAGCCCGTCGTCCACGCTGATGCCGATCGGCTCGTCGCTCAGGAGGAACAACGGCTGGAGTTTGACGGCCTCGGCCATGAAGGAGAGCGTAGCAAGTGCCGCCGCCCCCGCCCTCGGCATGAGCGAGGACAGCGTCCGTCAAGCCAAGACCCGCGTCGGCAAGGCGCTCCGCGAGACCTTCGACCATCTCGATAACACCACCGGCTGAACCATGCCCGATCCCACCCCTCCAACCACGAAGCCGACAACGCCCGCAAGCAGGTCGGAACTTCCGCCGCGCTTGCTGGCGAAGTTGAAGGTCGAGATCGACGGCTACGAACTGCTCGACCGGCTCGATGAGGGTGGTCAGGCGACCGTCTACAAATGCATCCAGAAGAAGGACGGGCGGGTGGTGGCGATCAAGGTCCTCCACGGCGGGCCGCACGCCACCGACGAAGCCCGCGCCCGGTTGAAGCGCGAGATCAACGCCCTCCGCGCCATCAACCATCCCAGCATCGTCCACGCTATCGCGGCGGACCGGACGCGCTCGGGCCTCGACTGCCTCGTGATGAACTTCATCGACGGCAAGCCGCTGGATGCGCTCTGGACCAACGCAGCCTTCGCTGCGAACGTCGCGCCCCAGCCTGCCGACTTGCTCCGGCTATTCAAGACGATTTGCGAAACAGTCCAGGCCGCGCACCGCAAGGGCATCACCCACCGTGACCTCTCGCCCTCGAACATACTCATCGACGCCACCGGCCAGCCCCACATCCTCGACTTCGGCATGGCCTCTACCGCCTTCGACGGCATCGTGAACCGCAATGTCACGGTGACGGGGCAGTTCATCGGCAAGTTGAAGTACGCCAGCCCCGAGCAGGCCAGCGGCGCTCGCACGCCCGGCGTCAACGGCGAAGCCGGCGGCGGGGGGGTGGATATCCGCTCCGATGTCTACGCCCTGGGGGTGATGCTCTACCAACTCCTGACCGGCGGCGCGTTCCCCTACGAGGTCGTCGGCAACATCATCGACGTGCTCCACAACATCATCCACAGCAAGCCCAAGCCGCCGAGCGAGACGGTCGCCGAGTTGCACACGCCCACCAACGCGATGGCGGCTGGCTTTGGTGGCACACTCGGCCCGCCTGTGACCAAGCCCACCGGGGCATCCACCCCCGTCCGCCGCAACCCGCGTTTGGTCAACGAAACCATCGAAGCCATCGTCCTCAAAGCCCTCGAAAAAGACCCCGCCCAGCGGTACCAGTCCGCAGGTGAACTCGCCGCCGACATTGATCGGTACCTCGCGGGCCAGCCGACCTCGGCGGTCGTCTGGTCCAAGCGTCCCAACCCCGCATCCTCATCCCGTCCGTTCCGTCGCGCGGCCGCCATCGCCGCATCCCTCGTCCTCGTCGCCACCCTCGTAGGAGTTTCCATGAACGCAAAGACCCTTGCCGTCTGGCTCGGCCTGGCTACCGCCGCCGTGCCCGTCCTGCCCACCGAACTTGCGCCGCTCGCGCCCAGCACCGCGAACGCGGCGATGCTGGAAGCCGCCCAGCCCGAAGGAAGCGACCGGCGATTGAACACGCTCGCCACCGACTTGGCGCGCGTCGAAGCCCGGCTTCGCGCGGTGAACAAGCAACTGGCCAGCGCCACCTCCCGTAAACCCTCAGAAATCGAAGAGCGACCGGCGGGCGGATCGGGGCCGCTCTCCACTGATGACTTCGTGGCCGGGCTGGTCAAGTCGTCCACGGAGACCGGGCGAGAACTGAGGTTCGACGCACTCGGCAAGGAGGACCGCGAGCGCGAGGAGCAGGCCGAGGCCGAGCGGCTCGGGCGCGAGACCGATCAGGATGTGCTCCTCAAGCGACGCGCCGAACTCGACGCCGAGCAGGGTGCGCTGTGGACGCGGCTTGGGTGGGGCACGTTCACGGGCCGCGATCCGGACAAGCTCTATCGCTTTCGTTTGAAGTCCCCCGTCATGGCGGATGCCAACGTGACCGCGAAGAATCGCCTTCTGGAGTCGGGAATCAAGGTCCGTCGACTGGCGCAACTGGCGATGGATGCTGGCGCGACCTCGATCCGAACCCCTGCCGGGGCGGACGGGAACGGCAAAGCCGACCTCGCGAAGGTGCTCAGCGAGGTTGCCGAGCAACTGCGAACCGCTCTCGCCGACTTCCAGAAAGCCGCCAGTGCCGCGAAGGATGCGGGTAATCTCTCCGACGATGAGAGCAAAGCCGTCGCCGACCTGCGGAAACTCGCTGATCGTCTACGCGATGCGCTCGACGGCTGCGCCGAGTCGCAGGGACAGGCGGTGAAGGCACAGGACGAGCAGGCGCGATTTGCGGCTCGCGGAACGCTCCAGCGCGACCTCCGCGACGTGACCGACGCAGCGTTACGGCTTGACTCGGCCCTCGTGAAACTGGCCGGTGATTGGAAGATGGACGTGGACTTGGCTTCCGCGCTGCCGGACGTCAAGCTGCCGATGGTCGCCACGAAGCCGAAGGTGGAGAAGCCGAAGCCTGCGCCTGCCGAGAAAAAGAAGGAAACAGAAGCGGTGGATGAATTGGCCGCGTGGACCGTGGGCAGCAAGTGGGTTACCAAGAATCGTGCGGGCGGCAACACGACATGGACGGTTCGCTCTCGCAACGGGGATGAACTGGAGATTCAACGCACGTCCGTCGCCATCGGGAGCGTCGTTGTCTCTCTGAAGATCAAAGGCAAATCCATCACCGTGACACGCGTCAGGCACGATGATGGCAACACCTGCATGGACCGTGACTGGAACGGAAGCGGGACCATCGGTCCAAAGTCGCTGAGTCTGACCTACTCAGTTGACTCGAACTGTGGCAAGGGCTGGGGTAGGTGGGACGAATCGATCAACCTCAAGCCCGAGTGACCCGAGCGCACAGCCAGCGACAACCCATACTCGCATGGACACGCCGGAGGCAACCCGCCCCGGCGTTTTCCTGCGCCGACCTTGCTGCCCACTACGGCGGGTGGCACCGAGTTGAGCCGTGCCGCCGAGTTCGTGGAATCGGCGGAATGGTGGCTCTCGCCCACCGCACCGACGTCGCAAAGTCGCCCACAGTCGACGGCACGAGGAGTCTCGATACCCGTCTGCCCCTTCTCCAAGTCCCTGCGTTCCCTCTGGTTCCACTGAGTTCTCTTCGATTGTCGCGCCCGAGCTCCGAAAGGCGGCTCGTCGCTCGCCCTCCAGCCTCGCCAAGAGTCGCCCCGGTGGTGCGACCTACCCAGGCAAGGCACCCGTCGCCCCCCCCTCCCCCCCTCCCAGCACGGCGGAGCGGGCCGGTGACCCGCGTTGCGACCGAACGCCTCCGCCCGCCTCGGCCGTGACCCGTGACCCTTCGGGTAGAATTCCCCGCCGGCTGGGTGCGGGGGGGGAGGTAAGGGCGAGAGGGCAGGGCAGGGTCACACCCGGAGGCTGTCCCATCCGCAGTGGGAGGTGGATGGCGGCTGAGTTTATAAGTTACGCGGTCTTTCTTGCGTCCGCCAGGGTTCCGGCGGTCTGATGCGATCGCTCCAGCGCCGCGGCCAGCATCCAGA
>JBJXFQ010000145.1:0-29578 GCA_046155605.1 Phycisphaerales bacterium
GGCACTGTCCACAAACCCGTTCCCCGTCAGGTCGCCCATCGGGTTGTAGGTCGCGATCCAGTTCACAAGGATGGTCCGGTCGGCGGGCGAGATCACGCCATCCCCGTCGCAGTCGCGGATGCAGTCGGCACAGAACGAATCGATCGCGGCGAGGAAGGGCGCATGGCGAACGGGCCACGGAATGGAGATGCACTTGCTGCCCACTGGGCCGCCTCCATCATCGCAAATCGTACTGACAACTGCCGCGAGCACCTCAACGGCGGCTGGGTTGGACGTGCTTTTGCGCACCACGACTCCGCCGCCGCTGTTGCCGGCTTGGACAAAGCCATCGTGCGTGAAGATGATGCTTGAGAGCAACGTCACGACCGCACCCGGACTGTCCTTCTGCGCTGCATGACCAATCCCCGTGGCCCCTACCGCGGCTCCGTAGCCGACCGTCCGCAGCGGATCGCCAACCGCAACCGAGAATGCTCGCCCGATGCGGCGAACCTCGCCCTGTCGCTGGAACGCAGTCAGACCCTCGCTCCTTCCCAGTCGCATGACAGCCCAGTCTGAACTGCCGAGCGGGTCTTTCATGATTGCCGATACGATGTACTGATCCTGCGGCGACGGATGCACGATCTGGCCAGTCGCCGTCGATGGTGGCGTGTTGAACTGAGCGACATCGCCAACCTCTCCACGACAGTGAAGCACGCTCACAAGGCACCCCGACGTGCTGTACATGGCCGCGGAGCACACGAGAACGCCGATGGTCCGTGCTGCCCACTTCTCACTGGAATTGGGCGGCTGTGGGACGCACAAGTTGCAGGCCGGATCCACGGCGAAGCCTGGTCCCGGGCACACTTCGATCACGCTCACTTGATTGGTCGAGGTGTGCGGTGCGCACACGAGCTCGAGGAGTAGTTGATGAGAGGTCGCCGTGTTGAAGTATGCGGATGAGTGTCGCCATTCGCCGATCTCCGCCGACGTGAAGTTCTGCACCGCCATGTCGTCGAGCGAGGTCACGCGGAGGTACGACCCGTCGGGCAGCACTTCGCCGCTCTTGAAGAAGAGCCGCGCAGAACGCCAGGTGGGGTCGAGGGTGAGCGTGTGCGACGCGAGCACCGCTGGAATGCCGCCCGTATTGGCGGCGGGACCTAACTGAATGGAGAGCCCTTCGCAGCCTTGACGCGCGAGCGCGCGAGACTCGACGATCGTGAGAAGCAGCAGAACTGGCAAAAGCAGATTGACAGTGATCTTGATCGTCATCGATTGCTCCCTTCTCTTCTGTGTCGATTGGTTCGCGGACTCAGGACAAAGGCTCCAGCAAGTGCAACGAACACCGTTCCGGGTGACGGTGCCACCTCGAAGCCTCCCGCAGGTGTATTGAAAGTCCAGGTGTCGCCGCGGTAGTCAGGTTGGCCCGGCGATCCCAGATCCAGGAGGACATAGGGCCACTGGGGATTTGTGCCTCGTCCGTTCTCGAAGTGGAATGCGACGTGCCGCGGTACATAGCCGATCGGCCGCCACTTCGCCCAGAAGAACCAAGTGTCATTTAACGGGTTTGGCGAAAGACCTGGAGGAGCAAACTGCCCGAACGTCCATTCAACAAGGTGATTGTTTGGCGCCTCTATCAGAGCCTGCACACCCAGGTTAAAACCGGAACGGTACCCGATTCCCGTCCATGTCCCAGTGTTCAGATTGAGGTCCGCCATGAGGCGACCAGCCACGAGTCCCAGGCCCGCAACCGTGCCGAGTTGGCCAGTGCCTCCAAACGTGTCCCAGACGGCCTGTCCGCCGACGCCCGGACGGAACGAGACATTGAAGAAAATCTGCGCGTCCTCGCCGGGCTCGATGATGCCGTTGGCGTTCGTCGGCCCGGTGCCGGCAATGTCCTTGACCTCCCAGCCGAACTCAAACGCTTCCTGCGCACGACACACAGCGCTCGGCAAGGCCAGCACACACAATGCCACGATGCTCGTCGCTCGTCGCATGGGCAGTCTCCATTTCCCGCCGTCTCGCCTATGGTGTCTTACTCCAACCTACCCCAGGTCTGAGAAAAAGCAAGCATTGGCGAAAAAATCCCGCCATGCCCGCCGATTTCACAGACTTTGCTCGCGTCCAAACTGCAAGCCCTACGGCTGCGTGCCCATCCGCCCCATCGAGAACGCGTTCTTATCAATCGGCGGCGGCGTCGGCGGGGTCTGCAGCGCGGCCGCGACCACCGGCTCGACCGGCGCTTCCACCTTCGGCGGTGGTGGCGGCGGCTCGCTGGCCCGTCGTACCACGATCCGCGTTGATTCGAGTTTCAACGCCCGATCCTCCGGCTTGCCGGTCGCTATTTTTTTCTGCGGCGAAGCGGGCGTCTTTCGGCCCGCGCCGGTCGATCGGGCCGTCGCCTTTGCCGACGATCCTGCCTGCCCGCTCGAAGCGACTTTGAGCCTTGGCGCGTTCTCGTTGCGAAACGTCGAGATGCTCCCGCCGCGCCCGCCCGAGCCGACCTTTCCACCCGTAAAGGTCGCCACACGCGTCGATCCCGCGCTCGATCGGGCCTTAGTCCCCGCCGCGACCGAGGCCGTCGCAGGCACTACCCCGCCGATGCCAACGCCCGGCGCGCCGCCTCGCTTCCCGCTATCGGCCACCACCGCGTGCGCACACGCCAAGACCAACGCAACCGTGGCCATCGCCAGCGTGCGCCCAGTCAACCGGCTCGTCGTCGCCATCGCGGCACCCTCCTCGCCTCCATCGATTCCATCGGGCCGCACCGCCTTCGTCACGCGGCACACGCAGGTTCTCGGGCACGCCATCGAAGCGCCGGCCGCTGGCCGCGACGGTTGCGCCCGCCGCGCACGCGCGCTCGCGGACCCCCTCAGCGCTCTCGGACCCGTCGGCACACACACGACGAGAACTCAACAGCGACCCGCCCGTCGCCGTGAACCAGCCCCGCTATCCTTCGATCCCCATGCCCAAACCCCAAAACACCGCGCTGCGGGTGCTGATTCCCATCGTCCTCGTGCTCGCGGGCATCGGCGTGGCCGCGGCCGTCCTCGTCAACTCCGGCCAGCGCCCGAATGCCTCCAAACCCGCAACCTCTACTGACCCCGCCGCGCAGCCCCCCGCAACCCAAACCGGCACCACCCCACCCGCCGCGGCGACCGCGCCACCGAGCGGGACGCCAATCGCCGACGGTAATCAGCCCGCCTCCACTCCCGGCATCGCTCAGCCACCTGTCGGCGAGAATGCCGACGTCCTCAAAGGACTTCGCGCCGAGACGATCGACGCCGGCAAGACCGCCGCCTTTGCGCCCCTCGGCTCGCTCGCCGCCGACGATGGCTATGCCGCCAAGGTCGAGTTCACCGCGCTCGGCGCGGGCATCCGTTCGATCACGCTCGCCCGACATTTCGAGACCGTCCGCCGCGAGATCAACACGATCGTTCAGCGCGAGCACGTCGTCAAGGACACGCAGGGCATCCCCGCCGTGGTCGCGCCCCTCGCGGCGCTCGGCCTATCGATCAACGGCGTCGAAGTCCCGCTCGTGGGTGCCTATGACGAGCCCGCAAACGCCGCGACCGGAACCAGCGCCGGCCTCTTTGGCAAGCCCGTCTGGCGTGAGATCGCGCCCGGCACCTTCGAAGCCCACATTGTCAATGAGCGCGGCGAGCGCATCATCCGCCTTCAGCGACGCTACGAACTGCCCAAGGGCTCCTACGTCGTTCGCATCGCCCAGACCGCAACAAACCTCACCACCATCCCGCTGCGCATCGCCTGGCAGCAATACGGGCCGGTCGATCTCGTGCAGGACGCCGCGGGTTACGGCGGCGACAAGCGTCGCATCCTCTTCGGCCACCTCCTCAAACCCGGGTCGCAGGGCAACGATCCCACCGTCACCACGAACCGGTTTCTCACGTCACGCGATGAGATCCTGGGCAGCCCCGGCGTCAACGGCTACGAGGTCACGCCCGTCTGGCCCAATCGCACGAGCGCCGCATCCGAGTACCGCCTCGTCTGGGTCGGCATGACCAACCGCTACTTCGGCGCGGCACTCCAGCCGCTCGTGCAGCCCGGCACCGGCCCGGATCAAAAACTGCTCCCCTTGATCGTTGATCGCGTTGTGCTCCCCGGCGGGCCCGAGCCGGTCATCGCCCTCCGCACCACGTCGTCGGCCCGCGAGATCAAAGCCGGCGACAGCGTCGAGCAGAGCCTGGGACTCTATGCCGGACCGCTCTCGCGAAAAGAGATCAAGAAAGAAGCCGCGAACGAGGCGGTCGGCCTGCGCGGGCTCGTGGTCTACAACTTCGGCGGGCCGTGCGGCTGGTGTACCTTCCCGCTGCTCACAGGCCTCCTCCTCGGCCTGCTCAACAGCCTCCACGATTACCTCCTCTTCGATTGGGCGCTCTCGATCTCGGCACTCGTGCTAATCGTCCGCTCCGTCCTCCATCCCGTCACACGCTGGTCGCAGATCCGAATGCAGCGCTTCGGCAAGCAGATGCAGGAGATGGCTCCCAAGCAGAAAAAACTCCAGGAGAAGTACGCCAGCGACCCCAAGCAGATGCGCGAGGAAATGGCCAAACTCTGGCGCGAGGAGGGCATCAGCCCCACCGGCGCGCTCGGGTGCATCCCCATGTTCCTCCAGACCCCCGTCTGGATCGCGCTCTATGCCGTGCTCTACTTCGCCGTCGAACTCCGCCACGAGCCCGCCTTCTTCGGGCTCTTCCAGGCGATCGCGCCGGGATTCCCCAAGTTCATGGGCTGGTTCCTCGCGGATCTCGCCGAGCCCGATCGCTTCTTCTACTTCGGACGCGACCTCTTCTCGATCCCGATGCTCGGGCCGATCAACTCAATCAACATCCTGCCGTTCGTCCTCGGCATCGTCTTCTTCGTGCAGCAGAAATACCTGACGCCCCCGCCGACCACCGCCCTCTCGCCCGAGCAGGAAATGCAGCAGAAGATGATGAAGTGGATGATGGTCATCCTCTTCCCGGCCCTCATGTACAACGCGCCCAGCGGGCTCGCCGTCTACTTCATCGTCAACTCGACGCTCGGCATCCTCGAATCCAAGTGGATCCGCGCCCACATCAACAAGCACGACCTCCTCAAGCCCAGGCCCAAAAAGCCCGGCGGCGGAGGCTTCATCCAGCGCATGCAGCAGCTCGCCGAGGCGCGGCAGAAGCAACTTATGAAAGTCAAGGGCATGCCGCCACCAGCCCGTCGGAAGGTGTAGCCCCAACCGCCGTGATCCAATAGGATTCGCCCTCACCAGACGCAACCGACCAGGACCCCTCCATGGCCTCACCAAACGATCGCGTGTATTCCGAGTCCCACGAGTGGCACAAACTCGAGGGCGAGCGGCTGACCCTCGGGCTCACCAAGTTCGCCGTTGACGCCCTCACCGACGTCACCTACGTCCAGATGAAGGCCGCGGGCACCAAGTTCAAGGCCGGCGACGTCATCGGCGAGGTCGAATCCGTCAAGACCACCAGCGACGTCTACTGCTTCGTCGATGGCGAGATCGCCGAGGTCAACGCCGCCCTCGACGGCGAGCCGGGCCTGCTCAACTCCGACCCCTACGGCAAGGGGTGGCTCGTCAAAGTCAAAGTCGCGAACAAGGCCGGGCTTGCCAACTGCAAGAACGCGGTGGACTACGACAAGGCCCATCCGGCGTGAGCCGCAACCCCCGGCACGGGCCTCCCAACAACCCTGGCATGACGCGCCGCGTGCCGCTATTGGTGCCGCCATGATCCGCTGCATCGGCGTCGAGAAGGACTACCACATCGGCGCTCGCGCCATCCACGCGCTCCGCGGCGTCGACCTCGAAATCGCCGAGCCCGGCTTCTATGCCATCATGGGCCAATCCGGCTCTGGCAAGTCCACGCTCCTCCACCTGCTCGCCGCGCTCGACCGACCCGACAAGGGCACGATCGAGATCGCAGGCCACGCCGTGCATCAACTCCGTGAGCCCGAGGCGACGCTCTTTCGTCGCAAGCACGTCGGCATCGTCTTCCAGCAGTTCAATCTCATCCCCACGCTCAAGGCCATCGAGAACGTCGAACTCCCCGGCATGCTCGCGGGTGAAGATTCAGCCCCCCTCCGACGCCGCGCCGTGGCGCTGCTCGATCGGCTCGGCCTCGCCGATCGCGCCGAGCATCGGCCCGACGCGCTCTCGGGCGGCGAGCAGCAACGCGTCGCCATCGCCCGCGCGCTCCTCTTCTCGCCCGCACTCGTCCTCGCCGACGAGCCCACCGGCAACCTCGACTCGGCCAGCGCGGGCAAACTCTGGCGGCTCCTCCGCGAACTGAGCGAACGCGAGCGAACCACGGTCGTCATGGTCACCCACGAGCCCGCCGCCGCTGCCAACTGCCGGCGGGTCTTCGTCCTCAGCGATGGTCGTGTCACGGGTCGGATCGAGGTCGGCAACGAAAATGAGGCACTGGATGCGTCCGGCGTGGCGTCTCGCTATCAACAACTTGTTCGAACGGCCTAGCCGTTCGGCGCTCCTCGCGGGGGCCACCGCGCTCTCCGCCGCGCTCATCGCTTCCATCGCCTGCGCCATGGCCTCCGTCCACAAGGCCGTCCACGCCCAACTCGACGCCACCGTTGGCAAGGCCGACCTCCGCATCCGCCCCACCGGCACCGGCGCGGTCCTCGCCGAATCCTTCCTTCAGCAGGCCTCGGCATGGCCCGGGATCTCCTCCGCCGCCGGCCGATTGCAGGCGCCCCTCTCCTTCCGCGCAACCAAGACCGGCCTCGCTCGCCGCGCTGACGGCACCTGGGTCCGCCGCGACATCGAACTCACCGCCACCGCCCTCGGCAACGCCTCCCTCCGCGCGCTCACGCCGCCGCAATCAACAACCGCCACACCGGCAGTAGATTCAGCAGCCGACGCGGGCCCTTCCCTCGCGCCCCTGCCCAAACTCGTCGCCGGCCGATTGCCCCAGCGCGATGACGAGGTCGTGATCGACCTCGCGCTCGTGCAGCGGCTGACCATCGAGCAATCGACACCCGGCAAGAAGCGCGACGGCTTCCTCTCCATCAACGCCGCTCCCCCGCGCGCCGCCGACACGCTCGTCAAGGTTCCCGTGCCCGAATCGACCGCCGATGACGCCCAGGCCGCTCGCATCAACGCCGCCCAGTTCGTCGGCGTGGGCGACACCATCGAGACGCTCAAGCAAGTCTTCTTTGGCGCTGACGCCGCACTGGGCCTCCGCGGCCTCCGCAAGACCACCACCCTCACCGTCGTCGGGCTCGCCGAACCTCCGCCGCTTGGCGGCAGGCCCCAGGCCTATCTCACCATGCCCGCCCTCGCCAAACTCGCTCAGGAGCCGGGGCTCTCGCAGATCGACCTCGCCACGGCCCCCGGCGTTCGACCGGAGGACATCGTCGCCACCCACGCTCCCTCCATGCCCGCCGGACTCATCCTCCAGACCACCGAGAAGGTCACCTCCGGCCTCACCAAAAACCTCCAGGCCAACCAACTCGGCATGGTCCTCGGCACCGTCATGGCCTTCATGTCCGCCGCCTTCATCATCACGACCGGCCTCACCACCAACGTCGCCGAACGACAGCGCGAACTCGCCATGGTCCGCTGCATCGGGGGCACGCGCCGGCAACTCGCCGTCACCCAACTCTGGTGCGGCATCATCGTCGGACTCGTCGGCGCGGCCGTCGGCGTACCCCTTGGAATCGGCTTCGCTTTCCTCCTCGCCGCCTATTTCGCCGATCAACTCCCGACGGGCTTGGCCATGTCCTGGCTCGGAGTCGGGCTCAGCATCTCCGGCTGCCTCGGCGCGGGCGCGATCGGTGCCGCCTGGCCCGCCTGGCGAGTCTCACGCATGTCGCCCCTGGCCGCACTCGCCTCGCGTGCCGAACTCCCCGCGCGCCGCGGCATGGCCGCCATCACCCTCGCCGGGCTCGTCGCCATCCTCATCCACGTCGCCACCGTCTCCGCCAGCCGCGACGGGCAGGTCGTCTTCTGGGCCTATGCCATCGCCGGCCTCCCAGCCCTCTTCGTCGGCTACTTCCTCATGTCCGTCCCCATCGGCGTCCTCATGGCCCGCGCGCTCGGGCCGCTCGTCTCGCGCCTCGTCGGCCTCCCGCGTCACATCCTCGATCGCACCATCCGTGCCACCCCCTATCGCCACGGCATGACCGCCGGTGCCCTCATGGCCGGCCTCGCCCTCATGGTCGCCATCTTCACCAACGGCGGGGCCGTCCTCCGAGACTGGATCGGCAAAATCCAGTTCCCCGACGCCTTCATCAGCGGCCTCGCGCTCCCCGAATGGGCTCTCGACAAGGTCCGCGCCCGCTCCGACATCGTCGCCGACTCCTCCGCCATCTCGCTCCAGCAGGTCGAGACCGACGCCTTCGGCGTGCGCGCCCTCCAGTCCTACACCACCACTTTCGTCGGCTTCGAGCCCGATTCCTTCTTCCGCATGGTCACGCTCTCGTGGGTCCAGGGAGACCCCGACACCGCCCGACGACGCATGGCCCAGGGCAACGCCGTCATCGTCGCGCGCGAGTTCCTCGTCGCCCAGGGACTCGGACTCGGCAAAAAGTTCTCCTGCGGGCTCAACGGCAAGGCGTTCGAGTTCGAGATCGTCGGCGTCGTCGCCTCGCCAGGGCTCGAACTCGTCAGCAAGTTCTTCAACGTCGGCGAGGAGTTCAGCGACCAGTCCATCCACGCCGTCTTCGGCTCGCGCGACGACATGAAGCGCAAGTTCCTCGACGGGCAGCCCGCGCCCATCAACATGATCCAGATCAAACTCACCAACGACGCCATCGCGCGCGGCGACGCCTGGGCCCTCGACGAACTCCGCGCCGAACTCGCCGGAATCGGTTTCATGGACGCCGGCAGCGGCGTGCAGATCAAGGAACGAATCCAGGGCTTCGCGCGCGGCATCCTCGCCGTCTTCCTCGCCATCGCCCTCAGCGGAATGCTCATCGCCTGCTGCGGCGTCGCCAACCTCGTCGTCGCCGGCATCCACGCCCGGCAGTTCGAGTTCGGCGTCCTCCGTGCCGTCGGTGCGCGGCGCGGGCTCCTCACTCGCCTCGTCCTCGCCGAGGTACTCCTCGTCGGCCTCACCGCCTGCGTCGTCGGCACGCTCATGGGCCTGCAGGGCTCTTGGGCCGGTCAGCGCATCCACGCCCTCCTCATGGGCCTCGCCCTCGAACTCCGCCCGCCCATCGGCCCCATCGCCCTCGGCTGGGCCACCGTCATCACCCTCGCCCTCCTTGCGGCCGCGCCCGCCGTCTGGGGCCTCTCGCGCCGCACCACACGCGAACTCCTCGCCACCATGAAGGGGTAGCGGCAACCGCTCCCATGCCCGCTTTACCCCCTTGCCTCATCGCCCGCTTTCGGCGATACTGACTCGTCCACACCACGACAGGAGTCGGGCCATGAGTCTCATCTCGTTCACCTCCAACTTCAAGGACTGCTCCACCGATCACGGCTTCCAGTTCGAGTTCTACTGCGACGGCTGCGGCAACGGGCACATGTCCCGCTTCAAAGAGAGCAAGATCGGCATGGCCGGGAGTTTCCTCCGCGCCGCCGGCGGGCTCCTCGGCAGCGCCATCGCCGGCAACGCCGCGCAGGCCGGCGACACCGTCCGCGACGCCCTCCGAGGCAAGGCGCGCGACGAGGCCCTCGCCGAAGCCGTCGCCGAAGCCAAAAAAGTCTTCAAGCAATGCACCCGCTGCGGCAAGTGGGTCTGCCCGCAGGCTTGCTGGAACAACCGCAAAAACCAGTGTGACACCTGCGCACCCGACCTCGAGGACGAGATCGCCGCCGCTCAGGCCACCGCTCAGAAGGAACAGGTCTGGCGCAAGGCCCGCGAGACCAACATGGTCGCCGACATCGAGATCCGCGCCGATGGTGGCGTCGCCGGCGCGACCTGCGGATCCTGCGGCGCTCGTGGACAGACCGGGAAGTTCTGCGCCGAGTGCGGCAAGCCCGTCGCCGCCAAGTCCTTCTGCACCGGCTGCGGCGGCGAGGTCCGCGCGGGCACCAAGTTCTGCGCCGGCTGCGGCAAGCCCGTGGGATGATTCACGCCGCGGGCTCGCTGCCTCCAAACAGCCCCATCTGCCCGCCCGGCCTGCGAAACGCCGCCCCGCTCAAGCCCATCCGCGGCCGATTCAGCCCAAGTTTCGCCGCAAAACTCGCGTGCAACGACCTCACCTGATCTGCCATCGCTCCGCGCCCGCGCTGCCGAACGCCAAACTCCGACTCGTACAACTCTCCGCCTCGCATCTCGCGCACCATCGCCTCCACCGCAGATGCTCGATCCGGAAAGTGCCGCTGCAACCACTCCAGAAACAGCGCCTTGATCTGGAACGGCAGACGCAGCATCACATACCCCGCCCCCGTCGCTCCCGCTTCCGCCGCCGCCTCCAGAAGCCTCGGAATCTCGTGGTCGTTGATCCGTGGCAGGATCGGTGCCGTCATCACCGTCACCGGCACGCCAGCGCGCGACAGCGCCCGCATCGCCGCCAGCCTGTCCTTCGGCGCGCTCGCCCGCGGCTCCATGATCGCCGAGAGCTTGGGGTCGAGCGTCGTCAGGCTGATCGCCGCGCTCGCCGCCCCGTCGCGCGCCAGGTCCGCGAGCAGATCGACATCCCGCTCGATCAGCCGATTCTTCGTGATCAGCCCCACCGGCTGCCGAAACTCGCGGCAGACCTCCAGGCACCGCCGCGTGATCTCCAACTCCCGCTCGATCGGCTGGTACGGGTCCGTCACCCCGCTCATCACGATCGCCTCGCCCTTCCATGACTCGCGCGAGAGTTCCCGCCGCAGCAACTCCGCCGCGTCGTGCTTGGCAAAGATCTTCGTCTCGAAATCGAGCCCGCACGAAAGCCCGAAATACTCGTGCCCTGGCCGCGCATAGCAATAGATGCACCCGTGCTCGCACCCGCGATACGGATTCACCGTCCAGTTGAACGACAAGTCCGGCGAATCGACCCGATTGATGATCGTCCGTGTCCGATCCGGGTTCACCGATGTCGGCGTCTGCACGCCCTCGGGATGCTCGCGGGCCGCCTCGTCCAGCCTGTCATTCAGCACGTGCAGCCGGAAGCCCTGGAAGCGATTGGCCGGGTTGAGCGCCGCCCCGCGCCCGCGCACCTTCCCCTGCATCAACCCATCGGCAAGCCCTTCTCCCCGTGTCTCTTTCATACCCAATCGTATACCAAACATGACCGCCATTCAATCTCGATTTCAACGCCGTCGCGCTCCAACCACCAGCGCCGCGGCCATTCGACGCTGAACCCGTAGTTCGATCGCCCAATCCACACCACCAAGGACCGCGCAAAGAACCTGTTCAGATCATCTCGATCACGCCGCGCCCCGAGCGTGCCACCATCTCGTGCGCAAACCACCCGCAGGTTCACGAAGCGCGACCGCACGTCCAAGCCAAGCAGCGCTGATCAACAGCCGGCCGAACCGGTCCTCGTGCTCGCTCTGTCACCGGCGCTCTGTGTCGCCGTCCCCGACCGTCAATCTCGCTCACATTCGACCGATTCATCCGCGAATCGTGCCCGCCGCGCTCCACCCGCCTTCTTCCTTCCTATCCTTGCTCGTCCTTCCAACACACCACGCCGAACGAGCACCCATGCCCGACGCCGCACCGCGAATTCGCAACGTCGCCATTATCGCCCACGTCGATCACGGCAAGACCACGCTCGTGGATCAACTCCTCAAGCAGTCCGGCATGTTCCGCGACGGCGAACTCGAAAAACTCGCCGGAGGTCAGCACGACCTCATCATGGACTCCAACCCCCTCGAACGCGAACGCGGCATCACCATCCTCTCCAAAAACTGCGCCGTCAACTACCTCGCCGTCAACGGCAACGACTACCGCATCAACATCATCGACACCCCGGGACACGCCGACTTCGGCGGCGAGGTCGAACGCGTCCTCCGAATGGCCGACGGCTGCCTCCTCCTCGTCGACGCCCTCGACGGTCCCATGCCGCAGACCAAGTTCGTCCTCACCAAGGCCCTCGAAGCAGGCCTCAAGCCCGTCCTCGTCGTGAACAAGGTCGATCGCCCCAACTCGCGTCCGCACCAGGTCGTCGTCGAGGTCTTCGAACTCCTCTTCGAACTCGGTGCCGACGACCACGCACTCGACTTCAAAACCATCTTCTGCTCCGGCCGCGAGGGTTGGGCCACCCTCGAACTCCACGACAACCAGCCCATCCCCACCTCCGGCGACATGCGCGCCGTCTTCGAAACCATCGTCAACGAAATTCCCGCCCCCAACGACGATCCCGACGCCCCCCTCCAGGCCCTCATCACCACCCTCGACTACAACGACTACGTCGGTCGCATCGGCATCGGCCGCGTCTTCGCCGGGACCCTCCGCGTCGGGCAGCAGGTCGTCATCCTCCGCCGAGGCGATATCCGCATCAACTCCAAAATCAACAAACTCCTCCAGTTCCAGGGCCTCAAACGCACCGAGGTTCAGGAGGTCTGCGCCGGCGACCTCTGCGCCATCGTCGGGCTCGAATCCGTCGACATCGGCGACACCATCGCCGACCCCGAAAACGCCGTCGCCCTCCCGCCCGTCAAGGTCGACGAGCCGACCATGACCATGCTCTTCCGTATCAACGACTCCCCCTTCGCCGGACAGGAAGGCAAGTACGTCACCAGCCGACAGATCCGCGACCGCCTCTACCGCGAACTCGAGAAAAACGTCGCCCTCCGCGTCACCTCAGGCAAAACCGCCGACGAGTTCATCGTCTCCGGCCGCGGCGTCCTCCACCTCGGTATCCTCCTCGAAACCATGCGACGCGAGGGCTTCGAACTCTCCATCGGAAAGCCCGAGGTCATCATCCGCGACATGCCCGGCCCCGATGGCCGCCTCATCCCACACGAGCCCATCGAAGAACTCGTCATCGATGTCCCCAACGACGCCGTCGGCAAAGTCATGGAACTCGTCGGCTCACGCCGCGCCGAAATGAAAAAGATGGAGCCGCGCGGCGCCGGCGTCACCCACCTCGCCTTCGAGATCCCCGCTCGCGCCCTCATCGGACTCCGCGGACGCCTCCTCACCGCCACACAGGGCGAGGCCATCATGCACCACACCTTCCTCCGCTACGCACCGGTCTCCGGCGTCAACGAGCACCGTTCCCAGGGCGTCATGATCGCCACCGAATCCGGTGCCGTCACCGGATACGCCGCCGAACTCGTCTCCGATCGCGGCGTCCTCTTCGTCGTCCCGGGAGACAAGGTCTACACCGGCCAGGTCGTCGGCGAGCACAACCGCGACAACGACATCGTCATCCATATCGCTCGCATGAAGCACCTCACCAACATGCGCGTCTCCAACAAAGAGCAGACCGTCGTCCTCAAGGCACCCCGGCAGATGTCCCTCGAAGAAGCCATCGAATACATCGAGGACGACGAACTCGTCGAGATCACGCCAGGCCCCATCCGCCTCCGCAAAAAGGTCCTCGCCGAGAGCATGCGCAAAAAGGCCGAACGCGCCGACCGCGACCGCGAACGCTCCCAAGCCTGAACGACCGAGAACCCGGGAACATACGCCCCGTCACTCGCGAATCCCTCCAACGGGATATTCTCTTCGCGGCCGCCCACGTCGCCTCGCTCTCAAAGGGTCTCGCCATGCAGATTCATCGAACCGTCGCCGCGCTCCTCGTCGCGTCGGCCTCCGCCTCAGGCCAGATCGTCGCCGACGGCAGTTTCGAAGCCTCCGGACCCCTCTACCCGGCGCCCGGCCAATGGAGCCAGTTCTCCACCAACTTTGGAACGCCCCTCTGCAACGGCGAATGCCTCGGACCCGGTCAGCCCACCGCCGCGCTCACCGGCCAATGGTGGGCCTGGTTTGGCGGCATCGACACCGCCTTCGAGCAGGGCACCATCACTCAGACCGTCGCCATTCCACCGGGTGCCGCCAATCTCAAGTTCCACCTCACCGCCTTCTCCGACGCGCTCGCCGGCACCGACTCGCTCAAGGTCTTCATCGACTCCACCGAGGTCTTCTCCATCAACGACCAGCAACTCGCCCCCTTCACCCTCGATTACGCCCTCGTCACCATCAACCTCAACGCCTTCGCCGGCGCCTCACGCGTCCTCAAGTTCGACAGCGTCACCAACGGCAGCGGGTTCCTCACCAACTTCTTCGTTGACGACGTCGAGATCACCACCGGCGGCGGCACCGCGCCCTCCTGCTATCCCAACTGCGACCAGTCCACCACCACCCCGTTCCTCAACGTCAACGACTTCGTCTGCTTCAACAACGCCTTCGCCGCCGGCTCAACCACCGCCAACTGCGACCTTTCCACCGCCATCCCCATCCTCAACGTCAACGACTTCATCTGCTTCCAGAATCGGTTCGCCGCTGGCTGCTCAGCCCCCTGATTCCCCGGGCCGCCTACCTCGCCCGCGTCGCCATCGCGATGTGCCCGGCCCACGACGAATACACCGAAAAACCACCCACATCACGCCAATCTCCCGGCACAAAGTCGCGCGCAAACTCCGCCAGAAACCGCGCCGATTCAAACCCCACGTCTATGCCCACTCGTCCCGGGCCGGCCAGCGCCGCCGCTAGCGCGTCCATGTTCTCTCGCGCCGTGTCCGCCACCTTCGCCACCGCGCCGTCGAATCCAAACTTGTCCCCAGCAACTCGAAAGTGCTCCCCGTCAATCGTGTGGATGTCCAGCACCTCGATCACTTCCACTCGCCCGCGCCGTGAATGTCCCTGGTCCCAGGCCTCCGCGCCGAACGTCCCGTGCAGTTGGTGCAACCCCTGCACCCCAAAGTCTCCCTCGCCCCCGCCGACGTTTGCTCGCACATGCGCCCGAACCAGCGCCGCGATCCGCGTCGCGTCAAGCCCACGCGCCTCGCCGCGCCACGGCACCAGCCCCCACGCCATCGACGGACCCGCCGGCATCGCCAGCGACTTCACCCGCATCGGTTCCAGCGATTCACCGATCGTCCGCCCCGACACCGCCACCGCCACCGCGCCCCACTCCCGCAACTGCGCCGCCACCTTCTCGCACTGATCCGACGGCAGCCGCCCGAACATCGCCGGCGTCCCCCGCCGCGACAGTTCCTTCGCCCGATACCGATCCACGCTCAGGCACGACTCCAGCGCGTCCGCCCGCCGCGCATGGTCAAACGACGCGGGCCACGAAACGATCGACAAATACGACCGGTCTACGCTCATCACCCTTCCCCCTCGTGCTGCTCCAGCCCCCGCTTCCTTTCAACCACCTCCAACACCCAATTACGCGCGGCACAACACCCGCGACCGAGCGCCGCCGCTCTGCCACGACACCCACCTCATTAGTAGCGCCCTTTTTGTCCGCTTTCCGCTGGCCATCCCCATGTGCCACCGACCGTGCTTCGTGATCGGCGCTCTTGCTTTGGGTACGCCGCACTCCCAGGGCGGTATTCGCTTCGCGCCACCAACCATGGCCCTGCATCGTCGGTGCGCTGATGCACCTTTCCCTACGGCGATCCGCACCCCGCCGCGAAGCGATTGTTGAAGCACACAAAGTCATTCACGTTCAGCACCGGCACGACCGTGCTCCCGTCGCAGTTCGCCGCTGCAAAGCCCGCTGCGAATTGGTTATTGAAGCACACAAAGTCCATCACATTCAGAAACGGCCCAACCGTGCTCCCGTCGCAGTTCGCGTAGCACTCCGGGCCATCCGCCACGATCCCGTTCCACATGATGTCCGGAATCGTTGCGGCAGTGAAGCCGCCGGTCGCTTTGCCCACGCCGCCGCTGATCTGGAATGTGGAGTTGGTGTAGGCCGCCTGAGCCGGGGGTATTGGCGTGCAAGCCAAGAAGGGCGTGGAAGCATTGATCACGATGAAGACACCGATGCTGGCGTCCTGAGGCAACGAGACGGGTGCCAGCCAAAGCGTGAGCAGCGTTGGGGTGCCAAGACCGCCCGAGTCCGCGAGGCCGCCACCTCGGATGGTCCACGCCGCTTGGCTTGACGTGTTTCCAACATATGACCCAGGGCAGGTCCATATGCTGTACGAGAACTCCTGCCCCGCGGGGACGTCCACGTTGGTCTCGAAGCGTCGGATAAGGCGTGGCCCGCCGATCGCCTTCACATCAAACATCGCCCCGCCAAACGACGCTCCACCCGCGAACGTCGTCGTCAGCGGCTGCGCGACCGCCGACACCGCCCAAATCGCCATCGGCACCCCCACCACGCCGATCCACGCTCGCGCCGACATGCCTGCCAGTTGCCTTCCCATGCCGATCTCCTTTGTTCGGGCTCTACGGCGCGCTGCACCCCGCCGCAAACTTGTTCATGAAACAGATAAAGTCATTCACACTCAACACCGGCGGCACCGTGCTCCGATCGCAGTTGGAATACGCGCTCACATGCAAGGCGACCGGCCTCTCCAGATCAGACACATACCGGTTGTTGAAGCAAACGAAATCACCGACATTCAGATACGGAACCACTGTGCCCTGCGTGCAGTTGACATAGCACGTACCCACACGCACCGTCGCGTTGACCATCGAGTTCGGTGTCGTCGCGCCCGAGAAACCTCCCGGGCCTTTCGCAACACCCCCGCTGAGCGTCACTAATGAGTTGGAATACGTCGGCAGCGCGGGCGGAATAGGCGTGTAGACAAGCGGCTCCGACGCCGGCGACTGAGTGATCTCAATAAACACGCCAAGAACCTGGCCCGAGACGACGGGACCGGTGCCCATCCCGATGAACGCCAAACCCCCCGAGCCGACCCCGCCGAACGTCGTCTGGAGTCGCAGAACCCAGCCCTGGGCGCTCGACTCGTGCCCAACGTGGGTTCCCTCGCGGCTCCACACCGCGTAACTAAAGGCTGTCCCTGACGGCATGTTCATCGCGACCTCGAAGTGCTGGATTGTGATTTCGGGTGCTGAAATCCTCAGGTCGAACATCATCCCCGCAGCCTGACCACCCCCCGCGAACGTCGTCGTCAGCGGCTGCGCGCTCGCCGACGCCACACCCATCGCCGCCGCGACCACGCTCGCTCTCCCCGATCGGCCCGCTTGCTTCCCAATCGCCATCTGGGGTCTCCTTCCCGCGCGAAGTTTGCATCTCCGCGACGGCCTCGGACTTGGCCCTTGACACATACGGTATACTCGA
Organism: Phycisphaerales bacterium; assembly: GCA_046155605.1. GTDB lineage: Bacteria > Planctomycetota > Phycisphaerae > Phycisphaerales > UBA1924 > JAEUIZ01. Next base: position 17,086 of record JBJXFQ010000145.1, read on the forward strand.
TCACCACCTCCACTGCAAGGAAAACTCTTATGAATTCTCACTTCACCCTTCCGGCCCTCTCTCCCCTCGCCGCCTTCGCCGCCCTCGCCGGCTCCGCACTCGCCCAACCCTGCTCGCAATGGTCCCCTCGCCCCGAAATCCCAGGCCCGCGCTACGAGCACGCCGCCGCCTTCGACGAATCCCGCTCACGCCTCGTCCTCTTCGGCGGCTACAGCGGCGAAACCTACTACGGCGACACCTGGGAGTGGGACGGCTCGTCCTGGTTCCCTCGCGCCGCCTCTCCCTCGCCCGAATACCGCGTCTTCGCCTCCATGGCCTACGACTCCGTCCGCCGAGTCTGCGTCCTCTTCGGCGGCCTCTTCGCCACGGGCCCCCTCGCCGACACCTGGGAATGGAACGGCACGGCCTGGTCCCAGCGCGCCACTCCAATCCGCCCTTCGCCGCGCTTCGCACACGCCCTGGCCTTCGATTCCGTCCGCTCTCGCGTCGTCCTCTTCGGCGGCTTCGGTTCCACTGACCTCGACGACACCTGGGCCTACGACGGCACCACCTGGTCCCTCCTCGATCCCGGCGGCGGCCCCGACGCCCGCCAGCAGCACCGAATGGTCTACGACGCCGCTCGCGATCGCATCGTCCTCTTCGGCGGCCAGGGCGCCGGCGGCATCCTCGCCGACACCTGGGAGTTCGACGGCTCCGCCTGGTCCCAGCGTTTCCCCGCCACCGCACCCCTCGGCCGCGCCGCTCACGCCATGGTCTACGACCCCATCCGCCAACGCACCATCCTCTTCGGCGGTTTCGGCGAGGGCTACCTCCTCGACACCTGGGAGTTCATCCCCTCCCTCGGCCCGCAGGGTGCCTGGGCCTGGAACAACATCCCCGGCCCATCCCAGCGCGCCGGCCATGCCATCGCCTTCGATCCCGCGCGCGCCGCCGTCATCATGGTCGGGGGGTGGAACGGCACCGCCGCCCTCGCCGAGACCTGGTCCCTCGCCTGCGAGACCGCCTGCTACGCCAACTGCGACCACTCGACCGAGTCCCCGATCCTCAACATCGCCGATTTCATCTGCTTCCTCAACCGCTTCGCCGCCGGCGACCCCTGGGCCAACTGCGACCGCAGCGCCACGCCGCCGACGCTGAACGTAGCAGATTTCCTCTGTTTTCTGAACAAGTTCGCGGCGGGATGTACCTGAACGGGACGGCGGTACATGATCGATGTCGGAGCCTCGCCGAGCAAGTCCGCTCACATTTCAATACGCCGACCATGGAGCGATCAATGACCACGCAAGTGACAACCGTGCTTCGCGTGACCACGGCCTTCGCGATCGCTGCCACGCCCGCGCTCGCGCAGCCCTGCATGCCCAACTGGACGCAGGTCGCGTCAACTGGCCCTTCCGCCCGCTACGGCCACGCGATGGCCTACGACTCGGCCCGCCAGCGAATCGTGCTCTTCGGCGGTGCGGGCGCGGGCTACTTCAACGACACCTGGGAATGGGACGGCGCGGCTTGGACCCAGCGCATCACGCCCGCGTCCCCGTCGGGCCGTTTCGGTCATTCCATTGCCTACGACAGCCTCCGCGCCGTCGTGGTGCTCTTCGGCGGCCGCAGCGCCACCGCGACCCTGAGCGACACCTGGGAGTACAACGGCGCAACCTGGATCGCCCGCAGCCCCACCCAGAGTCCCGGTGGTCGTCACGAAGCCGGCATGGTGTTCGACTCCGCTCGCAATCGATGCATCCACTTTGGCGGCCGCGATGCTAGCGGTTTGCCTCTCGGCGACACATGGGAGTACGACGGCACAACGTGGACACAGTTGCCTATCGCCGGACCAGCACCAAGGGCTCTGATGGCGATCGCGTATGACTCGGCACGCGCCCGAACCGTCGTGTTCGGGGGCTCCTGGGCCACGATCGACGCGTTCGTTTGGGAGCTTGATGCAGCGGTGCCCGCGTGGTCGCCGCGGAACATTCAGCCAGGCCCCGTTGTGTCGAACAGCCCGGTGATGATCTATGACGCGGCGCGCGCCCGACATGTGCTGTTTGGGAGCCGTACCACGTGGGAGTTCGATCCGGCCGGCGCTGGCACATGGGTGCTCCGATCATCAGACCCCCCCAGCAGTCGCTACCGGAGTTCAATGGCATACCACGCGGGAGAGCAGACCACGATCCTCTTCGGCGGCTATTCCTTCAGCAGTGGATCAGCACTCGGCGACACCTGGCAATACGACGGGGCCGCAACCGGCGGGCCAACGCTCACCGAATGGCCCGACACGCAATCCGCCGCCCCCGGCCAGACCGTCATGTTCCACGTCACGGCTTCCGCCTCGCCGCCGATCTCTTATCAATGGTTTCGAGGCGGCTCGCCCATCGTCGACGGCGGGCAGTTCTCCGGCACCACCACCGACACGCTGACGATCACGAACGTCGGTGTGGAAAATACCGCCGGCTACGCCGCTCGCGTCACCGACGCCTGCGGCACCGTTCACACCGATCCTGGCCAGCTCCTCCTCCAGTGCATCGCCAACTGCGACTACAGCACCGCTCAGCCCGTTCTCACCGTGATGGACTTTGTCTGTTTCAACAACGCCATTGCGGCGGGGTGCCCCTCGCCCACGTCGTGCTACGCCAACTGCGACGCCAGCACCAGCCTCCCGTTCCTCAACGTCAATGATTTCATCTGCTTCATGAACGCGTTCTCCGCTCAGTGCAGATAGCCTCGGCGCGCGTCGTCCCGCGCGATCCTTCCCGCTCCCATCAACGTACCCCTGTCGAATAGCCGATGCTTCTCTGCCGCGCTATCCCCGCGCGGCCATTCGAACGCCCGCACAGATTCGACCACCCGCACAGACTCAACCCTCCCAGATGTCCACGCCGCCTGTCACAGAGCCGCCGAATCCTCCCCCCGCTGGCGCTACGACCGCCGCTGCCAGCGCTGGCCCCGGCGCGCGCGAATCGTCCAACCCACCGCCCTTCGGCGCTTCCTCCCCCGCGCCCCGCCCCGCCCTCCGCCATTTCATCAAACTCGCACGCCCGCACCAATGGGCCAAGGGTGCCTTCGTCGTTGTCGGTCCGGCCTACGCCTTCGCCACCGGCACGCCACTCGGCTTCGCCAGCATCATTGCCGTCGCCGGGGCCGTCCTCGCCTTTGGCTTCGCCGCCAGTTCCTGCTACGTCATCAATGACATCCGCGACCGTGACGCCGACCGCCTCCACCCGCGCAAGCGGCACCGCCCCATTGCCTCCGGTGCCATTCCCGTCCCCGCCGCAACCGCCTTCGCCGGCCTCCTCCTCCTCGCCTCCGCGCTCGCCTGCCTGCTCGTCCTCGTCGGCCATTGGGCCGGCCCCGACACCGCCACCGGCCCCGTCGGCCATCCGTTCTGGCTCGCCGTCGCCGTCGTCGTCTACGTCATCAACACCAACCTCTACAGCCTCCGCTTCAAACACGAGGTCGTCCTTGATGTCATCAGCCTCGCTGCGGGGTTCGTCCTGCGCGTGCTCGGCGGCTGCGCGGCCGCGGGCGTCGCCCCCAGCGCCTGGCTCCTCAACGTCACCTTCTTCGTCTCCATGTTCCTCGCCTTCGGCAAACGCCTGGGCGAACGCCGAACCATGGGCGATTCCGCCGCCGGCGCGCGCGGCGTCCAGGCCGCTTACACCGACGACCTCCTCCGCATGACCGTCGTCGTCACCGGCGTCGCCACCCTCGTCACCTACTCCGGCTACGTCCAATCCCAGGCCACCCGCTACGAGCACGGCTTCAACGTCCTCTGGCTCACCATGCTCCCCGCCACCTACGGCCTGCTCCGCTGCATCGTCGTCCTCGAACGCGGCCTCTACGACGACCCCACCGAACTCGCCTGGCGCGATCGCCCCTTCCAGATCGCCATCGCCCTCTTCGGCATTGTCACGCTCGGTGTCATGCTTTGGGCACGCGGGTAGGTGAGCCGGGGCGTCCCCGCCCCGACCGCACCGCCCCGTCGCCGCCGCGGCTCGTGGCCGTCATGCGGTTATTCCCTCATCGGCCTCCCCGCGGGACAAAGTTGCCCAGAGTGTGGCGGCACACCGGTTTCCAAGCCGATACCCGCTCATCAGTGCTAGAGTTTTCGATATCCCAGGTCGGATCGTGTGATCCCGGCGGCTTCAGCGGTGCCGCTCCTTCTGGGTTGGTTCAGCGGAGCGCTAGGAGTCCGAGCATGAGTAGTGCGAGTGTTCTTTCCGCATTGGCCGGCGGTGTCATGGGCCTCTTCCTGGTGGGCGCCGTCACGGCGCAGCCCCCCATGCCCCCAGAACTCGGCAAAGAAGCCGGCAAAGAAGCCGGCAAGGACAAGCCCGACTTCCCGCCCTTCAAGGAAGTCTCCGAGGGCTACACCGCCATCGCCCCAGCCGAGGGTGAGACCGGCTTCTACTCCCTCTGGAAACGCGACAAGGACGGCCAACTCCTCGCCGAACTCCCACGCGGTTTCGCCAACCAGAAGCACCTCTTCTCCATGACCATGCCCACCGGCGAACTCTTCGCCGGACTCCAGACCGGCGAGGCCTACGTCTACTGGAAACGCTTCGACAAACGCATCGCACTCATCGCGCCCCAGATCGCCGTCCGCTCCACAGGCGACGCCGAGAGCAAGGACTCCATCCAGAATCACTTCACCGATCGCGTCCTCGTCGATGTCCCCATCGTCTGCATGGGGCCAAACGGCCAGCCCGTCATCGACATGGACGCCCTCCTCGTCGGCAGCGCCAACACCTTCTATGGCGGCCTCGCCGCCGGCGCCAACTCCCGCCTCGCCGTCCTCAAAACCGCCAAGACCTTTCCGGAAAACATGGTCATCGCCTTCGAGATGCCCGTCGGCAACGGCACCCTCAAAACTTTCCACTACAACATCAGCCTCATCCCCGACAACACCGGCTACAAGCCCCGAAAGGCCGACGAACGCGTCGGCTACTTCAACGATTACTACCGCGACCTCGGCAAGTTCAAGCAGGACGAGGTCTGGAACCGCTTCATCTGCCGCTGGCACCTCGAAAAGGCCGACCCCTCACGCAAACTCAGCCCGCCCAAGCAGCCCATTATCTACTACGTCGAGCACACCGTCCCCATCCGCTACCGCCGTCACGTCAAGGACGGCGTCCTCTGGTGGAACAAGGCCTTCGAGAACGTCGGCATCAAGGACGCCATCGAGGTCTACTACCAGGACAAGGCCTCCGGCGCCCACATGGACAAGGACCCCGAGGACACCCGCTACAACTTCATCCGCTGGCTCGCCAACGACATCGGCACCGCCATCGGACCCTCACGAACCCACCCGATCACCGGCCAGATCCTCGACGCCGACATCGTCCTCACCGACGGCTGGATCCGCCACTTCTGGTACCAGGCCAACGAGTTCCTCCCCCAGACCGCCATGGAGGGCATGAGCGCCGAGACCGTCGCCTGGCTCGACAAGCATCCCAACTGGGACCCGCGCCTCCGTCTCGCCTCCCCTGACGAACGCGACGCCATCCTCCAGCAGCGCGCCATCTCCATGTCGCGCCAAGGCGTCCTCGGCTTCGGCGGCCGCGCACTCCCAGGCTCCGAGACCATGGTCTTCTCGCGACCCGAGTTCGCGCCCTTCCTCGAACACATCAACGGCAACTCCCGCCTCTGCATGGCCGCCGACTCCAAGGGCCGCGACATGGCCATGATGGGACTCACCATGGACGTCCTCGGCATGCTCCACGAGGACGCCCAGCCCGAAGAGAAAAAGCCCGACGACAAAAAAGATGACAAGAAGGACGACAAGAAAAAGGACGAAGTCGAAAAAATCGACGGCATCCCCGAGTGGTTCGTCGGCGTCGCCCTCGCTGACCTCACCTGCCACGAGGTCGGACACACCCTCGGCCTCCGCCACAACTTCAAGGCCTCCTCCATCTACCCACTCTCCAAGATCAACTCCGTCGAGATCAAGGGCGTCAAGCCCCTCGCCGGCTCCGTCATGGACTACATCCCCGTCAACATCAACATGGAAGACGGTGAGATCCAGGGCGACTACTTCATGACCGGCGTCGGCCCCTACGACATGTGGGCCATCGAGTACGGCTACACCTTCGAAGACCCCGAAAAAGTCCTCAAACGCTGCGGCGACCCCCTCCTCACCTACGGCACCGACGAGGACACCGGCGGCCCAGACCCCCTCGCCCGCCGCTACGACTTCGCCGCTGATCCGCGCGACTACGCCATCAGCCGAATGAAACTCGCCAAGTACCTCCGCGAGCGCATCACCGACAAGTTCGTCAAGGACGGCGAGAGTTGGGCCAAGGCGCGCCGCGGTTACCAGATCACCCTCGGCACCCAGATGGACGCCGTCAACATCATGGCCAGTTGGCTCGGCGGTGCCCTCGTCCACCGCGACAAGAAGGGCGACCCCGGCGACCGCGCCCCGATCAACCCCCTCTCCGCCGCTCAGCAGCGCGCCGCACTCAAGTTCGTCGTTGACAACGCCTTCTTCGACGAGTCCTTCGGCCTCTCTTCCGACCTCCTCCGTCGCATGTCCGTCGATAAATGGTTCGATGGCGGCGGCCAGGCCAACGCCGAGCCCACCTTCCCCATCCACGATCGAATCATGGGCATCCAGGCCTCGGCCCTCACCATGCTCATGAATCCGACCACGCTCCGCCGCGTCTACGACAACGAGTTCCTCGTCCCCGCAGATCAGGACGCCCTCACCCTCCCAGAAATCATCACCACCGTCTCCACTGCCGTCTGGTCCGAACTCGACAAGACCAGCGACAAGAAGTTCACGGCCCGCGAGCCCCTCGTCTCCAGCCTCCGCCGAAACCTCCAGCGCGAGCACATGGAACGGCTCATCGACCTCTCCCTCGACGGCGGCCGCGGTGCCGCCGGCAAGCCCATCTCCAACCTCGCCACCGCCGAACTCCGCGCTATCCTCGACAAACTCTCCAAGTCCATCGACAAGGGCGGCAGCCGCCTCGACCCCTACACCACCGCTCACCTCGCCGAGGCCAAACTCCGCATCGCCAAGGCCCTCGACGCCCAGTACGTCTACAACGTCGATTCCATCGGCGGCGGCGGTTTCGGCGGCTTCTTCCCCTTCGGCCAGCAGCCCGCCTCCCCCACCGGCATCCCGCCAACCGAACAGCCGCAGCCCTGACTCTCACGACACCGGGCGATAACGCCCGCCAATCTTGATCGCGACCACGGGCCGTCCTTCTTGGGCGGCCCGCTTTCTTTTCACCCGCAAATCACCACAGACAGCACGAACCGTCCGACCCAGCCCTCGACGACCTCGTTTCATTCGCTCGTCCCAGCGCCCCCCCCCGAAACCTTTCGTTCCTCATCCCCTATAACTCCTCATGCCGCGCGCTCGCCTTCTCGCCGTTGCCATGCTCGGCCTTCCCTCGCTCGCCTGCTCTCTCGCTCCTTCCGCCGCCTCAAAGCACTTCGCCACGGCCTCCTTACCTCACTCTTCCGAGCCCGCCCACTCTGCGCTCCACAACGTCCATTCCCTCACGCCTCGGCTCATCTCTGGCGGCGTCCCCGATTCCCCAGCCGCCTTCGACGAACTCAAAGCCCGCGGCATCAAGACCATCATCTCCGTTGATGGTGCCGCTCCCGACCTCGCCGCCGCCTCCTCCCGCGGCATGCGTTACGTCCATATCCCCATCACCTACGCCGAGGTCACCGAACTCCAACGCCTCGAAATCGCCCGCGCCATCCGCGACCTCCCCGGCCCTGTCTTCATCCACTGCCACCACGGCAAGCACCGCGGGCCCGCCGCCGCTTCCGCGGCCGCCGTCGCGCTCGGGATGATCACCCCCAAACAGGGAATTGAGTTCATGCGCATCACCGGCACCGCGCCAAACTACAAAGGCCTCTACGCCTGCGTCGCCGCAGCGACAACCGCCACCGCCGCCGATCTCGACGCCGCGCCCGCCGACTTCCCCGCCGTCCGCAAGCCCGCGGGCATCCTTGCCGCCATGGTCCGCGCCGACGAGGCCTTCGAGTCTCTCATGGCTGTGAAAGACGCCGGCTGGCTCGTCCCCAAAGACCACCCCGACCTCGTCCCCGCCGCCCTCGCCGGCCAACTCGCAGACCACCTCCGAGTCTCCGGCGAAGACCCGAAATCCAGAGCCCACGGCAGCGACTACCTTGACAAACTCCGCGCCGCCATCATGGCCGCCGCACTCCTCGAAGACGCAATCCTCGCCGCCGCGCCCGCAGACCAACTCTCCGCGCGCCTCAACCTCGTCCAGGCCTCCTGCAAGGATTGCCACGCGGCCTACCGCGACCTCCGCCCGTAACGCCCCCTTTGGTGGCACCGGCCTCCAGACCGGTGACTACACGCTCTTCCCACTCTCTTCCTTCCGGTACGGCTCTTTCCCTCCTACCCTTCCTCATGCCTCGCGCCCTCGTCATCCGCGCCGCCGGCACCAACTGCGACGCCGAAATGCTCCGCGCCTTCGCTCTCGCCGGCGCCGAGCCCTCGCTCCTCCACCTCGACGCACTCTGCCGAGAGCCCGACCGCCTCGACGACTTCGACCTCGTCGGCTTCCCCGGCGGATTCAGTTTCGGCGACGACGTCGCCTCAGGCCGCATCTTCGCCATGCGCGTCCGCGAACGCCTCTGGCCCGCGCTCCGACGCGCCATCGATCGCGGCACGCCCATGATCGGCGCCTGCAACGGCTTCCAGGTCATGGTCCAGGTCGGCCTCCTCCCCGGTCCCGCCTCCGGCGTGCCCTGGCCCTCCGATCAGCCCCCAGCGCAATCCGTCGCCCTCACCGACAACATCGGCGGACGCTTCGTTGATCGCTGGGTCTCCATGATCCCCGAAACTTCCCCCTGCGTCTGGACCCGTCACCTCGCCGACGCCTTCCGCGACCGCCCCGACGCACTCCAACTCCCGGTCGCCCACGGCGAGGGCCGCCTCGTTTGCGACTCCTCTCTCACGCTCGATCTCCTCACCGCCGGCAATCACATCGCCCTCCGTTACGCCGACAACTACAACGGCTCCCAGGCCGCCATCGCGGGCCTCTGCGACGCCTCCGGCCTCATCTTCGGGCTCATGCCCCATCCCGAACGCTTCCTCGATTGGAACCGTCACCCGTTCTGGACTCGCCTCGATCCCCACACTCGCCGCGGCGACACCCCCGGACTCGTCATCTTCAAGTCCGCCGTCGAAGCCGCTGCCAAGATGCCCGTATGAGCACCCACCCTTCCAACTCGCCGCCGCCCCGCGCCGCCATCGAGACCCACGGCCTGCGCTGCACGCGCCAACGCGAACTGCTCTACGAAACCCTCGTCGAGATGCGCTCCCATCCCACCGCCGAAGAACTCTTCGCCGCCGCACGCCTGCGCGAGCCCTCCCTCAGCCTCGCCACCGTCTACAACACCCTCGACGCCTTCACCGACGCCGGCCTCGCTCGACGAATCCCCGCGACCAACGGCACGGGCCCTTGCCGCTTCGATGCCGACACCTTCGATCACGTCCACCTCTCGCTCCCCGACGGCAGCGTCATCGACTCCCCCGACGACATCAGCCGTCAACTCCTCGCCGCCATTCCCCCACACCTCCTCGCTGAACTCGAGCGCCAACTCTCCCTTCGCATCTCGGGCGTCTCGCTTCACCTCGCCGTGCGACCAATCGCCGACGCCTCCGCCTAGAGCAATAACACTCCAGGCGTGGCGGCTCCTTTCACCCTCCACCGTCGCCGACGGGGGAGGTGGCACGAGCGCAGCGAGTGCCGGTGGGGGCTGTCGCATACTCCGCTCTTGGGTACCCCGCCCCTCCGGGGCGGTCTTCCGCTTCCGTACTTTCCATTGCTGCTTCCTTCCTTCTCTTTCTCTTCACCCTCCCCCGTCGCCGACGGGGGAGGATGAGACGTTATCGCCACGCTTGGAATGAAAACGCTCTATCCCCCCACATACCTGTCATACATCGCCCGCGCCCGCTCCACGCTCCTCACCCCGCCCACGATCGCACGACCATCCGCAAACACCGTCAGCGTGATCGGCCCATCCTCGCCCCGCTCCGCCGTCAACACCCCGCGCGCCAAAACTCCCTCCACCACCCGCAATCCCAGTCGCCGCGACAACTCCTCCAGCGACACCCGCACGCCCTCCCCCGCCGAAACCTGCACCGACGCCCGCCCGCACAACACCGCCGATTCTCCCTGCCCGCGCCCTTCCAAAAACTCAAACCGCCGCGCCCCGCAACACACGCACTCCGCCCGCCGACGCGCCTCGATCCGTCGGCTTCGTCCCGTCCACGCGTCCACCTCCGTCAGCACCGCTTCCGTGCCGCCTCCAACGATCCACCGGATCACCGCCGCCGCCTGCAATCCAGCCACCACCGCCACCGCTGGCCCAAGCACCCCCGCCGTCTCGCACGTCGGCTGCGTCCCCGCCATCGGCGGCTCTTCAAACACACACCGCAAACACGCGCCGCCACGCGCCACCCCCATCACCATCCCGCTCGTCCCCACCACCCCCGCGTACACATACGGCGCGCCTTCCCGCACCGCCACATCATTCAGCAAGTACCGCGTCGCAAAGTTGTCCGTCCCATCCACGATGATCCCCGCTCCGTCGAGCAGCCTCATCGCGTTCCGATGGTCCAGATGCGCCACCACCGCTCGCGCCTCCACCTCCCGATTCACCGTCGCAAGCCGCCGAACCGCCGCCTCCGCTTTCGCGCGTCCCGCCCCCGCGTCCGACTCGTCAAACAGCACCTGCCGCTGCAAGTTGCTCGCCTCCACCACATCTCGATCGATGATCGTCAGCCTCCCGACGCCCGCCCGCGCCAGCATCTCCGCCCCAGCGCACCCCAGCGCCCCGCACCCCACAATCGCCGCGTGCGACCCGCGCAGCCGACGCTGACCCTCCTCACCAACCCCCGGCAACATCACCTGGCGCGAGTACCTTGACATGCTGTCCGAGGATAGACCCCGTCGCGTTATGGGCCTCCCAGTCGCCTGCTCTGTCAAACCTCTCCGATCGTGCCGCCACCTCTACCCGCCGCACTCCAAACGCCTTGCACTTCCGCCCCCTTCCCGCCGATACCGCCGATGGTCCCTCGGAGTCCTTCCATGTTCATCTCGCCCAAGCCTCACGTCTCCCCGGCCCTCGCCCAACTCCGCCACGGCGTCACCGCCTGCGCCATCGCCGTCGGCGCCTGCGCCATCCTCCAACTCCTCGTCTTCGGCTTCGTCCACTTTACCGAGGCCCGTTGGGCTCAGGCACCCCAGCCCGTCAGCCAGCCACTCGCCGTCGTCCCCGCTCGCCCCGCCGGCACCGCGGCGCAAAAGTCCGAGGCGCCCGCCCCCCTCCCGGCCATTCCCGCTCTCCCACGCGTCCACAGCCACTGGGATTCCAGCCTCCACGTCGTCAGCGACTTTGCCGTCACCTTCGGCACCATCTCCACCATCGCACTCGCCTCCCTCGTCTTCCTCGGCGTTGCCGTCGCCGCCGGCTCCCACGTCCCGGGTGTCGATCGCGCCGTCTCCGCCGCTTCCTGGTCCATCTTCCTCGCCGCCGCCGCCATCCCCTGGAAAGCCATCATCCCCAGCATCCCCTTCCCCGGTGCCTTCGGCGGCTATGACGCCATCACCTCACTCAGCGAATCCGTCGAACTCGGCCTCGGATCCCCCATCCTCCTCTTCAACATCTGCCTCTTCATGCCCCTCGCCTGCCTCGCTTCCGCCATCGTCATCGCCACTCGCTTCCGCGCCGGCGTCGCCGAAGGAATCATCGCCACCTCCGTCTCCGAGATCGACGAACGACTCGAACGCGAAATGGCCACCATCCGCAAACGAGGTGCCTCCGGCCCAATGGCCCCTCGCTCCGTCGCTGCGCTCAACCAGGCCATCGGCGACCGCCCAGAGACTCCCGCACAAGCCCAGGTCGCCCCGCCCACGCCTCCTCCCGATATCAACGCCATCCCCGTCCCCACCGCTGCCCCCGCACAGCCACGCCGCGCCCACGAGCCCGGCACCGTCCGCACCGCTCGCTCCTGGCTCCGCCGTCTCGGCGAGCCCGACCCCGGCGACGCCCTCAAACGTCCCATCTAAGTTATATTACATCCCAATCTTTTGTCTCGTACCACCGACCGTGGCTCGACACGGTCGGTGCTCTCGCTCCCCGTGCCGCGGCTCCTGCTTTGAAAGCCCGTGCTCCTGGGTACCCCATCCCTCCCGGGTGGTCGTTCGTGAGCCGATCGCGCGAGCGATCGGACCCTCCTCGTGCCACCGACCATGGCCTCGCATGGTCGGTGCTCCTCGCTGTTCATCATCCACCTCCCCCGCGCGCGCCGTGGCCCGCTCCACACCCGATTCCGGCCTCACCCGGTCCAACAAAACTCCTTGTTTCCCGCATCAACTACAACACCCCGCGCCCCCGCGCGCGCACAACCGCGTCCCCGCTCCCATCGTGTAGCCGCTGCGTTCTTGCTTGGGTACCCCGTCCCTCCCGGGCGGTCGTTCGTGAGCCGATCGCGCGAGCGATCGGA
>JBJXFQ010000146.1:0-13906 GCA_046155605.1 Phycisphaerales bacterium
GTTGAACGTGTGGAAGATCGGAACCTGACGCTCGGGTGTGCCTCGCATGCACACCATCTTCGCACATCCGCACTCACCGGTTGCGCGATTCGGCGCGTGTTCGGGGGTTCTTCAACAGCCTGCTAGAGGCCATACCAGAACCCTGTCCGATCTCACAAACTGTCATTAACTCACCGATTTTTCTGAGGTACTTGCTTGCTCGGCGACCACCGAACACCGCTCTTGGCGGCTTCGGGATAATCTCTAAGTTAACGCGCGGCAGCAGCGTGGCTGGGAGTTTGCGCTGTCTGATCCGTCGTGAGCGCCTTGGGCTCGGCCATCGGCTCGTGCGGGAATGGGGCTGGTTGCGGCGTCGTTCGCCGGAACATCGAGCCGATCAGCAGCGCGGCGTTGCCCAACTCGGCCCGCAGCCACATTCCCAGGCCCTTGGCCAGCATCCGCGCTGGCGCGGCACCGAGGTTGAAATAGACCTTGACGCGGCGGCGGTCGTTGTTCGCGCCGGTACGCCCAAGCCGATGCCGACGATCCGCGATCCGCACGAATCGCCGGTGTGAGAATCGCATCAACAGGAAACTCAAGTGCGCGCGGCGTTGCGCCAAGACCGGCATCCAGAAGAACCGTCCGAGCGCGCGATAGGCGTACATGACGACGAAGAGGTAGTACTGCGCGGTTTCCATCAGGAACGCCGCCGAGACGAGGTCCCGCTCCCCCATGTAACGGTACTTGTCGCGATAGACGGCCTCGAAGAAGCAGCGGTACGAGCGATCGAACGCGGTATTGTGCTCGGCGATGTCGGCCTCGATCGACTTCCCGCGTGCCTCGCGCGCGAGGATCGCGCAGGTCGCCTCGACGGTGAACGCCGCGTGGTCAAGCCCTGGCGAGTAATAGGGGTCGATGAACGAGGCGGCATCGCCCAAGAGCGCCCAGCCTCGGCCCATATATTGCTTCGAGCGATAGGCCGCGCGTGAGAGTGAGCGAAAGTCCTCGTCGCGCATCGAGGCACCGTCGAGCAGTTCGCGGAGCGCTGGGTTGGCCAGGAGAAACTCGCGGTAGTCGTCTCGAAGTCGCGGCGACTTGTGCAGGTCGACAAGCCGCTTGTCCCAGACAACGCCGATGCTCGTCTGCCCGTTGCCCAGCGGGATGACCCACGTCCAATGGCCCCGGCCCATGTAGTGGTTGGTGGCCAGTCGGCGCGAGCCGACGTTGCCTCGGGCCAGATGTGCGGGCCCGCGCGCGGCGAGGTCATCGATGTGGCCTAGGTCGGTCCAGCGCGCCCACGCCGCCGCGATCGGATGGGCATCGTTCCACTCGAAGAGCCCGAGTCGCGTCGAGAGGAACGTCGCCCGCCCCGAGGCATCGAGCACCCAGCGGCAACGCGCGACAAATCGCTCGCCCGCATGCTCGATCGTCACACGACTGTCGAAATCCGCGAGTTGCACGTCTCGCACCGACGCCGGCCGCAGCACTTCCGCCCCGCTCTCGCGGGCCGTCGCCAGCATGTGCTCGTCGAGCGCGTCGCGACGGAGTTGGAACGCCGGCACGGCGCTGCGCAGGAACCCGCCCGTCTCTCCCGCGTCGGCGTGCCCGCTCACGCGATCATTGACGAACCAGTATCGCAGCCCCTCCTTGGGCAGGTGCTCGCGTTCGAGATGTTCCCAGAGCCCGAGCCGGCGTGTCAGGAACATCGCGGACATCTCGGTCGTCGCCTCGCCGACTTTCTCGTCGAACTCGGCCTTTCGCTCGACGACGAGGACGCGGCACTCGGGACGGAGCCGACGCAGAAGGATCGCCGCCGCGGACCCTGAAAAGGCCCCGCCGATGATGACCACGTCGTAGCGGCGTTCCTCCATCGTGTGTAAGTCTACCGCCGGCTCCGCGCGGCCGCACTTTGTGGGTGAGTCCTCTCCATGCCGCGGCATTCGCCAACCCGCCGCCGCGCCTACGTTGACCCATGCACCGCCCCGGCACCGACCACAGCAACGTCCAGATGGAGGACGTGCTCTGCGACTTCTGCGGCACGACGTGGACCGAGACGTTGCCGCTCGTCGAGGGCCATCGCGGCGCGGTGATCTGCGGGCCATGCCTCACGACGGCGTATCGCCAACTCATGCTGGAGAAGCGGGGCACGGCCGGGGCAGAAGGCGGCGGCGCGGGCGGCTACGAGTGCCGACTCTGCCTCGAGCAGCGCAAGGAGATCGGTTGGCGCGGCACGACCGACGCCTGCGCGTGCCTTCGGTGCGTCAAACAGTCCGCGGCAATCCTCGCGAAAGACGCGGATTACGGCTGGAACAGGCCGGAGTAGGCCGATCGAGTACGATTTAGCGTGCCAAGGCTCGTCAGATTAACCGAGGCGGAACAGGTGCTTGGCCGCGTGCGTCGAGCGGGCTGGCTTGGGTGCTTGGCATGCGGGCTTTCCATGGCGAGCGGAGACACATTGTTGTTGGTTGGAGCGGGCAGCGTGTTTACGGTGTGGCTCATTTGTGGAATGACCGAAGGAGCATTGAATCTACGCTCCGAGCTTCGGCTGCGTGCCGCGGAATTCCTGGTCTGCACCTGCGGCTATGACCTCCGCGCACATGGTGAGGCGGGTATTTGTCCGGAGTGTGGGAGAGCTTACACGGGCGAGCAACTCGAACAGGAATGGTGCATCGCCTATCCGCCGCACTCGACAGATCAGCCGGTGCGGTTACGCAAAAACCCGCGCTGATGGTACAGTTTGACATGCTGTGGATTGAGCGACTAACCGTGGCAGAGCGAGTGCTAGGCTGACTGCGGGGTGTGATCATAATGATCCCCCTCGCCGCCTTCATCATCGATCGTCTATCGATTTACCAGATTTCGCGCAAGTGGTGGAACGTGCTTTGCATCGCGTGTTTGGGTGCTGTGATCATCAGTATGATTGTGGAAGTGTTTCTGAACTCACGATCGAAGCGTCGATTGCTAGAAGCGAGTTATCAAATCTGTACATGTGGCTACAACCTCGGCGCGCAGGGCGCGAACGGCACATGCCCCGAATGTGGCGAGCCGTACACGGTCACCGCGCTGCGATCGCAATGGGAAGCCGCGTACCGATCGATGGGGTGGCGCAAGCGGTCCCGCCGCCAGCCGCCATCTACTCCGTCCCCAGATACGCCTCGATGACCTTCGGGTCCGACTGCACGGCCTGGGGCGTGCCCGCCGCGATCGTTTGCCCGAAGTTCAGCACCGTGATGTGCTCGCAGAGGTTCATCACCACGCCCATGTCGTGCTCGATGAGCAGGATCGCGACGGCGAAGCGCTCGCGGATGTGGTGGATGAGTTTCCGGAGATCGACCTTCTCCTGCGGGTTCATGCCGGCGGCTGGCTCGTCGAGGAGCAGGCACTTGGGCTCGGTGGCGAGGGCGCGAGCGATCTCGAGGCGGCGCTGGTCGCCATAGGGGAGGTTGCGGGCGTCGTCGCCGGCGCGATCGACGAGGCCGAACACTTCCAGCAACTCCATCGAGCGGCGGGTGATGTCTCGCTCCTCGCGCAGGTGATGCTGCGAGCGCAAGATCGCGCCCGCCATGCCGTGATGCGTGCGGAGGTGGCACGCGATCTTGACGTTATCGAGGACGGAGAGTTCGGTGAAGAGGCGGATGTTCTGGAAGGTGCGTGCAAGGCCGACGGCGGCGCGCTTGTGCGGCTTGAGGCCAAGGAGCGAGGAGCCGCCAAGGCGGATCTCGCCCTCACTCGGGCTGTAGACGCCGGTGAGCAGATTGAAGACGGTGGTCTTGCCCGCGCCGTTTGGCCCGATGAGGCCGTAGAGCCCGCGCGCGGGGAGATCGAGCGAGAAATCAGCGACCGCCCGCAGCCCGCCGAAGGATTTCGAGACGCCGGAAGCCTGGAGGATCGCCTCGCTCATGCGCGGCCCGCCCCGCCCTGACCGCCACCGGGCTTTTTGGGGAAGAGCCAGGTCCACGCGGCCTTCTCCCAGACCTCGCGCACGCCGAAGAGGCCCTTGGGCCGGAAGATCATGATGAGGATGAGGGCGAGGGCGTAGATGATCATGCGGTAGTCGGCGACGGAGCGCAGCCATTCGGGGAGGAGCGTGACGATGATCGCCGCGGCGACCGCCCCAGAGACGCTACCCAGCCCGCCGAGGACGACCATGATGATGACGTCGAAGGATCGCATGAAGCCTGCGGCCTCTGGCGAGAGGCCCACGCCCAGCGTGTGCGCGAAGAGCCCGCCGGCGATGCCAGCGAAGAACGCGGCGATCACGAAGGCCCAGACCTTGTAACGCGTGGTGTTGACGCCCATGGCCTCGGCGGCGATCTCGTCGCTGCGGATCGAGAGGAACGCGCGGCCGAAGGTGCTGGTCTTAAGGCGGAAGGCGACGATGAGCGTGATCGCAACGCCCAGATAGACCCAGAAGAGGCCGGTGTAAAAGGGGATGCCGCTGAAGCCGAGCGAGCCGCCGACGTGGGTCGGGAGCCGGTAGAGGGGCGTCTGGCGGGCCTCTTCGGCGGTGGCGAGGATGGGCGAGGTCTGCTGGATGATGACGCGGACGATCTCACCGAAGCCGAGCGTGACGATGGCGAGGTAGTCGCCCTTGAGGCGGAGCGAGGGGAGCCCGACGAGGTAGCCCAGGCCCGCGGCCACGAGCCCGCCGATGATGAGCGAGACGAGGAAGAGCCCGTCGCCGGAGGTGAGCCAGAGGTGCACGTCGTCGCGAGCGATCAGGCCGCTGAGACGCCCGCCGCGGGAGTCGCCCGAGTCCCAGATGAGCAGGGAGGCGTAGTAGGTGACGGTTCCGGAGGCGTAGCCGCCGACGGCCATGAAGCCGGCGTGGCCCATGGAGAACTGGCCGGTGAAGCCGTTGACCATCGTCAGCGAGATGGCGAGGATGCAGTTGACGCCGATGTCGAGCAGGAGTTTGGCGGGATAGGGATCGATGTTCGGGCGGACGACAAGTTGCATGACGATCGCGAAGGCGACGGCGACGAGGAACGGCGCGCCGCCGCGGAGGAGGCTGGGAACGAGGCCGGGCGTGTTGGTCGTGGTCGGCATGCGGAAGTGGGGGAGGAGTGGGGGACGTGGGGGGTGGTTAGACCTTCTCGACGGTGGTGCTTCCCAGGATGCCGCTGGGGCGGAAGAGCAGGACGATGATGAGGAGGCTGAAGACGTAGACATCGGAGAGGCTGGAACTGAGGTACGCCTTGCCAAACTCCTCGAGCAGCCCGATGGCCAGGGCTCCGAGCATCGCACCCCGGATGTTGCCGATGCCCCCAACGACCGCCGCGACGAAAGCCTTGAGGCCCAGGAGCGTCCAGCCGGTGTCGGCGGGCTGGTTCACTTGCTGGTACTTGAGCGCCCAGAGGAAGCCACCCGTCGCGGCGAGCATCGAGCCCAGCACGAACGTGAAACTGATGACGCGATCGACCGGCACGCCCATCAGGCCAGCCGTCTGCGGATTGAAACTCACCGCCCGCATTGCCCGGCCCATCTTTGTGCGGAAGACCAGCCAATCAAGCCCGATCATCAGGCCCACGGCGGTCGCCAGACCCACCACATCAAGCAGGTTCAACTTGACGCGCCCGATCGTGGCTAGGGTGCGGTCGTTGATGAGCGCGGGGATCGACGCGGGCCGAGTGCCGAAGACCGCTTCGAGTTGTCCGGTGTTCTGGAGGAAGAGCGAGACGCCGATGGCGGTGATGAGGACGTTGAGGCGCGGCGCGCGTCGGAGGGGTTTGTACGCCAGCCGCTCGACCAGGAACCCGACCAAGCCGCAGAAGAGCATTGCGGCGACGAGCACGACCCCGCCGAACCACCATGGAGCGCTCGTCCAGCCCGCGGCCCGCTCGGCCCAACGCGCGAAGACCAGCGAGGTCCAGGCCCCGAGCACCACGACATCGCTGTGCGCGAAGTTGATGAACTTCAGGATGCCATAGACCATCGTGTAGCCCAGCGCAATGAGCGCGTAAAGGCTGCCGATGGCGAGTGCGTCCTTGAGCGTCTGGAGAAACTGATCCACGGCGGTTCGGACCCTTGATGAGAGGGCCAAGTATAACGGGGCTGGCTACTGATGCCCGCTCCCTCGCCGGGTCGCTGGTTTGGCGTGCTCCGAGCGAAGCGGGACCAGCCTCGCCGGTGTCGTCGAGAGACCCTGCGCCAACAGCCAGTACGAAACCCTATCCTCCAAATGCTGCGACGGCGTTTGTCGACCATGCGGAGACGACCGCAAATGGCTGGGGAGGACGATGAAGGTGGCACGTCAGAGCCCTGTGAGCGGGGGGATCGGCGGGCTATGTCGTGCGAAGCCAAGCGGCGCGCACGCGAAGGCGGTCGCTCGGCATTGGCCCGGCTCGCCGCATGCATCGAGCCACGACTGAGCGGCAGACCGATTGCGTACGGCAAATATACATGGCATGCCCGTCGTTGCTGAACGGCATTCGCACGGCAGCCGACGCTTTCCATCTCACGGTGAAATCTGCTTCTCGAGTGCCTTAACCCGCTGGTCGGCGGAGGCCCGGTGGGCGCTTGACGGGAACTGCTGCACAAATATCTCGTAGGCAGCGAGCGCAATATTTAGTTTATTCGCACGATCATACAAACATGCCAACTCCCATGACGCGGTCTCTGAGTGTGCCGAGCCGGGAAGCCGCTCGCCTACTCGTACAAGCAACTCCTCGCCAAGTCCTTCTGATTCCTTCCGATTGCCGAATCTCCCACCCACAATCTCGCCCCGTACGAGCTTGATTCCGATAGATAGCTCTCTCTCGACCGCTTCGGCGAACTCTGGCGATTGGGGATGACCTGTGGCGATCCGCTCATAGTCATGGAGAGCGGCGTAACCGTCGCCGAGATCCACAAGCAGGCCGCCACGCATCAGGAGCGCGAAGGGTACTTTCGGATCGTTTGCATCCTTCTCCGAGTGACGCGCGATCCACACGTTCAGTTCCTCCAGCGCTCTAGTTCGCTCACCCGTCGCGAGGGCAGCACGAGCCACGTCAAGATCGTCACGCGGGAGTGGTCTTCGCAAGAAAAACGTTGGTATCGCTATGATCATGATCCCACACGCGCCGCCGATCCAGAGTTTGCGACTCATGTTCACGTCCCGCATTCTTGAAACACGGTGGCTCGTCCTCCCGAGAACGACCGCCGGTCTGTGAGGCGACGCAGTGTACAACACCACGCCAAGCAGCCTGCCAGACTTATCGGCCCCGCGCCCGATAATCCGGCCATCTCGCCACAGATTCTCGCATGAAAGGGTGAGATTCCTCCCTTCGTTGTCGCCGCGATGGTGCCGTCGTGCCGCGAACTTCTGCCATGTCCATCGAAACCCCTTGTCAACTCGCGGTTTGTGTGAGACAATGCGGCGGGGCTGCCGCGCGGCGACCCCGCGCGCAACGAACCCGAACGCCCATGCTCAGTTCACCTTCGCCACACGATCCGACCCGAGTCACTCAGTTGCTTGACGCTATCGGCGCGGGCGATCCGAAGGCGGCTGACGAGTTGCTCCCGCTGGTGTACGACTCGCTGCGAGCGATGGCACGCTCCGAACTTGCTCGTGAGTTACCGGGACAAACCCTCCAACCCACGGCTCTCGTTCACGAGGCCTACCTGCGGCTCGTCGGCGAGGGTCACGTCGCGTGGGAGAACCGACGGCACTTCTACGGCGCGGCGGCCCGCGCCATGCGCCGCATCCTCGTCGAGCGCGCGCGCCAACGTCAGGCGCTCAAGCACGGCGGCGGGCGCAAGCGAGAGGCGCTGCCGGCTGACTCGCTCCTTGCCGAGCCCGATGCCGTCGATATGGTCGCGCTCGACGGCGCGCTCGATCGCCTGGCACAGCGCGACGAGCGCTGGGGCGAGATCGTCATGCTCCGCTATTTCGCCGGCCTTTCCATCGAGGAGACGGCCACCGCGATGGGCCTCTCGATCACCACCGTCAAGGACGACTGGTCCTTCGCTCGCGCCTGGCTGCGGCGCGAGGTGCAGAAAACTGAGGCCTAGCCATGCCCGAGGCCATCCATCGAGCCCGCGATGCCTTTGTCCGCGCACTGGCCGTGCCCGCCGAGGCGCGACCGGCACTTCTCGACGTGCTCTGCGGCGACGACCCGGCGCTGCTCGAAGAGGTCCGCGGGCTGCTCGAATGCCACGAATCCGCCGGCGAGTTCCTCGAGCCCGATTCCGCGCCCGGCAAGGTCGCGCGCCGCGCCGCGATGGGCTGGATGGGCCTGCCGCCGGGCTCGCGCCTCGGAAGTTACACGATCCGCGAAGAACTGGGCAGCGGCGGCATGGGCGTGGTCTACGTCGCCGAGCAGGACTCGCCCAAGCGCACCGTCGCGCTCAAGGTCATCCGCCCGGGGCTGGCCTCGCCCGCGCTCCTGCGACGATTCGAGCACGAGGCCGCAGTGCTCGGGCGGCTTGCGCACCCGGGGATCGCGCAGATCTTCGAGGCCGGCACCGTCGATGTCGCGGGCGGTCGCCTCCCGTTCTTCGCGATGGAACTCGTCACCGGGCGCACGCTCCTCGAGCACGCCAAGACGGTGAGCCTTGATCCTCGGCAGCGGCTCGAACTCATGGCCCGCGTCTGCGACGCCGTTCATCACGCGCACCAGAAGGGCGTGATCCACCGCGACCTGAAGCCGGGAAACATCCTCGTCCAGGCCGAGCCTGGCGCGACGCGCTCGGGCACCACGCGCCAGGCCACCTCGCACGACACCATCGGGCAGCCCAAGGTGCTGGATTTCGGCGTCGCCCGCGTCACCGACGCCGATATCGCCGCGACCACCATGCATACCGGCGCGGGCCAACTCGTCGGCACGCTTCCTTATATGAGTCCTGAGCAGGTCGGAGGCGATCCCGGCGCTCTCGACACTCGCTCCGACGTTTACTCGCTTGGCGTCATCCTCTTTGAACTGCTCACGGGGCGCACGCCGCACGACCTTTCGAAGATCAGCGTGCCCGAGGCCGTGCGCGTCATCAAGGAAGAAGAGCCGACGCGGCTGAGTTCGATCGATCGGCTCTTCCGCGGCGATGTCGAGACGCTCACGCGCAAGGCGCTGGAACGAGACAAGAACCGTCGTTATCAGTCGGCCGCCGAGATGGCCGACGACCTCCGCCGATTCCTCCGCGACGAGCCGCTGGTGGCCCGGCCCCCGAGCCGGGTCTATCAACTCCAGAAGTTCGCGAAGCGCAACCGAGCCCTGGTCGTCGGAGTGGCTGCGGTCTTCGTGGTCCTCGCGCTCGGTGTGATGGGCACGAGCGTGGCGCTCGCCCGCGCGCTCGACGCCGAGGCACAGGCGCGAAGCGAATCGATCGCTGCGCAGGAAAGCGCCGCGCGAGCGCTCAGCGCCGAGGCACAGGCGCGCACGGACTCGACAGCGGCGCAGCGGAGCGCGGCGCGGGCCGACAGCGTCAAGGAGTTTCTCGCCAAGATGCTCGGCGGCATCGATCCCGCCGTCGCGCAGCGCATGGACCGCGAACTCTTCCGCCTCATTCTCGAGGACGCGGCCAAACGAGTTGATGAGTCCAAGCTCGATCCTCAGGCCGAGGGCGAGGTTCGATTCGCCATCGGCGTCGCGGCCTACCGCGCGGGCATGCACCCGCTCGCCGAGCCGCATCTGACCAAGGCGCTCGAGCTGCTCGAGCGCACGGCCGGGCCTGACGATCCCGCCACGCTCGAGGCCGCGGGCGAGCTCGGCGGCGTGCTGGTGGACATCAACCATCTCGACCGGGCCGAGGCGGTCATGCGCCGCGCGCTCGACGGCTGGACTCGGGTGGCCGGCGAGCGCGACGCGCGAACCATGAGCGCGATGAACGATGTCGCCGTGGTGCTCCAGACCAAGCACCAGCACGCGGAAGCCGCGGCGCTGCACCGCCAGGTGCTGGCGCTCAAACGCGAGGTGCTCGGGCCGGAGCATCCCGACACGCTGCAATCGGTCGCGGGGCTGGGCATCGCGCTCATGGAACTGGGCCGGCTCGACGAGGCGCGCCCGCTTCTGATGGATGCCTACTACAAACGCCGCGAGATCCAGGGCCATGACCATCCACAGACCATCAGTTCGCTCAACAATCTTGCGGCGTTCCACGACCGCGAGAAGCGGCTCGATCTCTCGATGCCGCTCTATGCCGAGGCGTACGAGGCGTCGCGGCGGATCAAGGGCGACGAGCATCCCGAGACGCTGGCGACGATGAACAACCTCGCCGGCGTGATGGGTGATTTACAACATTATGACCAGGCCGAGCCGCTCTATCTCAAGATTCTTGAAATCCAGCCGAAGATCCTCGGCCCCGGCCACCCGAGCACCGTCATCACGCTGAACAACCTCGCCAAACTCTACCAGCGTCAGAAAGCGTTCGACAAGGCTTTGCCGATCTATGAGCGAGCGGTCGAGGGAGCGCAGAAGGCCTTCCCGCCGGGCCATCTCTTCACTGCGGCGATGACAAACTCGCTCGGCTCGACGCTCACGAGCCTGGGGCGATATGAGCAGGCCGAGCCGAAACTGCTCGAGGCCCGCGCGCTGCTCGAAGCGTGGCCCAACGACGACCGGGGCGTCAAGGCCGACAACGCCAACATGCTCGTGCGGCTCTATGAGGCCTGGAACAAGCCGGACGAGGCGGCGAAATGGAAGGCGATGCAGGTCTCGAAAGAGCCAGCACCCAAGCCGTAGCTGCGCGAATCATAACAAAGCAACTCGCCGCCGAGCACGTCAACCAAGGTCCAAGCCACCCGCCTTCGAGTGCGCTGTCTCGGACGGATCAATCATCCGCCCTGAATCAGCCGGCAGCAAGATCCTGAACGTCGCGCCCTGGCCTTCGGCCGATTCCACCTTGATCCGTCCGCGATGCTCCTCGACGATCCGCTTGGTCACGGCCAAGCCCAGCCCGGTGCCGCGCGTGCCCTTGGTCGTGTGGAACGGCTCGAAGATCCTCTGCATTCGCTCTTTCGGGATGCCCGGGCCGTTGTCAATCACCGCGATTTCCACCATCCCCGGCGAGCCCTCGCCGCGCGCGCCCGGTGCGTGAAATGTGCTTCGCACCGTCACCACCCCGCGCCCCGGTTCCACCGCCTCCACCGCGTTGGTGAGTAAGTTCATCAGCGCCTGATGCACCAGCGGCCCATCAATCGGCACCGGCGGCATCTCCGGATCATTATCGACAATCAGCGCCACGCCCTTCGTGTTGCACTGCCCTTCCATCAGTTGCGAGCACTCGTCGATCAGCGGCCCAAGCGGCGCGAGTTCCGGCTCCACCTGCCGCTGTCGGCTGAACGCGAGCATGTTGAGCGTGAGCGAGACGATGCGATCCAGGTTGCGCTTGAGGATCTCCCAGCCGCCCTTGGCGATCTTCAAGTCGTCCTTCTTGAGGCCCATCTCGACGACATCCGCTCCGCCGCGGAGTCCCTGGAGGATGTTCTTGATCGCGTGCGAGAGTTGCGCGACCGTCTGCCCGATCGCCGCGAGCCGTTCGGTCTGCAACTTCTGCTGATAAAGGTCCGCGTTGGCCAGGGCGAGGCCCGTGTGCTGGCCGATCGCGTTCAGCAGCGCGAGTTGCTCCTGCGTGAACGTGTAGTTCGCGATCGACGAATCGACCCAGAGCGCACCGAACGTGCGATCGCGGAAACGGATCGGCGAGCACACCGCCGAGCGGATCCGCAGCCGTTGCACGCTGTCGCCCGCGGCAAAGCGCGGGTCCGTCATTGCGTTCGTACACAAGATGCCCTGCGCGTCGCGGAGCGCGTGGTCGAGGATCGTCCGCGACACCACCAACTGCGCCTCGTCCTTGTCCTTGGGCGGCGTGCGATACTTCACCACCGCCGGCTTGAGCGGATCGTCCGGCTCGCCCCCGCCGAGCAGCACAAACCCGCGCTCGGGCTTGAACTCGGCCATCACAAGTTCAAGCACCTTCTTGAGCAGTTCCTGCCGCGAGAGCGCCTGCGTCGTGATCGTGGTGAGGCGATAGATGACGCGGAGGTGGTCGGCGGCGGCGGCGCGGGGCTCGGGCTCCGAGAGGATCACCGAGTCCTCGTTGCTCACCATCGTCTGCTCGATCTCGGATTCGAGCAGGTCGGTGCCAATGAGCCGGATGACGTCCTCCTCGTCGCCCTCGGCGTTGCCGAAGACAAAGAGCGTGGAGCCGGTGCGGATCTGGTCGCCCGGCTTGAGGCGGACGCGTTCGCCGATGCGGACGCCGTTGACGTAGGTGTTGTTCTGCGATTGCAGGTCGCGGATGTACCAGACGCCGTCGTCGGGCGTGAGTTCCGCGTGCCGGCGCGAGACCGTGTTGTCCGTCAGCGGCAAGGCCTCCGACGAACGCCCGATCAACTGCGGCTCATGGTCCGGCAACTCGAACTTGCGGCCCTTGTCCGGGCCCTGCATGACGGTGAGGATGAGCACGGGGAAGGGTAGGGGCGTCTTCGCATCGAATGCGACGACGAGTGCTTAGCTTTAAGAAATCGGAGCTTGAGCGACCGGTGCTTTGCGGTTCCAACCAAACCGGACCGACTCCGATGCCACGGCCACGCATATCATCGCGCATGACCACTGGCCCCGATGACATCGCCGCGTTGATGGCGACGAACCTCTCCCGCCTGCGCACGCGGTTCGGCGTTTCGGGCATGGCGCTCTTCGGCTCATGCGCCCGCGGTGAGGCGACGCCCACAAGCGACGCCGACGTGCTCGTCACGTTCCAGTCCGGAGCCCGGGTCACCCTCTTGACCCTCGCCGCGCTCAAGCGTGATCTCGAGAAACTCCTGGGCCGGAGTGTTGACCTGGTGGAGGACCACCCCCGCCTCCCCGAATCGCTCCGACGTGAGATCGAGAAAGACCTGCGCCGTGTCGCATGAGCGTTCATCGCGGCATTGGCGCGAACGCGTGCGGGTGATGGTCGAGGACATCGTACGGGCGCGGGCTTTCATCCAGGGACACACGCGAGAGAGTTTTGTCAGCGATGAGAAGACAGTCTTTGCCATCTGCTACGCCTTCGTGCGCCTGGGCGAGGCCGTGCCGCACGTCCCCGATGACATTCGCGCGGCACACCCCGAGATCGAGTGGCGCGACGTGCGGCAGTTCCGCAACTTCATGATCCACGTCTATCTCGCCGTGGACCCGGCCCGCCTCTATGACACCGCCGTGCATGATCTCCCGCGGCTCGAAGAGCAGTTGCGGGCGGTACTCAACGATCAGCGTGAGTAGACGTTCCGTTGCGAGGCTCTTTCCAACCCGATGCCACCCGCCCTTGCTTTACGAGCCCGGAGCGTGAGCGACGGGTGCTTTGCGCGGGCCAAGGGCGACGGTTGTCGTGCCACCGACTTCGGCTTTGCGAAGTCGGTGCGGTGGGACGAGAGGCACCGAAATCGCTCTGCCGGATTGCGCGAACTCTGCGGCACGGCTCAACTCGGTGCCACCCGCCTGAATACAGTGTCGGCGATGCAACCCTTGATCACAGCAAAACCCTTGCTTGCGCTAGATTTGTCGTGGATTGTTGGCCGACGTCAGGACGCTCCGCTTCCCAATCGCTTTCACTATATAGTGCCCGACAATGTACTGTTCGTTGAATCAATGACGAGCGAAAGGCCGCAGCAGCGGATGGAGGGGCTTCGTAGGCTAATGAAATTGACCCGAAGGCGTATGTGGGTCAGTTGTGATGTGCGGCATTTGGTGAAAAAAGAAACAGTTCCCGGACAAACGATAATGAGAGCCGAAGTCGCTCATGTATTGATTGATGAAGCAGCGCCCGGTGAATCGGCATTCGACAAGGGCAATTGGAATGATCGCATAGTCAAATCTGGGCACATAATTGAAAGTTTTATGCAAGCGGAGTCTCTGAAAAACCAGTTCTTCCACGTCGCGTTCGACCCAATTGGACCGACGGCGCGGAGTTCGCTCGGTAGTTCGCCGAGATTATTAGTCTCGTGTTCCGCCGTGGTGGGCGGCGTTCCAGC
>JBJXFQ010000147.1:0-37198 GCA_046155605.1 Phycisphaerales bacterium
CACCTGCTTGGTCGGCACCCCGCGGTCGCACGCGCCCAGCACCCGGTCCCTCAAGTCCTGCGAGTATGCCATCCCTGGCTCCTGTCCGGCGCGCCCACCACGCCGCGCCCAGAAGTTACCGCGCTCCAGCTGAAAGCGCAACCGAACGCGCGCCGTACAGGCGCTAGATTTGGACTGCGGCTGCTCTAGCCCACACGTTTCGCGTGTGGCCCGAGGAGCGCTTCGGCCTCAGACCTGCACCGGCTCGAAGACGACCTTGCCATCCACCAGCCGCGCGAAGTGCGCCTCGATCGCGTCGAGGCTCGTCACCCGATGCACGAACGCCGCCGCTCGCACGAGGTCCGCCCGCTGCACGAGTTCCAGCCTCGGCTCCTTGAGTTCCAGCCGCGATGCATAGAACGCGCACGCCTGATGCGCGATGAGCACGACACGCCGCAGTTTGTGGACCTCAACGAGGAACTGCAACTCATCGACGACGCCCTGCTCCTCGAGGTGCGCCTGCGGGTGCCCCGCCAGGCACGCCGGACCGCCCGGAAGCGTCACGCGGTCATACCGCGGGAGCGAGAGCCCGTGCTGCAAAAAGTCATCAAAGTGCTCGCCAAGCCGGCCATCTGAGCAATAGATCGCCGCGGCATGGATCCGCGACGACTCGTACTTGATGCGGCTTTCATAGGGCATGACGGGCTCGCGCGATCAGGACCACGAATAGAGTCTACCACAAGGCCGCTGGCGAGTGCTTTGAGTCGGTCGCCGCTTGCGTCGGATGAAAGATACCGCGCGAGCCCGCGCCCCGGCCCAGTTGTGCCGCCCGCTTCATCCGCCGGAGGGCTTGGCCGGATATCCCAGTGACTTGAAATGCTCGACCAGTCGATCGCGGTGATCGCCTTGCACTTCAATCGATGTCGGCGAACACGAGCCGCCCGTCGCGAGTTTCGCTTTGAGCGATTTCAGCATCGTTGGCAGGTCGTTGGACTTCTCCGACCGCTCCGCGAAGCCATCGACGACGGTCACAAACTTGCCGCCCCGCTTCTCGCGGCGGATTCGGAGTTGCTGGTCCGCCGGCGTGATGACCTTGCCGGAGCCCTTGTGACGCGGGCAGACGCACTCGCCAAGCACGCGACCGCATGGCTCGCAGGTCGCGGGCTGCTCAAACTGTGTGCCGGCAAACAGTCGAGACATGGGCTAGGGTATGGGCGGCTTGGCAAGGCCGGACGCCACCTTCGCCGCGGCGACGAGGCACCGCGATGCCGAGGGTCTGCTCGTCAGGCATGGCTCGATGGTGGACTCGACGCTCATCGATCCCCCGCTCGGCGCGCTCAACTCCCGCTTCTCACGTTCCCGCCGGTGCCCCGGGCACCAGGCAAATGTGCCATCCGTGCAAGATCACGGATCGCCCGGAACGCGCGGCCGCCGACGGCGGAGCGGCCCCGACGGGTTTGGTAGACTACCGCTCATGGCGAAGCAGCCCCAACCACCCCGCGAGCCCGATCCGGTGACTCGGATGATGCGTCTCGACGCTCGCGGCACTCGTCGGGGGGTTGACGACGTCATCGATCGCCTCCGCCAGCCCGACGGATGGGAGTGGTGGGCCTTGGCCATGGGTGGATTCCCGCCTTCGGAGTCGGCAACGGACGCGACCAAGGCCGACCTCGAGCACCTAGCCCGCGCCAAGGAGCACCACAAAGCAGCACTCCAGGTGCAAGGGCCGGCGCGGGTCGGATCGATCGCGCTCTATTACGCCTGCATCGCGGCAGGCCTGGTGCATCATGGCAAGCGTTTGACGAGTCAGCCGCGCGAGCCGCTGGCTGAGGCTTTCTTGGACCTTTCGGCATCGACGCCGGAGCCTTGGGCCGCGCTTTTCACGCGTGCCGGAGGGATGGAACGAAAGTCCTGATCCAACCGGCACAGATTCCGCGAGTTGGAGGTTGACAAACGGCTGGATCATGGCATGCTGTAGGTGCGTATAGGGGTGTCTCGGTCAGGATACATCAGGAACGTCCGAAAACCTTCAGAGCGGAGGGCATCGTGCTGAACCTCAAGCGAGTGTCGTTGTGTGCTTTGGTGGCGGCGACGGGTCAGGCCTATGGCCAGCCCGGGCAGGCTGTGCAGCGTTCGAGGCCAGTGGTCTCCATGCCCGCAGAGCCCCGAGTGATTGAGAACGGGCCGGTGACGATCTGCTTCGCCGTCGGGACGACACCGGGCTATGTGATCCTGATGAATCAACTCACGACGCTGTACAACCAGCGTTTTCCGCAACTGCCCAACTCGGACTATTTCACGTTTGGGAGTTGGTCGCCGACGGTGGCGACGCCCCGGGCGCTCACCTGGAGTTTCGTACCGGACGGCACGTTCGCACCGGGCCTGGGCGGACAGGGCTCGGCCCCCAGCAACCTCTTCTCGACGATGGACAACGGCTATAGCGGACAGGGCGGTCGCGCCACATGGGTGAGCCGTTTCACGCAGTCCTTCGCACGCTGGCAACAACTCTCAGGCCTGACCTACACCCGCGTGACTGTCGGCGGCAACGACTGGGACGACGGCGCGGCCTGGGGCTCGGCCGGCTCGCCGGGGCTTCGCGGGGACGTCCGCATCGCCATGCGCCTCCTTGACGGTGCCAACAATGTCCTGGCCTTCAACCAGTTTCCGCCTCCCAACGGCAGTTCCGACATGGTGCTCGACTCCGGCGACATCGGCAACTTCGCCGCCAGCAGCAACCAGAACCGCTTCCTCCGCGACGTCGTGATGCACGAGCACGGGCACGGCATGGGGCTCCAGCACATCTGCTCGCTCAACTCGGCGCAACTCATGGAGCCCTTCATCGACACCAGTTTCGACGGCCCGCGGCAGGACGATACGCGCGGCGCGCAGTTCCTTTATGGCGATCCCTTCGAGCCCAACGGCACCTTCGGAACCGCTAAGCCGCTCGGCGTGCTGAACGCCTCGATCACCTCGGCTCCGGTACCCAATCCCACGACCGGCGTGCCCGACGCCAGCAGTTCGATCTACGCCATCGAGAGTTTCAGCCTCGAGGACTGGTGGTCGTTCACCGTGTCCCAGGCGACCGTCGCGTCATTCACGATCACGCCGGTGGGATCGACCTATGACAACTCGCCCCAGGCCGGCAACGGCTCCTGCCCGGGCACGGCATCGAACATCAACGCGCTCGCCATCGGCAACCTCGCCGTGGGCGTCTACGCGAGCAACGGCACCACCCTGATCGCGCAATCCACGGCCGCCGCGGCGGGCTCGCCCGAGACGCTCACGGGCGTCTCGCTGACCACGCCCGGAACCTATTACATGCGCGTCTTCAACTCCAACAGCCCGTCGAGCCCGCAGCACTACCGCTTCAGCATCACCGCCAACAGCCCCTGCCCCGCCTTCGTCACTCAGCCCACCTCCAACGACTATTGCGAGGGCGCGCTCGTCGCGCTCATGGTCACGGTCCAGGGCGCGCCGACCCCGACGCTCCAGTGGCGCAAGAACGGCGTGAACATTCCCGGTGCGACGGGCACCACCTACGCCTTCACCAACGCCGATCCATCACGCAGCGGAACGTATGACGTGGTCGCCACCAACTCCTGCGGGACCGCGACGAGCGACCCGGCGTTCATCCAGGTCACCACCTCGCCAGAGATCACGACCCAGCCCGTCAGCCAGACCGTCGCGCTGGGGGCACCGACCTCGCTGACGGTGGTCTCCCCCACGCCGCCGCCCGTCAACTTCCAGTGGCTGCAGGACGGGCTGCCGATCCCCGGTGCCAACAACGCGACGCTGACGATCCTCAGCATGCAACCCGAGAACGAGGGTACCTATCGCTGCCTCATCAACAACCTCTGCGGGAGCCTGCAGAGCGGCCCGGCGACGCTCACCATCGGCACCGCCCCCTCGTGCTACGCCAACTGCGATGGCAGCACGGCCACGCCGATCCTTAACGTCAACGATTTCACCTGCTTCCTGAACAAGTTTGCCGCGGGCGACCCGACGGCCAACTGCGACGGGAGCACCAGCGCGCCGACCCTCAACGTCAACGACTTCACCTGCTTCCTCAACGCCTTCGCGGCGGGATGCACGTAATCGAGGCAGCGGCACGGATCGCCAGCCCTGCCTCCACTGGAGGTGCGTGATGCGGAGCGCGGCGCTTGCGGCGTTCGGGCTGGCTGGGGTGGCGTGCGCGCAGTGCGTGCCGACGTTCACTCCCGGCTACTTTGGGTTGGACCTCAACGGTCAGACCTCGTCGCTTGTGGTGTTCGACGATGGGACCGGCAGCATGTTGTACGCGGCTGGCGGGTTCACTCGCGCCGGCGGCGTCAGCGCTTCACATGTGGCCCGCTGGGACGGCCAAACGTGGTCGGCGATGGGTGCGGGGCTTGGCAACCCCGGTTTCGTCTTCTCGCAGACCGCGTCGCTGGCGGCCGTTGATCCCGACGGCAGCGGGCCGGAGACTCGATCACTCTTCGCGTTCGGCAGTCCGTTCAATCGGCAGGTTCATCGCTGGACCGGATCGGCCTGGGTTCAAGTTGGAGTTCTCCCCACCCAGCAGAACACGACGGGGCCGGTCGTGCTCGAGACTTTCGATCCCGACGGCCCGGGTCCGGGCCTGGGCACCATGTATGTCGGAATCGATGCGTCACCGGGATTGCTCGCCTGGACTGGTGCCGCTTGGACTCCGTTGCCCAACTTCGGATCCTCATCGGTTAACCCCGGCGTATTCACGCTCGTCGTGCATGACGAAGATGGTGCCGGGGGGCTTCCTCCGGCGCTCTATGTCGGCGGACGATTCACAGATGCTGGCGGCGCGGCGACGCTCAACATCGGGCGCTGGGATGGCTCAACGTGGTCACCGCTTGGTCTTGGCTCTGCGGGGGCTGTCAGTTCAATCGCTTCGTTCGATGAGGACGGCGCGGGACCGAGCCCCGCACGGCTCTTCGCCCTCGGCACGTTCTTTGGACCTCAGGGACAGCCGTTGCTCCCCATCGCTCGATGGAACGGAGCGACGTGGTCCTCGGTGGCGGGCGGGCTCCCGAGCGGCGCTTTGTCCATACGCGCACTCGACGAAGACGGCCCAGGCCCGGGTTTCCAGCGTCTTTTCGCCGTGGGAGGCTCATTGCATGTGCGTGAGAGCAACACATGGACCTTCGTCGTCGCGCCGGCGTCACGCACTTCGGGGGTGACTGCCGACGTGCGCGGTCTTGCGGCCTTTGACGACGATGGCACTGGGCCTCAGCCCACGCGGCTCTTCATCGCCGGCCAGATGGGGCTCATCGACGCCGTTCCTGTCAATAATATCGCGCGCCGTGGCGACACCTCGTGGGAGCCCTTGCAAACCGGTGCCGGGCTCGACGGGCCGGTGCGGGCGATGTGCGTCTTTGATGAGGACGGCTCGGGTCCAATGGCCGCGCAACTCTTTGCCGGCGGCGGGTTCGTCTTGGCGGGAGACATCATCGCCGCCGGCGTGGCACGCTGGACGCCTGACGGATCGGGCGCGGGAAAGTGGACTCGGGTGGGGAGCGGGCTCTCCGCGTTCGCCACGCCACGCACCGACGTGTCGGCACTGCTCGCGTTTGACGCCGACGGCCCCGGGCCGGCGCGCGAGGCGCTGTACGCCGGTGGGAACATTGTCCTGACCGGGGGTTCGGCTGCGGTACCCGTGGCGAAATGGGACGGATCGGAGTGGTCGCCGGTCGGAACGCCAGCCTCCGCAGCCATGTGGATCGTCCGATCGCTTTGCGTGTTCGACCCCGACGGCACGGGACCGTTGCCGCCCGCGCTGCATCTCGGTGGCTATTCCAACGCCGGCCCGATCGCTGCGCGACTCGACCACGCGACCCAGCAGTGGGTTCCCGTGGGCACGGCCTACCCGGCCGCGTGTCGCGTGCTCTCGACCTTTGACGAGGACGGTGCCGGGCCGCTTCCGCCGACGCTCTACGCCGGCGTTGAGTTCGATGCCTTCGGTCCGGGCGGGCTCCTGGCGTTGGTTGACGGCGTGTGGACACCCGTCGGAGGCGGCGTAGGTGGGCCGTACACCTCTGTTCGAGGGATGATCGAGTACGACTTCGGCGGACCGAGCCCGGAACTTGTTGTCGTCGGTGACTTCTGGTGCCTCGGCGGGTCGCTGATGAACTGCACCGGCATCACTTCCTCAACCGTTGGGCGCTGGCGCGGTCAGAGCGGCGGGTGGGCCTCGCTCGCCGGCGGTCTGTACGCGGGCCAAGGTTCGCCCGGCTCGGGGGCATACGCGGTCGGCAAGTTTCGCGACGAGATTGGAGAATCGATCTATGTCAGCGGCGCGCTGGGTGATGCCGGCGGCATCGGTGGGGCAAACCTCTTCCGCTGGAGCCCGGGGTCCGGCGGCGGATCGTGGTCCGCGGTCGGAGCCGGACTAGACGGGAACTTTCCCCGATCCGCCTATGCAATGCTCGCATTCGACGACGACGGGTCTGGGCCTCTGCCGCCCGCGTTCTATCTCGGCGGTGAGTTCACGAGTGCGGGCGGGCTCGGGGCGCTCAACTTCGCACGCTGGGCTTGCTCGCCTTGCTATGCCAACTGCGATGGCAGCACGGCCGCGCCGATCCTCAACGTCAACGATTTCACCTGCTTCCTGAACAAGTTTGCAGCGGGCGACCCGACGGCCAACTGCGACGGAAGCACCAGCGCGCCGACCCTCAACGTCAACGATTTCACTTGCTTCCTCAACGCCTTCGCGGCTGGGTGTCGCTGACGGGTTGCCACCCGGCTCGATCGAGTTCTAGCAGCCGCCCGATCCTGCAACCAACCTCCATACACGCGTTATGACGTTTCTCGGACTGCCTACTCCAAGGAGAGTGCCATGAAGCCGTGCAGACAGACCGTGATTCGACTCGTATCCATCGCGGCCTTGGCGCTCCCGGTGGCAGGTCTCGCCCCAACCGATGTCTGGAACGTCGGCGGGCTCTCCCCCGCCCCGCGCTGCGAACACTCGCTGGTCTGGGACTCGCAGAACCAGCGACTGGTCCTCTTCGGCGGGCTGCTGTTCGACCAGGGCTCGAACATCTACAGCAACGAGACCTGGGCGATGGTCGGGGACGTGTGGCGGCACATCCCGCCGCAGGGCGCGAATGTGCCGCAGCCGCGTCTTGATCATGCCGCGGCGTATGACAAGGCTCGCCGACGGCTGGTGGTGTATGGGGGCGTGGTCCGCAATGACGCGGGGTGGTCGGCTTCAGACGAGACATGGGAATGGAACGGCTTGACGTGGCAGCGCTACGCCAACTCGCTGCCCGGGCCGCGGGCGTATCACGCGATGGTTTTCGACGATCGCCGCAATGTGTGCGTGCTCTTTGGCGGTCGAAACCAGCCCGAGGGCGGAACGAGGTTCGGCGACACGTGGGAATGGAGCGGCGATTCGTGGGCGCTCCGTGCCAAGGGCGGACCTTCGCCGCGCACCCTTCACGCGATGGCATATGACAGTGACCGTGGCGTGACGGTGCTCCACGGCGGAAGGTCGGCTACACAGGCCGTCGAGGACACGTGGGAATGGGATGGCAGTACGTGGCGACTCGCGGCACAAGCCGGCCCGAAGCGCAACGGGCACACGATGGCGTACGACAGGCAACGCCGGGTAAGCGTGATCTATAGCGGAGAGGGCGGGCTCGAGACCGAGCCGCTCACATGGGAATGGAACGGGAGTTCGTGGCGGTCGTTGGCCGACTCCGGCGGCTATCGAACGCACTACGGCGTGGCGGCATACGACGCGGCCGCGGGACGAGTGGTGGCATCCGGCGGCAACCTGATCACGGGCGCGAGCCAGAACATTATGCTTCGCGACACGATCGGGCTCTCGCCGACGGGCTGGACCCAGGCCGCCGCTGGCGCACTGCATGCGAATCCTCCGGTCTTCGACGCCGATCGCCGGCAGACGATCAGCCTCGCGAGCGATCCCCGCGAGGCGCATGGCGAGTCTCTGACACAGGCGTGGGACGGCCTGTCGTGGACGACGCTGGCGGTCGAATCGCCCCCGCCACGCCGGGACGCACGGCTCGTCTTTGATTCTCTGCGCCGTCGCGTCGTCCTTAGCGGTGGAACTATGGCCGGGACACTCACCACGCTCGGGGACACGTGGGAGTGGTCGGGGGGCCACTGGCAGCACGTGACGACCACGCAGCTTGCCACGCGGTCGCGTCACGCGATGTCCTTTGACGTCGAGCGCCGTGTCACGGTGTCGTTCGGCGGCTCGCGTCTTGGCGTTCCCTATCTCGGCGACACCGTCGAGTTTGATGGGACCAGCTGGCGCTCTGTGGCCACCACCGGGCCGATCTCGCGGTTCAACGCCACCATGGCTTATGACCCGATCCGTCGCGTCAGCGTGCTCTTCGGAGGACGCGCCGCCTCGCCGACGCCTTTCGTGGACACGTGGGCATGGAACGGGTCCGCGTGGAGCCAACTGGCGACCTCCGGGCCCGCCATCGACTTGCCCCACATGACGTTTGATCACGCGCGCGGCAAGCTGGTGCTTGTCAGGCGCGAGGGCACGACGACGCCGATCGAGGCCTGGGAGTGGAACGGCTCCGCGTGGGCCGCGCTTTCGGTCCCGCAGCCTGTTGTGCCCGCGCTCGCCAACAACACGAGCGTGAGCGGGGTGGCACCGCTCGCTGGGATCACCTACGACGCCGCTCGCTCGCGGCTCATCGCCGTTCACTCTACTGGCGTGGTCTACGAACTTGGGCCGGTGCATGAGCCCGCGGCCATCCTGCGTCAGCCCGCGCCCGTCGCGCTCCCCGAGCGCCGCGACGCCACGTTCTCGGTGGAGGCTGCCGGGTCCGGCCCCGTGCGCTTCCGCTGGCGGCGCGATGGCGTCGACCTCATCGATGGTGTCACGCCCTCGGGCTCGATCATCCACGGCTCGCGCGACAAGTCGCTCTCCATCATGTCGATCACGCCCGCCGACGCCGGCGTGTATACCTGCCTCGTGCAGAACCTCAGCGGCGACGCCAACTCCGCCCCGGTGACGCTCGAGGTGCTCTGCTACGCGGACTGCGACGGCACGTCGTATCCGCCGATCATCAGCACGCTCGATTATGTGTGCTTCATGAACAAGTTTGCGGCAGGCGATCCGTATGCCAACTGCGACGGGAGCACCGTGCCGCCCACGCTGAACGCGGCGGACTTCATCTGCTTCCTGAGCGAGCTGGCGGCGGGGTGTCAGTAAGCTCGAACGCGCGCGAGTGAAGGCTACGAGCGCGACGGAAACGGCGCGGGCGCATACAGTCTCTCGCCCCGACACCCCCGGGGCGATTCGAACGCCGGGCCAGGGGGGTTGGCCCACGGGGACATGCCCATGCCGAAGTGGACCAAGAAGGAACTGCTCTCCCGCCCGGTCGAGCACATCGACGTTGCCTCGTTCGATGCGCGGCGGATCATCGACGCCTATCGCGAGATGGCCTATTCGAGCCGCACGCTCGCGCAGGCGGCGGACATCTATTCGCGGATGCTGGCCGACACGGAGTGCGCGGTGATCCTGACGCTGGCGGGATCGCTCATCTCGGCGGGACTCAAGCAGGCGATCATCACGCTGCTCGAGAACAACATGGTCGATGCGATCGTCTCGACGGGGGCCAACATCGTCGATCAGGACTTCTTCGAGGGCCTGGGCTTCACGCACTACATCGCGCCCGGCAGCCCCGAGGCCCCGCCCGTCGATGACATGACGCTCCGCAACCTGATGATCGATCGCATCTACGACACCTACATCGACGAGGACGACCTCCGCGCTTGCGACGCCAAGACACACGAGATCTTCAACGCCTTCGAGCCCGGCGCGTACAGCAGCCGCGAGTTCATCGGGGCGATGGGCGCGTATCTCGCCAAGCACCACGCCAAGAACGGCTCGATCGTCAAGACCGCGTTCCAGAAGCGCGTCCCGATCTTTGTCCCGGCGTTCAGCGATTGCTCAGCCGGCTTCGGCATCGTCCTCCAGCAGACCGAGGCGATCGAGCAGGGCCGCGGGCAGGTCGCGTTCGACTCCGGCAAGGACTTCCGCGAACTCACCGACATCAAACTCGCCTGCAAGGACACGGGGCTTCTTATGTTGGGCGGCGGCGTGCCGAAAAACTTCGCCCAGGACATCGTCGTCGCCGCCGAACTCCTCAACGAACGCAAGGGTGGCAAGGCCCGCGGCGACATCGGGATGCACAAGTACGCCATCCAGATGACCGTCGCCGACTCCCGCGACGGGGCGCTCAGCGGCAGCACCCTCCGCGAGGCCTGCTCCTGGGGCAAGGTCGATGTCGTCTACGAGCAGATGGTCTTCGGCGAACTCTCGGCGCTGTTCCCGCTCCTCGCCTCCGACGCGCTCCATCGCAAGGCGTGGAAGGCCAGGAAGTCACGCGGCGGGTTCAAGTTCGCCGACCTCTTCGAACGCGGCGCCGGCGTGCCGGATTACATGGGCGGCGCGAAGAAGCGAGTGACGAGATAGCTACGTTTTGGTCTTCTTGTCCATGTTTTGGGCGAGAATCGAAGTGGTGTATTTTTTGACCGTGCGGCCGCGTCACTTTCTCAAGCCGATCATCGTTGTCGTGCTTGCGGCGATGACAACGGTTGCGGTCGCATGGGGCATCTCGCTTCAACCGCGCGCAGGAATGGCCGTCTTGCCAAGCATGGTGTGGCGGCCTCGCACCAAGAGTGAAGGCGAGGGCTGGCTCCGCGCGCACAACATGTACAGGTTCGGCTGGCGCTGCACGCTGGCGCAAGCAGCGTCTGTCAACACCTACCCATACAAAGGGCCGACAGCACTCCTTCCCGAGCAGATCATCCGGGGCCGCGAACGTCGACTTGTCATGCCCTGGCTGGACGGCTTGCGTCCGTGGCCACCTCCTTACCGAGGTGACTATTTTCAGTTAGACGACTTCGGCTGGCCCTGGCATTCACTCTACACACGCGCCGTCAAATCAGGGCACAACAATAGCGAACAACAACACTTGCTCGACCTTGGATCGATCGGTTGGTTCTCGCGCCGCCCGCTCGGTAATCTTCGTGGCCTCCCAATCGGCATCATCTGGCCTGGCTTCCTTGCAAACACCGCTCTTGCCGCGCTGCTTTGGGGTCTGCCGATCTACTCACTCACGATTTGGCGATCGCGTCAGATCGTTCGCGGCCGCTGCCCTCACTGCGGCTATGACCTCCGCGGCACGCCGCCCGGCTCGCCCTGCCCGGAGTGCGGACGGGCGCGCGTCGCTGCACCTTCTTTACCGATGCGCTGATTCCCGTGATCGTCACCGGCGTCGCACATTCGCATGCCCGCCGCTATTCCCTCCACCACGCGTCCACGGCAATCCGGTAGTCGCCGCTTGATTGCCGCCGCCAGATCACTACGAACTCCACGATGGAAGCCCGCGGCTTGCCCTCCCACTCGCCCTCGATCGTCGATCGCCCGCGCTGCACCACCAGGTCCGCGCTCCCCTCCACGGAGAGCACGTCCAACTTCCATCGCTCGATCGCGCGCGGCGGCTTGGGCGCGCCCTGCGGCCCGGCCCAGTACGCATCGATCGCCTCGCGGCCCGCGTGCCGCTCACGATCGCTCATCATGATCGCGTCGTCCGCGTACATCCGCGCCACGCCGATCTTGTCCCCGCGATTGAAGCGATCCACCAACTCCTGGTTCCGCGCGACCACGGTGCCGCGAAGGTCGGCATCGCCCGACTTTGACCGTTGCACGCCCGCGCACCCGCACACGACAAGCACCAGACACGCCAGGATGGCTTGTTTCATGGTGGAAGCATACAGACTCGGGACGCTCATATTGCACACGACCGCTCCACGCATCTGCACGCCGCGCGTCGCTTGTGCTGGCACGCCGAGCGAGGTCGCACATTGCCGACCGACCCGGCTCGCGGTAGCATCCGTCGCTCCCATCAACGACCGCGTCGGCACGCGCCTCGTCGATGCCGAGCGTGCTCGCCCTCATCCACTCGCGCTCAGGAGACCCTCATGGCATACGTCGACGGCTTCGTCTTCACCGTTCCCACGAAAAAACTGCCCGCCTACTTGAAGTTGGCCAAGGCCTCGTGCAAAATCTGGCTCGAGCACGGCGCGCTCGAATATCGCGAGTGCGTTGGCGACGACATGGCCACGCCCATGGGCCTGCCGTTCCCAAAACTCACGAAGGCCAAGCCCGGCGAGACGGTCGCGTTCTCATGGATCGTCTACAAGAGCAAGGCCCACCGAAACAGCGTCAACAAGAAAATCATGAAGGACCCGCGCATCGCCGAGATGTGCGACCCCAAGAACATGCCCTTCGACATGAAGCGCATGGCCTACGGCGGGTTCAAGGTCGTCGTCAGTTCGTAAGCACGAGCGGGACGGCCAATACTTCCGCCGTGCTCATCCGTTCCGCGACCGCCGACGATGTTCCTGCCGTGCTCCCACTCGTGCGGGCGCTCTGTGATCTGCACGCCTCGGCCGATCCTGATCGCTTCGCCGTGCGACCGGATGTGCTCGACCGATACTCGGCGTGGCTCCCCGAGCGCGCCCGCGACCCGCGGAGCGTCTTTCTCGTCGCCGAAGCGCCCGGCGTCCTCGGCCTCGCGGGCTTTGTCGTCTGCACCATTGAGCCCGAGGTGCCCATCTTCTGGGTGCCCGAGTGCGGATGGATCCACGACCTCTACGTCGTTCCCGCGGCCCGTCGGCACGGCACCGCCCGCGCCCTCGTCCGAGAGGTCGTGAGCCGATACTCCTCGATCGGCGTCAAGCAACTGCGGCTGCACACGGGCACGTTCAATGACATCGCGCGAAAGGCGTTCGCCGCCGAGGGCTTTCGCCCCTGCGTCGTCGAGATGCTGCGGATGCTCTAGCGAGCGAACAAAACTGTTGTGCTTCGCGCCGGTTGTGGTAGACTGCATCAAACCCAAGGAGCCGATCATGCGCACCGCTCTCGCCGTCGTGCTTATCGCGTGTTCGACCGCGTCCGCCCAAACTGGATCGCTCGTGGCCTGGGGCGACAACTACTACAACCAACTCGCCGTGCCCGCCGGCGAGTTCCGAGCCGTCGCTTCGGGCTTCGGGCACAGCGTCGCCATCCGTACCGATGGCACGCTCGCGGGCTGGGGCAACAACAACGTCGGCCAGACCACCGTGCCCGAGGGCCAGTTCATCGCCGTGGCCGCGGGCGGGGAGCATGTGCTGGGATACAGCCTTGGGCTCCGCGCCGACGGCACACTCGCCGGATGGGGCCACAACGCCGGCGGCCAAACCGACGTCCCCGAGGGCTCGTTCATCGCCATCGCCGCCGGGCGCGAGCACGGCGCGGCCATTCGCACCGACGGTACCCTCGCGGCGTGGGGCAGCAACGGCTACGGGCAACTCACCCCGCCCGCCGGCCATTTCGTCGCCCTCGCTTGCGGCTATCACAACACCATCGCACTCCGCGCCGACGGCACGCTCGCCGCCTGGGGCCGAAACGACTTCGGCCAGTGCGACGTGCCCACCGGCATGTTCATCGCCGTGACCGCCCATCGACACTTCGGCATCGCCACCAAGCCCGACGGCACCCTCGTCGGATGGGGGCTCAACGATTCAGGCCAGATCGACCTCCCCGAGGGCTCCTTCCGTTCCGTCCTCGCGTCCAAGGACTATGTGCTCGGGCTGCGCCCCGACGGCCAGATCGTCCATTGGGGTGCGGGGCTCGCCTCCGTCGCCGCCGTCCCTCAGCGCCGTTTCAGCGCGATCGGCCCGGGCGCGACGCACGGCGTGGCGATCCAGGCCTGCTATGGCAACTGCGACCTCTCGAGCGAGCCGCCAGTCCTCAACGTGGCCGACTTCGTCTGCTTCCTCAACAGTTACGCCGCCGGGTCGCACCTTGCCAACTGTGACGGCTCGCAGACGCCGCCCGTGCTCAACGTCACCGATTTCATCTGCTTCGCCAACGCTTACGCGGTCGGGTGTCCGTAACTGCGCGTCAGTGATCGATGTGTCGTCGGCAACGTTCGTTTGACATATCGCCGCTGCCAATGACAACGCCCGAACCGCGATTGGCTCGGGCGCTGCTCTGATCGTTGAACTGCTTCGAGACGCTCAGCGACGACGGCGGGTTGCGACCAGGCCCGCGAGGCCCACGAGCGCCATCACGCCTGGCGTAGGAACCGGAAAGCCTCGGATCTCACCGCCGCCGAAGACGCTGCTGTGAATGTTGAAGTACGCCTTGCCGTTGTTCAGCGCGTTGCGAAGCGCCGCAAAGGCCGAGAGCGGCGTCCCGCCGTTGGCCGTGATGAACGACGCGTTGTAACTGCTCGCCAGCGTCATGTCAAACGTCGTGTCCATGCTGCCGCTGCTGACGCCGAGCGGGAACCCCGAGAAACTGGGGGTCTGCGTGGCCACACCCGCCGTGCCCGTACCCGCGACCGCGGTGGCGGCGTGGATGTGGGCCGCGGTGGTGGTTCCCAAGAGCCCCGAGAACGTCGCCTCAACACGCATGGTGTTGAGAACGTCGTCCATCGTGATCGTGGTGAACCCGATGCCGGGCGACGCGTTGGGCGGAGCCTCGCTGATGCCGTCCATGTTCGCCGTATAGACGTAAATCGTCGCGTTCGCGCTTGCGGCCGCCATCGCCGCGAACCCGACCGTGGCCAAAATCTGTGCAGTCTTCGTCATTGTGTCTCCTCTCCTGATTGGAGTTGCCATAGGTTACCAGAACTAGGAAATTCGTCAATACCCGAATGATGTCCTAACTCAAGGATTAGCCTTACGCTCATGATCTCGCTGGGCCTTACCGGCAGATATGGTTTGCGTTTGGTCGCGTTTGGTAGAGTTTGCGAGTATCTTTGACGGTAAGTTTGTTGGTACTCGCTTCGCGCCACGGGCCTTGCGGAGGGCTCTTCGCCGGCGAGACTAGTCCGATCACGCTCCACTCGATGACGCCGACGTCCAGTTCAGTTCGTGCGGAGTCGCCCTGGTGGGCGCGGCGGGTACACGCGGCGCTGCGCGCCACGGCCAGTTTCGTCTTTCGCCACGCCTACAAGGCCGACGCTTCCGGCGCGGAGAATGTCCCCGCGACCGGACCCGTGCTGCTGGTCGCCAATCACCAGTCCTATCTCGACCCGCCGCTGATCGGTGCGATGGTCCCGCAGCGACAACTCGACTATCTCGCGCGGCTGGGGCTCTTCACCAATCCGCTCATGCGCCCCTTCATCCCCATCGCCAACTGCATCCCGATCCGCGAGCAGGGCGGCGACGCGACGGCCATCCGCGAGGTGCTCCGCCGCCTCGACGCCGGCCGCGCCGTGCTCATCTTTCCAGAGGGCACGCGCACGCCGGACGGCGCGATGCGACCGTTCAAGCGCGGCGTCGCCGTGCTCGTCAAACGGGCGCGATGCCCCGTCGTGCCCATCGCGCTGGAGGGCTGCTTTGACTGCTGGCCGCGCGATCGCGAGATGCCGCGGATCGGCGGTGCGCGGCGAGTCGCGGTCCGCTATGCCCCCGCCATTCCGCACGACGAACTCATGCGCGACGGGGCCGACGCGGGGCTCGCTCGCCTCGCCCGGATCGTTGACGGCATGCGGCTCGACCTCCGCGCGGAGATGCGGCGGCGCACCAGCCGCGCCTTCCCCCCTCCCGGGGCCGCAGATATGCCCATCGGTCGCGCCACCGCGTAACTACGTCGCGCACCGCTGCCGCCACATCTCGCGGATCGCTGCAGAGAACCGGGCCGCATAGCCCGGCCCGTCGCACAGCGGCGACGCGAGCAATCGCCCGCGCAGCGACGCGCGAAGGGCGACCCGTCGCGCTTCGTCGCGCGCGACGCCCGCCGCGATGCGCACATAGTCGTCCTCGTCGCGCGCGATCAGATCACCCAGCCCAACGCCCTCGAGCAGCGAGACCCCGACCCGACCCGCGTGCGAGCGACCCGCGAGCGCCACCACCGGCACGCCCATGTGCAGCGCCTCGAGCGTCGTCGTCGTGCCGTGGTATGGGAATGTATCCAGCGCCACCCCGACCCGTGCGTATTGCGCCAGGTGCTCCGAGATGCCGGCCGCGGGCGGCAGAATCTCCAGCCGATCCGCGCCGATGCCACCGTCGGCGAACCGCCGCGTCATCTCATCTCGCAACGCCGCATCACGGAAGTTGAAGGCCTTGAGCACGACTTTCGAGCCGGGCACGGCATCGAGCACGCGCGCCCACAGCGCGATCAGCGGGCCGTTGATCTTCGTCGCCGCGTTGAATGAGCCGAACGTCAGCGGCACGAGTTCCGATGCCGGCGAAGGGGATCCCTCAGGCGGTGAGAAGCACAGGAAGCACGGATCAAGCCGGATCAGTCCCTCGAGCGCCCACGCCTCAGCGCCCGCCGGATCGGTGTGCGAATCCACGATTCGATAGCCGATCGCGGGAACGCCGGTCGTGTTGGGGTACCCGAGAAACGTCACCTGCACGGGCGCGGGCCGGCGCAGCATCACGCCTAGACGATGGCCTTGAGTCAGCCCCCCCGTCTCGACGAGGACATCGATGCCATCGGCGATGATCCGCTCGGCGAGCGCGGCATCCGTGAGCGCCGCGGACGATCGCCACACCGGCACGAGTGATTTGAGCCGCGTCGTCATGTCGTCTTCCTTCTCGCTCGTCGAATAGCAGACGATCGAGATCTCGCCGCGATCGATGTGGCGGAAGAGCGGCTCGAGAAAGTACGCGCAACTGTGCCGACGAAGGTCGTGCGAGATCAGACCAAGCCGCAGCGGCCGGTCGGGATCGTTGGTGCCCTTCC
Organism: Phycisphaerales bacterium; assembly: GCA_046155605.1. Taxonomy (GTDB): domain Bacteria; phylum Planctomycetota; class Phycisphaerae; order Phycisphaerales; family UBA1924; genus JAEUIZ01. Next base: position 16,724 of record JBJXFQ010000147.1, read on the forward strand.
ACACGGGCGGCGCGCTCGGCGTTGGATTTGCCGCGGCGAGCAGCACGCCGAACTGCCGATGCGCGGCGACGGTTTCCTCAGGCGTCGCGCGCGGGTCGTAGTTCAGCGCGTTGGCCAGCATCGAAGCCAACTCGGGATCGTGCGGCGAGGTAGCCAGCGCCGCCCGGGCCACGTCCACCGATTCCTCCACGCGCGCCATGCTCCAGAGCGTCGCCGACAGCAGCGCCGCAGCCGCCGAATCCGCCGGGTGCCGCGACACCAGGTCTCGCAGGATTGCCGCGGCCTCGGGATAGAGGTCGAGTTGCCGGAGCGCCGTGGCCAGGCCGATGCGGGCGTCGTCGCGCGCTGGGTCGAGCGCCAGCGCACGCCCCAGCGCGTCCGCCGATTCCTGCGCCTTGCCCATCATTCCCAGCGTGTTGCCCAGCGTGACCAGCATGCCCGGATCGTCCGGCCGAGCGGCGACGGCGCGGCGCGCGAAAAACACCGCCTGCTCGTGGTGCCCGAGACGCGCCAATACCAGCGCCATCCCGTTCGCCGCGGCCGCGTTCCCGGGCGATTGCTGGATGACTCGCTGCAACGCCGCGCGGGCCTGCTCGAATCGCCCGGCTTCGTAGTGCTGCCGCGCCTGCTCGAGGCGTGCGTCGCTCATGAAGCCTTGCCCCTGCCCTCGAGCCGGTTCTCCGCCTCGGCGGCGCACGCCTGCCGCCACATCGCACGAAGCCCAGCCTCGAACCGCCGCGCCCATCCCCTGCCGTCACAGAGCACGCTCGATCGCGCCCGCTCACGGCACAATGCGCGATCGCGCGCCAGTCGTTCCCGATCCGTGGCCAGCGCGCACGCCGCGTTGACATACTCAGTCGAATCCGCCGCCATCGGCAGGCCGCCGCACTCGTTCGCCGCGCCGAGCAGGCTCTCGCTCACGCGCCCCGCGTGCGTCCGCCCGCGCACCGCGACCACCGGCACGCCCATCCACAGCGCCTCGCACGTCGTCGTCGTGCCGTTGTATGGAAACGTATCGAGCGCGATATCCAGTCGCCCATAGAGCGCCAGGTGCTGGCTCGCGCCCGGCGTCTGCGTCATCACTTCGACACGCCCGGGATCAATGCCCAGCGCCTCAAACCTCTCCGGAAACTCGGACCTCAGGCCCGGATCGCCGAACTCCAGCGCCTTCACCAGCAACCGCGAGCCCGGCGTCCGTCGAAGCACCTCGGCCCACGCCGCCACGACGCCCCGGTTGATCTTCGGTGCCGAGTTGAACGAGCCGAAGGTGACGTGTCCGCTCGCCCCCGCGGACGGCGGCGAGACTTCCGGCGCGTCCTCCGGCCCCATGTACGCCAGAAACGGCGGATCGAGACGCAGCAGCCGCTCCGTCGCATGGTCCTCGCCCGGCGGATCGGTCACGCGATCAACGACGCGCCAACCGATGCGAGAAAGGCCCGTCGTGCTCGGATAGCCGAGGAATGTGGCCTGGAGGGGCGCTGGCGCGCACGCCATGACGCCGAGCCGGTGCGTCGCGGTGAGGCCTGAGAGTTCGATGAGGATGTCGATCTCGTCGGCGCGAATCTGTGCCGCGATCGCCGCATCGCCCAGCCCCCCCACCGCCCGCCAGCCATCGGCCATCGCCCGCAGCCTCGCGGCCGCGGCGTCCTCCGCCGGCGCGGTGTAGTAGCAGATGACACTGGTCCGCCCACGATCCCGATGCGCCAGGAACGGCGCGATAAACACCCCCACCGGATGCGCCCGCAGGTCGTACGAGAGCAGCCCGACGCGGATCGGCCGCTCGGGATCCATCGCTCGCCCGGCCGGCGCAGGCATGACCATCGTGCTCGCCTCGAGCAGCGCGCCATAGCGCCGATGCGCCGCGAGAATCGCCGGGCCGTCCGCGTCGGGGTCATAGTTCGAGATGTGCGCCAGTGCGGCCGCCGCCGAGAGATCATTCGGCGCGATCGCTGCCGCCCGCTTTGCCGCGTCGGCCGCCTCCTCGCCCCGCGCAACTTTCAATAGCAGCAGCGCCCGGGCCACGAGCAGGTCCGGGTCATCGGGTGCCGTGACCAGCCCGTGCCGCAGGTGCTCGGCCGCCTCGGTGAACCGCAGCGCCCCGCGCAGCACATGCGAGATCCCCAGCCGTGGCGCGGGCGCACGCGGATCGAGCGCGATCGCTCGTTCGTACGCTGCCTTCGCCCGATCGGCCTTGCCAGCCTGCGCCAGCGCATTAGCGAGGTTGCACAGCACGCCGGGATCGCCAGGCCTGCCCGCCACCGCCCGCTCCGCGTGGAACGCCGCCAACTCGTGCTGCCCGAGCATCCCCAGCACTAGTGAGAGCGCGTTGGAAAGGTCCGGGTGGCCCGGATGCTGTTGCAGCGCTCGCAAGAGCCCGGCGCGGGCCTGATCCGCGCGGCCCGCCATCGCCAGTTGCCGCGCCTGCTCGATCTTGGCCGACATGTCCACCATGCAGCGAGAGCCTAGCGACATCGGGCCCGCGACGCCGGGTCTGGTATCCTACCGCCATGGCGAAGAAAGCGACCAAGACGTCTGGCTCGACTCCCGCTCGCCCAAAGGCTCCGGCTGCAAACCGGCGCGATGCCGCAAGCCTCTACAGCATGCATCCGAGCGTCGCGATGGTGCAGGAATCCATCGCGCGACTCAAGGAGAAAACCGGCCGCTCGCTCGACGAGTGGCTCCGCTTCATCGCCAAGGAAGGGCCGAAATCCGAGCCCGATCGCCGCGACTGGCTCAAACGTGAGCATGGCCTGGGCACCAACTACGCCTGGTGGCTCGCCGAGCGATCGTTCGGCAAGGGCGAGGAGCACGACGACCCCGAGAAGTACCTCGCCAAGGCGTCGCACTACGTCGAGACGATGTATGCCGACAAGAAAGCCGGACTCCGGCCCATCCACGATCGCCTCGTCCAACTCGCCCTCGCCCTCGGCAAAGACGCCAAGGTCTGCCCGTGCGCAACCATGGTCCCGCTCTATCGCGAGCACGTCTTCGCCCAGATCAAGCCGAGCACCAACACGCGGCTTGACCTTGGGCTCGCGCTGGCGCGCTTCGTCAAGGAAGGCCGCGGCAAGATCCCCTCCCGTCTCATCGACACCGGCGGTATCGCCAAGAGGGACCGCATCACCCATCGCATCCCGCTCGCCACACTTGCCGAAATCGACGCCGAGGTCGAGCGGTGGCTGCGGATCGCGTACGAGACCGACGCGCCGGCGTAGCCCTAGCCGATACACCCGCGTCACCCGACGCCCGCCGCCGGATCGCTCTACCATTCCGCCAGCGCGGGTGTAGCTCAGTGGTAGAGCGTCAGCCTTCCAAGCTGAATGTCGAGGGTTCAAATCCCTTCGCCCGCTCTTGAGGTCGGTCTTCGGCGCGGCGACTACCCCTCGCGTCCGATCGCCGCCAGCCCCGCCGCCAGGTGATCCAGCACGAACACCGGCTGCACCCCCGCCTCCGCATACCGCTCCGCTCGCGCCGTCAGTTCAATCGCCCGGCGTGACGACTCCGGATCACGCCGCGCCCGCTTGCGATAGTGCTCGTGGATCATTCGGAAGAGCAGCCGCGCCGCCGACTTGTTCGCCGCGTCCTTGCTCGCCGACGGATTCGCATCGACCCACGCCTCCGACCACGCCGACAGCAGTTTCGACCCGACGGTCCCCAGCGTCAGCGGAAACCGCCCGTGGTCCGCCTCCATCAGCAGCGGCGTCAGCGCCCCGTGCCACTGCGAAAGCCCCGTCGCCAGCGCCAAGGACGCCATCCCCGGCGAGCCGTCGGCATAGTCCACCAGCCAGTCCCGCGCTGCCGCGTCGAGCCCCGACAGATCGCGTGACCCGAGCCACCGGCCCATCGCGGTCGCATCGAGCGGACGAAACGCGACACGGTGCGAGCGGCTGCGGATCGTCGGCAGCAGCCTGTCAGGCCGCGACGTCACCAGCACGATCAGGCTCCCCACCGGCGGCTCTTCCAGCGTTTTCAGCAGCGAGTTCTGCCCAGCGTCCTCGATCAACTCCGCCTCATCGATGATGAACGCCCGCGACACCAGCGAGCCCGGCCGGCCCACGCGAGTGCGCGTCGCCGGCTCGATCAAAAACTCGTCGAGCACCGCCTTGGCGATGTTGCGCTGCTTCGAATCGCGGACCGTCGCCACACGCGACACCGCCGCGAGTTCTTTCGTGATCACATGAAGATCGGGCGTAACCTCGTCGGCTGCCGTCCCACCGGCCTCCGCCGGGGTCAGCGCCAGCCGTGCAAACGCCAGCGCCGTCGTGAACTTCCCGATCCCCGGCGGACCCTCGAACACCCACGCGTGATGCAACCGGCCCGACCCCATCGCACGCCGAATCGTCGTGATCGCGTCGTCATGGCCGATGATCGCCTCGAGCCCCAGCGTCGGAACCGATGGCGTCGGCTTCGCCTCGATCTGCTGCACCGCCGCGGGCTTGAGCGAGCGCGGTGCGGCCTTGCTTCCCGCCGGTTTGGCGGCACGCTTGGCGGGCGAACTGGCGGGCTTCTTGGCCACGCGGGAGGGTAGGAAGAGCGCTCCCTACACGTTGCGCAACTTGTTCAGACCATTGAGCGCCGCCACCTTGTAGCACTCCGCCAGTGTCGGATAGTTGAAGACCGTGTTCACGAAGTACTCCGCGGTGCCCTTGAGCGCCATCACCGCCTGCCCGATGTGGACCAACTCGGTCGCGCCGGTGCCGATGACATGGACGCCGAGGACGGCGTGCGATTCCTGGTGGATCAGCAGTTTGAGCATCCCGATATCGTCGCCGATCAGTTGCCCGCGCGCGATCTCTTTGTATTGCGCGATCCCCGCCTCGTACGGAATCCCGTCCTTGGTCAGCCGCTCCTCCGTCCAACCGACCATCGAGATTTCGGGCACCGAGTAGATGCCGTAGGGAAGCAGGTCCTCGATCATCTCGCGCGGCTCACCAAACATGTGGCACGCCGCCAGACGCCCTTGCTCCATGCTCGTCGAGGCCAGCGCGGGAAAGCCGATCACGTCCCCGCATGCATAAATGTGCGGCACCTTCGTCTGGAACGACTCGTTCACCGCGATCCGCCCGCGCTCGTCGGCGTCCAATCCCGCCGCGACGAGGTTCAGGTCCGCCGTCGCGCCCTGCCGACCGACCGCATACAGCAGGCAATCGGCGCGCAGCGTCTTCCCGCTCTCCAGCGTCGCCTCGACCAACTCGTTATGGATCGCGCGAGCCCCGCGCGGCGGCTCGACCTTCGCGATCTTGACCACTTTCTCCCCCAGGCGCAGCGTCATCCCACCCTGCCGCAAGTGGTACTGCAGCGCCTCGGTGATCTCGGCATCAACAAAGTCGAGAAGCCGGCTGCGCCCCTCGAGCAGCGTCACCCGCACCCCAAGCACCGAGAGCATCGAGGCGTATTCCGTCCCGATCACGCCACCGCCCACCACGATCATCGTGCGCGGGAGTTGATGCAGGTGGTGGATCTCGTCCGACGTGATGATTTCATGCTGATCAAACGGCACGCCCCGGGTCTTGGCCGGAACCGTGCCGACCGAGATCGCGAAATGGTCCGCCGTGACTGATTGGTTCGCGTACGAGCCCGCGATGTCCACGGTCTTCGCGTCGCGGAACGACGCGGTGCCCGTCAGCAGATCAACCCCGTTGGACGCCAGGTGCCCACGAACGATCTCGATCTCGGCCTTGATCACGTCCCGACACGACTGCATCAGCCCCGCCAGCGTCGCGTCGCGCGCCGCCCGCAGGTCCGCCTCGCGCGGCATCGCCGATTGACGGTTATTGAAACTCAGAATCGCCTCGCGCAACGCCTTCGAAGGGATCGTTCCCGTGTTGACCGACGCCCCGCCCACCACCTCGCGGCGTTCGACCACGCACACGGATTTGCCGAGTTTGGCCGCCTGGATGGCGGCACGCTGGCCCGCCGGTCCACTCCCGATGACGCACAGGTCGTAGTGTCGCATACCCACTCTTTATCGGTCCGCCAAGCCCCCGACGCAAGTCCAACGCATCCCCGAGGCTGGACCAAACGTCAACCAGCCAGCAGGGCCACGATCTTCCGCGCCAGGTCCGCGCCCGCCGCGGGCTCGAGTTTCTGGGCTCGCCAGGTGATGTCCAGCCCCGCGCCCTCGGGCCGATTCTCGAAGCGCGGGATGATGTGGAAGTGGACGTGAGGCACGACCTGGTGCGCCGCCCGCCCGTTGTTCTGCAGAATGTTGAACGCCGTCGCCCCGGTCGCCTTCAGGACCGCCCGCGCCAGTCTCGGCAGGCATCGGCCGATCGCCGCCGCCGACTCGTCGCTCAGTTGATCCATCGTCGCCGCAGGCTCCTTCGGCACCACCAGCGCGTGCCCCTGGCTCAGCGGCCCGATGTCGAGAAACGCATAGACACGATCGTCCTCGAACAACTTGTGCGATGGGATCTCGCCTCGGATGATGCGTGTGAAAATGGTGTCGGCCATGCGCAGATAGTACATCAGGGTCGCTGACGCCACCCTGACCGGTACGGAGTGCGGTCCATGGCTGTGGCAACGTCGTCAGCAGATCCCAAGTCGCCCCCCCCGGCCCGACCCTTCCTCGCCTGCAATGGCGCACCATCGTTACCGCGCGAGTGGACGTGAATCCATGGAAGGCGTTTCCGCTCAACTGGGAACCGAGATTCGAGAAGCCCACCCGCGCCGTCTCGGGCACGAGTGAGGGAGGGGCATGGATGACCGGGATCAGAGGCCCTTGGGCGAGACGATCATCTGATTCGCGCTCGAGCTCTCGTAGCGGTGCGCCACGAGCGAGATATTCCTGAGGTTGGGCTGCGTCGCGCTCGGGCCATCGACGCGGGCCCAGGCGAGCACGGTCACGCCGTGGCAGACGCGGACGGAGCCGTCGGACATCACGACGTTCATCAGGCCGCGGGTGTCGGTGGCGGAGAAGGACCAGGAGATCAGGTCGGCCTGCTCCCGGCGCGACGCGCTGCGCTCAGGTGCCACCTTTGTGGTCATCGTGTCGGGGATGCGTTCGAAGCGAACCGGAAAGGAACCATTGCTCGGGCGAATGGTGCTGACGCTCCCGTCGATGCCGTGGAGAATCATGCGCATCTCGGTCAGGCCGTCGACCTGAACATCGATCTTGTGCTTGTCGTCGTACGGGGTGTACTTGAACTCGATCTTCGTGAAGTTGATCGAGAGGCCGTCGCCGGCGACCTCGGTGGTCGTGGTAAAGGTCTTCGGCACGACGTCGAACTCGGTGCGGACGACCGATTCGCTGTTGGTCTGCCCGGCCGGGAGCAGGAGGCCCATCAGGATGCTCTCATCGCCGGCCTCGGCCACGAACCCGCCAGGAACGGCTTGGACGGCGTCGCCCGCGCCGGGTGCGACGGCAAACGGTCCGTTGCGGAGCGGGTTCGCGAAGACCCACGCCTCGCCCGACGATGCGGCGCAGGGCGCGCTCGACGATGTGAGCACGCTGGGGTAGTACCAGAAGTCGTCGGGTACGGCCTTGATGGAGATCAACGCGGGCGCGACGGTCGCGGGTAGGAAACGTCCGGTCCACGCGTGGTATGGCTGCTGCGGGTCGGCCAAGACGCCCAGGGGCGGCTGATGAGGCTGGCTGCTCTCGATCCCGAGCACGTCGCCGCCGACCACCGTGCCAGCCGCGATTGAAACCCACGAGGGGCTGGACGCGCTGACGTCGAAGCGCGTCGCAGCGAAGGCGTACGCCCCGGCAGGATAGCGAGCGAGGACATCGACCTTCGCGGTCTGACCCGGCATCAGCACCTTGGGGTAGGCCTTGACGCGCAGGGCGCCGGGCTGGGCCATCGCGGCCGTGGGGAGGATGCAGAGCGCGGCGGCCGCGAGGAGCGACTTTGCATTCAGACGATGGGGAGACAGTTGCATGGGGCATCCTTTGTTCAAGTGGGGGTGTTCGTTCAGGGTGGGCTTCGCCGCCTCGAGCGACGGGGCTCCCCTCGAATCAGGACGCGAGATCCGACGCCCGATCGCGCCGCGACCAGGGCTACCGCGCCGCTCGCCACGCCTCCCGCCGCGCCCGCCGCTCCAGCATTGTCGCCTTGATGACGGTGGTCTTGAGGATCGCCGCGATCTCGGCGATAGTCATGGGCTCGACGCCGCCTTGCGTTTGGCTTGCCGACCACCCCAATCGCCATTCGAGCACTTCCCGCAGCCGCGGCTCGATCGCCACTGCCCCGGCACGAACCCGGGCGGACGGCTCAAGCCACGCCCTGCCATGCCATGAATGCCAAGGCGCAATACGACGCGTCCAATCAGGGATTGATGCGGCGGGGTCGAGCCGCGGGGCCGCGCGACCGGCATCCGCCAGCACGCCGCTCCGCGACAGACGGCGGGCCAACGCCAAGTTGACCGGGGCCGCGAGTCGGCCCGGGCCGGACGGATCAAACGTCTCGATCGCGCCCGCGATCGCCTCGATGCCATCCAGCACCCATCGGATCACGTCCGCCGTGCGCTGCTGCGCCATCGGACGAGCAAGCGAGCCCGCCAGCGTGCGCACCAGCAGCGGCAACTGCGCCCGCACCAACTCCGCCTTGATGTGTGCCGCCGCCCGCAAGTCCGTCTCAGCGCAATCGAGCGCCGACGCGCTCGGCGCGGCTGCACGCGCCACGGCCCGCGCCCGCGCGACGTGCCCGTTCATCCGTCGCGCCAGGGCACGCTCGATCGCGGCCGGCATCGCCGATGTCGCTGCCGTGCTCTCGAGAAACTCGCCGATCGTCGACGCACCGGGCACGCCGAGCACGATGCCAGGTGGCAGCGGCGACAGATCGGCGCTCGGGTCCGCGCCGTCACCGCGAGAACCACTGACCCGCAGCACCTCGGCCTCATGGCTCACGCCGCCATCGGAGCGCGGGAGCAGCGCGTCACGAAGACGATCGGCGCGCGCCTGCGCCGCCATGCGATTGACCGCGGCACGCGAACGCCCGAGCCGCTCCGCCACCTCGGCGGGCTCGATGCCCGCGAACCACGCGCGTTCGACAAGGCGTCGCTCACGCCTCGACGGCGGCCCGCGGCGCACAAACAGCGGCGAACGGGATTCGTTCCGAAGCAGCAACTGCCGGATCGTCTCGGGCGCGCGACCGTGCCGGCGCGCCAGCCGTGCCGCAGCCTGATTCAGCGTGTACCCGACGCTGGCATAGGCGCGCGCACGCCGAAGGATCGTCGCCTCCAGCGCCTCGCCAAGACGGGAGAAGCCGCCGGCGCGCGCGAGCCGATCGGCCTGGGATCGCTCGAATCGCTCAACCGCAGCGAGCGCGAACGCGAGCCGCGCCTTGCCGTCGGCCTCGCGGACGCGGCGGGCCACCAGCCCCACCTTGCGATAGCGGTCGATCGACTTGCGCGAGACCCTCCATCGTTCCGCGAGATCGGCGGTCGAGAGCCACGCGGGCAGCACATGGTCCGCCGAGGGGAGCCGCGCGACATCGGACAATCGCTCGATGAGCGCGGAGAGTTCGGCCAACAGCGCCCGCCCGACGAACAGCGCCGGCGAATCGATCTGCGCCCGATACCCCGTGAGGCGATGAACCAGCCAGTCCTCCGGATAGTTCAGGCTCGGGTCGAGTTCGGCCGCCAGCGACTCGGCCCGCTCGACCTGGCGGCGCAGCGCGGCGGGCGGCGCGAACCGCAGTTGCCGCGCGAGGTCTTCGAGCGCCGCGATGCGAAGTCGGGGAAGGGGAGGCATGGCAAGTTCGAAAAAGGAAGTCTCAACGCTCAGGGAACGCACGGCAAAGACACGGCGAGGCGAATCGCGCGGGACCGCGCGGATGCTACGAGATTCGTCACGCGCTTACATCGAACTCATCGCGGCACAAGGCGATTCGCCAAGCGCCCGAACTGACGACGCCACCGCTGCGGCCCGTGCCCGCTCCACCACCCCAAGCCTCGCCGCCCGCTGCAGAAACTCGCCGATCGCCTCCGCCTCGCGCCGGCCCAGTTCATACCGCAGCAACGCGCCGAGGTACCGTCGTGCCAACTCGATCGGCCAGCGGTGCTCCGGTGCCCGCCGGTCGATGATCCAGTCGATCCGCGCCAGATTCCGCCGACGCTGACGATCCAGCAGCGCCACGGCATCGGCAATCGCCGGATCGCCGACTCGGTCCGATCGGCACATCCACGCCGCATACACAAACGGCAGGCCTGTCAGTTCCTTCCACGCCTCGCCCAGGTCGAGTTGGTGCGGGTACCGGTCGGCGGGCGGCGATTCGGTGACGACCTTATCCCCGATCAGCAGCAGCGCGTCGGGCCATTCCGCCGTCGGGCCGCCCGAGACCGGGACCCGCTCGCGGGCGTCGAACGGGATGATCCCCGGCACGATGCCATACCGCTCCGCCAGTACGATCCGGCAGAGTGCCACCGACGTGTGGCTGTCGGCATCGGCGTGTACGTCGGCGATGCGCTCGAAGGGCGCCCCGGAGAACAGTCGTACCGTCAGCGTCGCGCCGTCGCAGCCGATGATCCCGCCACGCAGGATCGTGAGGTCGTGGCTGGCCGCATCGATCACCGAGGCCAGCCCCACGTCGGCCTCTCCGGCCAGCACGGCATCCGCGATCCGTGAGGGGATCATCGGCAGCAGTTGCACGCCCCGGGCCTTTTCCAGGCCCTCGACCAGCGGGATGGTGTTCAGATAGCGAACGCACGCGACTCGCAGTGGCATGAGAGATGCTATTCGCGGCGAGCAGACCTACCGTTGCCGCTCGCCCGAATGCAAACCGCCCGGAGGGGCGTTGTGACCAGAGAGAAAGGAACCGAATGCGTCTCATTGCCGCCCTGCTGGTGACCGCCCTGAGCCTCCCGGCCCTCGCTCAGGATGATCCCGCCAAGCCCGCTGGGCAGCCCCCGGCCGGCGATGCGCCGCCCGCGGCGATCCAACCTCCCCAGCCGCCCGCGCCCACGCCCATTCCCGTCCCCGATGGACCGGTCGTCAAGAAGCAGGAACTCGACGGCGGTCTCATCCTCGAAGACCTCACGCTCGGCGAGGGCTATGAAGTCAAGCCCGGCGATGCCGTCGTCGCCCTCTATCACGGAATGCTCAAGGAAGGCGGCAAGGTCTTCGATTCGGCGTTCAATCGCGGTGCCCCGATCTCGTTCCCCCTTTCCGGCGTCATCGAGGGCTGGCAGAAGGGCGTTCCCGGCATGAAGGTCGGCGGCGTCCGCCGGCTCACGATCCCGTCAAAGTTGGGCTATGGCGAGCGCGGCGCGGGCCAGGACATCCCGCCCAACGCCGATCTCGTGTTCGTCGTCAAGATCGTCGATGCCATCCAGACCGAGGACATCACCGTCGGCGAGGGTGAGGAGATCTTCGGCCAGTTCGTCGCCGTCACCACCCACGTCATCAAGGACAAGGACGGCAAGGAACTCGCCAAGGCCGACAAGCCCTACATCTGGATTCCCGGCGAGTTCATGCCCATCCAGTACGGCCTGGCGGGCATGAAGGCCGGCGGCAAGCGCCGGATCCTCGTCCCCAAGGAACTCAACGAGAACCCGGTGCAGTCGATGCCCAACCTCCCGCAGAACGTCCCGCTCGTGATCGAGGTCGAGTTGTCGGTGCTCCGCAATCTCCAGCCCCGGCGATAGAAAGGAAAGGCGAACATGGCGGTTCAACTGGGTGACATCGCGCCAGATTTCAAGCAGGAATCAACCGACGGCCCGATCCAGTTCCACACCTGGCTGGGCAACTCGTGGGGCGTCCTCTTCTCGCATCCCAAGAACTTCACCCCGGTCTGCACCACCGAACTCGGGTATCTCGCGAAACTCAAGCCCGAGTTTGACAAGCGAAGCGTCAAGGTGCTCGGACTCTCCGTTGACGCCGTGAAGGACCACCACGCCTGGGCAAAGGACATCCAGGAGACGCAGGGCGCGGCCCTGAACTATCCGCTTCTCGCCGACGCCGACCGATCCGTCTCAAACCTCTATGGAATGATCCATCCCAATGCGTCGGACACCTTCACGGTTCGCTCGGTCTTTATCATCGGGCCGGATAAGAAGATCAAGGCCACGATCACCTACCCGCCGAGCACGGGACGGAACTTCGACGAGGTGCTCCGCGTGATCGACTCGCTGCAACTGACGGCCACCCACAAGGTCGCCACGCCCGTCAACTGGAAACAGGGCGAGGACTGCATCATCCTGCCCTCGATCCCGAGCGACGAGGCCAGGAAACTCTTTCCCAAGGGATTCAAGGAGTTGAAGCCCTACCTGCGCGTGACGCCCCAGCCGAACAAGTAGGCCATTCTCGCCGTTCCGCGGCACCGCTCCGTCCGTCAGATCGTTGCCGGCTCGATGCTGACGGTCAGGCCCTTCGAGCGGAACTGCTCGGCAAAGAGTTCCGCTCGCTCCTTGTGCGTGGTCAGCACCAAGGCCAGCCCAGAGGTATGGGCCTCAATCATCACCGTTGACGCCCGCTGCCGATCGAGCGGCGTCAGGTCGCAGATCGTCTCCACGACATATTCCATCGCGATCGTGTCGTCGTTGTGCAAAATCAGCGCAAACGGCGGCAACCGATCGACCCGCGCGGGCCGATCGACGGATGTCGACTCCGGAACCACAGCGGGTGCGGGCGGCGGAACAGGCACATTCGGCGCGTCCCTGGTTGTGTCGGTGTCTGCCGCTGCACTTTGCGGGCTGGGCAACTGATCCAAGGTCTGGGCTCCCCGCGCATTCGGGCCTGCACGCCGCACACATGGCGTCGATGCGGTATCTTTGGTGAGTCGAGAGCCTGGGGCGAGCCCGATGCGCAAAGATTCGCCAAAATTGAGACGACGATGGCGATACGGCGGCTGATTCTGATCGTGACCGGAGCCCACCTGGACGCCGAGCGCTCCGACCGCGCCATCGCCTACGGCCTGCGCGAACGGATCGCCGGATGGTTCCGCGAGCGCGGCGAACTCGACGCGGAAACCGTCGTCTGTTCCGACGTCTGGTACCTCAATCACGACGAACTGCGAAGCCTCCCCACCGTCAGCGTCGGCGGTCCGACCGTCAATGCCCTGGCCGCCTATCTCGCCGACAAACTCCCCAGCGCCCTTGCGGTCGACGGCGTCATGCTCGTCCAGGCCGACCCTGAGTTCGAAGAGCCCGTCGCCAGTTGCTGGGGCGCCACGCCCGCGGGGACCGCTGCCGCGGTCGAGGCCTTTGGCGAGCGGTACCTGGACGCGTTCATGGCGGCGGCGCGACGGACATGGGGCGGATAGCCTTCGCCTCGTGAGGCACCCGCACACCACGGGAACCTCGGAGGGTGTGCTGAAGCCATGGGTTCCGGGCCTGAAATCGCTTACTTCACCATGGAAGCCGCCCTCGATCAGGCGATGCCAACCTACAGCGGCGGGCTTGGCGTGCTCGCCGGCGACACGCTGCAATCGGCCGCGGACCTGGATGTACCCCTCGTCGCCGTCACGCTCGTCCACCGCCGCGGCTATTTCACCCAGCACCTCGACTCGCTGGGCACGCAGACCGAAGAGCCAACAGAGTGGCGTCCGTCCTCGTTGCTCGAAGAAGTACACGAGACGGCCGAACTCACGCTCCACGGCCGACGCGTCGTGGTCGGTGCCTGGCGGCATGTCATCCACGGTGCCGCCGATCATGCCGTCAACGTGCTCCTGCTCGACACCGACAGGGCCGAGAATGACCCCGAAGATCGCCGAATCACCGACTCGCTCTATGGCGGGGACGAGCGCGATCGCCTGCGGCAGGAGGCCGTGCTCGGCATCGGCGGCGTGCGGCTCCTCCGCGCCATGGGGCTGCGGTCGATTCGCTGCTTTCACATGAACGAGGGCCACGCCGCGTTTCTCACCCTCGAGGTCGTGCGCGAAGCGGCCTCGCGCCGCGGGCTCCCGCCCACCGACCTTCGCGTCCTGCGCGAGGCCCGATCCATGTGCGTCTTCACGACCCACACCCCCGTCCCCGCCGGGCATGATCGCTTCGAGATCGAGCGCGTGCGCGACGCGCTCGAGCCCGGCCTCATCGAGCCCTTCGATCGCTTCCCGCGCGCCTCCGCCGTCCTCCAACAGGGTCGGCTCAACATGACCCTCCTCGCCCTCAACCTCAGCCGATACGTCAACGGCGTCGCTAAACGCCACGGCGAGGTCTCGCGCGCCATGTTCGCGCCCGCGAAGATCGATTCGATCACCAACGGCGTCCATCCCGCGCGGTGGACCAGCCCCGCCATCGCCCGAGTCTTCGACCGCCACATACCGGATTGGCGACAGGAGCCCCACTCGCTCCGGCACGCGCTCGCCATCCCCGGCTCGGAGTTCTGGGAGGCCCACCAGGCCGCCAAACGTCGCCTCATCGACGCCGTCGCCCAACTCGCGGGATTCCTGTTCGATCCCGACGTGCTCACGCTCGGCTTCGCCCGCCGCGCCACCGCCTATAAGCGTCATCACCTGCTCCTGAGCGATCCCGCGCGCCTCACCGCCATCCACTCCAACATCGGGCGCATCCAGATCGTCTACGCCGGCAAGGCCCACCCGCGCGACGGTGCCGGCAAGGACATGATCCGGAGCGTCATCGCCTCTGCCGAATCGATGCGCGACACCGTGCGCATCGCCTACCTGCCGAACTACGACCTTGCGCTCGGCGCGGTGCTCACGGCCGGCTCGGATATCTGGGTCAACACCCCGCAGCCGCCGATGGAGGCCTCAGGGACGAGCGGGATGAAGGCGGCGCTCAACGGCGTCCCCTCGCTCTCGAGCCTCGATGGGTGGTGGCTCGAAGGCTGCGTCGAAGGCGTGACGGGCTGGGCCGTCGGCCAGGATCGTCCCAGCGGGCCGGAGCATGACGCACGCGACGCGGCATCCCTCTATGACACACTCGAGCGCGACGTGGTGCCCACCTATTACTCCAATCGCGATCGATTCATCGACATCATGAAGCACGCCGTCGCCCTCAACGGCTCGTACTTCAACACGCACCGGATGGTGCGGGACTACATGGCCAAGGCGTATTTCGGCCCTCGTGATTCGTGATTCCTACCGATTTCAGGCCTCGTCCCCCACCGCGTCCCGCCGCAGCGTCAGGATGTCACGCAGTTGGATCGTGTCGAGTTCGGTGAGCCACGCCTCGCCCGAGCCGATGACCTGCCGCGCTAGGTCCGTCTTCGACTCGATCATCGCGTCGATCCGTTCCTCGAGCGTGCCCCGCACCACAAACTTATGAACATGCACCGTCCGGAACTGGCCGATGCGGTGCGCCCGGTCCGTCGCCTGGTTCTCGACAGCCGGGTTCCACCAGCGGTCGAAGTGGAAGACATGCGTCGCCGCCGTCAGGTTGAGCCCCAGCCCGCCTGCGCGCAGGCTGACGACCATGACCGGTGCCGTCCCGTCGGCCCGCTGGAATCGCTCGACCAGCGCCTGCCGCTGCGCCGCCGGCGTGCCCCCGTGGAACAGCAGCACCTCGCGATCAAGGTCATGCCGCAGCATCGCGGCCAGCAACTCCGCCATCCGCCGGAACTGCGTGAAGACCAGCGCCCGCTCGCCCGACGCCACCACCTCTTCCAGCATCTCCCCGAGCCGGATGCACTTGCCCGAGCGCGCCGCGATCGGCGGCGTCGGGGAATCCGCCGCGTGGTCCGCCAGCACCAGCGACGGATGGTTGCACACCTGCTTGAGTTTCACCAGCATCGCCAGCACCAGCCCCTTGCGGCGGATGCCCTCCGCGTCCTCCACCTGCGCCATCATCCGCCGGATGATCGATTCGTACAACTCCGCCTGCTCGCTCGTGAGGTGGCAATACTCGCGCGTCTCCAACTTCTCCGGCAGGTCCGCCGCCACCGTCGGATCGCTCTTGAGCCGGCGCAGCAGGAACGGCCGAACCAGGTCCGACAGTTGCTTCGCCCGGTCCGCGTCGCGTCGCAACTCCACCGGCACCGCGAATCGCTTGCGGAACGAGACCGGCGAACCGAGATACCCGGGGTTCAGGAAATCGAGGATCGACCACAACTCGCCGAGCCGATTCTCCACCGGCGTGCCCGTCAGCGCCACCCGCGTCGCCGCCGGAATCGAACGTACCGCCTGCGCCTGCTTCGTCTCCGGGTTCTTGATGTACTGCGCCTCGTCCAGTACCACGCGCTGCCACGCCACCTGCGCCAGCGCCTCCCGATCCCGGTGCGCCAACGCATACGTCGTGATCACCGCGTCGGCCTCCGACGACGCCCGCGCCAGCGACTCGCCCATCGCTCGCTCCGGGCCGTGGTGCATCACGATCCGAAGCGCCGGGCAAAAACGACGCGCCTCGTGCATCCAGTTCCCCACCACCGACATCGGCACAATCAGCAGCGTCGGACCCGGCTTCCCCAGCCGCCCGATCGTCTCCGCCTCACGCTCGTGCGCCAGAAGCGCCAGCACCTGGATCGTCTTGCCAAGGCCCATGTCGTCCGCCAGGCACGGGCCAAAGCCCAGGCTCTCCAGAAACGCCAGCCACGAGACGCCACGCAACTGATACGGCCTCAGCGACCCGTGAAAGCCCGGCGGCGACGCGATCATCGGCATCTTCTGGCTCTTCCCGAGCCCCGCCAGAAAGTCGCCCACCCAGCCCGTCGCCTCCAACCCCACGATCGGCACCGACTCGGCCCTTGCGTCCACCGCATACGCCAGCCGGATCGCCTCGCCCAGCGACATCTCCCCGCCAGGGTTGTCGTTGATGAACCCAGCCGCCGCCCGCACGTCCTCCGGCCGAACCTCGACCCATCGACCGTTCACGCGAAGCAATGGCGAACGCTGGGCCGCCAGACGCTGAAACTCCTCCAGCGTCAGCGTCGCCCCGCCCAGCGAGATGTCCCACGAGTACGACACCACCGACGCCAGCCCCATGCCTCGTCGCGGCGCATCGGGCGAGCCCGACGAGGGCGTCGCGTCCGTGGCCAGTTTCAACCGTGCCCCCAGCCGCGCCGACGGCTGGTCCCACCATTCCGGCGCCTGCACGCCAAACCCCTGCTCACGCAGCGGCGGGGCCACCTCACGCAGAAACGTGTACGCGTTCCGTGTCGAGAGTTCGATGTCCACCGGCTCCGAATCGTCCAGCGCCCGCTCCAGCGGCGGATAGATCCGTGCCGCCCGCGCCAACTCCCCAAGCATCAGTTCGTGCGGACCTTCCAGCCGTCGCCCCTCGATCGTCGCCGAATCCGTCGGCAGGATCCAGATGTCCGACGCATCCACCACCACGCGCGGATCCTCCTGCGATTGCAGGTGGAACGTCAGTGGCCAACGCACCTTCTCGCCCGGGTCCTCGAGGTTTCCCGGCAGCGCCTCCTCGCGCGGCTCCGCCAACCGGAACAACAGCCGCCACGTGCTGCTCGCGCCCCGATCCTCCAGCCCGCCGACCCACCGCCGGACGTTCCGGATCAGGTCCGCTCTCACCGCCGCAGAGACCTCCACACCGGGCTCGCGCGCCAGCAGGCCTCGCAGCCAACTCACCGGCGGATCGTTTGCCGGGTCGCGCTCGCGCACGGCCCCCGCCAGATCCTCCGCCTCGAACACGCGCCGACATTCCGCGTCCGTCGATGCCACGAGAAAGTCCTCGAGCATCGCCCACGGATCGTGCCCAAACCCGTCGATCGCCGCCCGCGCCGCCGCCGGCATCCCCGCCAGCAGCGTCGCCGTCCGATCCGCCGTCGCCTCGTCCGCGAGCCACGGCTGCCATTGCCCCACCAGCACGCCCCCGGGTCGTTGAAACAGCCCTGGAACAAATCGCTGATGCGACAAACAGTGGCACGACAGCCCGAACGCCGCGCGCAGATACACCAGCGACGGCCCGATCGTCATCGCCCCCGCGTGATCTTCCAGCGCCGCGAAAAAATCCCGCAGCGCCACAGGCGGCAGCCCCACCGCCGGCACGCGGAACGAAACCAACTTCGGCTGCGGCGCGTCCGGGTCCAGCGCCGCAAGCCCCGCCGCGTGCGCCAGCCGAGGGCTCGGCACCGGCCTCCCCTCGCGCGCCGGCAGCGCCAGATCGACCTGCCCGCGCTCACCCGACGCCGCCAACTCCACAAGATCGCGCGCCAGTTCATCCGCCGGCGCTGAAAACGGATGGCCCCTCGGCCCCGCCTCGTCCGCCGCGCTCGGCGAGGGCATTCCCAATCGCTCGAGCGATTCGGCCCACAGCCACAGCCGACCGCCGCTCCACTGCCCGTGCAGAACGATCACGCCAGCACCCGAATCATTCGACCGCGCGCCCCAACCCCCGTCGCCGCATAACCAATGAGGGCGCAGGGACTCGAACCCTGGACCAACGGCTTAAAAGGCCGATGCTCTACCAACTGAGCTACGCCCTCGACAGGCCGCGGTTGGCCGCGGCGTTGGATCACGGAATCCCCTTGATTTGAGGCGATTTCGTGCGATTGCAACAGTTCGATTTGACTCTCGCGGAAGGGCCGCTAGATTCCTCCAAAACCACGGATGACACCCGCTGTGACACCCGCGCAGGTGTCAGCCGGGGGTAGGTAGGTCCTGACCCGCCCGGCCCCGCAAGGGTGGCGAGTCGGTGACCCGAAGGTCCCCAGGGACCGGCAGGGAGCGCAAGCGCGGGTTGGAAGGAACTCGTTGCCATGACGCGCAAGGGTAGGGAACAAGGCGGCGGCAGGCGAGTGCGGCCGAAGAAGCCGTATCCTGATTTTCCACTCTTCCCGCACGCCACGGGACGGTGGGCGAAGAAGATCCGGGGCAGGTTCGCATTCTTTGGACCGTGGGAGGACCCACTGGGCGCGCTCGACCGCTACGTTGCCCAGCGCGACGATTTGTACGCCGGACGTGTGCCGCGACCAACAAGGGTCGAAAGCCGCATCGCCGGTAGAGCAGCGGTCCTTGGTCTCGATGGTCCAGCATCGATGCCGGGTGGCGCAACGGCGACAAGCAGTTTGACCATCCGCGGCATGGTTAATCAGTTCCTTTCCGCTAAGCAGCGTCGGGTGGACTCGGGCGAGATGGGCCGGCGTTCCTTTGCCGATTACCACACGGCGTGCAAACTCGTGGTCGAGGCGTTCGGTGTCCATCGGCTCGTTACTGATCTCACGCCTGCCGACTTCGGCCAGTTCCGCGCCTCGCTCACCAAGACCCGTGGACCGGTGGCGCTCGGGAACCAGATCAACCGCGTGCGATCAGTCTTCAAGTTCGCCTTCGACGCAGGGCTTATCGAGAAGCCGGTGCGGTTCGGACCGGAGTTCATACGACCCTCAATGCGCGCCGTGCGCGTGGCGAAGCGGAACAACGGCCCGCGGCTCTTTGAACGCGAGGAGGTTCACGGGCTCTTGAAGGTGGCAAGCCCGGCGCTCAAGGCCATGATCCTGCTCGGCGTCAACTGCGGCCTAGGGAACACCGACATCGCCGAGCTACAGCGGTCCATGCTCGATCTCAAGGCCGGCACGCTTGACTTCCGGCGTCCCAAGACCGGCATCGCGCGCCGAGGCTGCCTGTGGCCCGAGACGATCCGGGCCATACGTGCGTACCTCAAGGAGCGCCGCGAGCCAGTTGATGACGCGGACAGCGACACACTTTTCATCACCAAATACGGCCAGCGCTGGGTGCGGGTGAGGGAGCCTGGCGAGAAGAGCCGGCGCACAGGCACATCGCAGATCGTTGTGACCGACTCCGTCGGTCTCGAGTTCGGCAAGCTGGTGCGAACCACGAACATGCAACGCCCCGGTCGCTCGTTTTACGCACTACGGCACACGTTCCGCACAATCGCGGATGAGGTCAACGACCGCCGCGCCATCGACCTCTGCATGGGCCACGAGTCCACCGCCGACATCGCCACGGCCTACGTCGAACGCATTGATGAAGAGCGGATCAAGCGAGTTGCCGAGCATGTGCGAAGATGGCTATACAACGAAGCACACGCTACTGAAAATCGATAGAACCGCAGCAGCTGCAGATGCAGGGGTGTTCGCGTATGGTCAGAGCAGAGCCACTTCGCAGTTCGAGTACATGATATTCCCGGAGTAGCCGTAGTTGGGGTAGAGAGCCAGATCGCTGCCGCCGCAGGATGGGATCGTCGATGTACCGGATGCCCCAGACCTCCTGCGCGATGCGGTCGTCGCCGGCCGCGCCGTCCTCGTCGATCCGCTCCTCCAAAAGCTGCCACGCCGCGGAATAGTACATCACCCGGTCCTGGTCCGGCGTCGGCGGGTCGTACGACCCGTCACCCGCCACGCTCTTCTTCACCCGCCAGTGCAGCCCGTTGTACTCGTGCTCCACCAGCGTTGTCCCCTGCCCGCCGCCCGCCAGGCGGACCTCCTGCCTCACCAGGCGGTTCCACGCGTCGTGCGTGAACACGTCCTCCGTCGCGCCCGTCCGCTGGGCGACCTTCACGTTCCCCGCGGGGTCATACGTGAACGGCAGCGTCAGCGAGCCGATCGTCCGCTGGCCGAGCTCGTTGGCCTGGTTGTGCGTGCGGCTCTCGCTCTCGCCGGTGCCGGTGTAGTTACCGTTCCCGTCGAGGTCCTTCTTGACGCCCACCCAGTTGCCGAGCATGTCA
>JBJXFQ010000148.1:0-11917 GCA_046155605.1 Phycisphaerales bacterium
ATTGATGTCATTGCCGAGCAATTCTTCGGCGATGCGACCGGCACAGGCGACCCGCATCTGGGAATCGATCCATTTGCGGCTGTAATAAGTGCGATCTTTCTCAGGCAGGGCGAAAGTCGCCCCACCGTAGGGTCCGCGCGGAATGATGCTCACCTTGTGAACCGGGTCGGCCTCGGGCAGCAGCGACTGCACCAGGGCATGACCCGCTTCGTGGTAGGCGGTCAGGAGGCGGTCCTTTTCCTCGACCACGCGGCTGCGCTTGGCGCGGCCCCAGCGGACTTTGTCACGGGACTCTTCCAGGTCTTCGAGCTCGATCGCGTCCTTTCCGGCGAGGGTCGCCAGGAGGGCGGCTTCGTTGATGATCGCCGCCAGGTCCGCGCCGCTGAACATCGGCGTCCCCCGCGCGATCCGCTCGAGGTCCACCTTCGGGCCGAGTTTCACCTTCTTCGCGTGGACCTGCAGGATCTCGAGCCGCCCCTTCAGGTCGGGCAGAGGCACCGTGATCTGGCGATCGAAGCGCCCGGGTCGGATCAGCGCCGGGTCGAGCACGTCGGGGCGATTCGTTGCCGCCACCACGATCACGCCGTCGGTCGTGGCGAACCCGTCCATCTCAACCAGGATCGCGTTGAGCGTCTGCTCTCGCTCGTCGTGCCCGCCCGTCTGATAGCCCCCGCCGCGCCGACGGCCCACCGCGTCGATCTCATCAAGGAAAATGATGCACGGCGACGATTCCTTCGCCTGCTTGAAGAGGTCACGCACGCGCGATGCGCCCACCCCCACGAACATCTCCACAAAGTCCGACCCCGAGATGCTGAAGAACGGCACGTCGGCCTCGCCCGCGATCGCCTTGGCCAGCAGCGTCTTGCCGCACCCCGGCTCGCCCACCAGCAGCACCCCGCGCGGGATCCGCCCGCCCAGTTTGGTGAACTTCTTCGGGTTCTTCAGGAACTCGATGATCTCCGTGACCTCTTCCTTCGCCTCGTCGATCCCCGCGACGTCAACGAAGGTGATCCCCGTCATCTCCTTGTTCATCATCCGGTGCCGGCTCTTGCCGAAACTACCCAGCATCCCCCCACCGACGCTCGCGTTCCGCAGGCCCCGCGACACGATCCAGAACACCAGCATGATGAGCAGGAACGGCCCGAACCAGTACAACATCGGGATCCAGCCCGGCGTCGGGACGCTCTTGGCCCGGCCCTCGGTGATCTTGATCACGTCCTCGACGATCGGCTTGGATGTCGCCGTGTTCAGATCGATCACATGCAGCGTCCGCGTGTTCGAATCTCCCGCGGGCGTCCGATACGCACGCACCGAGTCGTCCCGGATCTCAACCGTGTCCGTCTCGATCCGGCCCTGCGACCAGAGCAACCGGAACTGCTCCAGCGTGATCTTCTGCCCGCGCGGAGTCGTGTTGAAAATCGTGAACAACAGCACCGCCGCCAGCACGATCGTCGCCACGCCAAACAGCCCGCGGCTGGGCGGCACGCCCGGCGCGCCCTGCCGCCTTGGAGGCTCCTGACCATTCCCCGGCACCCGCGGGCGCGAATCCCGACCGTTCGATGCGGAAAGCCGCGTCAGATCCAACCCGTCCCCCACCTTGTCACGCTTGGGCATCTCGGCGTCCCTTGGGGCCATCCAGGCCCGCGGAGGCCCTCATGGCCCCCAAACCTCTTCGGCGTTCGGCCCGGACGGATTCACGCGCCCACCGCGCACCGTCCAGACCCGGAACGCTAGGCCATCACCATGCCGCGCGAAGTTCGGAAACGATAACCCGGGCAAGTTCCTGTGCCGACGCGTGACGCCCCAAGTCGATCCGCTCGTTCGTCGGCCGCGACGCCACGAACGACTCCAGCGACTTCACGCCCCGCCGACGAACCAGAAACGTCCCCGTCCGGGCATCGCGCCAGTCAAAGTCGGCGCTCAGTTCCATCCCTACTTCCTGAACCAGCCCGGTCGAACTCGACGTCGAGAGTTGCCGTAACTCCGCGCTGGTGATCGATCCCGTCAGCGTGGTCTGCGCCTTCTCCGTCGGCACGACCACCCACCGCGTCGTCCGCTGGATCTCCTTGATGATCGCGTCGGTCAGGTCGGCCTCCAGGCCGTGATGGAACGTCTGATTATCAAAGATCGGCACCGCCACCGTCCGCACCTGCTCCGATCGCGTCGATGCGAACGAATACCCGCGTGTCGGGTCTGACGAGCACCCGGTCCCAACGCCCGCAAGGACCGTCACCATCGCCGCGCTCGCTCCCGCGAGCACCCGCGCGCAAGGTGCTCTTTCGGTGGCATGGGCGTCCCGCCCGTCGATTCTGGCAAGCACTCGCGTGACCGACCGCCTCATGGCCTCCGGCCCTCCCCTGCCCCGGTTGCCGGCGGTGCCGCCTCGACCTCTTTCCCAGCCTCCGGCATCGTTGCGCTCTTGGGCGGCGCTGCGTACGACCACGTATTCGCGTCCAAGATTCCCATCCCCTCGCTCGCCGCCAGCGTCCGCGGATGCGTCACCAGCAGCCGCCGAAGCGTGGCCCGCGCCGAGACCGGATCGCCCCGCCGGATGTACCACTTCGCGCGCACCAGCAGGTGCGCTCCCGCCGATTCATCCAGCCGCGAGACCAGCGCGTCGCTCAGTCCCTCGCGCTGCGCCGCCAGCGGATTCACCTCGGCATAGTCCTGGATCAGAATCTTCGCGTCCGCCAGACCCGAAGCGTCATACTGCGGACCCTTGTACCGCCCGATCTCCGCATAGATCCGCTGCACCCGCGCCCGATCCGCGAATCGGCTCCGCGGAAAGTTCTGCACGAACAGGTCGTACGCGAGGCTCGCCAGCGCCAGGTCCCGATTCCGGTAGTAGTAATCCGCCAACTCGATCCCCGCGCGCTCCGCCAGCCGGCTCTGCGGCAGACGCTCCTGCACCCGCACCAGGAGTTCCTCTCCCACGTCGTCCGCCGATTGGATCCGCATTCCGAGGAACTTGCGTCGATACCCATTCACATAGCGGATCGCGATCTCCAACTCGCGCTCGATCGCCCGCACATACTCCTCCGTGCCGGGGAAGTCGATGCAGACCACCTCGTAATCACGCAGCGCCTCGTACTCGTCCTTGTCCGCCGTCCGCGCGTCGCCCCGGAGCCGATACGCCAGCGGCAGCAGCGGGCTCTCGCTCTTGGCGTTGTCGTTCAGCCATCCGCGCAGCAGCCGCCGCGTGCTCCAGGCCTTTCCGTCGGCGAGCAACTCCCGCGCGCGGGCCATGGTCGCCTCGTCCGCCGTCAACGGGCGCGACGCCGCCGGCTTCCAGTCGCCGCCCTCGTCCAGGCGATACTCGCCGCCTTGCGCCAGCGCGCGCGCGCCGCCGATCAACAACAGCGCCGATGCCCATCTCGCCCAGAGCCTCATGCCCGCCCAGTGCCTCATGCCTGGAGGATACAACCCTCGCCACGACCCCGTTGCATCCTGCGACGACCGCCCCGCCATTCTGACAGCCAAACCCCCGACCGTCAGCCGAGCACTCGCCGTTTCGCGCTCGTTCCCGCGCCGCCACGCCCATCGGCCAAGCCTTGATCTCGGCGCGGCCGTTGTTCATCCTGCTCTGGTGCCACAGGCTTCCCGCTTGTGCTGCTCGCCCTCGCCGCGCGATCTCCGCGTGGCCAAGGATTGGTCGGGTAGTACGAAAGGTCCGAGATGTTGTTCCGCTCGTTCCGTCGCAAGCGACTTCGCCGCGGGCCCTTCCGCGCCCAGTGGGATTCGATCCTCCGCGCCGACATGCCGCTCTACTCGCGCCTGCCCGAGGCCGACCGCCTCGAACTCCAGGGCCACATCCGCGTCTTCCTCGCCGAGAAGTACTTCGAAGGATGCCGCGGCTTCCGCATCGACGATCGCGTCCGCCTCCTCATCGCTGCGCAGGCCTGCCTCCTCCTGCTGCACCGCGAGCACGACTACTTCCCCGGCCTCCGCACCGTCCTCGTCTACCCCGGCACGTTCCTCGGCCGCGCCCGCACCACCGGCCCGGGCGGCATCGTCACCCTCTCCGAAGACCCGCGCCTCGGCGAATCCTGGTTCCAGCCCATCGTCGGCGGGCCGGTCGTTCTGTCATGGCCCGAGGTGCTCGCCGGTGCTGCCGACTCCAATGACGCTCGCAACGTCGTCCTGCACGAGTTTGCGCATCAACTCGACGCCGAATCGGGCGAGATGGAAGGCATGCCGTGGCTGGGCGACCTCGGCCGGGCCCGCCGCTGGCGCGAGATCATGGCCCGCGAGCAGCGACAACTCGCCCACGACGCCTGGGCCCATCGCGCCACCGTCCTCAATCCCTACGGCATGCAGAGCCCCGCCGAGTTCTTCGCCGTCGCCACCGAGGCCTATTTCGAGCGCGCCGGCCCGCTCCGCGACCACCATCCCGAACTGCACGCGATGCTCAAGTCCTATTTCGTCATCGACCCCGCGGCCGAATGGTTCGGCACCGCCGCCTCCCTTGGACAGGGAGTGGCGTGAGCACCTTGCAACTCGCCGGGTGCTGCGCAAACTCGTGCCTTCGTCCCCCTGTCCCTTCGTCCCCCTCTTCTTGACTCCGCCCCTCGACACGCCAATCCTTCCCTTCCTCGGAATGGGCCGGCCGGATGGCACGCCCTCTTTCGAAATCCTGCCGGGCTTTCCCGGCCCGCCCCGCCCGGTAGGCGGCGAGTTCAGGCTCCTCTGCGAGCCGTCGGAGGCCACGCCCATGCGCCGTCAGACCTACTTTGCCAAGGCCGGTGAAGTCCCTAAGCGGTGGCTCCACACCGATGCCAGCGGGCAGCCCCTTGGCCGCCTCGCGGTCGAGTTGGCCACCGTTCTCATGGGCAAGCATCGGCCCGAGTACACCCCGCACACCGACACGTCCGACATCGTCGTTGTCACCAACGCGACCAAGGTCGTCCTCACCGGCAAGAAGGCCGAGCACCGCCTCAAGATGCGCTACACCGAGTATCCCGGCGGGCTCAAGACGGAGACCTACGGCTCGGTCCGCGACCGCCGCCCCGAGAAACTCATCGAGGACGCCGTCCGCAGGATGCTCCCCAAGAATCGCCTCGCGCGGCATCTGATGCGCAACCTCAAGGTCTATCCGGGGACCGAGCACCCGCACGGCACCGAGAAACTCCTTCCCCTCTGAACCCTGAACCTCATTCAACGAACGAACGCTCCACCAGAGACCCAGCATGACCACGATCACCCCGACCCCGATCGTCAAGCCCGAGGCCCCAACGGCCACCGCGGCCACCGGTTCGACCCCGCGCAAGCTCCGCGACGCCGTCCCCGCCGACAAGCGCGGCTGGTGGTGGGGCACGGGCCGACGCAAGACCGCCGTCGCCCGCGTTCGCATCCGCCTCTCCAAGGACGGCCCGGCGTCGTTCACGGTCCAGGGCAAGACGGACAAGATCCGCCCCGTCGATGAGTTCTTCGCCGAGGAGCGCGACCGCGCCGATTGCCTCGCGCCCCTGAAACTCACCAACACCGAGGGCAAGTTCCAGATCTGCTGCAGCGTGCATGGCGGCGGATTCATGGGCCAGGCCGGTGCCGTTCGCCTCGGGCTCGCCCGAGCGCTCCGCAACTACGACCCGACGCTCGAAGGCGCCCTCCGCGACGCCGGATTCCTCACCCGCGACGCCCGCGAGGTCGAGCGCAAGAAGTACGGCCAGGCCGGTGCCCGCCGTCGCTTCCAGTTCTCGAAGCGCTAAGCCGCCGCGGGTTCACCCGGGGAGTCGCCACAACGCCTCGCCGCAGTTCTCGTCTCCGATGCGCAATCAAACCGCCCCCCGTGGGGCGGTCTTTGTTTCGTGCCGCTGTCGTCGGTCAACCGCTGCGGTTGGCAGATGCCTGCCTCTCAACGTCGCTCCGCTCAGGGGCAGCCCGCGGCAAACGCGTTGAGGAAGCAGATGAAATCGGCGACGTTGAGCACCGGCGGGGTGTTGCTGCGGTCGCAGTTGGCCGAGGGGTCGCCCGCGGCAAACTTGTTGTTGAAGCAGACGAAATCGACGACGTTCAGCACCGGGGCCGTCGTGCTCTGGTCGCAGTTGGCGGCACACTGGAGTTTGACGAACTTGGAAGCGTCGTCGAGGTTGATCCAGCCGATGTTCTCGCCCCAGGCGTAGCCCCTGAGTCGGCCGGCCTCGATGCGCGCGGGCTGCGCGGGCGAAGCCAGCGCCCCGCCGGAGAAGTTGATCCACCCGACGTTTTCGCCCCAGGCAAAGCCCGAGAGGGCACCCGCGGCGGAGACATTGACGCCCGCATCGGCACCGGTGGCGTTGGAGAACTGGATGCCGTTGGCGGGTGTGCCGCCGATGCGGACCCACCCGATATTCTCGCCCCAGGCGAAGCCGGAGAGACAGGTGCCCAGGTCACGAACGCCGGAGTTGGCGCTGTTGGCGTCGCGCCAGTTGAGGTAGCCGGCGTTCTCCTGCCAGCAGAACTTGTTGACCGGATCGATGGAAGACTGCGCGAGGGTCGGGGCAGCGGATGCGGCGAGCAGGGTCGCTGCGGAAAGCTGGCGTCTCATGGAAGGTACTCCGAGTTCGATGGTGAGTGGTGCGAGCGGTGTGAGTGAGTGCGCTGATGGGGGGAGCGATCAATACTGGAAGTTGGCCCAGGGGTCGGTGCTGACGAAGTTGGCCGGGGGGTTGTTGATGATCTGGGCCTGGCGGTTGCCGGCGATGAGTTGGTTGGGTCCGCCGACGTTCCCGGTGGAGAGGTTGCGAACCATGAAGTTGTTGCTGCCGTTGAGGGCGATGCCCCACCAGTTGCCGGTGGTGGTGTTGGAGTCGAGGCGGTTGCCGGTGCCGGTGGTGTAGATGCCCGCGCCGCCGATGCCGGCGGTTGGCCCGTTGCCGTTGGCGAGGTTATTGACGACGAGACAGTTGGAGGCGACGCGGATGCCGTCGATCGCGTTGGCGTTGGCGGAGCACCCGATGATGCTGGTGGCGGAACCCGCGGCGAAGATGCCGTAGGCCCCGTTGCTGGCGGCGGTGCAGGCCTGGAGCAATCCGCCGGCGTTGACGCGGAATCCGACGCTGGTATTGCTCAGCGAGGTCGACCCGGTGACGGTGCAGTTGTTGCCGATCGAGAAGCCGTTGCCGTTGTTGCCGGTGGCGGTGCAGTTGGCGACGGTCGAGCCGTCCCCGATGTTGAACCCGGCGTTGCCGCTGTTGACCGAATCCCGCGCCGTGCAGTTGGTCACGGTGTTGCCTGGGCCAAGCCCGAAGTTGCCGGAGGTGTTGGCGAAGGCCGTGCATCCGGTGACGGTGCAGCCCTGTGGGGTGACAATGCCGACGCCCGATGCGGTGACGACGCAGTCGCGGATCGTCGAGCCCGCGCCGGTGATAATCCCAAAGCCGTTGACCGAGCCGTCAACGTGGACATTCTCAACGATCGAGTTGTTGGCGTAGAAGCCGTCGACGCCCTCCTTGGTCCACCCGCGGATGGTGCCGTTGCGGACGTGGACGTTGGTGAACGCGGTTCCCGTGAAGGCGACGCTGATCGCGTCGTCGGCACCAGAGACGCCCTGCAGCGTGAAGCCGTTGAGGTCGAGCGTGACGTTGCTGGCGGCGATCTGGATGCCGATCATGCCGCTGATCCCGGTGACGTTGCCGGTGAGGTAGTAGGAGCCGGGCTGGGAGATGCGGTAGACGGTCACGCCGTTGCCCGGCGTGTTGGTTGCGTTGACGGCGATGCGTGGCTCGACCTCGGTGAGCGTCTTATAGGACGATGCCACCGGACCGCCGGGCGGGGTGATCGGGCCGGCGACGAGGATGCCGGTGGCGGTCAGGGTGGCGGCGGCGAGAAGGACGGCAACGGTGCGAGTGCTGGACATGGTGAACTCCCGAAAAGGTGTTGTCCGGCGTCATGCGAGAATCAGGAGCCCAGAGCGACAGCCGATGTCCGTCAACCGGCGGATACCCTTATGGCTGGGGAAGTGCGGAGGGTTTCTTGGACGATCGTGCGACGCAGCTCACGGGCATCATCAACCTCGCCGGCGAAGGGTCCAAGCGGGCATCGTCCGAGTTGCTGCCGCTGGTCTATGACGAACTGCGCCGCCTCGCCCAGGACCGGCTCCGCAACGAGCCCGCGAACCTGACGCTCCAGGCCACCGCGCTCGTCCATGAGGCCTATCTGAGGCTCGGCGCGGACCGGAGCATCAAGTGGGAGGGCCGTCGGCATTACTTCGGTGCCGCCGCCATCGCCATGCGCCGCATCCTCATCGAACGTGCGCGACAGCGGGCCGGGCCGAAGCGAGGTGGCGGGCGGGGCCGCGTCCCGCTCACCGACGCCGAGATAACCTCCGCGGGCGAAAGTCCCTCGACGATTGACTGGCTCGCGCTCGAAGACGCGCTCGCCGCGCTCGAACGCACCGATCCCGACCTCGCGCGGATCGTGGAGATGCGGTACTTCGCCGGGCTCTCCGTCGAGCAGGTGGCCGACCTGCTGGGCGTCTCGGCGCGCACCGTGAACCGCGATTGGCGGCTTGCGCGCGCGTTCCTGCACGATCATCTCGCGGGCGGTCCGCATGAGTCCTGACCTCTGGAGCAAGGTCAAGCCGATCCTGGCGCACGCCATGGAACTCGCCGGCCCGGCGCGGCGCGAGTTCCTCGATTCCGCTTGCGGCACCGATGCCACTTTGCGCTCGCGGGTCGAGGAGTTGCTCAGCGCCGACGCGATGGCCGACGGCCTGACCGCCGATTCCGGCCCGCCCGCCGCCGCGCACCACGGCGCGGCCGTCACCGAGGGCCGACGCATCGGGCGCTACCACGTCAAGCGCATGATCGGCTCGGGCGGGATGGGCGCGGTCTACGAGGCCGTCCAGGAGCAGCCCCGCCGCACGGTCGCGCTCAAGGTCATGCGGCACGGGCTCGCATCACGATCGGCACTCCGCCGATTCGAGTATGAGGCGCAGTTGCTCGCGCGACTTCGTCACCCCGGCATCGCGCAGGTCTATGAGGCCGGCACCCACACCGATGCCGATAGCACGACCGGCGGGGCCGTGCCGTTTTTCGCGATGGAATACATCCCCGGGGCCAAGAGCCTGACCGACTTCGCGCAGGACCGCCATCTCTCGGTGCGCGATCGGCTCGCGCTGTTCATCCGCGTCTGCGAGGCCGTGCATCACGGGCACCAGAAGGGCATCATCCACCGCGACCTGAAGCCGGCGAACATCCTCGTTGATGCGGCCGGCCAGCCCAAGATCATCGACTTTGGCGTCGCCCGAGCCACCGATTCCGACCAGGCCGTCACCACGCTCCAGACCGACGTGGGCCAACTGATCGGGACGGTGCAGTACATGTCGCCCGAGCAACTCGACGCCGACCCGCATGACATCGACACGCGCAGCGACGTCTACAGCCTGGGCGTGATCCTGTTCGAGTTGATCTGCGACAGGCCGCCCCACGTCATCCAGGGCATGCCGCTGCTCGAAGCCGCGCGGACGATCCGCCAGAACGAGGCACCGCGGCCAAGTTCGATCGATCGCACGCTGCGCGGCGACGTCGAGACCATCGTCCTCAAGGCGCTCGAAAAGAACCGCGATCGCCGCTATCGCTCGGCCTCCGAACTCGCCGACGACCTCGGGCGTTACCTGGCGAACCAGCCGATCTCGGCCCGCCCGCCGAGCATCGCCTACCAACTCGTGAAGTTCACGCAGCGGAACCGCGCGGTGGTCGTGGGCCTCGCCGCGATCGCGCTCGCGCTCGTGGGCGCGGTGGTGGGCACGTCGTGGATGCTGGTGCAGGTCTCGGCGGCACGGGCCCGCGCCCAGCAAGAGGCCAACAACGCCGACGCCGTCAATCGCTTTCTCGCCGAGGTGATCGGTCAGGCCGCGCCCCGCGCCGCGCAGGGTGAGCAGGTGACGGTCCTCCATGCCCTCGATCGGACGACCCCGCGTGTCACCGAGATCACCGGGCAGAGCCGCGCCGTCGAGGCCACCGTCCGCGCGAGCGTGGGGCGGCTCTATCGCGACCTCGGACGCCTTGATCAGGCCGAGGAACAGTTGCAGAGGTCGTACGACCTGCACCGCGACCTCTTCGGCGACAACGACGCGCGAACGCTCGCCTCTTCCGCCGAACTGGCGCTCATCACCAGCGACCGCGGGCACCCGGACCAGGCGCGAGCGCTGCTGCGCGAGACGCTCAAGCGGCAACTCGCGGTGCTCCCCTCGGACCATGCCGACGTGCTGCGGACGCTCTCGCTGCTGGGGACCGCGGAGCGAACGCTGGGCAACCTCGACGAGGCCGAGGCGCTCTTTCGCCGCGTGCTCGAGGGCATGCGCCGCACGCGCGGCGCGGAAGACCCCTACACGCTCAAGTCGCGCACCAACCTGGCGATGGTGCAGATCGACCAGCGCCGCTTCGATGAGGCCAAGACCAATCTCGACGCCGCAATCGAGGCCGGCGCGCGAATCCTCGGCGACAAGCACCCGGATCAACTTTACGCGCTCAACATGCGGGGTTGGATGTTCATGTCGCAGGAGCGATACCCCGAGGCCGTCGAGACCTATCGCGTCGTCGTGTTGCGAGCGGGGCAGGTGCTCGGACCCAACCACCACCACACGATGTTCTGGCGCAACAGCCTCGCGTGGGCGCTCAAGAAGTCGGGCCAGCCGGCCGAGGCGCTCCCGCTCTTTGTCGAACTCGGCGAATCGCGCGGTCGGATCCTGGGGCCGGACCACGCCGACACCATCGAATCACGCCTGGGCGTGGGGATGACGCTCGCCACGCTGGGGAGGAACGACGAGGCGCGGCCGGTGCTCGAAGACGTCCTCGACCGCGCCACACGACTGGGCCCACGAGGCCGCGACGCCGCGGCAGATGCGAAGGCGACGCTGGAGCAGTTGGCCACGCCGCGCGAGAGCCCGCTTCCCTGAGCCGATCGCGCAAGCGATCGGAAGGCATGCCGCACGACCCGCCCTGACCCGAGATATGATTCCCCATGCTCGCCGCCGACATCAAAGAACGTCTGCTCAAAGAGCCTTTCGATCCCTTCCGCATCCGCAGCAGCAGCGGCAAGGTCTACGCGATCACTCAGCCGTTCCTCGTCGCACTAATGAAGTCCAAGGTCTTCATCGCCTCCCCCAACTCGGATCGCTGGGACGAACTCTCATACCTGCACATCGCGGCATTGGAATCAATGACCAACGGCCACGGATCGAAGCGGCGCGGGCGGACGAAGTAGTTGCGGCTGCGGATCGGCGGCAGAACGACTTGCGAATAGTCTCGCGGTGTTCGCTCTCCTGTTCAACCTCGTTATCACACTCGCCTTGCTCCTTTCGAGCACATCGAGTCGTAGGCAGGTTCCGGTGGGAACTTGCTCTCGGTGCGAGTACGACCTCTCTGGCCTTCCGCCGGAAGGAATCTCCCCCGAATGCGGCAGGGCCTATATATCCACAGGTGAGATCATCGAACTCGAAACCATCCGCCGTCGATCTCCCAGAGTTGTGTGGGCTACTGCGCCGGTGGCGTTGTTCTTTGCGGTCTTGCTGAAGTTTGGCATTTTCGACGCGCTCCCGTATCGCGCTCTCGGCTATTCATGGACAGTCTCGAAAAAGGCTGCGATCGCGCGCGTCGAAGTCGATGGCCCCGGTCACTGGCTCTTGCTCGGTGCTTTCATCGCGCTCTCGCCGCTCTTCGGGACAATCGCCGGCACGCGCCGTGCCACGATCTGGTTCCTTTTCGGGCTCGCCGTTGCCGCGACGATCAACTTCCGACAGAATATGAGATAAGGAGGATTGCGGATTGTGAGCCGAGAGCCTGAGACGCTTCTTACCCCCCATCCGCCTCCCGATACGCCGCGATCACCGCCAGCTCGCCCTCCTTGCCCGGCTTGCTGTTGCCGTGCTCCATCCCCAGCACGCCCTTGTAGCCCTTCTCGCGGATCGCCTTGAAGACGTTGCGATAGTTGATCTCGC
>JBJXFQ010000022.1:0-55634 GCA_046155605.1 Phycisphaerales bacterium
CATCTCGTGGTTCCAGAACTTCCGCCGCCTCCGCATCGCTATGAGAAGTCCGCCGCACGCTTCCAAGGCTTCCTCCACCTCGGCTGCGCCGTCATCCTGCTCAGGCCGGTTTACGGATAGCCTCTAGTTATCTGCAGAGGTGCTGCGACAGGTTGGGCAGGGTTAGTCGACGAATTTCAGGCACGCGTACTGTTCTGTTCGCGTGCCTGTTGTTTTTTTCTCGGCATCGAGTAGCTCCTATTGTCTCGCCTTCCGATGCCCGACCCCGCGCCGACAACCCTCTCCGCCCGGCCCGAGCCGCGACACGCCGACGCCGATCGCCTTGCGCTCGAGCGCGATTCGGGCCGTTTGCCGCCCGGCCAGTGGCCCGCGATCGGGTCGGTGCCCGTCTCGGTGCTGGTGCCGGTGAAGAACGAAGAGGCGAACATCGTCGAGTGCCTGCGGCACATGCTGTGGGCGAGCGAACTGACGATCATCGACAGCCAGAGCAAGGACAAGACGATCCCGCTGGCGCAGGCGATGGGGGCGGACGTCTACCAGTTCTACCTCTCGAAGGAGGGCTGGCCCAAGAAGCGGAACTGGGCGCTGGCGAATGTGCCGTGGAAGCACGAGTGGGTGCTGATCATCGACGCGGACGAGCACATCAGGCCGGAGTTGGCGGAGGAGATCCGGCAGGTGGTGACGGGGACGTATCGACCTGATCCGAAGCGGGAAGGCTCGGGCGACGCGTATTGGATCAATCGTCGGCTCATTTTCATGGGACGCTGGGTCAAGGGCGGGGGGTACTACCCGAGTTGGAACATCCGGCTGTTCAAGCACCGGGTGGGGCGGTATGAGCGGATCGGCTCGGCGGGCCACACGCAGAGCGGGGACAACGAGGTCCACGAGCACGTCATGCTCTCGACGGGCGAGGCGGGGTATCTGCGCGAGGACTTCCTGCACTACGCCTACCCCGATCTGTATTCCTGGGTCGAGAAGCACAACCGCTACACGTCGTGGGAGGCCCACACGATGGAGTCGGGATCCGAGGGGCAGATGAAGGGGAGCCTGTTCGGGACGCCGATCGAGCGGCGGCGCTGGATCAAGCAGTTCACGCGGAAACTCCCGTTCCGGCCGACGATGCGGTTCATCTACGGCTATTTCATCAAGCGGGGCATCCTCGACGGGTATCCGGGGTATGTGATCTGCCGATTGATGGCGTGGTACGAGTTCATGTCGATCGCCAAGTTCCGGGAGCTCAAGGTCCGCGAGCTCCAGTCTCGGGAGAAGCCCGCGCCCCGCCGTTAGGAGCCCCGATGCCCGACCAACCCGTTCCCGAGTTTGGCTGGAAATCCGCGGCCCCTGAGTGTACCGCCGACTTCATCATCCCCGCGCTCCGCGCGCTCGGGGGCGACCTGATCCGGCCCGGGGCGCGCGTGCTCGACGTGGGTTGCGGCAATGGCTACAACGCCGGGCAGTTCCTGGACTGGGGGTGCAAGGTCACGGGGATCGACGCCTCCGAGGTCGGCGTGCAGATCGCCGCCAAGACCTATCCGGCCGGGCGGTTCGTCGCCATGCTGATCGAGGACAACGTGCTTCCGACGCTGGGCGAGCCGCCGTTCGATCTGGTGAACAGCACCGAGGTCGTCGAGCACCTGTACGACCCGATCGCATGGTCGCGGTGCTGCTTCAACGCGCTGCGACCGGGAGGGCGGCTGCTGGTCTCGACGCCCTATCACGGGTTCCTCAAGAATCTCGCGATCTCGCTCACCGACGGCTGGGACAAGCACTTCGAGGCGCACAAGGTCGGCGGGCACATCAAGTTTTTCAGCCCGAAGACCCTCGGTGCGATCCTGACGGCTGCCGGCTTTCGCGGCGTGCGCTTCCGCGGCACGGGCCGGGCACCGTACCTCTGGAAGTCAATGGTCCTGAGCGCGGACAAGCCGGGC
Source organism: Phycisphaerales bacterium (assembly GCA_046155605.1). Taxonomy (GTDB): domain Bacteria; phylum Planctomycetota; class Phycisphaerae; order Phycisphaerales; family UBA1924; genus JAEUIZ01. Next base: position 1,929 of record JBJXFQ010000022.1, read on the forward strand.
TAGCGCCATGCCCGCGCCGGAGCCACATTCTCCCGCCGTTGCCCAGCCTGACGCAGGTGAGGCCAACGTCGAGCGCGCCTACGCGCAGTCGCAGGTGAGCCCGTGGACGTTCCGGGAGAAGGTCGGGCGGGCGCTCTGGATCATCGTCCGCGGGTCGCTCTTCCGATTCAGTTGGCACAACTGGTACGGGTGGCGGCGGTTTCTCCTGCGATGCTTCGGCGCGCGCATCGGCACGAGCGTCAACGTCCGGCCGACGACGCGCATCGAAATTCCGTGGCTGCTCTCCGTCGGCGACTATTGCTCGCTGGGCGACTACGCGGTGGTGTACAACCTGGGCCAGATCACGCTGGGCCGCCGCGTCACGGTGAGCCAGTATGCCCAACTCTGCGCCGGGACGCATGACTACACAAAGCCCGAACTGCCGCTGCTGCGCCCGCCGATCTCGATCGATGACAACGCGTGGATCGCGGCGTGCGCGTTTGTGGGGCCTGGGGTTCGTGTGGGACAGGGGGCGATCCTCGGGGCGTGCGGCGTGGCGTTCAAGAACCTCGCGCCGTGGACGATCTATGCCGGCAACCCGGCCCATGCGGTGAAGGAGAGGACTCCGCTTCCCGGCACCGAGCCGCGATCCGCGGGCCTATGAATCGACCCTGTTCCCGATCCTTCGTGCCCCGAATCGAGCCCATGCGTATCACCCACTACATCCGGCGAGTGCTCATCAGCGACGGCGGCGTCTGCCGCGCCGTCCTCGACATGTGCATGTACCAGGCCCGCGCGGGGGCCGATGTCACGCTGCTGACGTTCGACGCGACGGACGTTCCGGCGGCGTGGAAGGCGGGCGGCCCGGGCCTGCCGCGGGTGCGCCAGATGAAGCATCCGGGCCGATTCCGGGTCGTGGTCTCGGGCGGCTTCCGCAAGGAGGTCGAGCCGCTCGTCCGCGAGTCCGACGCCCTGCACCTGCACGACATGTGGGACCCGGCCCAGGTGCCGATGATGCGGGCGGCGATGGACCTCAGGAAGCCCTACGTCCAGACACCGCACGGCATGCTCGCGGATTGGTCGCTCAAGCAGAAGAAGGCGAAGAAGGACATCTACTTCGCGCTCTTTGCCCGCTCGCTGATCGATAACGCGACGTTTATCCATCTGACCGCGCAGGCGGAACTCGACCAGAGCCAGAAGCGGCATCCGAAGACGCCGGGCGTCGTGATCCCGCTGGTCTTTGATCTCACGCCCTATCGCACGCTGCCGGGGCCGGAGCCGGCGCGAAAGAACCTGAAACTCCCCTCGCCCGAGAAGCCCTCGCTGCTGTATCTCTCGCGGTTGCACTACAAAAAGCGGCCTGATCTGCTGATCGCCGCCGGCCGCCCGCTCCGCGACATGGGGCTCGATTTCAACATCGTCATCGGTGGCCCCAGCGACGCGGGATATGAATCGATGCTGCGCGACTTCGCCAAGCAGGAGCGCGTCGACGACATCACGACGATCCTCGGGATGGTCCCCGCCGAGTACAAGACCTCGCTCTACCAGGCGTGCGATGTCTTCGTGCTGCCGACAAGCATGGAGAACTTCGGGTTCGTCTATTTCGAGGCGCTGGCATCGGCGACGCCGCTGGTCACGACCAAGGGCACCGACACCTGGAAGGAACTCGAAGGCAGCGGTGGCGGGCGGATCGTGGGGATGATCCCCAGCGACGTGAAGGACGGGCAGGTGGGCGGGGGCGATGTCCGCGAACTCGCCGAGACGCTCGCGGCGCTCATTCGCGCGTGTCCGAGCCTCAAGGGCATGGGCGAATCAGGGCGTCGCTGGGTCTTTGAGCACCTCGAGCCCGACGACGTGGTGCGGCAGTACTTCACGATGTACGAGCGGGCGATCGCGGCGAAGAAGTAACGCGCTACGCGAGCAGTCCCACCAGCCCGACGACCTGCATCGTCGCCACGAGCAACAGCGCGCCGCGGCCGAGGTCGATATCCGCCGGCCAGCGCGTCAGAAACACATACCAATACCGCGCGCTCATCGACATCGCGCCGAGCACCGCCGGCGAGGCCCACGCGATCGCCGGGAGGCGTCCGCCCTGCGACGCCGCCAGCGAGAGCACCGCGAGCGAGAGCACCAGATTGACGAGCAGCAGCCCCGTGAGCGGGGGCTCGGCGGGGGCCGCGCGACAACGACGCACACGCAGGCGAGCGGCCTCGATCACAGTCCCGCACGCCGGGCACTCCTCGCCGCGCACGCCGCGCAGAGCGGATCGGCAGCAGGGGCACCGCGCGTCGGCAACCGCGGCGATCGCGCGAACCTGGTCCGAGTTGGTCACCGGCCAGCGCACGACCTCCTATACCGCTCGTCCCGCGTCGCGGTTGCACGATTTCCGCCGCCTATTCTCCACCCTTGGGCCTCAACGACGCTCATTCCCCGCGGCTCCTGATCCTCGGTGCCGGCCCCACCGGCCTCGGCGCGGGCTATCGACTTCACGAACTCGGCCATCGCAACTTCTCCATCTACGAACGTTCCCCGCACGTCGGTGGCTTGGCCTCCAGTTTCACCGACTCCGCCGGCTTCACCTGGGACATCGGCGGGCACGTCCTCTTCAGCCACTATCGCTATTACGACGAACTTTTCGATCGGCTGATGCGCGGCGAGTTCACGCTCAACAACCGCGAGAGTTGGGTCCGCATCCTCGATCGCTGGGTGCCGTATCCGTTCCAGAACAACATCCGCTACCTCCCTCGCGAGGCTGCGCTCGAATGCATCCTCGGGCTTGTCCGCGCGCAATCCGCCTCTGGCGGCCCGGCCCGCGCCATCGCCGACGCCGCCAACTTCGGCGAACTCAACCGCGCCCTCTTCGGCGAGGGGATCGACCGGCTCTTCATGAGGCCGTACAACTTCAAGGTCTGGGCCCACCCGCCGGAGATGCTTTCGAAGGCCTGGATCGGTGAGCGCGTGGCCGTCATCGACATGGAGCGGGCGCTCCGGAACCTCGTCCTTGAGCGCGATGACTTCGGCTGGGGGCCGAACAACCAGTTCCGCTTTCCACATCGCGGCACGGGCGACTTCTACCAACGCTTCGTTCCAGTTCTGAGCGAGCACTTGCGCCTGGGCGTCGGCATCGTTGCCATCGACCCCGCCACGCGCACCGTGCGACTCTCGGACGGCACGACCGACCGCTATGACCTCATGCTCTCGACGATGCCGCTGGACCTGCTCTGCCGTGATGTCGTTGGCGGCAGCGCCGGCGAGGGCGATGGCCGCGGCGGGGGCGTGCCGACTGACGTGCGCGACGCGGCGACCGGTCTCAAGCATTCGAGCGGGCACATGGTCGGCATCGGGCTCGAGTTGCCCTGCCCTTCGACGCGCAGTTGGATGTACTTCCCCGAGGACAACTGCCCGTTCTATCGCGTGACGTATCTGAGCAACTACTCGCCCTTCATGACGCCTGACCCGAAGCGGTTCTACTCGCTCCTCTGCGAGACAAGCCGCAGCGTGTACAAGCCGGAAGACGCTGCCACCATCGTCGAGCGAACGATCGCGGGTCTGGTCGCGGCGGGGCTCATCACGCGAGATGACACGCGGCGGATCGTCACGAAGTGGCACTACTTCGCCGACTACTCCTACCCGACGCCCACCGTTGATCGCGACGAGCGGCTTGCGGCGGCGCTGCCGTGGCTCGAATCACGCGGGATCGCCAGCCGCGGGCGTTTCGGGCTGTGGAAGTACGAGGTCTCGAACACGGACCACGCGGTGATGCAGGGCGTGGAGTGGGCCAACCGCGTGCTGCTGGGCGAGCCGGAAGAGACGATGGGCGTGCGGTATGAGATCGCCGACCACGGCCGCGGCAAGGCGACGATCTATCGCCCCGCCGCCGCGGGCTCGGGCCAGCCGCGCACGCCGACGCCGGGCAAGCCGATGCCGGCTATCGCGGAGCCGAAGCCGGTGGTCGCGGAGCCCAAGCCGACGGTGCCTCGATTCACCGAGCCCAACCCCGGCGCGCCAAAGAGACCTATCGGGTAATAGCGCGGCGGCTGCATCGCGCTATTGGTGCGACATCCTGCTATGCTGACAGAATGCGACCGCTCGCAAGCACTCAGGCGAAACTGCCCTTTGCCACGGAAACGGTGGTCAATGTCGCTAGTGTGCCCCAATATAGCCCTTTTCGGTACGCGGGTGGAAAGACTTGGTTGATTCCGCAGATTCGGCTCTGGTTGGCTTCTCTTCCTTACCGACCCGAGGAGTTTATCGAGCCATTCGCTGGAGGGGCGAGCGTCGGCTTAACCGTCGGCATTGAAAACCTGGCAGATCATGTGACTTTGGTGGAGCTTGATCAGGACGTTTGCTCTGTTTGGCAAAGCGTCTTCGGTGGCGAGGCTGAGCAGTTGGCCGATCGCGTTCTGGACTTTCGGTTTACTCGCCCGGCAGTGCTCGCAGTGCTTGACTCGGTTCCCACAAATCGGCTCGATCGAGCCTTTCGCACGATTATCAGAAATCGGGTCATACACGGCGGGATCCTCGCACCCGGCGCGAGTGTCATGCGCGAAGGAGAAAACGGAAAGGGTCTAGGCTCCCGTTGGTACCCAGAAACGCTGTACCGGCGCATCATCCGCCTCGGTGCTGAGAAACGCATGTTTCGCGCCCTTCGCTTGGACGGTCTGGGCATCGTGAACGCGAATGCCCAACGCGAGCGAGCCGTTTTCTTTATCGATCCTCCCTATACGGTCGCTGGGCGAAGGCTCTACACGCATTTCGAAGTTGATCACTCCTTGCTGTTCAAACGGTGCTCGAAGATCAGCGGCGAATTCTTGATGACGTATGACGATGCGCCCGAAGTCCGTCTACTCGCGAAGAAGCATGGCTTTGACGTCGCAACCATTCCGATGAAAAGCCGCCAACACACGGTGAAAAACGAGCTGCTGATCGGGAACGACTTGCACTGGATCAGGCGAGTCGGGTAAGTCGGTCCAAGATGCGGCTTTCGAATATCTGCTGGGTGACAGGCTTTCCCGCCGTGAGGCCCTCGACAGCGCTCGCCAGCGTCGTGAACGAAACAGATTGAGGAACCAGTGTGCCGATCGGACTCGCGCCGTCACAGGCAACAATAAACCACGCGACGTCGGCGTTCGATTTGTCGGCCTCCTTCCGCATCCGACCCATCGCATCAAAGAAAGCCTGATCCACTACCACAGCCGTCTTCTTGCCCCAACGGCTGAGGGTCGGCACCTTGATCTGAAGCTGCGGCATGAGACGTTTTGGTCCACTACTCCGAAAGTCTGGACGACGGATGTGAAGAGGCCGAATAGTCGAGCCATTGAGCTTTGAGGTCGCCTTGAAGTCTGCGATCATGCCCTTTCCTGAGAAGTAGACGGCTTGGGTTTCTACGGCACACCAGGCGAGTGGTCGCGAGCCTCGCACCGCCAGAATATTGTCGATTCGCCCCACTTCGTCCCCATCAGCGGGTTGCTCCTTGTCAGCCATCCCGACACGCTCAAGAAACGGTATCTCTCCCAAATTCACAACGTCTTTCGTCCCCAGTAGTTCGTGCCCGATCCACTGATAGATCATGTTGTTCTGCCTGAATCGCTGCGGACAGGTGATACAAATCGCCTTTGTGCCGGCGTCCGTCGCGATCAGTTGGCCGTCGTTGCCATGGTATTGACGAATCGAGCAAACCCCGCCCGCCTTCGAGCATGGCGGTAGTCCTGCTTGAAACGGACACGGTAGCGGACGCACATTCTTCAGCGCGGCCTTTGCGCAGCGCAATCGCTCGGCGGGCGAAAGTCCGAGGTAGGACATCCCGTACCATTCGGCAATCCCGTAGCGGGGTCGTTCGGGATCTTTGGCCATGCCGCAGTGTACGAACTGTTTAGGCCGATGACTTGGTAGCCCCGACCTCTCCGATCCGCCACCAATCAATCAGCGCTCGCGCCCTCGACGACTGAAGTTACTTCACCGCCTTGTACTCCACGCCCAATCGGCTGAACAAGAACGCGTTCACGTCCACCGCCTGCTCGATCCGCTCTGATAGCGCCGTCCCCATCCCGTGACCGCTGTTCGAGCTCGTCCGCAACAGCGCCTCCGCGCCGACGGCCTGCAGCCGTGCCGTCATCTTGCGGCTCTGCATCGGGTCCACGCGCGGGTCGTTCGCCCCCGTCAGGAAAAGGATCGACGGATACTTCGTCCCTTCCTTCACGTGGTGATACGGCGAGTACGCGAACATGGCCTTGAACTGGGCCGCATCCTTCACCGTCCCAAACTCCGGGATGTTGAACGCGCCGTTAGGCGAGAGTTCGACGCGCAGCATGTCATAGATGCCCACGTGCGAGACCACGGCCCGGGCCATCTCCGGGTGCTGCGTGAACGTCGCGCCCATGAGCAGCCCGCCGTTGCTCCCGCCCTCGATCGCGAGCTTGGCGGGGCTGGTGTATTTCTTCTCGATCATGTGCCGGCACGCCGCGGCGAAGTCGTCGAAGACGTTCTGCTTGTTGAGCAGGTTGCCGCCCTTGTGCCATTCGTCGCCGAACTCGCCGCCTCCGCGGATGTTGGCCTGGGCCCACACGAAGCCCTGCTCGAGGAGGACGGCGATTCCGGCACGGAACCCGGGCGTGATGTTGACGCCGTATCCGCCATAGCCCGTCACGAGGCACGGGTTGCTCCCGTCGAACTTGATGCCCTTCCGGACGATGATGTTGATTGGCACCTTGGTCCCGTCCTTCGAGACGGCCCATTCCCGCGTCACGGCATACGGCGTGAAATCGACGGGCGGAGGGCTCGTCAGTCGGAGTTTGGTCGTCGTCGTGCCGTCAAAGTGGAACCATGCAAACGGCTGCGTGTACGACGCGGCCGCGAAGAGCACGTCCTCGCCTCCCATCGGGCACATGTCGCCCGCCGCGCCGATCGGCGGTTGCTCCGGTGACTTCTGCGGCTTGCCCTGGTGGTCAAACGCCCGGATCTCCGACGGCCCGCCCAACTGATACGTCAGATAGACGCGCGTCGGCGTCGTCGCGCAGATCGCCGGGTCGAAGAAATCGTTGACGATCGTCGCGTCCTTGGCCTCGGGCACCAGCACCTTCGCCTCGGCCAGCTTCGGCACCGCCCCCGCCTTCACGGGCAGCGCCAGCAGTTTGCCGCGCGGTGCGTCCTTGCGGCTCACGAGGTACACCGTCCCGCCGTCCTTGGTCGTCGGGCCGAAAAACGCCTGCACCACGCGATCGTCATACACGCTCAACTGCGTCCACGCGCCATCGGCCTTCAGATAGTGCTGGAACTCGCCTCCGTCGCCCTTCTGCATCGAAACCAGCGCGCGCCCGAAGGCGTCGGCCTCGATCACGATCTCCGCGATCCGCGGGAAATCCTTGCCGACCTCGTAGGTGTCCTCCGACGGCGATGAGCCGAGCCGGTGGTGATAGACATGGACGTAGAAATCCATGTCCTCGGCGGGGCGCTCGCCCGTGCGCGGATACCGCGTGTAATAGAACGATGTGCCGTCGGGTGCCCATGCGAGCGAGCCGCCGGCCGTGCCGCCGTTGACTCGCTCGATGACCTCGCCGATCGGCTTGCCTGTTGCGGAATCGAAGACGTGGATGTCTCCGCTCTCGCTCCCGCCCTTGGAGAGCGAGACGGCGACCTTGCTGCCGTCGGGCGAGGGCACGAACCAGTCGATCGCCAGGCCGCCCGAGGAATCGATGGCGACGGGATCGACGAGCACGCGGGCCTCATCGGGCTTCTCGGGCGAGGCCATCACAACCAGGAACGGCTGCTGCTTGGGCGGCTGACGCTTCATGGCGAAGAGTTTCCCGCCCTTGGCCGAGAGCACGACGTGCGCGGCGCTCGGTGCGCTCATGATCTGCGTGACGCGGGCGCGGATGGCATCAACGGCGGGCAACTTGTCGAGTACCGAACGAGCGTAGGTGTTCTGCGCGTCGCTCCAGGCCTTGACCGCCGGATCGTTCCAATCCTCGAGCCAGCGATAGTCATCCTTGACCGCTGTACCGTGATAGGTGTCGGTGACGGTGACCTTGGGCGTCTCGGGGGGCGCGGCCGGGAGCAGCGAGGCCAACCCGAGCGACGCCAACGACGCAAAAACCACAACGCGGCGAGTCATCGACATTCGAGAGTCTCCAACGATCCGGCAGGGGAGATGCCGGTCGGGGAATGCTAGTGCGGCACAAGTCCGACCGCCGATCCGCGCCCAGAGACGCTGACACGGGCAATGAAATGGGCGGAACTAACTGGCACCGCCGGCGTATCTCTAACAGGTCGTCCCGTCGCTTCTCGTGCGACCAGTGGACGCGCGTGGCGGGGCATCGTCATCGATTCCGCGGAGGTGCATGATGAAGGTCGCTCGAAGCGTCGGACCGGCGGCGGTTCTCGCGTTGACGGTCTGTGCGGCGGGCCAGGCAAGCTTTACGCTTGTTCCCATTCCGCCGGGCATGCGGAACTCGTGGTGCAACGCGATCTCCGCCGATGGATCAACCATCGTCGGTTCCTGGAGTAGCGCCGACGGAATGACATCGGTCGCGTTTCGATGGGATGACCGAGGGGTTCGGCGCTTGCCATCCGGATCGTCCCCGGGCTCTGAGCGCTCACAGGCGATCGATGTCTCCGACGATGGGCGCGTCATCGTTGGCTTCGACCCCCCGTGGATCGCCGTTCGATGGGATCCCGAGCAGACGGTGCTCACAAACGCCTACGAGTTCAGTGTTGTGCGCGCCGTGTCGGGAGACGGGCAGACCGCGGTGGGTGAGCAGTTGTACTTTGTGCCGCGCCCGTGGACCGCATGGAATCTTGCCACAAAGTGGCTTCCAAACGGAACTCCGGTCACCTTATCACCGGGTGACTCGTACGCGCTCGCGGTCTCGCGCGACGGCAGCCTCGTTGCCGGAACCCTCTATGACTACACGGCCGCAATCTGGACCGCGCAGGGCGTGCAACTCTTGCCGCGCCCGCCAGGGGAGACGTGCGGTGCCTCTGCGATGACTAGGGATGGCGCGTTTGTCGGCGGCGTGCGATTCAACCCGGACTCCCGTCCCCGCCAGATATATCCGGTCGGTCGGCCTGTCATGTGGGGCTATGGCACGCACATGCATCTGATGCCGATGCCACGCGCTCGTCCCGCGGGCTCGATTCGCGCGATCTCCGACCATTGTCGTGTTGCCGTGGGAGTGAGCAGTCCGCAGGCGACTGGCTCCATTTACGATATCGCTACGGTTTGGACCTCTCGTGGCGAGGCCTACGAACTCTCCGATTTGCTCACTCAACTTGGCCTTGGGCCTCTGATCGACGGCTGGAACCTTCAAAGTTCTCGAGACGTCTCGGCGGACGGGCGGATCATCGTCGGCTGGGGCATCGATCCGACCGGCGCAAATCGTGGCTGGCGCGTCGAACTCCCGTCGTCGTTCGTCTGCGACGCCAACTGCGACGGCTCGACGGCGCTTCCGGCGCTCAACATCTATGACTTCGTCTGCTTCACCGACCGATTCTCGAATGCCCTCGACCTGCCTCTGCGCGAGCGTGTTTGGGATTATGCAAACTGCGATGCCTCAACGACGCCCCCGGTGATCGACGCCGCGGATTTCACCTGCTTCATGAAGCGATTTGCCGACGGGTGCGGATAAGAGCCGACTCGCCCCGTCGTACCATCGTCTCGTGCGATGGTTCGACGCCCATCTCGATCTCGCGTGCCTGGCCGAGAACGGGCGCGATCTCGCGCGGCCGCTCGCGGAGTGCGTCGGGCCGTGGCCGCCTGCCAGCGTCTGTTTCCCGTCGCTGGCCGCGGGCGGGGTGCGGGCATGCCTGGCCACGGTCTTCACCGAGGCCGACGGCGACGATGCCGTGGCCTATCCCATGGGCGATGCCCAAGCGGCGCAGACAGCGGGTCTTCGGCAACTCGATTGGTACGACCGCTGGCGTGCGGCGGGCTTGATCCGGCCGCTCCTGGACGATCGCGGGCAGCCCGATAGCGACTCCATTCGCGTCGGCATCCTCGTCGAAGGTGCCGATCCGATTCCTTCGCCGCGCGACTTGGCCGCGTGGGCCGCGCGGGGAGTCGTCGCCGTCGGCCTCACCTGGGCGCGCGGCTCGCGCTACGCCTCGGGCAACGCCGCGCCCTCGTGCGAGTCCGGCCTGGGCCTGACCGCGCTCGGACGCGACATGGTCCGCGCGATCGACGACCTCGGCCTCGTGCATGATGTCTCGCACCTCTCCGACCGCGCGCTCGACGAACTCTTTTCGCTCGTCCGCGGGCGGATCGTCGCCACGCATTCCAACTGTCGCGCGCTGGTGCCGAACATGCCTGGCGAGCCGCGAAACGACCGCCATTTGCACGACGACGCGATCCGCGAGATCGTGCGTCGTGGCGGCGTCATCGGGCTCAACCTCTTCGCCCCGTTTCTTCGGCCCGACCTCGCCGCCAGCGAGCGACCCACGATCGACGACGCGATCGACCATGTCGAGCACGTCTGCCGCATCGCCGGCCATCGTCGCGCTGTCGGGCTCGGGAGCGACATGGACGGCGGGTTCAGCGCCGCCCGCCTGCCGCGCGGGATCGACTCGCCGGCGGACCTGCACAAACTCGCCGATGCGCTGGTCGGTCGCGGCTGGACGCAGGCCGAGGTCGATGGGTTCGCGTGGGGAAACTGGGCGAGGCTGATGGGCATCTGACCGTTGCCGCGATTCTGCTCTGCTCAACCTGCCGCGGTGACGCATTCGCATCGTGGCCAAGCCTCGGAATCCGCCGTCCTATCCTCCGCCCATGTCGATCCTCGTCCACGCTCAGACTCGCGTCATCTGCCAGGGCATCACCGGCTCGTTCGGCGCCCAGCACACCCGCGGCTGCTACCTCTATGGCACGCGGATGGTCGGCGGCGTCACCCCCGGCAAGGGCGGGACCAGGGACGCCAACGGGCTGCCGATCTTTGATACCGTCGAACAGGCCGTGAAGGCCACGGGTGCCGACGCGACGATGATCTTCGTTCCGCCGGGGCTCTGCGGCGACGCGATCCTCGAGGCGGCGGCGGCGGGGATCGGCGTCATCTGTGCCATCACCGAGGGCGTGCCGGTGCAAGACATGATCAAGGTGCGGGCGGTGCTGGATGAGATGAATAGGGAGGAAGGCACGAAGGGACACGGCGACGGAGCGACGAAGGGAAGAGAAAATGGGAAGAAGTCAGGAAGCGAGGCAACGCAGCGGCCGTCCGATTCGCTGCGCGCCGCTTCACCCCGTCCCTCCGTCCCCTTGTCCCCTCGTCCCTTCACCCTCATCGGCCCCAACTGCCCCGGCATCATCACCCCCGGCCCAAAGACCGGCACGGGTGAGATCGGCGCGAGCGGCAAACTCGACCCCTTCACCAACGCCGGCTGCAAGATCGGCATCATGCCCGGCTATATCCACACCCACGTCTCGCAGGCGCGGCTCGGCAAGGCCGTCGGCATCGTCTCGCGCTCGGGGACGCTCACCTACGAGGCCGTGTGGCAGACGAGCCGCCTCGGTTTCGGCCAGAGCACCTGCGTGGGCATCGGCGGCGATCCCGTCCGCGGGCTCTCGCATGTGGACACGCTCGAGCTCTTCGCGGCCGACCCCGACACGCACGGCATGCTGATGATCGGTGAGATCGGCGGGGCCGACGAGATCGATGCGGCCAAGTGGATCGCCCAGGCCCGTCGCGGCGGGATGAACAAGCCGGTGGCGGCGTTCATCGCCGGTCGCACGGCCCCGCCGGGAAGGCGGATGGGCCATGCCGGAGCGATCATCGGCGGCGCGGACGACACGGCCGACGCCAAGATCGCGGCCCTGCGCGAGGCGGGCGTTGAGGTGGCGCTGAGCCCGGCGGACATGGGCACGGCGATGGCAAAGGCGATGGGGGTCGGTTGATTGCCGTCAGTCTTCGCCCTGGCCGCGAATTGCCTTCAGAATCGCCGGCGCGAAGTAGATTTTTCCGTACGACAGTTTGCCGGCTTGTTTGAGCACGCCCTTGGCGACCAGGAACTCGACGTGGCGTTGAGCCGCGGTGTACGAGACACCCATGACTCGTTTTGCGGCCACGATTGTGATGACCTGGTTCTCAAATAGGCGATCGATGAGTTTCGTGAGCATTATGCTCCGCCGGCGTTCGGTGACGAGTTGCTGATAGGAGTCATAGAGCGCCGCGACTCGGTCGGCGCGCTTCAGATCGAGTTCGGCCTGCTCGGCAAGGGCCGTGCAGAAGAACCGGATCCATCCCTCCCACTCGGCGTGCGTGCTGACGCGGAGCAGCCCGTCGTAGTACTCCTGCCTGTGGTCGTGGACCCACTCGCTGAGGTTGCACACGGGGTAGCGGAGATCCCCGTTCTTGATCGGCGTGATGTTGACGATGGCGCGGCCGAGCCGTCCGCTGCCATCCGCGAAGGGGTGGATCGTCTCAAACTGGTAGTGTGCGAGCGCGAGTTCGACGAGATGAGGCAGCCGAGGGCGTGGCGGCGCGTTCACGGCACCCGGATTGACGAACAACTCCCACTGCTTCATGCACTCGGCGACCTGCGCGGGCGGAGGAGGAACGAACCTCGCCCGCTCGAAGCCGCGCGATTCAGATCCGATGTACGCCTGCGAGTCGCGAAACTCGCCCGGGCGCTTCGACGGCGCTGTGATCAGTCGTCGGTGCATCTCGGAGAGAAGCCGAATGGATACTGGGAGCGGAGATTCCGTGCCATGCTCAATGGCCTGTCGATTCCGAAGCACCTCGATCGCCTGATCGTCAACCTGCGACTCGTCGAGTTCGGCCAACGCGATGTCTTTCAGCGGCGCGATCGTGTCCTCGATCTTGGACGAGGCTTGGGCTTCTCGGACACGCATCGCGGCCAGCAGGATTGTCTTGCTGGGCAGCGCATCGACCCTTGCTTCCAGCCGCAGCAAACCGGTCTTCGCGCGATCGAGAACATCGTACAATCGACCCACCAGCGAAACGATTTCGAGCGGCGGAGGTAGCGGGCGGGGCACAAACGCCAGCCCAGAGACGCTCCATAGATTCCCGGCTTCCGTGCGAGAAAACGTGGTTGGCACCAATTCGCCAGTCGAATCCGTTTGGAAATCAGTCGTTTGCATGAGTTCAACAAGTGTTGAACTCGTCACCCGAGATTTCCACTTTCAGCCCGTAAGGTTGAAATCTCTCTTCGACATTTTGCGTAGGGTTGAAATCTCTTCCATCAGTTCCCTATCGAGTTCTCGGACCTTTCGCCACACGCTCGGCCCGATCGATGCCGTCGAGACCTTCCCAATCTGAGCCCATCAACCCCCCGGCTACAATCCCGTCCCAGCGGCCTCGGCCCAGCGGCCTCGGCCCAGCGGCCTCGGCCCAGCGGACCAAGGCCCTCCCAAGGAGCACCCGTGGAAGCGTACGAGCGACTCAAGCAGTTGGTGGCGTCGGCGGAGGAGGACATCCGCAAGGCCGAGGGCGGCAACAAGGCCGCAGGAACCCGCGCACGCCAGATCATGCAGGACGTCAAAAACGCCGCCCAGGACATCCGACAGGCCATCCTCTCGGCCCGGGGCGAGGGCGAGGCCGGTGAGGTGAAAGCCTGACCGCATCATGTCTGCCGTCCGCCATCAGTCCGATCCGCCCGTGAACGCCGGCGACGATTCCCGCGGGATCAAGCCGGTCATCGATCTCGCGCGCCTCGACCTCACCAAGCGGATGTACTCCAGAGACGACATCGCCAAACTCAACCCCCATCGCGGCGAGATGGCCCTCCTCGACTGGATCATCTGGGAGACCCCCGACCACCGCCAGGTCGTCGGGCTCAAGCACATCCGCCATGACGAGTTCTGGGTGCCCGGGCATTTCCCTGCCAAGGCCATGTTTCCCGGCGTGCTGATGATCGAGGCGGGTGCCCAACTCGCTTGCTTCTCCTTCAACATCCGCCAGCCCGCCCCCAAGGTCATCGCCTTCCTCCGCATCGAGGAGGCCTCGTTCCGCGCCTCTGTCCATCCCGGCGACGATCTCTACCTCCTCTGCGTCGAGATCAAGTACGGCCGACGGCAGTTCCACAGCCAGATCCAGGGCATGGTCAACGATCGTCTCGCGTTCGATGCGCGGATCAGCGGCATGTCGCTCCCCGCCTAGCACTTTTTCCGCTCCCCTCCCATCACCCCTCCCGCCCGCGCCCTGCCCCAACCCCCCTCCCATGAGCCCACCATACCCGTTGCTCTTCGAGCCCATCCTGCTTCCCAAGGTCTGGGGCGGCCGACGCCTCGAACAGTTCGGCAAAAAACTCCCCGAGAAGGCCACCATCGGCGAGAGTTGGGAACTCGCTGATCTGGCCGCGACCTCCGCCAGCGGCGCGGGAGGCGGGGCGCAGCGATCCGTCATCGCCAACGGCCCGCTCGCCGGCAAATCGATCCACGACGCCATGACCGATTGGCGCGATAAACTCCTCGGCTCGTCCAAGCCGGCCGACGGAGGCGGCTTTCCGGTGCTTGTCAAGTTTCTCGACGCCGCCGAGAACCTCTCCGTGCAGACGCATCCGAGCCCGGAGTACGCCGCGGCCCATGCGGGCGATGATGCGGGTGGTGGGTCGCCGCCGCGGCTGAAAACCGAGTGCTGGTACATCCTCGCCGCCGAGCCCGGCAGCGTCATCTACAAGGGCGTCAAGCCGGGCGTGACGCGCGAGACCTTCGTCAAGCACATCAAGGACGGCACTGTGGCGGATGATCTCGTGGCCGTGCCCGCGGTGGTGGGGGAGTGCCACGTCCTGCCGAGCGGCACGGTGCACGCGCTGGGTGCGGGCGTGCTGGTGGCCGAGGTGCAGACGCCCAGCGACACGACGTATCGCGTCTTTGACTGGGGCCGAAAAGGCCGCGAGCTGCACGTCGAGCAGGCGATGGCTTGCATCGACTTTGGCCCCGCGCCCGTAGCAGGCAAGCTGCCGGCGGGAAGGACCACGGGCCGCCTCGTCAGCACGGCGTTTTTCTCGATCCACGAATCGGCGCTCCCCGCCGGCGGCGTCGTGCCCGCGCCCGAGAAATCCGCGCAGCCGCGCGTCGTCATCGTGCTCGCGGGCGAGGTGGCGATCAGGGACGGCACCGAAGCGCCCGTCCGCGTCGTCGCCGGATCAACCGCGCTCGTGCCCGCGGCCCTGGCACAATCGGCCCAGGTCGTCGCCAAGCCCAAGACCCGCGTGCTGGTTGTGACCGTGCGCTGAAGCTTTGGTTACCCCGCCCTCCGGGGCGGTCTTTCTGCCTCGGTGGCACAGGCGTCCCGCCTGTGCGGGCGAGCAGTCGCGCGAATCGGACCAAAACGCTCGGCGATACCGGTGAGGAGGTGCATCGCTGCGAACGCAGCGTTGGAAATCCACGGCCAGGATGCACCATGCTCGCTCGAAGCCAGCCCGCGCAAACCGCAGCCGCATCCGACGGCCCTTCGTAGGGGCTCGGGCACTTGAGTCAGATACACCGTCAGCACTGCGAGCAGGCAGAATGACCACGCCAATGCCCAGCGCGCTCGCGACCAATCAGTAAATGCCAGAAGTAAGACAGCGGTAATCAGTTCGATCGCCGGTATTGCTGGTGAGGCACGAAGCAGGCTCATGGGAAACAATCCATGGGCCTCGATTGTGCCGCGAAATGCCGATAGGTCGAAGAACTTGCTGGTGCCGGCCCATGCCCAAGTCGCTGCGATCACGATTGGACCTCACCTGGCGATGGTTTTGTGAATGGATGCGAAACGAGGCATGCTTATCGTCCAAAGGCACGCCGAAGGATCAAGCCGGTAGCAAGCACGAGACAAGCAACACCGCCGATACCCAAAAACTTTCCGGTCGCGCTCCGGCCCGTGGGGATGATTTTCAAGGTCGGATCGGCCTTCGCCTTGCTGCGCAGATTAACCATCTCTTGACCAGCCGCCGAAGGTGGTACAGGTTGTGAATGGAAGTTGGTGGCAATTACTACGTCATTCGGGCCATATAGTTTGCCCGTCGCTTCTTCTTCTATTCGCGTCGCATATGTCCACCACAAAAAAGTTTCGGGAGGAACAGGCGTGGAAATGTCCGGAGCGCCAATGAGGTTCAGTGATTCGTGGGGCGGATAGTCCGGATAACCTTCGGTGCGAATAGAAGTTACTTTGGGCCAACGGTAGCCAACCCCGGGAACCTTTTGATACTCAAGGGCTCGCTCCATGGTTCGCGGGCCACTTGCGTCTCCAAATGCTACGCTTATCAGCGCCAGGTCTTTCTCGTCAAACTTGATTCTGGAAAGTCGAGCGCCAGATGCAGGACGCCCAGACACGATGACCGCGCCTTGTTCATCATGCTCCACGCGTCCCTCGACCTCGGTAAGCATCGCGACAACCGACGGTAATGCTGGTGGAAAGAACCGCCAAACTTTCTGAAAGCGTTCCCCAACACTCGGAATGGGCTCTCGGGTGCCAAGATCGGCAGAAAAACGCACAAGATACTCGGGATGAATGATTTCCCCAGAGATGAGGCCCAGCATGCTCCGCGAGTTTGGATGCGCCCGATCGAGAAGCACATGGTCAAGTCCATCCCACACGATGCGCACATGCTGCTCCGGCCCCGATGAGCGCAACGACGAGGCATTCGAGATAAGAGCAGCATCGATGGCAGTGCCGGCCGGAACAGTGTACGTCACTACCTTCACGCTGCCACTTTGCGGTCCAACATAGATTGTGCGCAAACGTTCGAGGAAAGTTTCACGAGTCTGGATCGGTTGAGCGACACCGTAACTAGCGGCGACCAAGGCCACCGTTGCTGAAACACCTGGCAATCGATGTCGACTCATTCGCAAGAGCCGATGTATGTGTACACACCCCAAGTGGACTGGCAGCTATGAACTGGTTCGCCCGTGCAACTCGTGATGACACACCAACCGTCCTCGTTATGATCCCAGGTCCAATCCGAACCCCCCGGTTCGGTCGATGGCCATGTGAACTGGTAACCGCCGGGGCATGTCTTCAAGTAGACACACTCACCCTGCACATACTCAACGTATTGACACGGCTTCCTGTCCATGCAGACAATGCTGACCTGGCCTTGCTGGCAGTTGTTGGAACAGGTTGTTCCACCAGCGGTCGCGGCACTGCTGAGAATCACGGCCACGAGAGTCACACGGACGGCATTCGTCATGCGAGACATGCGTTCCTCCTGGTTCAGTTTGCGGATTCACGCCGGCGCAGTATACTGTTCTGCACGGTCGTGTCAAGCACCCGTAAGGCGGAGCCTCGGCATGATGAATCGCAGGGCATTCACACTGATCGAAATCCTTGTGGCAATTGGAGTTACGGCGATTCTGCTCTCGCTTCTCTTGCCGTCGCTCTCCGCGGCGCGTGGTCGTGGACTGGCGATCAAGACACTCTCAAACATGCGCAGTTTCGGTATGGGCTTGAATTCATACTGTAACGCCAACAAGGACGCCGTGCCAGCGTTCTACGCCCCGAAGCTTCCCCCGTTCGCGCCCTTCAAGTTCGACTTTGGTCCCTTGGGAGATGGCTCCTGGTTTGCGCATTCGTACCTTGCGGCGCTTGCGATCACCGCGGAACTTGACGACGTGCGGATCGCCACTGCACCCGGCAACCCAAAGCCATTTCTCGTCCGCGAGCATCGAGGCCAGCAAGTCTCGCTTTCGGACTATCGTCTGAGCGAGACGCTCTATGCGATGCCGCGCTTTTTCAACGCCACGACGATGGGCGGGCCGGAGCAGTGGGGTTCCCAACGCCTGACGGACATCCGGTATCCATCGATCAAGGGCATCATTGTCCAACGCCGCCTCTATCACTATCCGCAGTACGGAGTGCTGCCGGCTTGCTGCTCCTCGAACATCCCTTCGCCGGTGATGTTCGGCGACATGAGCGTCTCGGAGGAGGACATCGGATCGATGCCGAAAGGAATCGGCAATCCATATGTGCGCACAAGCCGTGACCCTTCGGCCGATCCTGTTGGACATTCCGGACCACCCATCATCGACACGATCGACGGCATCGCAGGGCGAGACAAGGTGAAATTGCTGCCAGTCCGCACACGCTGAGCCCGTATTAGAAGTAGGACGGCTCGAAGAGCCAGACCTCGTCTCGTCGGGGCCGCAACCGCCGCCCCGGCCGCTCCACAACGCCCGGATCGTGCCGCGGGTCTACTCCGCCTTCGGCACCGCGACGAGGCTGCTGGGCTGGAGGTTTGACGAGACCACGCTCTTGCCGGTGGGGCCTTTGACGGTCTTTTTCTCGCGGATGCCCATGCCGTTGAGCAGGTTGTGCGGGAAGCGAAGCCGCAGCGCCTTGAGCCCCGGCGAATCAGACGTCGGCCCGACCTGCGGATCAAAGTCCTCGCTGCCGAAGAGCCCGACGGTCACCATGCTGCGGGCCGGGCCGTGGAAATAGAAGGCCTGCTCGCCCTCGCGTCGCAACTTCACCGCCGCCTCCTCGGCCGACTTGCGGAACTGCGCCTGCTCGGACGGCGACGGGGCCTTGGTGTCCGATCGAGCATAGACGCCCACCTGGAGCGTGTAGAGCGCCCACTCGCCCTGCTGCTTGCGGACGCTGCGAAGGTCGAACTCCGGGAGCGTGCCGCGGATGTCCTCGGGCGGCGCGAGAAAGGCCTGGGCAAACGGCGTGCGCTTCACGCCGTCCATCAGGATCGTGGTGGCGCGGATGCGGGCGAGGTCGGCCTTGGCTTCGGAGGTCGTGTTGTCCTGATACGAGCCATACGCGATCACGGTCGCCGGGCCGCGCTTCTCCATGTAGGCACCGGGGAGTTTGCCGTCGGCGCGCGCGCGCTCAAGGCCGGCGGTCGCGGCCTGAGTCTGGTCCTCGCCGCGATAGGCGAAGAGGACGATGGACCACTTGCGGTCTTTGGCCTTTTTCGGGTCGCTGGTGGTCGATTCGCCGCTGCCGCCGAAGAGTTTTTTGCCCTCTTCGCGGAGGTCTTTTTTCGGTTTGGTCTGCGCGGCTGCGGAGCGCGAGAAGATGGCGACGGCCACGATGGCGACGAGGAGGCGAGCGATCATGCCAGAGTCGTACGCGGGGAGTGGGTGGCGGTTCCAGTGGTGGCGGGCCGGAATCATGACGTGGTCCGGGCAGGTTACACGCTGTAAGTGCTTGTTTTACTGTAGTTTATGCAATAATGCCTGAAAGTCGGCAAAGATTCAAGGGGTTGGAATGGTGCCGACGATAGTTGGAGAGGAAAGGGGCGAGAGAGTGCAACATTTTGGGGTCTGAGCAAGTAGACCCACAAGTAATAGTGGATGATCTGGCTGTGGTGGGCCGGTTCACAGAACCTCTGGTGGAGGCGTCCGAACATGAGCGATATTGCAGCGGTCAGCGGGGTGGGAGGATTGGGTTTCGATTCGCTCGAGGGCATTCCCGGCGCGGCCGAACGATCACGATCGGCGGCGGCGCGCGGCACCTTGATGCAGCGGGCCGACAGCGTCGAGATTTCGGATCGTGCCCGGCTGATGAGCCGTTTGCGCGCGATGCCCGACGCCCGGCAGGAGTTGGTCGATCGCGTTCGCGGCGAGTTGGCGATGGGGACGTACGAGACCCCCGACAAACTCGACGCGACGGCCGACGGGCTGATCCAGGACCTCGGGCTGTAGCGCGATTGGCAGTGACCGGCCCCGGCGCGATACGGACTCTCACTCGGCTCGTGCTGGATGAGGCGAAGCCAGACTCACCGCAGAGCCGCAGTGAACGCTGAGAGTGCAGGAACGACAGGTTCTGATCCCAAAGGATCGCTTCGTTCCTGCTTCTCCGTGTCTCTGTGTTGAAGTCTCTCCTTACATGCCCTGGCGAACCCGAGTTCCATCGAGCACATGGATGAGGTGAGGTCTTCTTTCATCCTTTCGGGGGCACGGTTTCCACGCGGACCACTTCTGCGAGGCGGCTCAGAAGCGCACGAAATAGGCCCGGCCCTTGTCGAACGCCGACGGGGTGAAGGCGTCCTCCTGCGGCGCGCTGATGAAGATGTCGCCACGGCCGTTCGCGTTGGTGTCTGGTAGTCCTATAACGCCGAATCCGAAGCCGCCTCCCAGTTCCGCTCGTGGTGAGTCGATCGTGGTGACCAGGGCTCCGGTCGCGCCGTTGAAGACCTGTACACGCCCCGGCCCGAACCCGGTCCCGCGCTCGGCTTCCAGAGTTGACGGCAAGCCGATGACCACGTCCCCGCGTCCGTCGCCCGTCACGTCGGGTACGCCGGAGACCGACCACCCGAAGCGGGTCCCTGCGACCGTCGGCCCCGCCCACGAACGCAGGATCGCTCCGGTCGCGCCGGAATACAGGTACGCGCGTCCGCATTCCGCCACGAGCCCCCGCACCGTCGGGCCGAGACTCAGGCCGCTGGTGGGCGCGCCGACCACGAGGTCCGCCACGCCGTCCCCGTTGGCGTCCGGGCACACGCTGATCGACTGGGTGAAGCCCCCAGAGTTGGCGGGCGCGGTAATCCGGCGGTACGCCACGCCCGTCGCGCCCGAAACCCATGAGATCGCCCCGTACCCGGCGACAATCGCGTCGGGCTTCCCGTCCCCGTTCAGGTCCGGCGTCCCGAGCACCGCGCGCCCAAGCAAACGATCGCCCTGGAGAAACGGAGGACTCGGCGGCACGGGCACGACGGTCCGCAGGCGGGCTCCCGTCGCGCCGGAGTAGATGTATGCGGACCCCGTGTTGCCCAGCGCCACGATCGACGCTGGTTGGCCCACGATCAGGTCGCCTCGACCATCGTTGTCCAGATCCTCCATCCCCGACACCGACAGGGTGGCAGCAGGGTTCGGCGGGAAATCCAGCACATGTATGAGCCGAAGCGTCGCGCCCGAGATCACCAGCACATGCCCCTGCCTCGCGTCCGCGATCGCCAGGTCGCCGCGCCCGTCGCCGTCAACGTCCCGCAGCCCGGCGATCCCCGAGATAAAGAACGGCTGCGGCGTGCCGCCGATGTTGACCGAGGAGAGCACACGGAGGAACCCACCGGTGGCACCGGAATAGACGAAGACCCGATTGGACTCGAACCCCGGAAACTCATCGTCAGCGACCACGGCCACGTCGGTCATGCCGTCGCCGTTGATATCCGGGACGGCTACCACGGTCGAGCCGAGTTGTTGGTGCGGGACGCTGACGGGACCGCCGACGGCCTGGATCTGGGCTTGTGCAGCGATGCCCGCCGCAAGGAGAAGCCCGGCTGCGAGCGACCAGCGCCCTGTGGCCAGCGAGCGGTTGGAGGCGGCAGCGAAGCGCACGCGCGAGACTTCCGTCCGAATCATGGGTTTCTCCTATACAGGTTTGCCGTCTTGAGTCGCCCGCGCCAGGGGGTGGGGGGTGGGGGCGCAGGCACGTCAACCGGGGGGTAACTCCCCATTGCATCAGATTGGGATACGCCAAATTTAGACAGGCGGTTGCGTCAGAAAGTGCGTTCGCATTTTGATCACTTGGTCTTGCGCGGACTCTGGCGAAAAAAAACAAGACCCCGGTCGCGGGCACCGGGGTCGGAACGCATCTTGGGCGCTGGCCCAAGCCATGGAGGACTACTGAGGGCAGCCGGCGGCGAACTTGTTCAGGTAGCACTGGAAGTCATTGATATTGAGCACGGGGGCCGTGTTGGAGCCGTCGCAGTTGGCGTAACTGGCGATCTGCTCGGCCACCGAGAGGCCCTGGGCCGCGGCGAAGCGGTTGAGGAAGCAGTTGAAGTCGTTGATGTTGAGTTGCGGCGAGGTGGTCGACCCGTCGCAGTTGGCGTAGCAGACGCCCGGCAGACGAGTCGCCATGAGTTGGCCGCCCTCGACCAGTTCGCCGGGGATGGCGTAGTGCGCCTGCATGTTGAGGAGGTGGAAGCCGGGACCGATGGCGTCCTCGGCGTCGATGACGCCGGAGGTCTCCTCGTCCTGCGTTCCGAGGTAGTTGGTGCCGCCGATGAGGAAGCGGGCGGCATCGGAGATGCCCACGTCGAGGATCGAGTCGACGGCGGGGTTGTAGAGCCACATGCGGCCGAGGCGGACGTTATTGCCGACGTCCTCCTGGATGAGGAGGCAGCCGTTCTTGGTCATGCAAAGGTTGTCCATCATGCGGACGTCGGTGATGCCGGTGGCGGAGATGATGCCGCCGGTGAAGGTCGCGGGGACGGAACCATCGGCGACCATGGTGATGGTGCCGCCGAGTTCGGGTTGGCTGATGTCGGTGAACTCGAGGGTCCAGAGGCGGCTGTTGCCGGAGAAGTTGTCCGTGGTGCAGAAGAAGAAGCGGGCGGGGTTGACAGTGTCCCAAGCACCGTCCTCGGGGCGGAGCCAGTTGAACTGGTTGTACGGAGCGGCGTCGCCGAGGGTCTGGAGTTGGCTGCCGGTGGTGCCGCGGAGGTTGGGGAGTTCGACGAGTGAGAAGGGTTTGGAGGAGACGGGCCCGCTGACGGTGTTGCCGAGGATGTTGACGCGGTCCTCGATGGCCTGAATCGGGGGAGCGGTGGTGACCGTGGTGCCGGCGATCGAGATGGCGTAGGTCTTGGCGGTGTGGAGCCCGGCGCGCTCGACGGTGGTTCCGCTGGTCTGCTTGGTGCCGATGTGGACGTAGAGGTTGCCCGGGGTGGCGTCATCGAGGCCGATCACGATGGTCTTGGCCTGAGGAACCGGACAGGCGACG
The DNA here is from genome assembly GCA_046155605.1 of Phycisphaerales bacterium. Taxonomy (GTDB): domain Bacteria; phylum Planctomycetota; class Phycisphaerae; order Phycisphaerales; family UBA1924; genus JAEUIZ01. The sequence continues at coordinate 24,509 of JBJXFQ010000022.1, forward strand.
GCGTTCTCCCAGGAGTAGTCGCCGTAGTCGGGCAGTTCGTAACTGGTGCCGGCCTCGGGGCCGGTGATGATGTGAGCGAAGCACCGGCCGGAGGCACCGATCTCCTCACCGGCGAGGTGGATTCGGGCGTCGGTGCCGAGGCCACTGACGGGGTCAAAGAACGCGGTGGGGGCGGCGACATCGGCGGAACAGAGACGGCCGATGCCGTCGAGGTTGGGATTGGCCTCCCAGCCACCGGGGTTCGCCGCGGTCTGGTTGTAGCGGGGCATGGGGCTGGCGGCGTTGTAGGTAACGAACGCGGCACCAGGGACGTCCCAGAGTTTGACGCTCTGAATGAGGTCCTGCGCGCCGACAACCGTGAGGAAGTTTGAGGCCGTGGGATCGCGCCTGACCTTCCAGAGGGAGACGAACGAGCCGCGGTTGCCGTGGTCACGCACGATGCCGGTGGTCGCGCCGATCTCCTGGTTGACGGTCCAGGTCATGGTGCCGTTGGTGAGGTCATCCGGCGTGCGGATGACGCCCGTGCCGTCGGGAATGCCGACGAGGCGATAGGGGGCGTTGCCGACGACGGGGGAGATGTTGAGGCGGGTGAAGGTCTCGTTCGGAGCGGAGACCCCGTTGCCGTTGCTGGCGATGGAGTAGAAGACGGAGCCCCAGGCGTTGTCGGTGGGGATCATATAAGGCGTCTGTAGGGTGCTCGGTCCCTGGACGGTCTGTGCGCTGACGGATTGGGTAAGGCCGGCGGCAAGCGCGAGCGCTGCGGCGACACACACGTTCTTCTTCATCGAATCTCTCCTTTGATGCTGATCCCGGGCCGGCACGTTGGCCGGTTGACCTCTCGACTCTCATCCGTGGGGCACACTACAGGTGTCGTGCTTGGGGCGCGCAAGCATTGCGCTTGGTGATCGTCAAGAACGTGCGATGGTTGTGTTCAGGCTTCAAACGATGCTAACGCGGCGAGACGGGCAGCATCTCGGCATCGGCGAGATCGAACGCCGCTCCGGCAAGGCCACGGACGACCAGCGTGTATCGCGTCGGATCGAGCGTGTCGGGGGTGTCCGTCGGCTTGTGGTAGTTGGCGTTGCGGAAGTTGGACGTGTCGGTGAGCATCATCGCGGGCAGGCCCGCGAGGAGGAACGGCGCGTTGTCGCTGCGGAGCATGTCGGGGAGCGCCACGGGAAACATGTCCGCAACGAAGACCTTCAGGCCCGGAGCGTGGCGGATCATGCCATCGCCCAGGCAGCGAGCGACCGGCGAATGCCGCGAGACGGTGGCGAGCGCGATGAAATCGCCGACGGTGGGCGGCTCGAAGACGCCCTTGATCGGCGGGGCGGGCGACTTCTGGCTGTTCGGCGCGTCAGTGAAGTAGCCGATCATCTCCAGGCTGACCATGGCCACGACGCGCTCGTCGCCGGCGTTCCAGCGTGGGCGGCGAGCCTTCACGTGCTCGCTCGATCCGACGACGCGCAGTTCTTCATGGTTGAAGAAGACGAGGCGGATGGTTCGGCGGGGCGAGGTGCCGCGCAGGGCCCGCGCGATCTCAACGAGGCCCGCGGCACCCGATCCGTTGTCGTCTGCGCCGGGCGAGCCCGCCACCGCATCGAAGTGCGCGCCGAGCACGACGACCTCGGTGGGTGTCTCGCGCCCCGGAACCTCCACGATGATGTTGTGCCAGGTACGCGAGGCGAGGTCGTCGGTCGTCTCGGGGACGCGCCAGCGCGGGGGCACGCCGAGTTCGTCGTCGTGCTTCCGCTGCCACGCGAGGTTCCATTGCAGGGGCTCGAGCGTGACCTCGTAGCCCGCATCGCGGAGCCAGGACTCGATGAGCGCCTCGGCCTGCACGAGCCCGCGCTGGTGCTCGAGGTCGCCGACGGCCGACCGGGCTCGGGGCAGGTCGCGGAGCGTGGCCATGAGGCGGGCCTCGCTGACGCGGGCCGCGGGCGCGGTGTCGTCGAGGGTGAGGCACGCGGAGAGCAGGGCCAGGAGCGTGAGCATGCCTGATTATCCGCCCCGGCAGCGCCGTGGGCGCTACGGGCACCCCGCCGCGAATGAGTTTAGGAAGCACACGAAGTCGGCGATGTTGAGCGCGGGCGGCGTGGTGCTGCCGTCACAGTTGGCGTAGGCGTCGCCGGCCGCGAACTTGTTGACGAAGCAGACGAAGTCCGCCACGTTGAGCACGGGCGCGACCGACGAGCCGTCGCAGTTGGCGTAGCACACGGCGGGACAAGCGACCCACTTGGCGAGGTAAGGCGAGGACGCGCCGCCAGCAGAGGTGAACCACCCGCCGACGTGGAGCGCGGGGCCGCTGCCGTCATCGAAGACGGCCAGCGCGTGAACATCGCCATTGACGCCGGCGTCGAGCGCCGACCATGCCGTCCCGTTCCATTTCGCGATGTTCGCGGCGGGAGCGCCGCCGGCATCGCCAAACTGACCCGCGGCGTAGAGAGCCCGGCCCATGCCGTCGTCGAAGACGGCGAGCGCCCAGACGCGATCGTTGACATCGGAGCCGATGCCGCCGCCGACATCGGACCAGGCGAGTCCATCCCACTTGGCGATGTTTCGGACGTTCGTGGTGCCGGCGATGTCGAGGATGCCCGCGACGAAGAGCGCGGGACCGTGGCCATCGTCGAAGACCACGCTGGCGGCGATGGAGGGGTGACGGCCGCCCTCGGGGACGCGCAGCCCGCCGCCGACATCCGTCCAGGTTGCGCCGTCCCAGCGCGCCACGCACAGGGTGTCGGTGGCACCCGCGCGGCTGAATCGGCCGCAGGCGTAGAGATCGCCGGCCCAGGGCGTGAGCGAATAGACCCAGGCCGGAAAGGTGTCGCCCGGTGCGACGCCGATGCCCGCGCCCAGCGGGGCCCAGCCGATGCCGTTCCATCGCGCGACGCGAGCGGCAAGCGTTGCGCCGGCAAGATCGAACGTTCCCGCGGCGTGCAACGAGCCGCCGAAGCGGGCCAGCGAGTAGACGACGGGCGCGCAATCGAAGCAGCCTGGAGCCATCGTCATACCGCCGGCGAGGTCACGCCACTGCGAGCCGTCCCATTGGCCGAGGCTTTCGAGGAGCACCCCGCCGCCGAAGATGAAGTTGCCGCCGACATAGACGATTCCGGCGTCGGCCGTGATGCTGTGGACGTTGGCGCAGCAGTCCATAAAGCCGTGCGAGTTGAAGGGCCCGGGAATGCCCGATCCCAGCGGGGTCCACACGCCGTTCCCGTACCGCGCGATGCGCTCGGCGGAGACGCCGCCGATGGAGGTGAACCAGCCGCCGGCGTAGAGCGCGGAGCCTGCCGCGTCGGTCACGGCGGCGAGCGCGTGAATGCCAAAGTCCGGAGCCGAAGGCGACGCGACCCAATGCGGGACGCACGGCTGGGCCGACGCACCGCACAGCGAGAGCAGCGAGGCAAACGACTGAACGCAAACGGCGGATGGCATGACGAGACTCCCGGTGGCGCTCCGCTGGTCGCCGACATGTTGTACGACACCGCGAGTCGGGGTGTTTCAGGCGCGGCGATGGGCGCGAGTCTGGAACACGGCTCGCCGCGCGCCGCCGCCAAAGAAAGAGGCCCCAGCGGATGCCGGAGCCTCTGAACTGAACATCTGGAACGAGCGAAGGCCCGAGCGGCTCAGCCGCCCATCTTCTTCGCCTCGTCCTCGTACTGCTTGAGACGAGCCTTGAGTTCATCCTCGAACTGACCGCCCTTGGCGGCCTCAACGGCCTTCTTCTGCAGTTCGATCGCCTTGGTCAGGTTGCCCTGTGTGTGGTAGACCGTCGCAAGCGTGTCGATAATGTGGCCTTCCTTGCCCTTGGTGAGTTCATCGGCGCGGGTCGCGGCCTTCATGGCCAGTTTGAGGTCCTGCTTCTCCGGCTTGTTGTCGGGATCGACGATCGTCCAGGCGATGCCGTTGAGCGCCTCGGCGTTGTCCTTGAGCGCGCCGTCCACCAACTCGTTGCCGTAGCCGAACGCCTTGTCGAACTCGCCGGCCTCGACGAGCATGGCGAACTTCTGCATCCCGTAGCGCTCGTTGGCCTTCGGGTCGAGGGCCATCAACTCGTCCATGGCCTTGATCGCGCCGGCCTGGTCGCCCTCGGCCATGGCGCGCTGGATCTTCTGCTGCAGCGGACGGACCTTGGCTTCCATCTCCTTGGTCTTGCGATACTCGGCGGCCTTCGCCGCGAGGTCCCACTTGCCCGAGGTGATCTCCTCGAGCGGCTTGTCCATCTGCATGGGGTGGCCGATCCACGCGACCTTGCCCTCGCCGTTGACGATAAAGGCGGTGGGAATCCCGCCCGAACCGCTGGCGGTCATCCAGGTCTTGGCCATCACTCCGTTGCTCGAAGCCTCGCGGCGGGCCTTGGGGGTGTCCTCGGTGGGCTCGGGGAGTTCGTCCATCGCGACGACGTAGTCCATCTTGTCACCCATGTCCTTGACGAAGGGCTCGACATCCGCCGTGTTGCTCTCCCACACCGAGACGCCGACGAAGCGGACGTCCTTGTGCTGTTTCTGGAGGTCGGTCAGGTGCGGGATGCTGGTGATGCACGGGCCGCACCACGTCGCCCAGAACTCGACGACGTAGGTCTTGCCCTTCTCAAAGCCGGTGACGGGCTCGCCCTTGACGAACTTCGACACCTTCAACTCCGGTGCCTTGTCGCCGACCATCAGCGTCGGCATGGCGGGAGCGGCGGCGTCCTTCTTGGCCTCCTTGGGCTGCACCGTGCCCGAGGGCTGAACGACCGGGACGAGGTTGAATGAGGGCTGATCGGCCGAGACGTGCGAGCCCTTGTGCTTGCCATCTTTTCCGTGGTCCTTGCCGTGTTCTTTCCCGCCGGTGAGCGAGGCGATCTTGTCGTGCAGTTCCTCGTGGCCTGAGAGCGGGTTGCCGATCCAGGCGATCTTGCCCTCGCCGTTGACCAGGAAGGCGCACGGGATGCCGTTCTGCCCGGCGGGCTTCATCCAGTCGTTCGACATCGTGCGATCGGCGTCGAAGGCGATGGTGTAGTTCATCTCATCGCCCTTGCCCTTCACGAAGTCCTTGACGATCTGCAGGCGCTTCTCGACCGGGATGTCGCCTTCCTTGTTCTTGGCGCGCTCGCTGGAGGCGACGCCGATGACCGTCACGCCCTTGTCCTTGAAATCCTTCTGGAGTTCCGTGAGCAGCGGGATGCTCTTGACGCAGGGCGGGCACCAGGTGGCCCAGAACTCGACGACGTAGACGCGGCCCTTCTCAAAGCCCGTGAACTTCTCGCCCTTGACGAAATCCTCGACCGTGAGATTCGGGGCGGTGCTGCCGACCTTCAACGTGATCTCGTCGGCAGGCTGGCCCTGCTTGGGGGGGTCTTTCTTGGCGGGGGCGGAGGCGCTCTGCGCCGCCGCGCCGCAGACGGCCATGAGCATGGCAGCCGTCACCGTCGTCCATCGATGGTTCATTACCCGGTCTCCTGTTTCTGATCCTTGCCACCACCCTGGCGCACACGGCTAGGGCGCATCCCCCGCGCACTGCAACAGCATATGCTAATAGGGAGAAGTTTGGAAGCACTTTCCGTCAATTCACACGTCAAACACCCCATGGTGCGAAACGCCGGCTTCATCATCGGCCTGATGCTCAGCCTCGTCTTGCACGCGAGCCTTGGTGCGGCGTTCGTTTGGTGGATATCGCCGATCGGCGCCATCCCGATCACTCTCGCGCCCACGTCTGACGCCCCAATGCCCGATCCGGTTCGCCCCGGAATCGAAGAATCCTCAGCAGACGCGATGGCGTGGATCGGCAGCAGTCGGGCAACCGCCCATGGGGGCGCTCCGAGCCAGATGGATCAGGCCGCGTTCACCCTGCAGGTCGGCACGGCGGACCAGTCAGCGCCTCGCGCCGCCGTTGCCGCGCACAGCCTCACGACACCCCGACCCAGCGCGGAAGCCGCACTCCGCGAGATGGCGAATCAATCGCGAACGGATGGGCTCAAGGGGCCGGTCCTCTCGCTCGAATCAGCGCGAGCGGCATTCGCATCACCAAGCCAAACCGTGACGGATTCGGCGTCGAGCCAGCCAAGCCCATCGCAAGCCGCGGCGTCAGAGGCCGCGCAGCCGGGCCGACCCGGCACGCGCTCGGACAAGGAATCGGACGCGGCATCGCGCACGTTCGAGGTCACGCCAGGCGAAGTCCTCGCGGCGGGGGGGCTCGAGATCAAGACCAGGCGGCCCAAGTGGAATCAGACCTCGCTGGTGTCTCGTTCGCCCAGAAACCCGACGATCCGCGTCACATTTCGTGCCGATGGAACTGTCCGGAGCGCGTCGTTCGTCGAGCAGGGCACCCGGCGGCTCGACACGGGCTATGAGGAGGTCGATACGCCGCTCATCAACGCGGTCAACGCATGGACGGCGAGCGGCAGGCCGCTCCGCGAGTTGCCCAAGGACAATCCCGAGGCAGGGATCACGCTGACGTTTTACATCCATTTGCGGGGATAACAATGAGCGGGAGGGCGAGGGATTTCGTGGGTTGTCTTGCGGCAAGCGTCGCGGCGATGCCTTCCATGGCCCAGCCGCCGGCAGGCGCGCGGCCTGTCGAGGCGGGCCTGAGCGACACGAATCCCCAAGCCTCACCGGGCCGTAACGTCCCGCTCGACCTTCGTCAGCCCACGGGCTTCTCCACGGTCTACCAACTCAAGACCGACAGCCACGGCGGTCAGGTCTTCATGCGGATCGATGGCGGCACGACGGCGGTCTTTCCGCGCTCGGTCTACCAGTCATCGGGCGGTGGGGGGCTGGTCCCGTCGATCCCGCCGGGGACGGTGTTCTACGTCGGGCAACTCCCGGCGAGCCTGACGAAGAGCGCGCCCGCGCGGCCCAGGCCGGAGTCCGCGATCGACCTGACCTACACCCCCGAGATCGTGACGCCGTCGCGCCGCGAGCCCTCGCCGCCGCCGGCATCTCTGACGAGTTGGACGGACGAGACGTGCCGCGTGCGGCGAGTCTCTGCGTTGCTGGAACTCGCGCAGAAATCCGATGGCGACGCGCAAGAACACGGCAAACATGATCGAACGCCGGGCGATCCGCGCCCGTAAATCGAGCGATGCAGGGTGATCGCGAGGCCGTGGTCAGTTTCATCTCGAATCGGGACGTGGCGTGCCCGGTCTGTCGCTACAACGTCCGCGGCGTGCCGGAGGCGACGTGCCCCGAGTGCGCCGCGGAGTTGCGGCTCGAACTCGGCTCGGAGCGTCTGCGGATCGGGCCGTGGCTCGTCGGCGTGATCGCGTTCGCGCTGGGGCTGGGGTTTGATGGCGTCGTGGGGCTCATCATGGCGGGGAGCCTCGTCGTCTTTCCGCCGCCGTCGCCGCTGGCCCTGCGACAGATGGCTCTGGTGGACGTGCTCTTCCTCGCGGTCGCGGGGGTGTGTGCGGCGGGCCTCGTCCAGATGTATCGCCAGCGCTCGCGCTGGAACCGGCAGAGCGCGCGACGGCAGAACATCCTCGCGGCGGTGACTTTCTTCGGCGTGGGGGGCGCTCATGCCGCCTTCGGCGCTTGGGTCGTGGCGTTTCTGAACTGACCCCCTCACCGTGTTCGGCGCAGCAGCGTGTACCTCGCGAACAGGCTCTTGTCGAGGTCGGCCTCTTCGCCGGGCTTTGTCAGGCCCAGCGTCGGCCACATCTGACGCATGAACGCCGAGTCGTCCGCGTCGTACTCGACGACCTCGAACCCGGCTTTCTCAAGATCGGCCCTGGGAAACGGGCAGCGCGGATCGGCGTGCGGAAGAAACGGCTTGTCGTCGGGATTCTGCGCCGGCGAGATGTTGTAGATGATCGCGATGCCCCCGGGCTTGAGCGTGTCGTGCAGGGCGCGGACGAACTGATCGTCCGGCACGCCGAGTTTGATGAGGAAGCGCTCGTCCGCCGGTCGCTCGGGGTGGATGTAGCCGCGTTTGAGCACGTTTTTCGTGATGAAAAGGTCATGCCCGCCGCCGACAACGTCGGCCTTCTCGCCGGGCCAGCGGGCATGATGAAGCGTGAGGCGGCCCTTGGTTCCGTCCCCGCAGGCGATCTCGCCCGTGTCCATCGGCTGGCTGTAAAGAGCACGGAGCAGGGGCTCGACCTCGATGCCCTGCACATCGCACCCCAGTGATGCGAGCATGCGCAACTGCCCGATCATGCCGTAGCCGAAGTCGAGGACTTTCTTGCCGCGAATCGTGCCGTCGCCCGCGCGGGCGGCGAGTTCGAGGGGCCGGGCATAGATGATCGGCGTGCCGTAGCCCGTCTGGTAATAGAACGATGCGTCGCACTCACGCTTGGTGAGATCGGCTTTGTGGGCCTCGGGCAACTGCTGATATTCGGCATCGGAAAAGGCCTTGGCGCGGTCTTTCGAGCGCCAGACGACGCGCGTGCCAGGGTCGGGCAGTGACTCGGCGGCGCGGATAAACGCCCTCACATCCGGCACCTGAAAGCGATCGACGACCGCGGCGGCCTGGGCGCGCAACTCGCCGAGCACGCCCGGCTCGAGGTTAGCGACGGCTGCGGCGAGGGCCGCCACGGTGCCCCCGACCCACCCCACAAGCCCACCGATGACCTTGACCCCACGCCGCATCGCCGAACCTCCTGGACATATCACAAGATGCGCCAGGACACGGATTCCGTCGGATTGGGGGGGTGGGGGGGAAGCGTTGTTGTCGCGTCGTCTGGTTTGCGTAAACTGCACACATGCCTTTGACACGCGATCAGATCACGCGCCGGGCCGCCGCGGAACTCCACGACGGATACATCGTCAACCTGGGCATCGGGATGCCGACGCTCGTCGCCAACCACATCCCGCAGGGGATGGACGTGTGGCTGCAATCCGAGAACGGGCTTTTGGGCATCGGACCCTTCCCGAAGGATGCCGACGTTGATGCCGACCTCATCAACGCCGGGAAACAGACCGTCACCGCGCGGCCAGGTGCGAGTTTCTTCTCGTCGTCGGACAGTTTTGCGATGATCCGCGGAGGCCACATCGACATGTGCATCCTCGGTGCCATGCAGGTCTCACAAGAGGGCGACATCGCCAACTGGATGATCCCCGGCAAGATGGTCAAGGGCATGGGCGGGGCGATGGACCTGGTCGCCGGGGTCAAGAATATTGTGGTGACAATGGAGCACAACGCGAAGGACGGCGGGGCGAAGGTCGTGCGGGCTTGCTCCCTGCCAGTCACGGGCCAGCGTTGTGTGACCATGCTCATCACCGACCTGTGCGTGATGGAGATGGACCAGGCCCGCCGCCGATTCGTGCTGACCGAGGTCGCCCAGGGCGTCACGGCCGAGGAAGTGCGGGCGAAAACCGATGCCGAGATCCTGCTTGCACCCAATATCCGGACGATCACGGCCTGAATGCTCGGCCCGGTTCTGGGATCGGCATCGCAGCCTGTTTGGTTGTTTTTCGGACCTTCGCCTGACTCCTCTGTTCGGGTGGGTGCGAAAAGGCATCTTGGGGCTTGCACATTGGGCAGTTTCGGGTAAGGTAGAGGAACCCGGAGAAATGCCGGGGCGAATGGATGAGGCGTCTGGGTCGGCGCGATCGTCGCCAATACATGGCGGCAGCGTCGAGGTATCGAGAGTTGAAGAAAGGAAGCGACAATATGAGCCGTAGACTTGGGGTTGTTCCCGTCGTGATGTGTCTGTCGGCCGGCCTGGCGGTCTCCGCGTATGCGGGGCAGGGGTCGACGCCGAAGGTGACGGTGTCGGCGCGCGGGCTGGCGCTCAACGGGTCGGTGTTCCACCAGACCCCCGCTCGTGTCACGAATCAGAAGGTCCACACCTTCCCCGGTTCGCCGACGGTGCTGGTCACATGGACTGAGACATCACGCACGGGCAAGACGAGCATGATGGCGATCTCGCGCACGGGCGCGGGCTTCGATCAGGTTCGCGATCTCGACACGACGCTGCGGTTCACATTCGCGTCGTTTGATCCGCTGGTGAGCACGCCGGTGGTCCCCGCCGAGCTCCAGGCCGGCGCGTCCAACGAACTGTTCATTGTGCAGTTCCACACCGTGCCCTTCGCCGAGGTGCAGGACATGGTCCGCGCCGCCGGCGCAACCATCGAGGGCTCGCTGCCCGACAGCGCGCTGCTTGTTCGGATGGATGCCGCGAGCAGGGCTGCCGTCTCCCAACTCGGCCTGGTCCGCTGGGTCGGTGCCTATCAGCCCGCCTACAAGATGTCCCCCGAAGTTCGCAACGACATTCTGAACGCGGCCCCCGATGCCGTGGGCGTGCGCTACTCGATCGGCTGCCTCCGCAGCGGCCCGGCCCAGCAGGAGGCCGTCGCCCAGTTCATCAATGACATCGGCGGCGTCGTCGAGGGTACAACGACCGACATGTTCCGCATGGAAGCCACACTGACCCCAACGCAGGTCGCTCAGGTCGCCCAGCGCAACGAGGTCGGCGGGATCGATCCCTGGGGTGGTCCGGGCGGGACCGACATGAACATCGCCCGCCAGATCGGCGGTGCCAGCACCATCCTCCAGCCTGCCGGCTTCCTCGGCCAAGGTGTCCGCGGCGAGATCCACGACACCGAGACCCAGAGCAACCACCCCGAGTGGAACACGCCGAACATCTACGTCCAGCACGGACCGAACGGTTCCTCCGGCTTCCACGGCTCGGCGTGTTTCGGGATCAACTTCGCGGCCGGTGTCAACGCGACCGCCACCGGCATGTGCCCGCAGCGCGAGGCCGGCATCTTCTTCTGGTACACCCGCTCGAGCCAGTTCACCGCGGGTCAGCCCTCCCGCCTCTCTTGGAACACCGAGGCTGTCGACCCGGCCCTCGGCTTCCGCTCGGTCTATCAGACCAGTTCTGTCGGCAGCGCCCAGATCACCAACTACTCCACCGTCTCGCAAGAGGTCGATACCTACCTCTTCCAGATCGACTACCTCTCGTGCCAGAGCCAGAGCAATACGAACACTATGACTTCACGCCCGCAGGCCTGGGCCAAGAACATCGTCTCTGTCGGCGCCGTCAACCATCAGAACACGCTCACCCGCGCGGACGACGTGTGGGGCGGCGCGAGTTTCGGCCCTGCCCAGGACGGCCGCCAGAAGCCCGACGTCTGGCACTTCTACGACGCCATCGACACCACCAACAATGCCTCAGGGTACACCACGTTCGGCGGCACCTCGGGCGCCACGCCCATCACCGCCGGTCACTTCGGGCTAGTCTTCCAGATGTGGCACCAGGGCGTCTGGAGCGGGTTCGGCGGCGGCGCCAACGTCTTCGCCAGCCGTCCCTTTTCCACCACCGCCAAGGCCCTCATCTGCAACGGTGCCTTCAAGTACACCGTCACGGCCACCAACACCCGCGCCCGCCAGGGCTGGGGCATGGCCGACGTGGGGTACCTCTACAACATCCGCAACCGCACGTTCATCGTCAACGCCAACCAGCCTGTGACCAACGCCCAGACCCGGACGTACACGGTCACGGTCGCCAACGGCGAGCCGGAACTCCGCGTCACCATGTGCTACATCGATCCGGCTCCCACCAGCGCGACCGCTCTCCCCAACCGCGTCAACGACCTCACCCTCCGCGTGACCTCGCCCAGCGGAACCATCTACTGGGGTAACGTCGGCCTCTCCGCCGACAACATCTCCGACGCCGGCGGCGCAGCCAACACCGTCGACACGGTCGAGAACGTCTTCCTCGTCAGCCCGCAGGCCGGCACTTGGACGATCGACGTCATCGGTTCATCCGTGACGGTCGATGCGTATCCCACCGGCGCGACTGGTGTGGTTCCCAATGGCGCGGTGGACGCGGGCTTCAGCCTCGTGGCGACCGGTGCGACCGCCGCCGTCATGGGCTCGACCTGCTACGCCAACTGCGACGGCAGCACCAGCGTGCCGTTCCTCAACGTCAACGACTTCGTCTGCTTCCAGAACCTCTTCGCCGCGGGAAGCTCCTTGGCCAACTGCGACGCCAGCACGATCCCGCCCGTGCTCAACGTCAACGACTTCACCTGCTTCAACAACCGCTTCGCCGCCGGCTGCTCCGCTCCTTAATGGGCGACGCCTCGGCGTGACCAATCATCGGGCGCGCCGGTCGAAAGGCCGGCTCGCCCTTTCTTGTCGGTGGACGTGTCAATCGGCTTGTCCCTGGGCCGCATCCTTTGAGTCGGGAGTTCCAAATGTCGAAACGCGCTGCCTTGCTTCTCTGCCTCGCCGCCGGCACCGCACTCGTCCCGTCCGCCTCCGCGCAGGTGCTCTCGCGCGACGGCGTCATTACCTATCCGCAGGGCTCTCCCGTCCCGCGCTACCTCACCGACCTCGAGCGCTGGTACTGGCTGCGCCACCCCATCGGCGGCGACGGCCCGGACGCGCCGACCGCCACGCCCACCGGCCCGATCCACTGCGTCGCCGAGTATGAGCCCATGGAGGGCATCGTCATCGGTTGGGAGGGCGGGGGCACTCTCAACGCCATTCAGGCCGAGATGGCCATGCGCATCACCACGACGGGCAACAGCCGCGTCTTCGTCGGCGTCGATAGCGCCTCGATCCAGTCCTCCGCCACCACCACGCTCACCAACGCCGGCTGCAACATGTCGCGCGTCACCTTCGTCACCAAGACGCTCGATTCGATCTGGCTGCGCGACTACGGCCCGCGCTACATCTACGAGGGCAACTGCCGCGCCATCGTCGATCACAAGTACAACCGTCCCAGCCGCGTCAACGACGACACCTTCCCCGCCGCCTTCGCTACGTTCAAGAAGCACGCCTTCTACGAACTCGGCTGGCAGGGCCACACGCTGATCCACGGCGGGGGCAACTTCCACCTCGACTCCATCGGCTTCGGCTACGCCACTCGCCTCATCACAAACGAGAACAATCCGCCCTTCACGACCTATGCCTACCCCGAGGCCGAGATTCGCAACACCTGGCAGGCCTACCAGAACCTGAATGTGGCGATCATGGATCCGTTCCCGACTTCCGTCGATGCGACCCAGCACATCGATATGTGGATGCAGATCGTTGACGTGAACAAGGTCATCATCAGCGATTGGCCCAACAACCCCGGCTCGACGCAGGACGTGATCTGCGACAACGCGACCACCTTCATGCAGAGCCGCGGCTACACCGTCTTCCGCGTCCCAGCGTATTCGATCAGCGGGACACACTACACCTTTACCAACATGGTGATGTGCAACAACGTCGTGCTCGTGCCGTCGTACACCAACGCCACCGCCGGTGCCCAGAACGCGACCGCCGCCGCGACGATCCAGAGCGCGCTGCCACCGGGCAAGACCGTCTACTCGATCAACTGTCAGAACATCATCGGGCTCGCCGGCGCGGTCCATTGCATCGTCCAGCATGTGCCGGTGAACAAGAACGGCACGAACCCCGGCATCTTCCTCCGCTCGCCCAACGGCGGCGAAACGCTGACCCCAGGCCAGATTCAGCAGGTCGCCTGGATCAGCGACGACGATGTCACCACCGCGAACGTCGATGTGCTGCTCTCGACCGACGGCGGCGCGACCTTCCCCACCACCCTCGCCGCCGCCATCGTCGACAACGGCGCGTACTACTGGACCATTCCGAACATCAACACAGCCACGGCCCGAATTCGCATGGTCGTCCGTGATGCGCAGGGCAACACCAGCCTCGACGACTCCGATGCCAACTTCACCATCGGCAACCCGCCGCCAGTCTGCTACGCCAACTGCGACGGATCGTCCAGCGTTCCGATCCTCAACGTCAACGACTTCATCTGCTTCAACAACCTCTTCGCAGCCGGCGACACCCGCGCCAACTGTGACGGCAGTACCAGCGCCCCGACCCTCAATGTCAACGACTTCACTTGCTTCCTGAACGCGTTCGCGGCGGGCTGTCCGTAGGCGCTTCGCGGTGCCGCGTCCGTGGCTGTCGCTTGCGATGACGGCAGAGCATCCGATTCTCCTGTCGCATGTTGCGGCTCTTTCTCGCATGGGTGTGCAGCGCGACGGAGTTGCCTCCGCGGATCGCGCGGGAGTACCACCATGCGTTCCATCTTGCACGCCGCCGGCCTGGCCATTGCCGTCTCGTCCTTCGCCCACGCCCAGCAGTGGGTCAATCTGAACATTCCCGGACCATCGCCCCGCTGGCAGACCGCCGCCACGCTCATCCCGCCTCGCAATGTCGTGGTGCTGTTCGGCGGCCTCTCGCCGGCGGGCACGCGCCTGAACGACACATGGGAGTTCGACGGTACTGGCTGGACCCAGCGCATGACCACCAACTCGCCCCCAGCGCTCAGCGGCCACGCGATGGCCTATGAGCCGCAGATCTTCCAGGTCCGCCTAGCCGGGGGCACTCGCGACACCGGCGGCCTGATGTCCGAGTCGTACGTCTACAACGGCGTCACATGGAACCTCGGCGGATTCATCTGGTCCCCCGGCCCGCGGCTGCAGCCCGTCATGCTGCTGGACGCCAACCCGGCCCGAAATCAGGCGGTTCTCTATGGAGGCTTCAACAACCCCAGCCGCTTTACCGACGTGTGGGCCTCCAATCCGGCCTGGGGCCTGCGCGCCTCGGGTGGCGGCGGCTCTCGTCAAGGGCACGTTGGCTTCTACGACAGCGTCATCGGCTTCCCCGTGTTCTACGGCGGCGCCGACCCGCTGCTCAGTTTCCAGACCGTCATCTGGCGTGGCGGGAGCAGCTTTGAGTTCGGTGTCGCCACCCCCGGCCCGCGCTACTTGGCCGCGGCTGCCTTCGACGGCTCCCGCGGCAAGGGTCTCATGTTCGGCGGCAATGCCAGCCCGTGGACAACCACGACTCCCGTCAACACCGAAACCTGGGAGTGGACCGGTGTTCTGCAACCCAACGGCGCGCCCACCGGGTCATGGGCCCGCGTCGACACCAGCGGTCCTGCCGCCGCGCAAGGCGCGGTGATGTTCTACCTTCCCTCAACCGGCCGAATGTATCTCTTTGGGGGTGCCGACGCCGGAGCCGCCAACGTTTCAGGCCGCACGTACGTTTGGACGACCGCCCCAGTGTGCTACGCCAACTGCGACGCTTCAAGCACGGCCCCAGCCTTGAACGTCAACGATTTCATCTGCTTCAACAACCGCTTCGCCACGGGAGACACCTACGCCAACTGCGACGGCTCGACGGTGGCGCCGGTTCTCAACGTGAACGACTTCACGTGCTTCCTGAACGCGTTCGCGGCGGGATGCCCGTAGGGAAAGCCGCAGAACCGCAAAGCGGTAGAGCATCAAAGAGATAGAGTCGAGACTGAAAGAAGACGTATTCCGCAACGGGCCGGGAGTCTGGTGGGGCGCGACGGAGGTGCCGCGCAGAACTTCGCGCGACGCTCGTACTCTGGTCGGGTTGGCAAGCACGCCAGTCGCGTGTAGGCTGTCCTAAGCCTGCGGCGTGCAGGCGCTCCACACGAGCGAGGATGTGTTGGGCGCGGCCGTTTGTTCCGGTCGCGCGGTGCCTTGTTTCTCGAAGGGAGTACCCATGAAACTCGCTCGTGCCCTCGTCCTCTGTCTTGCCGCGCCGGCGACGGCCCAACTCGCCGTGGTCTCGACCCAACCCCCGATCAACGGCATCAACGTCCCACGATCCTCGGCACTCTCCGTCACCTTCGATCGCCCCGTGAACCCCGCGACCTTCACGCCCGCCTCGTTCGGCGCGTTCGGGAAGGTCAGCGGCCCGATCGTCGGATCGGTCGCGTTCTCCAACGGCGATCAGACCGTGACGCTCACGCCGGCGCGCCCGCTCGCCGCCGGTGAGGGCGTTGGGCTCGTCCTCTCCAACGCGCTGCGCGGTGCCGACGGCAGCGCGCTCCGCGCCGCGGGTTATACGACGACGTTCACCGTCGCGACGGCCCCGTCCGCCGGCGAGTTCTGCTACCGCGCCACGCTGACCGACCGCGACGCCTCGGGCGCGACGACCCGCATCTATGGCGGTGTCGGGTGCGACCTCAACCGCGACGGCTGGGCCGATCTGACGCTCGTGAACGAGGTCTCGGCCGACCTGCGCGTCTTCATCAACCGTGCGGATGGCAGCGGACTCTTCGGGCCGATGCTCGCGCCGCCCACGCCGATCCCCTTTGAAACAAGCCCCAACGAGCCCGCCGACTTCGACGGCGACGGATTTGTCGACATCGTCGCGACCAGCAACGCGACCAACCAACTCTCGATCGCCTGGGGCAACGGCGACGGCACGTTCGATCCGCCCACGCTCATCACCACGGGCAACTTCCTCCGTGGGCTGGGCATCATCGATTGCGACGGCGACGGGGACATGGACATCACCGTCGCCAGCCGTGGCACGGACCAGGTGCTGCTGCTGCGCAACACCGGGGCCCGCACCTTTGCCGCGCCCGTGGGTTTCGCGTCCGGCGGCTCTGGCCCCTACGGCATGACCGCGGCCGACATGAACGCCGACGGCATCCTCGATCTCGTCGTCGGGCATGTGCAATCGCAGACCGTCACCGTTCTCCGCGGGAACGGCAACGCCACCTTCACGCAGGTCTCCAGCCGGCCCATCGGCGGCGGCAACTGGGTCATCGTCTGCGGAGACGTCAACAACGATGGGAAGATCGACGTCTCGGCCGCCAACTCATTCTCCGCCAACGCCTCGATGCTCCTGGGCAACGGCGACGGGACGCTCCAGCCAGCGACCGTGATCGGCAACGGCGGGCACACCACCGCCACCGACCTTGCCGACGTGGACGGCGATGGCGACCTCGATTGGATGGTCTCGTCGTTCGGCGCTTCGCTCTGGTACCTCTACCGCAACAACGGCGCGGGGCAGTTCACCTTCGTGCGGACTTTCACCGCACCGGGCAACCCCGCGTGCGCCCTCGCCGCCGACTGGGACAACGACGGCGACATCGACCTGGCCCTGCTCGATGAGACCACCGACCTCATGCTCATCATGCTCAACTCGTCCCCCTCGTGCGTCGCCAACTGCGACTGCTCGGCGACCCCGCCGGCCCTGAACGTCAACGACTTCGTGTGCTTTCTGAACCGCTTCGCCGCCAACGACCGCTACGCCAACTGCGATGGGAGCACGACCCAGCCGATCTTGAACATCAACGACTTCGTGTGTTTCAACAACCAGTTTGCCGCGGGCTGCCCGTAGGTCGCGCGGGCACCCCATCCTCGTGGTCGCGCCGGCGTGAGCCCGCGCGGCCTCATTCAGCCCCGCTACCTCGCTACTTCTTGTAGTAGTCCAGGTTGATCTGGACGTACTTGTTCCACTCGCCCGGCAGGTCTTCCTGCGGAAAGATCGCCTTCACCGGGCACTCATCCACGCACAGCCCGCAATCGATGCAGGTGTCCGGGTCGATGTAGAGTTGATCGGCGGTCTCGAACTGCGGCTCGTTCTTTGTCGGGTGGATGCAATCCACCGGGCAGACCGCCACGCACGAGATGTCTTTGGTTCCGATGCAGGGTTCGGCGATGATGTGCGGCATGGGGGATCGACCTCGGGCCGGTGCTTGGCCAAGCCATGATACGCCCAGACGACGCGGCTTTGGAAGGGTCGCGCGGTGCCTTCACCAGCCCGCCGCCGCCGTGCGGGAAAGGTGTCACACGCGAAGCGGGTGTCGTTGGGGGATGTCCCATCTCACCCGCCAAGCCCGCGCGAAGGCTGCATCAACTCGACCGCCCGCTGAGCCGTCGGAAGGCCCGGATTGCCACGCCCAGCGCCGCCGCGCCAAGGGCCGCATATCCGCACAGCACGGCCAGAACCACCAGTGTGAACTCGTCGCGGTTGAGTCGCGCCTGGGCGAAGCCCGCGAGTTCATAGGTCGCGGATCGCCCCTGCAGGTTCATGCCCTCTTGCGCCGTCGTGACGACCATCGCCACCGGATTCATCGCATAGATCGCGTTGCTGGCGCGGTCATACCAGCGCTCGTCCGACCAATCCATGAACCACCCTGCCAGCGCCAGAACCACCCACGACGCCATCCACAGCAGCAGCGCCACGCCCAGGTTGGCGATCGCGGCGGTGACGGCCTTCCGGAACATCAGGCTGAACAACTGCCCCGTCGCCGTCAGCAAAAGCGCCGGCCCGGCATAGATCATCGCCGCGTGAAGCGCCAGCCACCACGAGACCCAGCCCAGCCCCGCCGCGACGACCAGATGGCCCAACGCCACCGCCAGCAGGAACCACTGCCCCCGCAGCGCGCCCAGGTACTTGCCCAGCACCACCGCGCGTCCCGAGAGCGGCGTCGTCAGCAAAACCTCCCACGTCCGCGCCTCACGCTCGCCCGCCACCCCGCCCGTGGTCAGGAACACCGGCTGGATCATCGCCACCAGCGCGCCGAGCACCGCGATCGTGGCGTGCAACCCCTCGTCCGACATCGAGGCGTTGGCGTACAGCAGCACCATCCCGACAAGCGTCGCCGCGGCCACGATGATCGCGCTGCGCCGCGAGCCGAAACTCGACTGCCGAAGTTCGCGCCACAGCACCGGTGAGTCAGAGACTTCGCGCAGTCTCGCCCGCTCGCGCACCAGTTCGTCGTGATCGCCGGAGGAGGGTTCCATGACCGCGCTCGACACGTCGCCAAGCGACCCCGGCAGACCAGCCCCGATCGCGAGCGACAGGGGATAGCCGTCGTTCGATGCCTCGCCGGGCTCGATCCGCGGCGGGGCATCCGGCCTTGCGCCCTTGGCCGACGCCGAAGCCCTCGCGGCACGAGCCGCGGCACGCCTCGCGGCCCGGCGCAGGCGTCTCGCCGATGCTGATGGCGCGCCCGACGCCTCTCGGATCATTTGCTTCCGCAGCGCGCGGATGGTCCAGAGCGTCGCGGCACCCGCGGCCAGCAGGTTGTAGATCGAGCACCACACCCACGTCGGACCAAGCGAGATCGTCCTCGGGCCGCCGACGGCGTCGCCGGCGCCAACAGAAAGTGCGGTCAGCAGTGACCAGTCGGTGGTGAAATCGAGCTGAGGCCACGGCCCGCCCATTGCCGTCGCCCTCGTGAGATAGCCGAGCGTGGCCGGCGCGCACGTTGCCAGAACCTGCTCGTGATATTGGTACGTCGGCGCGACCCCCAGATCACGGTAGTTGATGGAGTAGTAGATCACGCCCTCCACCGCCGACGGACCGGCCTGCACGAGCACCAACGTGAGCAGGCCCATGAGCGCCGCTGACGTCGCGCGAAGGTGACCCACCGAGAACATCAGCCCCAGCGTCGCGCCCAGGATCGCCGTCGTCAGCGTCAGGCTCGCCGCCGCCAGCACCAGCGCCGCATCGAGCCCTCCGCACACCCGGATCGCCAGAAGGAACGGCGCGGCGATCAGCGACAGGATCAGCACATGCACCAGCCGGCTCGACAGTTTCCCCAGCACGATCTGCGCGCTCGTCAGGGGCGTGGTCATCAACACCGCCAGCGTCCGCGCCCGCTTTTCGTCGCAGATCGCGCCCGCCGACAGGATCGGCGCCGCCAGTGTGAGCGAGATGAACTGGAACCACACGATCACCAGGGCCAACTGCGGTGCCATTTGCTGCAGCGCTTGAAGCCGCGACACCGCCGAAGACATTCCGATCGATTGCCGCATCCCCGAGAACGCGAACGCGACTAGCGCCAGCAGGCCCGCGGCATAGGCGAACCTCGCCAGGTACGTCCCGCGCCGACGGCCGGCCGCCAGCACCTCGCGCTGGAAGATCGGACCCAGAAGCAGCGACGCCGGGTTCAGCCGTTTCAAGATGGCCAGCGCCCGTGACATGCCTATTGCAGCGCCCCCTTCGTCAGCGTCAGGAAGGCGTCCTCGAGTTTGACGGCCTGCGGCGTGAACGACCCGATCCGCACGCCCGCCGCCATCACACGCTCCAGCACGAAGTGGTGCCCGTGCTCACCCGCCGTCAACTCGACGACCAGTTGGCCATCCTCGGCGAAGGCCCGCGCGACCCTCGGATCGTCCGCGAGCGCTCGCGCCGCCGCATCGAGGTCGGCCGCGCCCTCGGGACGAATCGCGATCCGCTCCCCGCCGCGCACGCGACCCAGCGCCTCGGCGAGCGAGCCCGCGAAGAGCAGCCGGCCCCGTTCGATGATCCCGATGCTCGTGGACATCTCGCCCAACTCGGTGAGGATGTGCGAACTGACCATGATCGACTTGCCCATGCGACCGAGTTCGGTGATGAGCGATCGCATCTCGATGCGGGCACGAGGATCAAGCCCGCTCGCCGGCTCGTCGAGCAGCAGCACCTTGGGCTCGTGGATCAGCACCCGCGCCACGCCCAGCCGCTGCTGCATCCCGCGCGAGAGGCTGTCCACCATCGCGCGGCGCTTGCCGCCGAGGTCCGTCAGTTCAAGCACCGAATCGACGACCGTGCGCCGCTTGCCGCGAGGGATCTCGAACGCCGCCGCGAAAAACTGGAGGTACTCATCCACCGTCAGGTCGTCATACACCCCGAGGAAATCCGGCATGTAGCCCAGGATTCGGCGGATGCGGTCCCCGTCGCGCGTCACGTCGAGCCCGTCAACCTTCGCCGTCCCCGCATCGGGCGCAAGCAGGCACGCGAGGATCTTCATCGTCGTGCTCTTGCCCGCGCCGTTAGGACCGATGAAGCCGAAGACCTCGCCCGGCCCGATCGAGAGCGACAAGTTGTCAACCGCAACCAGGTCGCCGAATCGCTTGGTGATATTGGTGATCTCGATCATGGGGCCTCCAGCGGGATCAGCACGCGCAGCACCGCCGCTTGCCGCTCGCGAGCGCTCCACGAGATCGTGGTCCGCGCGGGCCACTCCTCGACATACAGATACAGCACGGCGTGTGTCCCCGACTCGAGCCGGCGCTCGATCGACTGCCCGCGCCGATCCGCGCCCGGCGCACCCAGCCACATCCCGGGCCGAAATGGTGATCTCGCCGTCGCCCACGGCACGCCGAACGTCTGCGCTTCCTGATCGCTCAACGTCGAGGCCCAGAATGTCGGGGCCATCGAGCGAGACCATTCATGGCGAAAGTCACCCGTCCACGCTCCCGCCTCCTGCTCGCCCACCGCCTCCATTTTCGGGGTCTCCACATGGGGGGTTGTCGGACGGCGCCGACCCGTCATCCGCTGCAACGCGCGATGTGGGTCTTCCGGAGGGCCGTAGAAATCGCCATCCACCGGCGAAGTCGAGAGCCACCGCCCGCCCACGCGCAGCGCCGCCGAGACCACCTTGGCCTCCTTTGGCAGCCCGCCCAGCGTCACCGTATGGCCGCTCTCAGCCGGCTCCACCCTGCCCACGATGCTCCCGCGATCAGGGCCCTCGTGCATCAGCGTGCGAAACGTCCACAACCCCAGCGGCAGCGTCGCGGCCACGTTCCCGCGCTCCGAGCCAGCCTCTCCGCCCGCTGCGCTCTGCACCATCGGCACCATCGCCGTCGCCGACACCGACGAGCCCATCCCGTAGTAGTTCTCCGCCGCCACCCCGCACGTCCAATCCAGCATCGCCGGCTCGCGCACTTTCGCGGTGCCCGACCGTGCGGCATAGAGGCCCGTAAACGACGTGTGAAATCCCAGCGAGCCGCCTCCCGTTAGCGGTGCCGCATATCGATCGATCATCGTGATCCCGTTGACGCGCGACGACTCGGCCCGGATGAATCGCGGCAAGGCATACGCGCCGACCGTCGCCAGCGCGATCCACCCCAGCGCTGTCAGCCACGACCGGTGCCGCGCGCGCAGACACCTGAGCACGAAAAAATCACCCGGCCCGAGCAAGATCGCCAGCGCCCCCATGCACCCGCCGATCGCCAGGAACACCGCGGTGCCCAGCAGCGGCACGTCTGCCAGCGCGTCGAGCACGGCGTTCGTCGCCCGGTTCCGCGGCCCCAGGCTCATCGCAAACCACATCTGCCGCTGCTCGTCAGGCTGCGTCAGCCAATCGTCGATCGCGCTCTCGAGGGCCGAACGCCAGACCCCGCCCGTCGCCCGCGTCGAGACCGTCTCCGGCACGCGCGACGGATCGACCCCAAGCACCGTGACCCATCCAAACCCGCACGGCCCCTCGGCCAGCAGCCCCGCGTCGTCCTCCGTCCGCCACCGCACTACCCAGCCCCGCGCCTCGGGCGTGAGCCGTAGCGCCCGAGCCTTCGCCTCGGGCGCGGGCGCGGGAATCGCCGCCGCCAGGCTCGCATCCTCGCCGACCGTCGCGCGGACATGTTCCACCTCTCTCGCGCGGCCCAGGGCATCTTCCAGTGCCTTTGGCGTCGCCATCGCCAGCGCAGGCCCCGGCACGATCGCGCGGGCCGCCTCCGCCGGCAGCCATTGCCTCCAACCCTCGCCCGGGTCTGCTGCCACCAGCAGCAGGCGACCCCCGCTCTCGACCCACTTCCGCACCGCCTGCGCCGCCACCGGGTCCGCATCGATGCTCGAATCGATCGCCAGCGCCAGCACCCCGTCATACCCCATCCACGAGAGCGGCATCGACCCCGGCTCGATCCGCGCGCCCACCATCAAGCGCCACACTGCCTCGTCCGTCAGCCGCGTCTCCGAATCCGGGCGTGCCGACTGCGCGGGCCGGCCCGTTGCGCGTCGCGGCGCAACCGCCTGCCGCCTCGGCTCCACACGCCACTCCGCTGCCGTCCAATCTCGCACCGCGTCAGCAAGGCTATTTCGCCCCACCGACACCACCAGCCCGTTCCGACCGCCGATGGTCAGCGGCAACTTCTTCCCCGCCTCCGTCGCGTTCTGCTCGTACCGCTCCGACGCCAGAATGCTCCCGCGCTCGTCCATCAGCGTGATCGATACCGCGTCGCACCCTTCCGGAAGCCGCGCGATCACCTGCACCGGCGTCACCTTGTTCGGCGTCGCGGCAAACGGCGTCACGATCTGCGCGTTCTGCGTCGAGTCCTGCTGATACCGCACGATCACCGCGCCCGCGATCGCGCGATCGCCCGTCCCCACGTTCACGCGGATCGGTCCCCACGCGCCCCCGGGCATCATCCCGCCAAAGCCCCACGACACATAAAACCCCGCCCCGGCATCCGTTCGGGCCGCCTCCGTCACAGGCTCCGACGGCTGCATCGCCATCGCGGGAACTGCCAGGGCTAGCGCGAGCCATTTCATCACCCACTTCTTATGACAAGGCCGCTCTCGGTTGCACGGGCGCGAGGTCTGCTGCTCCTCCGTCACACCTGAACCTTCCGGTTGTAGATAAACCACTCGAGCAGCAGCACCCCTAGCGCCGCCAGGATCAGCCACGGCCAGAGCGAGCGAACCGTCTTGGCACTCTCGTTCGCTTCCGCCGTCACCTGCTGCCGCGCCAGTTCCAGTTTCGTCGCCGCGCCGATGTCGCTCTCCGCCGCGTCCAAGAGGTTCGCCGCGAACGGCCGCACCGCCCGATCGCCCGTCTTCGCGTCCGTCGGACCCGGCTCGCCCCGCCACGACATCTGATAAATGCCCGCCCGCTGCAACGGACCAAAGACCACCGTGCCATCCGGCGAAGGCTCGCCCGCCTGTGCCGTCGTCGCGTCGGGAAGCCGCACCGTCACGTCCTTCGCCCCCTTGGGCAGACGATCCGCGTACACCCCGCCCGGCTGCACGATCTGGCCCAGCCCCGCCCCGTCATCGCCCAGATGCTCCACCGCCTGCGCCAGGAACACCACGAAACTCACATCAAACGGCCAATTCGTGTCCGCAACATCAAACGGCACCACGATCGCCCGCGCCTCCGCCGTCGTCAACTCCACGATCGCCGGGCCGTTGTCCGCCGTCGCCAGCACCGTCGCCGCGCTCGTCGTCGGCACCTCAATCGGCCTCGACGCCCCGATGTTCACCGCATCCAGGCTCAGCCCGCGCAGCGCCGGGTGCGTCTTCGACCAATCCACGAACACCGCCGGTTCGCCCTTGCCCTTGTCGATCAGCCCAGCCTCCGTCCCCGGCACCGCACCCAGGATCAAAAAGCGCCCCGTCGGCAGCGGCACCGTCGATTCCTTCGGCATCGTCGGCAGGTACCCGTCCAGCACCACCACGTCATAGTCCGTCGGCTTCGCCGTCACACGCGACTGCTCATATTGCTCCGGCGACATCGTGTCCAACTTCGCCAACGGCAGGTTCTCGAGCGCCGCCGCCAGGAACAAGTTCCCGCGCGTCACCACCGCCACCGAAAGCCGCTTCGCCGGCGGCACCACCAGGAACGCCGCGTTGTCCGAGTCCAACTCGTCGCTGCTCGGCACCGAGACCCGCACGCCCACAATCGCGCCCTCGGGCCGATCCAGCGTGAATACCGTGCCGCTAACGCCCGGCACGAGTTTGCCCTTGCCCTCCCCGCTCTCTTCCACCGTCGCCGCGGGCAACTCGACAGGCCGGATCGCCGCCGGCTCGCCGTTGAGTCGCAACTCGACATCCACCGTCCGCACCACGCGCTCCGTCGTCTGCAAACCGATGAAGACCGAGAGTTGGCTCGGGTTCTCGAACGCGCGCCCGGCGCGCAAACTCGTCACGGCGATGTTCGTCGCCTCCGCCGTCCCGATCGAGTGGAACCGCACGTCCTCCTCGCGCCCCGCATCGACCTTACTAAGGTCCGGCAGCCGCCCGTCGGAATAGACATGGATCGTCCCCACCGGCTTTGGCGGCCGTTCATAGCGGCTCTCCGTGCCGTCGGGCCTCGTCTCGATCACCACATCCCGCGGCGCCTGCGCCAGCGCCAGCCGGAACGCCTCCTCGATCAGCGACGGCGCATCGCTCGGCTCGATCGCCTTGATCGCGGCCCGCAAGAGCGCCTTGTCCGCCGTGAAGGCTTGCAGCGCCTTGGCCGTCGTGTCAAACGTGATGAGCATCGCCTGATCGCCCGCGCCGCCGCCCACCTGATCGAAAATCCCAGGCTCGCGCATCGAATCGACCAGTTTGATCGCCTCGGCCTTCGCCGCCTCGAGCCGTGAGATTCGATCGGCGCTCCTCCCCGCCGCGCCGTCAGTCGCGTTCATGCTCGCCGAGCGATCGATGAGGATGAGGTGCTTCTCGCCCGTGGCCATGGCGGAGCGGATCTGCGGCTGCGCGAGGGCCGTGAGCGCCGCCACGAGCGCGAGCAGTTGCAACAGCAGCAGGATGTTCCGCCGCAACCGCTGGAACGGCGCGTTGGCCTGCAAATCCTCGATCGATTTCTTCCACAGCAGCGTCGTGGAAATCTCCACGTCCCGCCGTCGCAGCTTCAGGAAATACAGAATCACCAGCGCCGGCACGGCGATCGATGCGGCGATGATCCCGAGCATGGGGGAGAGCCAGGTCATCGCAATAGCCCCCATACGGCGTTGGCTGCCGTCACGATCGTGCCGCCGACCGTCGCTGTCGACGGTCGGTGCCGATGGTCGGCGACTATCGACGAGCGCACTGGACTTGGAGCAGTGGTCGATCGTGCGGGTGCGCCACACTCTGGGCACGCTTGGGCAGATGGAACCGGATATCCGCAGGACGCACATTGCCCCCGTCGCGTTCGCATGGCACGGCGGATTACTCGCCAGCCGAACAATGCGAACCACAGTCCACCGGCCAGAAACGCCGTATTCACCGCTAGGCCGACAGGAAGAGGTCGCACCGGTAGGTACCGTCTCGGGATCGGCCGTAACACCGAACCTTGCGGGATCGTGATTCCGTCAAGCAGCCAGATTCTCCCCTGCCAACCTCGGCCCATCTGTTCCGCTCGCACCGTGTACTTTATCTGCTCACGATGCTCATGTATTACACGGCACTCGAACGCCGGCAGGGGCCAACCTGATCGCAAACGGTCTGTCACGCCGCGATTGACACCAGGAGGCCAAATCTCAATCTGTGAGTAATCTACACGAACACCCACCCCTTTCTCAAAGCTGGCAAACACATAAGTACCAAGTTGCTTCCCCGGCACCAATGACGGACCAGAAGTGGGCGACCAAAGCGCGGTCGCCCATGCGGAAGCAACGGCGAGCAGGCAGCCAACCAGCATGCACGCCGCCACGCGGATGGCACTGCGGCGCCTTCTCGTCTTGAAACCCGGGCCGCTCACTGCAATAGCCCCCTCTTCCTCAAATAATCCAAGATCAGTACATCAATCGCCGTATCCGTCCGCACCGTGAGCAGATTAATCTCCCGCCGCGCGCAGAACTCACGCAGTTGATCGCAATACGCCCCGAGATTCGCCTTATATCGCTTCAGCAGCGGTGCCGAGATTGTCACCTCGGCCTGGTCGCCGTCCTCGATGTCCTTGAGCCGCAGGTCGCCCGCGATGTCCGGCTCCAACTCCTGCGGCGACAGCACCTGCAACAAAAACAGGTCATATCCGCGGCCCAGAAGCATCCGCAACCCCGTCTCGTAGCCCTCCTTGATGAAGAAATCGGACATCACGACCATCACGCCCTTGCCGCGCCGCGTCAGCGCGACGCGCCGGCAGCACTCCGTGAACGGCACCGACGACGCCGGGCGCAGCGAACATAAGAACCGCGAAAGATCGTGCGTCCGCCGGCGACCGCGCAGGTCGCGCACGGCGGCCAAGAGCGACGGAGTGACGAACCGACCGAGCGACGCAGGGTCAGAGCCCGACGCTGAGCCTGCCCCGCCTTCCCCTTCGTCCCTTCGTCCCCCCGTCCCTTCGTCCCTTCCGATCTCGCCCCCCATCGCGCTCACGGTGACGCGATTGAGG
This sequence comes from Phycisphaerales bacterium, assembly GCA_046155605.1. Taxonomy (GTDB): domain Bacteria; phylum Planctomycetota; class Phycisphaerae; order Phycisphaerales; family UBA1924; genus JAEUIZ01. Next base: position 51,039 of record JBJXFQ010000022.1, read on the forward strand.
TTCACGAGGCCGATGTAGCCCAGCGCCATCGCGAGTCGCTGCATGAAGAGGAACTTGTTGGGCTGGCCGCAATCCGCCGACGCCGAGCAATCGATGACGATGTGCAGCGCGAGGTCCTCCTCCTCCAGAAACAGTTTCAAAAACAGCTTGTCGAGCCGGCCGAAGATGTTCCAGTCGATGTGCCGCAGGTCGTCGCCCTCGACATACGGCCTGTGGTCGGCAAACTCGACCGATTCGCCGCGTTTCTTCGACCGCCGTTCGCCCTTGAGTTTGCCGGCAAAGATCTTCTTCGACGTGTAATCAAGCCGCGAGATCTTGGCGATGAGCGGCGCATCGAGGAGGTCCTCGAGGGCTTTCGGACGCGTGATGGATTGTGTGCGCTGCATGCTATTCGTCCAAGCGTCCAGCTGAGAGTTGTTCTGCCGCCAACCCCGCCTCGATTAGGCAAACGAACCTTGCTGCTTCTGCACGGACCTGTGAGTCTGTATGCATGCCGCTCCAGTTAGAGAACACAGTTCGCCCAAACTCGCTCCCTACCGACACTACGTCCTTCGCGAAGCCAACGACATTTGTCACCGTGAATCGCACGGTCTTGGCCTCGATGCGCTCCCGCATGTCAGAGTGCGCTTCGTACCAGTGACGTATCGGCTGAAGCGAGTCCTTCCACCGCCTGTCCGCCTGAAGCCGACTGACTTCAGAAGTCAAGTGATTCATTAGGTCGGCTTGCAGCGTCGCGTAGTTAGGATCGTCATGTTTGATCCACTCCAAATACCCCTGAAGGCTGAGATTGAATCGATCCTTCCGTGCGGTCGGAGCATCCAGCAGCCGCCCAAGCGCGAGAATCAAAGATGACATAAGGGCCTTTGCCACCAGAGTCGCAAAGCCCGGACCGACCTCGTTAAGGGCATCCACGCCGCGTTTAGCCCACACCATCTCTTCCAGTATGTCGACGTAGTGCTCTACGAGTCGAATATCTGTCGAGAGCTTGTTCCATCGCGCGTACCGTCGATTCTCAGGGAACTCTGGTCGTTCCAACATTGCTGTGCTCTCTGTGTTGTCCATGCGTCCTCCGCGTACTCTTACACCCCCACCCGCTCCTTCACCGGCTCCGTCGGCGTCAGTTCCAGGATCTGCCGAACGATCGCATCCGGATCGACCCGATCCGCCTCGGCCTCAAAGTTCAGGATCAGCCTGTGCCGCAGCGCGAGCAGCGCCACATCCCGCACGTCCTTATTTCCCACGTGGTACCGTCCATCCGTCATCGCCTTCACCTTCGCCCCGAGCAACAGCGCCTGGGCCGCTCGCGGCGAGGCCCCGCACCGCACATACTTATTCGTCGGCCCGCCCGCCCCGCCCGCCGCAAACTGCCCCTCTGGATGCGTCGCCAGCACCAGCCGCGACACATATTCCTTCACATGCGGCGCGACGACGACGCCACGCACCAACTGCTGCGCCGCCAGAATCGCCGGCCCATCGAGAATCTTCAGCGCCTCGGGCGTCTTGGCACCCGTTGTGCGGTCGAGGATTGTCATCAGGTCTTCGAGCTGCGAATAGCCGACGACGATCTTGAACATGAACCGGTCCATCTGCGCTTCGGGCAGCGGATACGTTCCCTCCTGCTCGATCGGATTCTGCGTCGCGAGCACGATGAACGGCTCGGCTAACTTATATGTCGTCCCGCCGCTCGTCACCGCGTGCTCCTGCATCGCCTCGAGCAGCGCCGATTGCGTCTTGGGCGTCGCGCGGTTGATCTCGTCGGCCAGCACCACCTGGGCGAAGATCGGCCCGCGCTGAAACTGGAACGCCCGCCGACCCGTCTGCGGATCCTCCGTCACGATATTCGTCCCGATCACGTCCGCCGGCATCAGGTCCGGCGTGAACTGCACGCGATTGAACGGCAGCGACAGGCACTGGCTCAGGGTCCGCACGAGCAGCGTCTTCCCCAGCCCGGGCACGCCCTCGAGCAAGACGTTTCCGCCCGCGAAAAGGCACGTCAAAACGCCCTCGACCACGGGCTTGTGCCCCACGACGACCTTGCCGATCTCGTCGAGCAGCTTGGTGAACGTGTCGCGAAAGGCCTCGCACTTGGCGCGAACCTCGGCGGGCGTGTTCGGATCGGTCGGCATCGTCAAACTCCTTAGATCAAATCAAACTCACCGTAGAGTCGCAGAGTCGCAGAGAGCGCAGAGACAAAAACAATGGGATGTGACGCACCATCTGCCGGCGGGGCGATCCGCGGCGGCGTGTGCTTTGGATAACTGTCTATGCATTGTGCCGTTCCATTGCCTCGCCTTCGTTCCTTTATCTTCTCAGCGCCCTCTGCGACTCTGCGGTGAATCTGTTCTTCACTCCTTCATCTCGTCCTGCGCCCTCTTCTTCGCCTTCATCAGCCGCGACAGCGACTCATCCGGCTTCCCCTCCGGCTTCGCGCCCGGCTTGGCCGCGCCCTCCGCCGCCGGCTTCTGCTCCCCGCCCACCGCGATCGGCCCGCTCTTGCCCACTCGATCCTTCGGCGCCTCGAACTTCGCCTTCGCGCTCGCCGAGGTCGTCGCTCGCGCCGCGTTGTCCAAGGCGCCCTGCGCCTCCTGTTGCGCGTCGCGCATCACCGCCGCGTCCGCCCGCCGCGCCATCTGCGCCTTGGCCGCGTCGCGCGCCTGCCGCAGCGTGTCCATCTGCTGCGCGCTCCTCTCTCGGCCTGCGCGGAATAACTTCGCCACCGACGCCGCGATCAGCGGCACGTCGATCCGCACCCGCCTCACGCCCACATCCACCAGGAACAGCGTCAACCCCGCCAGCGCGAGCAGAATCCAGATCGGCCGCGTCGCCACCGGCATCTTCAGCCCCTCACGCCGCCACAACCCATCCTTTGTCGGTTCTCCCGTCAGCACCCGCCCGCCCGTCATCGACGCGACCTGCGTCAGCAGCGGCGCGTTGTCCGTCAGCGCCCGAAACTCGTCCGCAAACGGCTTCGTCACCGCCGCCTGCACCGATCCTTCCATCACCCCGCCCCCCGCCGCCCCCGGATTCGGTGCCGCGTACCGCATCGACAGCACATACGACCCCGCGTCCTTCGATGCAAACCGTCCCTCGTACCGTCCCGGCCCGACCTGCTGCAACTCGACATCCTGCCCCCCGCCGCCCGGCATCGCCACGCGCCCACGGAACCGCGCGAAGTTCAGCCGCTCGCCCGCGGCGTCGAGCGCGTCCACGATCACGCGCGTCTCGTCGCCCACCTTCTCCGTGCTCACGCGGAGGTTCGCCGAGCCGCTCGGCCGCATGATCCAGCGCAGGTGCTGCTCCCAGAACGCGCGAAACCCGCTCCACCCGACCCACGCCGGTTGCCAGCGCGTGCTCGCGTCCGACGTGAACGCCATCACGCGCCCGAGGCCATATTGCCACTGCGCCGAGATCGGGTCGCTCTCCTTCCCGCGCAGCGTCACCATCGCCAGCCCTTCGCGCTCGCCCGTCACCACATACCCCGACATCGCCGGAAAGCCCGTGAAGCCGCGCATCGTCTCGCTGATTCCCCCCGTAAACGCCGGCACGAATGGGTCGCCCTCCCAGATCAGGGACCGCTTTACCGTCTGCGCTTCCTTGATGAAGATCTGCACGATGTTGCCCAGGCCGCCCTGCGTCGTTACCTCATAATGTCTTCCGCCCGTCTGCTGCGCGATGTTCTGCAGTTTCTTAAGGTCCGACGTGTTGTGCGGATAGACCCCCACCGTCGAGATCGTCACCTTCGCTTTCTTATATCGCTGCAACAGCCCCTGGCTCGGCATCCCCGCGTCGCCGTCTGTGATCATGATCACGTGCTTCGCCCCCGCGTCCACCTGCTCCAGCCCCGCCAGCGCCAGCGTCAGGTGCGGGGCATAGTCCGGCATGTCGCCGAACACCAACTTTCCGATCGAACGCCGGATCGCCCCGCCGTCGCCCACCTCGCTGAGCGGGTGTACCCACGTCGATTGCGCCCCGCCCGTAAACTCGATGATTCCCGCCAGGTCCAGCCGCGACAGCGCGTCCACCGCCGCCTGCGCCGTCTTCTTCCCATACGACACCCCGTCGGGCATCTCGATCGAGTGCATCACCAGAACCAGCGCCCCGCGCGGCATCTGCCGCTTCTGCGGCGGGTCCAACTTCACCGGCAACGCATCCTCCAGCGGCGAGCCGATCCACCCGCCCGCCCCGAAACTCTCCGGCCCGCCAAGCATCACCAGCCCGCCACCCGTCTCATGCACATACTGCCGCAGATCCTCCATCTGCTGCTGGCTGAAGTTGAACGCCGGCTCGTTCGCCAGGATGATCGCGTCATACCCGTTCAGTTCCGTCAGCGACTTCGGCGCCTGATCCGCCGCGATCACCTCCGTCGCGATCTTGGCCTCTGTCAGCGCCTTGATCAGCGCCTCCACGCCCTCGCTGTTCTCCGTAATCACCAACACCTTGCCCTGGCTCGACACAAACGTCACCGCCAACGCCTCGTTGTTCTCCGCGATCGTGTCCGTCCCCGAGTCCGCTTCAAACACCGCCCGAAACTTCTGCGGCCCGCCCCGCGTCACCGTGATCGGCACCGGGATCACGTTGCTCCCCTTCGCCAGCACC
>JBJXFQ010000029.1:0-3076 GCA_046155605.1 Phycisphaerales bacterium
GCTCTTCCGATCTTCCTGAGTCCTGAGTCCTGAGTCCTGAGTCCTGAGTCCTGAGTCCTGAGTCCTGAGTCTTGGCCACTCCCGCGCGTCCCCCCCGTCCTGTCCCCCCCGTCCACCGCCCCGCCCGTTCTTCATTCTCAGCGTTCTCTGCGGCTCTGCGGTGAGTCTTTCCGGCAAGAGGTGCGCGAAATCAGGCCGCGAGAGCCGGATAACAGCCCGCGAGCGGTCGCGACGCGGCCGCGGAGGCGACAAAAGCGTTCCAGTGCAAGGCAATCTGGTCCCAGTTCAGAGCAAAAGCGTTCCGGTACACGACAAAAGCGTTCCGCGCGATGACAAATCGGTTCCGCGCGATGACAAATCGGTTCCGCGCGACGACAAATCGGTTCGGCGCAAGAGCCCGTCAGGCCTGCGCGGGAGCCCTTCCGTTCGGCGCGACGACTCTTCCGAAGCGATGTGCGGCCGTTCTTGCGCGTTCCACTTTCCGGCGGGCACGCCCTACGCTTCCTCGCGCGAGTTGCGCCCCCCCCCCTCCCCCGTCCCCCCCTCCCAGCACCCAAAGGAGACTCCCGTCATGCGTCGATTCGTTCCTGTTGCCGGTCTGTCCGCCCTCGTTGCTCTGGCCGCCCTCGCCGGCGCCGCGCCATCCTTGAGCCCCGCTCCCGTCCCCACCCCCGCCCCCGCTCCCGCGCAAAACGCCGACTCCTACACCATCGATTCGGTCCACTCGACCGTCCTCTTCCGCTGCAAGCACCTCAACACGAGTTACGCGTATGGCCGGTTCGACGAGGTGAGCGGGACGCTCGACTTTGACGAGGCGAACCCCGCCTCGTCGTCGCTGAACGTGACGGTCAACACGAAGAGCGTGACCACGGCGAACGCGAAGCGCGACGGGCACCTGCGGTCGGGCGACTTCTTCAACGCGAATGAGTTCCCGACGGCGACGTTCAAGAGCAAGTCGTTCGCCAAGGCGGGCGAGAATATGTTCGACGTGACGGGCGACATGACGATCCGCGGGGTGACGAAGCCGGTGTCGTTCAAGTTGGAGAAGACGGGCGCGGGGAAGGGTCCCGGCGGCGCGATCATCGGATTTGAGGGGACCGTGTCGATCCAGCGCGCGGACTTCGGGATCAACTACATGCCGGATGGCCTGGGTGCCGAGGTGAAGTTGACGGTGAGCATCGAGGCGGTGAAGAAGTAGCGACGGTCGCTGCGAGGCGAGTCTGACAGCGGGCGGAGAAATGGAGGCGCCATGCCGATCATGACGGCGCTGGCGGGGATCGTTCCGCCCGTGCTCATCGCGGCGATTCTGGTGATGTCGGCGTGGCGACCGTGGCGTCGCGGGGTCGAGCCGGGGCCGTCGCGCGATTGGGCCGCGGCGGGTGCGGTCGGGCTGTCGCTAGCGGTGGCGTTTCCGCTGGTGACGGGGAGTCTGGCGTTCCCGCCTCGGAGCGCGGTGGGGTGGCTGCCGATGATGGGGTTGGTGGCCTGGGTGACCGGGGCGGGGCGGACGGCGTGGATTCGGCCCTTTGCGGTGCGGGCGTTGGTGGCGGTGGTGGTGTGCGAGTTGGCGGCGTGGTTGATCCTCCGGCCGATGCTGCGGCACGCGTGGCTGGGCGGCGAGGGATGGGCGCGGGTGCTGGGGCTTGGTGGTGTGGCGGCGGTGGTGTGGGTGCTGCTGGTGCCGCTCGAACGGCGCGGAGCGCGGGTGCCGCTGGTGATGTGGGTGGCGTCGGTGGGATCGGCGGTGGTGCTGGTGATGAGCGAGACGGCGTCGCTGGCGCAGGCATCGGGGGTGCTGGCGGTGGGGCTGGGCGTGCTGGTGGTGGTGGCGTGGTGGAGGCCTGGGCTGCCGATTGCGCGCGGCGCGGCCGGGCCGTGGGCGATGTTGCAAGGCGCGATTCTGATGGGCGGTTACGCGTATGCGGGGACGCCGCCTGGGCTGGCGGCGGTCGTGTTGCTGATGGTGGCACCGCTGGGGGCGTGGGTGGCGGAGGTTGGGGCGTTGTCGCGCAGGCCGGCGTGGATGGGGACGGTTGCGGCGATGGCGGCGGCGGGCGCGGCGTGCGGGGCGTGCGGGGCGGCGCTGGCGCTGAGGTAACATGATTCATGGCAGCGCGGAGAGTTGTGCGATGGCGATGCGGAGCACGGGCTTGACGATTCCAGTGGTCATTGTCGGGGCGACGGGGTATAGCGGCGCGGAACTGGTTGAGATTTTGCTGGGGCACGCGGGCGCGCGGATCGCGGGGCTGTTTGGCTCGTCGCGGCGAGCGGAGTCGGTGGGCGGCGGGACGGGCGGTGGGGGGGCGGCGACGATGGCGGACCTGTTCCCGCGGTTTCGAGGGCGGATCGAGGAGCCGATCAAGGCGGCGGAGATCGGCGAGATTCTGGCGCTGAGGCCGCGGGCGGTTTTCTTGGCGACGCCACACGAGGCGAGCGTGGAGTTGGCGGCGGGGTTGCTCGGCGCGTCGGCGGGCGCGAGGCCGGTGGTGTTCGATCTGTCGGGGGCATTCCGGTTGCGTCCGGCGTCGCAATATCCGAGGCATTACGGGTTCGAGCACGCGCACCCGGAACTTCTGGAGCGGGCGGTGTATGGGCTGCCGGAGGCGAATCGCGCGGCGCTCGTTGGCGCGGACCTGGTGGCGGTGCCGGGATGCTATCCGACGTCGGCGATCATCCCGCTGCGGGCCTTGGCGCGGGCCGGGGCGATTGATGGGTCGCGGCGCGTGATCGTGGACTCGGTGAGCGGGGTGAGCGGGGCGGGGCGGACGGCGGCGGTGAAGTCGTTGTTCTGCGAGGTGAGCATGCAGGCGTATAACGTGCTGAAGCATCGGCACAACCCGGAGATTGACCAATATTCGGGCGTGGCGACGGTGTTCACGGCGCACCTTGGGCCGTATGACCGGGGGATTCTCTCGACGATTCACGTGGAGCTTGGTGAGGGGGGGCGTGAGGGGTGGAGCGAGGAGCGGGTGAGGGGTGTGTTGCGCGAGGCGTATGGGCGCGAGCCGTTTGTGAGGCTTTTGCCGCGGGATGCGTGGCCGAGCGTCGCGGGGGTGCGCGGGACGAACTTCTGCGA